>JAKFCO010000126.1:0-8444 GCA_036676605.1 Algoriphagus sp.
GGATCCCGATTGCTATCGTGGACCTATCGATCTGAATTCGAGATTGCAAATCACGAATAGCAGAAGAATGGGAGTGATGAAATTCCTCAGGATAGCTGGAGGACCAGTTTTACGTAATTCCCCATTGACAAGGGGGCAAGGGGGATTTCTTTTTTTCGCCACAAAGCCCGCGAAGGGACACAAAGAAATCTTAGTATCCTTTGCCATTTTTTGAACCTCGAAGGATTATTCAAGTCTAAGGATTAGAAATCCTACGATCTGAATTCGAGATTACAAATCTCGAATAGCAGGTATAAACATCCGATCTAAAAGCCTAAGTATCCGAGATCAGGACTCAAATATCCCAGCTCGAAGCTATTTCAAACTGCCGGAGGGACTTCTGCTTTTTTTTAAGTTTCAGGATAAGAGGCGTGGTGAATACTACACCCAAGGCAAGAGACAATTTATTACACATTTTTAAATTCTTACCAACAAAAAAAAAAGCCTACAACTCCGACTCAATCCCCATAAGCACTTCACCGGTTCCCCCGAAAAAATCGGGGCAGGCAGTGCAACAGCGGTTTCTTTGTTCCCGCCGCAGCGGGCAAGCTGTGCTATGCACGCAACGAAAGCTTAGTTGTTACCTGCTGGCATTAATGGTTGGAAAAATAAGGCAATAAAATGTCTTCAAAGTTGTATAAACCATTTTTTTTGTTTGCTAAGTTCTCTGCAACAAATAAGACTCCATTTCCGAAAGCCTCTCTCGAAATAGATTCATGAATAAGACGCACTGTTTGATACGGAAATCCAAAAATTACTTCGTGCTTGCCAACTATTCCTCCTGCTCTGACAGAGTTTATGTCTGACTTTTCTAAATCTAATGCTTCTGCAATTTTTATTGCCGTACCAGAAATACCTTTCTTTTCTTTAAAATGTTCTTCAATAATTTCAATATCAACCAACGGAGCAATTTTTTTGAGAAACTTTGCAGCAAAGAGCAGATAATTAACTCCTAACGTAATGTTAGGACTCCAAAATACAACAGTATTATCTGAAAGTTTTTTCAGTAATTCTCGTTCTACTTCGCCATAATGAGAGACCGCAGTAATGATTTTAATTTTACGTTCAACTGCAACCTCTCCATAAGTATATATGCCTGTTTCTGAAGAAAAATCAATTATAATATCTACCGGATGTTTGTCAAGAAGTTCTGGCATTTTTATTTTAGAGCTTGAATAAATCAGTCCGGATTCATTTGATTCCACGCCTAAAAATTCTGCCACGCTTCTACTTTCTAATAGAGTACTTTGTCTTAGAACCCATTCAAGACAAAATTCTTTATTTTGCAATATCACATTAGCAACTGCTTTTCCTGTTTTTCCAAATCCTATTAATCCTATTTTCATTTTTTGTCTATGTATTTTTTGTGCGGGTGTCGTTTCTCATGCTTGCATGTAACCGCTGTGTGTGCCTTGAATGGTGAATATAGGTAAATTAGTTGATCGTTCCAACGGGTGAAATGCGAAGCATTCATTAACACCATTGAATACAAATACTTCGCGAATAAAGTCCCTTAAGCGCGGGGGCAATCCCTTAGGGACAGGACAGGCTGTCGCGAAGCCAAGCAAGAGGTTCCGATAGCTATCGGCTGGTTTACCGTGAGAGGACCGAACGTCAAGATAATATCCTGTGGATTTTTTTAGTGAGGGGCCAGACTGTGTCTCACTGACAGCCTGTACCGCAAAGCGGGAAACAGGAACTACATACCGAGGCCAAGAGGGCGGAAGTGGGTTTACATCAGGAAAGCTATCTATTCGGGACTGAACAGCTGCAATATTTTCAGAATGGGAGTGATGAAATTCCTCAGGATAGCTGGAGGACCAGTTTTACGTAATGCCCCCTTGACAAGGGGGCTAGGGGGATTTTTTTAATTAACCGCAAAGTCCGCGAAGGGACACAAAGAAATCTTAGTATCCTTTGCCATTTTTGGAACCTCGAAGGATTATTTAAGTGCTGGGGTTTTTTCGGATTGGATCCCGATTGCTATCGTGGACCTATCGATCTGAATTCGAGATTGCAAATCACGAATAGCAGAATATTTTCAGAATGGGAGTGATGAAATTCCTCAGGATAGCTGGAGGACCAGTTTTACGTAATTCCCCATTGACAAGGGGGCAAGGGAGATTTCTTTTTTTTAACCGCAAAGTCCGTGAAGGAACGCAAAGAAGTCAGAGTATCCTTTGCCATTTTTGGAACCTCGAAGGATAATTCAAGTCAAAGGATTGGATCCCGATTGCTATCGTGGACCTATCGATCTGGATTCGAGATTGCAAATCTCGAATAGTAGAAGAGGCGCAATGTCGCAAAGATTTTAATCGAAGTTCGAAAGGCCTGAAGGGCCGACAATGTAATAGCCTGGGGTGCAACCCCAGGTTAGTTGAATGGGAATGTCATTGGTTTTTTTGGACGTATCAATGTCAAAACCCAATTTCAGGTGCCGCCAAAAACAAGAGAGGTCAATTCTGAAGGATTGGAAAACGGATTATAACCCGTTAATTGTCGGGACCTATGATCCAGGTTCAGGAATTCATCGGGACTGAACAACAGGTCTTCCGGCTTAATTTTGTAACCGGGTTTCCCCATTTTCAAATTTCATCAGATTTAAACTTGTCAGGATTACGATTAAGGTTACCCCCACATCTGCGGCAATTGCGAAAACCAGGCTGCTGTAACCCGAAAATGCCAGAATAATGAATATAAGTTTTACTGCTATTGCTCCAATGGTATTGAATTTAATTCTTTGCAAGGTCTTTTTACTGAGTCGAATAAGAAACGGAATGAGTGAAAGTTTATCATTCATCAACGCAATGTTGGCTGTTTCTATGGCGGTGTCGCTTCCTGCTGCGCCCATAGCAATACCGACTGTTGACAGGGCAATTGCCGGCGCATCGTTGATGCCATCACCTACCATGGCCACAAATTTATATTGCATCAAAAGCTCTTTGATTTTTTCCGATTTGTTTTCGGGCAGCAGATCTCCGTATATTTTTTTGATACCAACTTGCTGACCAACAAACCGGGCCGCTTTTTCATTGTCCCCTGTGAGCATGACAGGCTCAATATTCATTGCCTCAATTTCTTTTAATGCCTCGATACTATCGGGTTTAATTTCGTCCATTAAACCAATAACTCCTGCCACACCATTTCCAAAACTTACAACCACACTTGTTTTGCCTTGTGACGAAAGTTGTTCTACAATTTTTTCTGCTTCGGCATCTTCAGGCTGATGTTCCTTAATGAAATCAAGTTTTCCAACATAAATGGTTTCATCTACACAAACCAAACATTGAGCGGTCGCTCCTTTGCCCATTATGCTTTTGAATGTTTCGGCTTTGTGCGGTTCAAACCCTTCTTTTCTGCTTCTTTCCACAATTGCCTGTGCAAGGGGATGTTCCGAAAATATTTCCGCTCCGGCGGAGCAAGCCAATAGTTCTTCCCTGCTTGTCCCATTTAATGGAAATACATCTGATACGATCGGATTGCCATAAGTGATGGTTCTGGTTTTGTCCAATGCGATGGCTTTAATCTTTGCCAATGCTTCAATATATTTTCCTCCTTTGACCAATGCACCTTTTGCAGATGCGTTGCCGATGGCAGCATAAATGGCTATAGGGGTCGAAATGACTAACGCGCACGGACAGGCAATGACCAAAAGTGTAATGGCCTGGAGTAACCAATGATTGAACTCTAAACCCAAAAAGTATACAGGAATAACAAACAAAAATCCAGACAGTAAAATCATGGATGGGGTGTAGTATTTTGAAAATTTCTGAATGAATTTTTGTGTTTCACTTTTGTTGGCAGATGCTTCAAAAGTCAGGCGAATGATTTTCGAAAATGTGGTATCCACAGAAAGCTTCGTGGTTTCGATTTCAATGAACCCGCTTTTATTTAGAGTTCCGGCAAAAAGGGTATCGCCTTTATGTTTATCCTTAGGAATTGGTTCGCCGGTGATGGCAGCCTCGTCAACCGAAGTTTCACCGGAAATTATTTTACCATCAAGAGGAATCATTTCCCCCGGTTTTACCTGAACGATTGTTCCCACAGGCACCTTGTCAATAAGAACAAACTCGTTTTGTGATTTCACAAATGCTGTCTTTGGTGCTTTGCTGACCAATTCATCTAAAGAAGATTTGCTGTTTTCGATGCCAATATCTTCCAGGCGTTCGCCCAACACGTACAGCACAACCAAAACAGCCGCCTCAGCAAATTCCCCAATATAGAATGCCCCGATGACAGCAATCAGCATGAGCAGATTTATATTGCTGAACTGGAGTTTGAAGATTGCTTTGACGCCGCTCCACAAAACATTGTAGCCAATTCCAAAAATAAATCCAGCAAATGCAAATGGTGCATAAGGCATGGGGATATGAATACCCATCAGGGACAATACTTCCAGGGCAATAACAATTACTATTGCGAAAAGAAGAAAAAGGAATTTGTTGTCACTTAAGGGTAATTTCATTCGGATCTCAAATTGACTGTTTGTTTTGATACTAAGCCTGATTAGTCGAAGGATTGCACCTTTTTTCGGATTTCCCTGCTGTTATTCTTACGGTTTATGTATCTCCGCCATCCAGCCAGTTGTTGACTTTCACAAGTGAAAATACTGGGAAACGCAAGATTTTTGATTTCTTCGCCTGCCCACCGTGGTGGGGTCTTCCGTCATCGCCTGCCCGCCGAGGCGGGGTCTTCCTCCCGAATAAAGCGGGATTCAGCCATTTACGAGAAGAAAATTCTCCTACCGGTAAGAAAGCATACACTCATATTACGGTTTTACAAGGAATGAGATTATCAATCCTTGTTTCGAAAATCAATTCAATTCCTTTTTCAGAAAATCCATGACTTTGGTTCGGACGGCATCCACATCGAACTGCGGTCCAAAATGCGGAGCATCTTTCACGATGATCAGTTCATTCTGCACTCCTACCGAAGTAAGCCAGCCGCTTAATAATCTGGATTGATTCGGGGAAACCAGATCGTCTTTCTCCCCATGAATGATCAGAAAAGGAGGATCGTTTTTGTCCACATAAGTTACCGGACTGGCAATTTCAGCCAGATCAGGCCGATCCAGCGGTGCGGCTCCGATCAGGATTCCTTCGGGCGACTTTGGGTCATTGGCTTTGGGAAACAAGACTAATTCAGCAGGGCCGTAAAAATCTACCACGGCTTTGAAATCAAAGGATTTCGAAGTTTTGAACATGAAGAAATCACCAACCTTATTGTTTTTCGACAGCCCCATGAGTGAAGCTAAATGCCCTCCTGCGGAAAAGCCCATGAGCGCCAAGCGATTTTTATCAATTCCATACTTGTCAGCATTTTCATAAAGAAAGGCAACAGCCTTGTTACAATCCTGAATTTGAGCAGGAAAAACTGCATCGGTACTGAACCGATAATCAATGGAAGCCAGGCCATAGCCGCTCTTGAGGATTTCGGCAATGGTGGCTTTCATATAGCCCATGTCTGCGTATTTATTATTTGATAACCAACCCCCGCCATGTACCCAGATTACCAGTGGAACATCTCCTGTTGCATTGGCAGGCAAGTAAATATCCAACAAGTGCTTTTTCAGGGTGTCATTGTTGTAGGGAATGTTGCCGTGGAGGATAGTACCCTCCGGTAAAAGTTTCATGATCGGGTTTTCGGACTGGCTAAAAGCCAAAAGGGAAAGGCACATCAAGAGTGCAGTGGTAAAAGCTTTTAATTTCATGGTTTTGGATAAAATTTTTGGATGGCTGTTTCAGGAGTTTTGACCAATTCCCCGTCTTCTAAAGCTAAGAATTAGACTGTCTTGCCGCAAAAAAAGATTTGCGTTGGGGCCAGGGGGATTTTGTTTTTTAAACCGCAAAGTCCGCGAAGGAGCGCAAAGAAGTCAGAGTAATCTTTGAGGTTTTTGAACTTCGAAGGATTATTTAAGAGCAGGGATTATAAATCCCGCGATCTGGATTCGAGATTTCAAATCTCGAATAGCACGAGGGAAGGATTTCATCCCCAAAATGGCAGAGGGGCTAAGATTTTAGCAATAAGTTTTGGAGTTCAGTTTTACGCAACTCCCCCTTAACAAGGGGGCTAGGGGATTTTTTTTTTAACGGAAAAGTCCGCGAAGGAGCACAAAGGAGTAAGAGTATTCTTTGAGGTTTTTGAACTTCGAAGGATTATTTAAGTCTGAGGATTATAAATCCCGCGATCTGGATTCGAGATTTCAAATCTCGAATAGCAGGTTTTTGGCCGCATCAAAGTCAAAATCCAATTTCAGGTGTCGCCAAAAACAGGTAATGTTGATTTTGTTTTTAGCCACAAAGTCAACAAAAGAGCACAAAGAAATCTGCATTAATCTCTTACTTTTTGGATTTCCGGGTTAGGAATCAAGTCATGCGCTCCCCTCCCGATAGCGCTCGGTGAAGTTTTCTTTCGTCCGGCATGCACCAATTGCCTGATTGTGGCCAGGTGGGAAAGTAAAACCAAAGGAACTACACAACAGGGCAACCAGATGAAAGGAAAATATAAAACAGCAATGTTGGGCTGCTCAAAAGCAAACTTTTGAAATGGAAATGGTGCTGAGAGAATGGCATTTGCTACAATATTTATGAGAAGTCCCAAACAGATGAAATTCCAAATCAAGATTATTTTCCTGTCTAATTGCTTTGTTATATAACCAAAGTAAAAAATAATAGGAGCTGTAAGTCCCGATAAAATATCATAGTTTCTTCCCTCAAAGGTCATAAGTTCAGGAATGGTTTTGTTCACAAAAAGCCAGAAGAGAACTATTTCAACGGGAATTCTAACTACATGTACTATCGTCAAGGTCTTCGCGTCCCACCTGTCAATGATCTTTCGTCCTTTGGACGTCGCAAAAAGTCCGATGATAAATAAAAGTGGAGGCAAAACCAGAAGTAAAAATCTTGGCGGAATCGTATCGGTGACTTTGTAAAAACCTGATAGTCCGACGAAGGCTTGTAAAGCCAACCAAATCAATAAAATTAGTAATGTTGCTTTTGAATAATTGGTTGCCTTATAAAAAAGTGCAACAGTCAAAATTGTTGTCAGTCCGAAAATCAGGGGAATGTAGAAAGGTAGATTTTCCATTGAACTGTCTTTTAAAATAAATGCATTCAGTTTATTGGATGCAGCACGGCACGACTTACAGCACTCACCTCAATTGAAAAATAACAGGTTGAATCTGTGAATTCCTTTCCAAAGGAACAATTCAGATCCCCATTCCACCGGACTATTTTTTAACAGTAAATACACCACGTATCAACTTAGAGCCGACATAGATTATTCCAGGTCTAACCAAAAGGTATATCGCTGCACCGATTAAGGCAAGAATGGAACCAACGCCCGTTGGAAGGACCGCACCAAAAGTGTAAGTCATACCGAAGACAAACCCCAACAGACATTCTGCCCGATAAATAGGGAAAAACAGAGCGAGCGGGAATAGTCCCAAAATCATATAGCCTGGCACATCAGTGTTACCAAAGGAAAAAAAGACTGCGAGCAGAATTCCGAAAGACATGGCACCTACAAAGCCATATAAGGCTTGCTTTTGTTTGTTAAATGTTTCCGTATTTCCGGAGCGATAGATTCTCTTTTGGATACGGAAGGTGAGAAACCAAGTCAGTGTTGGAATCAAAATTCCTCCCCACCAATTGGAAATAAGCGGCAGGCTTTCATCTGCCAAAACATGATGGCTGGGCACACCGCCATGGAAATGATTCCAGGTTAGAAGTGCTCCGATAGCGAGCGTTGCAAATACTGTAATATACAGGCGGGTTTTTAAGAATTCCTTTTCGGTCATAGGCAATCAATATAGCAGGATTGAGAAGATTACTTGCGATTAATCTATAGTTCGCTTTTCTGTTTTTACTGGTTTGGTCTACCGAGACTCTGTGCTTTGCTTTCTTTTATCTCCCGCAGAGGCGCAAAGGCGCAGTTTCAGTTGTCCTGCTTCTCCGGAACCTGGACATTTTTCTTGTTAACCACAAAGTCAACAAAAGAGCACAAAGGAATTTCTCGCCACGGTGCAAAGTCGCGACGATTTTAATTACTCGCGAAGGCGCCAAGGCGCAGATAAAAAGGCCTGAAGGGCCGACAATGTAATGCCTGGGGTGGAGCTTGCGGAGCCCCAGGTAAAATGAAAGAAAATGCCATTGGTTTTTTGGCCGATTCAATGTCAAAATCCAATTTCGGGAGTTGCCAAAAACAGGTGAGGTTGATTTTTTTTAAAAACGCAAAGTCCGCGCAGGAACGCAAAGGTTTCAGAGCATCCTTTGCCATTTATTGAACCTCGAAGGATTATTTAAGTGCTGGGGTTTTTTCAGATTGGATCCCGATAGCCATCGCGGACCTACGATCTCGGTTCAGGATTTCAAATCCTGAACAGCACCTATAGAGAAGGCCTGAAG
>JAKFCO010000127.1:0-13447 GCA_036676605.1 Algoriphagus sp.
CAACAGGTATGTAGAGACTTTAAATGATAGGATAGCGGCATTTTGGAAAATGTTTTCTCACTTCCAGAAACCAAATGAAGAATTAAAACAGGTATGTGCAATTAATTATTAGACTTTATATAAGATCAGGCGTGGCAGGTTTTAAAACGGCTTGGATAATTTCATAAAAGGTATTATATTTATGAAACATGAAAAGATCACAAAATTCGGAATTAGTAGAAAGAATCAATCAGGCACACAGCTTGTTGGAGCAACAAAAGCCCCATACCAGTATTGTAGAGCAGTTAATGGATATCTATGGGGTATCTCAGATACAGGCTTATCGGTATGTTCAGCGCGCCAAGGAGCACAAACAGAAGCTAACTATTCCAGAGAATTCGGTGGTCTTTACTGTAAAACTTCCACCCAGTCTGATCCGTCGGGTAAAAGAGTTCGCCGTCTCGCAAGGGACTTCGATCAGCAAAATAGTCAGAATGGCCTTGGAAGAGTTTTTATCAAAAAAACACGACCATGGCCAAAAAGGAGAAGACCGCTAAAATATCGTTCTCCTATGACCGTTTGTGGGAGCAAAAGCTCACACAGGCTTACCATCTTCTCGTCCCAGGCCAGCCAGAATTCATTTCGTCCGCAAATTCTATCCACCAACCCATAGAAGATCAGGCATATGAAAACAGCAGCCATTTATACCAGAGTGTCCTCCGATCAACAGAAGGAGAATAAAACCATCGGTAGCCAGGTAGATGAACTTATAAAGTTTGCAGAAGATCAGGGCTATATTGTTCCCCCGGAATATATCTTTAAAGACGAGGGGTATAGCGGAGCGATATTGGTTCGTCCTGGCCTGGAAAAAGTGAGGGATCTAAGTGCAGAGAGCCAAATACAGGCCGTATTAATCTATAGCCCGGACAGATTAAGCCGCAACTACGCCTACCAGGTGCTGCTGATAGATGAATTCAGCTCCAGCGGTACAGAAGTTCTGTTTGTCAATTCTCCCAAAGCAGATACCCCAGAGCAAGCCCTACTGCTTCAATTTCAGGGTATGATCGCCGAGTATGAACGGGCCATAATCAAAGAACGTTCTCGTCGTGGTAAGCTTTTTAAAGCGAAATCAGGTGTTGTGAGTGTTTTGGGTGGTGCCCCTTATGGATATAATTATATCAAAAAAACAGACTGCACCGCTGCCACTTATGAGATTAATGAAGAAGAGGCCCTAGTGGTCAAAGAGATTTTCAGAATGTATACCGAAGACTTCTGTGGCATAGGTGAGGTAGCAAGATCCCTTACGGCCTTAAAAATCCGTACCAGAACAAAGCTGTCAAGATGGGATAGGTCTGTTATCTGGGCGATGCTGCGCAATCCCGCTTACTCGGGCAAGGCCTGCTTTGGGAAGACTGAGCAGGCAGAACGGCAACGGATCACCAAACCTATAAGGGCTAACGGCGGCTATGTGGCACAAAATGGATGTAATCGGGAGAAACCAAGAGAAGAATGGATTGAAATACCCGTTCCAGCTATCATCAATGAGGAAACCTTTGCTATAGCCCAGGAAAGATTAAAGTCAAATAAGCTTCACTCTAAACGAAATACTAATATTGAAACCTTGTTACAGGGTGGTATGATGGTATGTAGTGAGTGTGGATACTCTCTTTACAGAACATTTACGACAACGACTGCTGGAAATAAGATCTATTATTATCGCTGCTTTGGCTCAGATCAGTATCGCTTTGAAGGTGGAAGAAAGTGTACTTGCAAGCCGCTGAGGCAGGATTATATTGACAAGATTGTTTGGGATCAGATCGTGCTGCTGTTACAAAATCCCGATCTGATCCAAAAAGAAGTAGAAAAAAGAGTTGCGGATACCAAACGGATAAGCCCGGTGATCCATCAAAAAGCAGCACTTGAAAAACAGAAAGGAAAGGCCGTGCAGGCTGTGGATAAATTGCTGGATGCTTATCAGGAAGACCTGATCCCTTTGGCCCAATTGAGAAAGAGAATGCCGGAGCTCCAGAGAAAAGTCAATGCAATTGAGAAAGACTTAGATAACCTAAAAGTCCATGAAACGGCTTTGGACCAACGACTGCAGTTACTGGATGTTCCAAGCTTTACCAGTCAGATTGATCAGAACCTAAACCAGCTGGATATAAAGGAGAAAAAGAAGATACTCAGGCTGCTGGTGAAAGAGATAATCGTTGGAGATGATATTATAGACATTAAACATTCCATCCCATTAAAGGAGATAAAAAATCAAAATAATGTAAAAAGTTACCAATTGTGTAGGAGGAGTATTAAGCCCGCTTTTGAGTAACATCATGCTCAATGAACTGGATAAGGAGCTGGATCGCAGAGGGCATAAGTTTGTACGCTACGCAGATGACGTGGTTATATTGTGCAGGAACAAACGAAGTGCAGAGCGGGTGATGAGTTCGATTATCCGATACATAAAGGATAAGTTGTTCCTAAAAGTGAACAGAGAGAAAAGCCAAACAGCCCCCATATCCAAAGTAAAATTTCTTGGGTATTCTTTTTACAAGATGAAAGGAGAAGGACGGTTGCGGAAACACCCGAAAAGTGTGAGTAAGATGAAAGCCAAATTAAAAGAGCTGACATCCCGTAGCAATGGCTGGGGAAATGACCGCAGGAAGGAAGCACTCCGTCAATACATAATTGGCTGGGTGAATTACTTCAAATTGGCAGATATGCAGAAACTGCTTCTTGGAATAGACGAGTGGTACAGGAGACGAATCAGGATGATAATCTGGAAACAGTGGAAACGGATAGGCACCAAACTGGTAAACCTGATAAAGCTTGGGTGTGGGCAAACACAAGGAAAGCTTACTGGCATACAGCCAACAGCTTCATCCTTAAAACCACGATCACAAATGAAAGTCTAAGGAACGCCGGCTACATATTCTTGGCAGACTATTACCAAAAGGTCAGACTCAAAACTTAAGGAACGCCATGTACCGAACGGTACGTACGGTGGTGTGAGAGGACTGATAGGGAACTAATCCCGTTTCTCCTACCCGATTCACAGGTAGTTGGATAAATGATTTTGACTGTCTCAATGATCCTTTATTAATAAATCAGAAGAGTAATTGGCCAGCATTTTTTTGCTTTTTCAGGGAAGACTAATATGTATATTTGCAAAAGCAAATTAGCAGTTTTTTAAAACGATTAATTGACGTTAGTTTTGCCTAGTTCTGATTAACGCACCCATGGATAAATTCTCCTACATCGCCAATGCTCACGTATCCTATATAGATGAGCTCTATTCTTCATATAAAACAGATCCGGCTTCAATTGATCCTAGCTGGAAGGAATTTTTTGATGGTTTTGATTTTGCCTTAACCAACTATAGTGAGGAAGGAAATGGACATGCTCAGGAAGCTCAGCCATCTGTTTCTATTCAAAAGAGCGGATCTCTCGCTTCGCCTGGGACCATCATGGATATGGAGCTCCTTCCAAAAGAGATTAAGGTGCGAGCTTTAATTCATGCTTACCGTTCAAGAGCTCATTTAAGGTCCAAAACCAATCCCGTAAGAGAAAGACGTGACCGAAAGGCCATGATCGATCCTGAAAATTTTGGATTGGGAGCTGAGGACATGAATGTTGAATTCCAGGCTGGAAATGAAATCGGTATTGGTGCAGCAAAGCTTTCTGGCATTATCGATGCATTGAAGACTATTTATGAAGGCCCGATGGGCTTCGAATATCTCTATATAAGAGATGTTGAGATGCTGGATTGGTTCAAGACTAAGGTTGAAGAAGAAGCTCTTGCATTTAATCCAACAGTAGACGAGAAGAAGAGAATCCTTTTTAAACTTAACCAAGCAGTAGTTTTTGAAAACTTCCTTCATACCAAGTATCTGGGTCAAAAAAGATTTTCCCTTGAAGGAGGAGAAACGACAATACCATTTTTGGATGCTCTAATCAATGCTTCAGCCCACTTAGGTGTAGAGGAAGTGATGATTGGAATGGCTCACCGAGGTCGCTTGAATGTTCTGGCCAATATCATGGGTAAGACCTATGAGCAGATATTCTCTGAGTTTGAAGGAACAGCAAAGCCTGATCTTACTATGGGAGACGGTGATGTGAAGTATCACATGGGCTATTCCAGTGACATTATCACTCCGGAACAGAAGAAAGTACATTTAAAACTTGCTCCAAATCCATCACATCTTGAGGCGGTGAATCCGGTTGTTGAAGGATTTATCAGAGCAAAAATAGATTCCCAACACAAGGGAGACGCTAAAAAAGCATTACCTGTCTTGATCCATGGAGATGCAGCCGTAGCAGGACAAGGAATTGTCTATGAAGTAACTCAAATGGCTGGCCTGAAAGGATACAATACCGGAGGAACTATCCATTTTGTAATCAACAATCAGGTTGGATTTACTACTGATTTTGATGATGCACGTACTTCGATTTATTGTACAGACGTTGCTAAAATCATTGATGCTCCTGTAATTCACGTAAATGGCGACAATGCGGAAGCAGTTGTTTTTGCTGCCAGGCTTGCTGCCGAGTTCAGACAGAAATTCAGCAAAGACATTTTTGTGGACATGGTCTGTTACAGAAGACATGGTCATAATGAATCCGATGAGCCTAAATTCACTCAGCCGGAACTTTACAATATTATTTCAAAGCACCCAAATCCAAGAGAAATCTACGTAAAGAAACTCACAGAGCGTGGTGATATTGATGCGAAAATCGCATCTCAAATGGATGAGGAATTCAGACAGCTCCTTCAGGATCGTCTGAACATGGTCAAAGAAAAGCCTCTCCCATATCAGGCTACCAAATTTGAAAGAGAGTGGGCAAGCTTAAGAAGATCAACACCAGAGGATTTTGACCAATCTCCGGAAACCGGAATTAATCAGGCTGTAGTTGAGAAAGTTGCTGATGCTTTGACTTTTGTTCCTAAAGGATTTAAGCCAATCAAGCAGATTGAGGCCCAAATGAAGCAACGGAAGGATATGTTCTTCCAAACCAAAGAACTCAATTGGGCTTGTGCGGAACTGCTGGCTTACGGATCATTAGTTCTGGATGGAAAGACCGTCCGACTTACCGGTCAGGACGTTCAAAGAGGCACATTCTCTCACCGTCATGCCGTTATCCATGATGCAAACACGAATCAGCCTTACAATTCTTTGAAAGAGATGAAGGGTGGCAAAGGTCACTTCGAAATCTACAATTCCCTGCTTTCGGAATATGCCGTTCTTGGTTTTGAATATGGATATGGAATGGCTAACCCTAATTCACTGACGATTTGGGAGGCTCAATTTGGAGATTTTGCCAACGGAGCTCAGACCATGATTGACCAGTTTATTTCTTCCGGTGAATCCAAATGGCAGAGAATGAACGGCCTTGTGATGCTACTTCCTCATGGTTATGAAGGTCAGGGACCAGAGCACTCAAATGCTCGTCCTGAGCGATTCCTTCAGCTCGCAGCTGAATACAATATGATTATTGCCAATATCACTGAGCCCTCTAACTTCTTCCACTTGCTGAGAAGACAGCAAACATGGGAGTTCAGAAAGCCATGTGTGGTAATGTCTCCAAAATCACTTTTAAGACATCCAAAAGTTGTTTCTCCTTTGTCGGAATTTACAAGCGGCAGATTCAGAGAGGTTCTTCCTGACACCACTGTTGATCCTAAAAATGTCGAAAGAGTAGTGCTCTGCTCAGGTAAAATATATTATGATCTTGAGGAGGCTCGAGAGAAAGAAAAGGTGAAAAATGTAGCAATCGTTCGTCTGGAACAGCTTCATCCGCTCCCGAAAAAGCAAATCCTTGAGGTTTTGGCAAATTATCCAAAAGCTGAACTGGTTTGGGTACAGGAAGAACCTGAAAACATGGGTTATTGGAATTATCTTCTAAGACTTCTGTATAAAGAAATTCCGATGGATTTGATCGCGAGAAAACCAAGTGCATCTCCGGCGACCGGTTACAATAAAGTTCACGTGGAGGAGCAAAAAGGAATAGTTTCCAAAGCTTTAAAACTGTAACATCTAATTATCCTTGTTCTCAGCAAAAGAGAACGTTTAAATATTATTTCATTTTGTTTCTGCTTTTTCCGAAGGGAAAAGAAAAATAATAACCTATGAGCAAAGAAATCAAAGTGCCTGCAGTGGGCGAGTCGATCACCGAAGTGACCCTTGGAAAATGGTTCAAAAAAGATGGTGATCAGGTTCAAATGGATGAAGTGCTATGTGAACTGGAGTCTGATAAAGCCACTTTTGAACTTCCTGCGGAATCTGCCGGTACGCTTCGAATCAAAGCTCAGGAGGGCGATACTCTTGAAATCGGTGGAGTAATCTGCGTGATCGAGGAGTCCTCAATTTCTGTTTCTGAATCATCTTCATCAACTCCCGTCCCTATGTCAACTACATCCCCAACTTCTGCTCCTGCAGTTTCCTCAGCCTCTGGAAAAACCGGTGAGGTAAAAACGATGATCGTACCGACCGTCGGAGAATCGATCACTGAAGTTACTTTAGCTTCTTGGCTTAAGAAAGACGGTGATTTTGTGAAGCTTGATGAGATCATAGCAGAAGTAGATTCAGATAAAGCAACTTTTGAATTGCCGGCTGAGGCGACTGGTATTTTGCGCCATGTAGCTAAAGAAGGTGACACACTTGAAATAGGCGGTTTGATTTGTAAAATTGAGGTAACTGAAGCTGCTCCTGCAGCAACATCTTCAGCACCTTCCTCCCAAACTGAAGCTCCTGCAGCTGCCTCAATTTCCGGAAATGAAACCTACGCATCAGGTCACGCTTCGCCTGCCGCTTCAAAAATTTTGGCAGAAAAAGGAGTTTCTCCAACGGCAGTTTCCGGAACCGGAAAAGATGGAAGAATTACCAAGGAAGATGCGATGAGTGCTCAAAAGCCTGTTGCAGCACCAAGTCCTGCGTCTGCAACTAAAGCTGCAGAACCAGCCAAGGTAATCGTGGCCGGCGCAAGAAACGAGCGAAGAGAGAAAATGTCTTCATTGAGAAAGACTGTTTCCCGTCGTTTAGTTGCGGTGAAAAATGAAACAGCCATGTTGACCACATTTAATGAGGTTAATATGAAGCCGATCATGGACATGAGATCTAAGTTCAAAGATCAATTCAAAGAAAAGCATGGAGTAGGATTGGGCTTTATGTCCTTCTTCACCAAGGCTGTTTGCGTAGCTCTTCAGGAGTGGCCTGCTGTAAATGCTAAAATTGACGGAAACGAAATCATTTACAATGAATACTGCGATATATCAATTGCCGTATCTGCACCAAAGGGTTTGGTAGTTCCTGTAGTGAGAAATGCTGAATCAATGTCGTTTGATCAGATTGAAAAAGAGATCGCCAGACTTGCAGGGAAAGCAAGAGACAATAAACTTTCGATCGAAGAGATGACCGGAGGAACATTCACTATCACCAATGGTGGTGTATTCGGATCTATGATGTCTACTCCGATCATCAACGCGCCTCAGTCAGCGATTTTGGGAATGCATAACATTGTCGAAAGACCGATGGCTGTCAATGGCGAAGTGAAAATTCTCCCTATGATGTACCTGGCACTTTCTTACGATCACCGAATCATCGATGGACGTGAGTCAGTAAGCTTCCTGGTTCGCGTGAAGCAATTGCTGGAAGACCCGACAAGATTGTTGTTTGGAGTTTAATATTATAGGTACAATGTACCATGTACAAAGTACAAGGTATTGCGGCGTAGGCTATTAGTTGATTTAGGTTAAATTAGAGAAACATATTTTTAACCTAAATAATAAAAGCATGCATCGCTACAAAGAATTGAAGGTTTGGCAAAAGGCCATTGACTTAGCAGTTGAAGTTTATCGGGTTACTGAAAAACTTCCTAAGGAAGAAAGATATGGCTTGATCAGTCAGATTAATCGTTGTGTTGTTTCGATTCCTTCAAATATTGCCGAAGGAGCAGGTCGAAACACTGATAAAGACTTCAACCATTTTCTTGGAATTGCACAGGGTTCATCTTTTGAGTTAGACACCCAATTGGTAATTTCAAACAGGCTTAATTTTATAAATAGTCAAGATTTTGAAAAGCTTGAACTTGAGTTGGATCATATTCAGAACATGATCGCTAAGCTCAAACAAAGCTTAAATGTTAAATAAACCGGTACTTGGTACATTGTACTTTGTACCTGATACAAACACTAAAGAAATGTACGACGTCATAGTTATCGGTTCGGGTCCGGGTGGGTATGTAGCAGCGATCAGAGCTGCGCAGCTCGGAATGAAAACCGCCATTATCGAGAAATACCCAACTTTGGGTGGTACTTGCCTGAATGTGGGCTGTATTCCTTCCAAAGCACTTTTAGATTCATCAGAGCATTTTCACAATGCTGCCCACACTTTCGAAACTCACGGCATCAAGCTGGATAATTTGAAAGTGGACCTTCCTCAGATGATTGCCCGCAAAAATGAAGTGGTAAAGCAGAATGTGGATGGGATTCAGTTTTTGATGAAGAAAAACAAAATCGATGTTCATCAGGGCCTGGGCTCATTTGTCGATGCTCATACTGTGAAAGTGACCAAAGACGATGGTTCTTCTGCAGTTATTCAAGGTAAAAACATCATCATTGCTACCGGTTCCAAGCCGGCATCTCTTCCCTTTATCAAGCTTGATAAAGACAGAATCATCACCTCGACAGAGGCTTTGAACATGAAGGAAATCCCAAAACACCTGATCGTAATTGGTGGTGGTGTGATCGGAATGGAGCTCGGTTCTGTCTATGGCAGGATGGGCGCAAAAGTTTCTGTGGTGGAATTCATGGATGCTTTGATTCCATCCATGGACCGGACGATGGGTAAAGAATTGCAAAAATCCCTGAAGAAATTAGGCTTTGAATTCTACCTGAATCACAAAGTGGTGGAAGTGGAAAACAAAGGCACTGAAGTAATTGTAAAGGCTGATAATGGAAAAGGCGAAATCGTTGAATTGAAAGGCGATTACGTTCTCGTTTCCATTGGAAGAAAGGCGTACACCGACGGATTAAATGCAGAAGCTGCTGGCGTGAAAATCACGGATAGAGGATTGGTTGAAGTAAATGACCATCTTCAAACTTCCGTTCCGCATATCTTTGCGATCGGAGATGTAGTGAAAGGCGCTATGCTTGCTCACAAGGCTGAAGAAGAAGGTGTTTTTGTTGCTGAATCAATTGCCGGACAGAAGCCTCATATTAATTACCTGCTTATTCCTGGTGTGGTTTATACCTGGCCGGAAGTGGCAGCTGTAGGATACACCGAGGAGCAGCTCAAAGAAAAGGGAGTAAAATACAAAACCGGGAAATTCCCATTTATGGCTTCCGGACGTGCAAGAGCCTCTATGGATACAGATGGATTGGTAAAAGTGCTGGCAGATGCTGAAACTGACGAGATCCTGGGAGTTCACATGATCGGTCCGAGAACTGCCGATATGATCGCTGAGGCAGTTGTTGCGATGGAATTCAGAGCTTCTGCAGAAGATATAGCCAGAATGTCCCATGCTCACCCAACTTACACGGAGGCTTTCAAAGAAGCTTGTTTGGCGGCAACAGATAACAGAGCGTTGCATATTTAACATTAGGATAGACTTCCAGGAAAGCCATTCGAAGAGATTCGGATGGCTTTTTTATTTTCAGTAAAAATTGGGTTAATTCCGCAATGAAGTTCAAAATAGCCATTTTGGGTGCGGGAAATGTTGCCTGGCATTTGGCGCCGGCATTGGATAATGCCGGGCATGAAGTGACTGAGGTATATGCAAGAGAAATCAAAAAAGCCCGGATCATCACCGAACGATTGTATTCTGCAGAACCAAAAGATGATCTTGATTTTTCGGAAAGTAAGGCTGAGATTTTTATCCTTGCTGTGAAGGATTCAGCTATTCCGGAACTTGCGGATGAAGTGATTTTGCCGGAAGGGAGTATTTTGATTCACACCTCCGGAACTCAGCCTTTGGATATTTTGGGATATAGCTCGGCGAGTTTTACCGGAATTTTTTATCCATTACAGTCTTTCACCAAAGAGCGAAAGCTTGACTTCGAAGATGTTCCTTTTCTCCTTGAATCTGAAGATGAGGAAACATTGCAAAAGTTGAAAAAACTGGCTAAGAGTCTTTCTCCCCAGATTTATGTAGTGAGATCAAAAGACCGAAAGGCAATCCATGTTGCTGCTGTTTTTGCAAGTAATTTTTCGAATCATATGATCCGGATCGCAGAGGAAATCATGCGCAGGCAAGGGGTTGATTTTGAAATGCTGAAACCTTTGATCATCGAGACGATTTCAAAAAGCCTCCAGATCGGAGCAAAAAATTCGCAAACCGGACCGGCGATTCGGGAAGATTTTGAGACCCTGGAAGATCATCATCAATTCCTCAGCTACAATGAACAGCTTGCGGAGATCTATAGATTGATCTCTCAGGATATCATGGATAGTTGACTAACTCTCCCAGCTTCCGAATTTCCCAGCCTGATAATCCCTGTAAGCCTCCTGGATTTCCTGCTGTGTGTTCATCACAAATGGACCTTGTGCAACCATAGGTTCATTAAACGGAAGAGCATGACCAAGAATCAGAATAGAATCTTCCAAAGCTTCAACGGCAACTTTATCACCTTCATTAGAAAATTCCACCAAATTTCGGAAAGGAATTTCAAATCCATTTACTTCTAATTCTCCTCTAACTATGTAGAAAAAGATGTTCTCATTTGAGGGAATTGACTTTTCAAACTTGCCTCCTTTTTCCAGATAAATGGTGCTCATAGTCAACGGAAAGGACTCTTTGAACGCTCCCTTCAAGCTATTCCATTCTCCGAAAAGCTGCTGAACTTTCACTTTTCCTTCGTCCAAATCAAAAGTTGCGATTTCCTCTTTTTGCAATCCAACATATTTAGGATCCGCCATCTTTTTCTTTGCAGGCAGATTCAGCCAAAGCTGCAAAATCTCCAGATCGCCTCCATTTTTTTTGAATTCAGAACTGCTCACTTCCTCGTGGATCAAACCCCTACCTGCAGTCATGAATTGCACTCCGCCCGGACCCATGACCGATTCATGACCTGATGAGTCCTTGTGCATGATGTCTCCTTCCAGAATGAAAGTCACTGTTTCCATTCCACGGTGCGGATGCGGACCAAAAGGCAGCCCCTGATTGTATTTCGGGTAGGTTTGGAACCCGTGGTGATTCAAAAAGATAAATGGATCAATCTGCTGAAGGCTTCGCGTAGGCAAAGGGCTGTAAGTAACCAAATCTCCGATTGGTCGATATTCTGCTTTATGGGTTTTCTTGATCGTGCGCATGGAAGTGATTTTGATGTATAGACATTAAATGCGAATCAATCGCAAAAAGTTTCGAAAACCGGGAAATCAGATTTGATTTTATGAGCATCCGTAATCCTGCCAGTAACCCAATAATATAAAGTCTGAAGACCAAATTTAGGGGCTGTCGTCTGTCGTCAGTGGACAAATTATCCGCTTTTGAAACCTCTATTTCAGCACTTCTGGCAAAGTAATGGATAATCGTTTTTGATTTTACCTCAAAGATTTATCAAGGGAAAGAATTGTCAGAAGCAACACGTTTGCTCCGTTTGCAATATCTTCCGGCGAGGAATATTCTTTTGGAGCATGACTGATTCCGTCTTTGCTTGGAACGAAAATCATTCCCATCGGAGCCAATCTGGCCATTTCCTGAGCATCATGTCCGGCCCCACTCGGCAAATATTTGAAAGTTAATCCCAATGATTTGGCTGAATTCTCGATGGATTTCTGGATAGACGGATCTGCCAAAGCTGGCTTACTTGCCACTTCTCTGTGAATGATGCTTACTTCTGTATTGCTTTCTTCCGCCAATTTTTTGGCCTTAGCTTCTATCTCACCATAAATCTTCCAGATTTTTTCAGCAGAAAGATCCCGAAGCTCCAGGTTCAATTTTACTTCTCCCGGAATCACATTTCCAGCACCCGGGAATGCCTGGATTTTCCCTACAGTTCCCACTTGAGCACCTTCATGAGATGTGACGATTTCGTTGATCGCTAAAACTAACCGGGCAGCCGGCAGCATAGGATCTTTTCTCATATTCATCGGGGTAGTTCCGGCATGATTGGCAAAACCTTTGTAAGTAAATTCCCACCATTCGATTGCGACGATTCCTTCCACCACTCCGATATCAAGGTTTTCGCGATCAAGGTTTGCACCTTGCTCGATATGAAGTTCCAGAAATGCTGCAAGATCACCTGGATTGCGTTTTACTTCACCAATTCTGGCGGGATCACCACCCAAAGCTTTGATTCCTTCTGACTGGGTAAGTCCGCTTGAACTTACTGTTTTCAAAGCCTCCCCGGAAAGTTGTCCGGCCAAAGCCCGACTGCCTATGACTCCGCCTTCTTCATTGGTGAAAATGATTACTTCCAGCGGATGATCTGTTACAATTCCGTTTTCATGAAGGGTTTGGATCACTTCGATTGCACCCATTGTTCCGACAGGGCCATCATAATCTCCTCCGTTTGGAACCTCATCGATATGCGAACCAAAAGCGATTGGCTTCAATCCCGGAGTTTTACCGGCTCGTTTTCCAATAATATTTCCCGCAAAATCAACCGAAACTTCCAGTCCTGCATTTCTCATCAGTTCCTTCACATAAACTCGCGCGTCAATATCATGCTGACTAAAAGCTACACGATCTGATCCCCCGGCGGCATTTTTTCCAAAGGTGGAGAGCTTCATTAAACTTGATTGAAGCCGATCCTGATTGATTTTAGGGGGATCACCCTTGAAATCAGGCGATGTAAAAAGGCAGAATGCCAGGAATATAAACCCGATTAGGTGAGTCATGATAGTGGTGTTTGTTTCAATTTCCTGATTATCCTGCGAAAATCAAGTTGGTCTATAAAAAAAGTCTGACTATTCAATATTGCACATAAGATCATTTTATAAAAAATGTCGGAATTAGCGGGGCTGCATTCGGTGAGTTGAAATGTTTCGGGTTAGGTAATGCCATTGGGAATTTACGGTTTTAAACAGTAGATCAAACCGTTAAGAAAATGGGTTAGTTCCCGTAGTGAAACGAGGGAAATCCACCCATTTTTAGGGTTGATCAAGGTTTAAAATCAAATAGAAAAGGATGTTTCTTTTATTACTAAGCTCCACCTATTTGGAGTAAATAACCTGGCATTAAGGTTTTTGGTTACTTTTTGCCTTCAAAAAGTGACAAAGGAAAAAAACTGCGATAAGGGATTGAAGTTTAAAAAAGATTCAACTTTTCCTGATAAGCCATCTATTTCCAGCTACAAGTCGATTGATTAGTTTTAGATGCGTGTATGTTTGTTAAGACACAGGGAAAAAAATATGTGTATTCGCTTGATTGCACGTAACAGAATTAAGTTGGGATTTGAATGAAAAAATCCCCCTAACCCTCCGCCGCGGCGGAGGGAGTCACATTTCCGCATCATTAAAACCGATAGGCTTCT
>JAKFCO010000128.1:0-2023 GCA_036676605.1 Algoriphagus sp.
GTAGCTGGCCGTGCGGTGATTTCCAGCAGCATCTCAACCGCCATTGGTGGCGGCAGTTTTGGCGACAACCTCGGTGCGGCACTGGTGGGGGAGGTGGGCAATGTGGCCATGGCTACCGGGTTTGACTGGATTGGTGACACAATCAAATTCCCCGAAGGCAGTATCGAGAAAGTCGTTGCTCACGCTTTGATGGGAGGCTTGTTGTCGCAGGTGACGGGCGGTGATTTCGCGACAGGCGCTGCGGCTGCGGGGTTAAACGAAGCGCTGATGAATCAGATGGTGTCCCTTGCCGATGGAAACAAGGATTTACAGTTGATGCTTTCTCAACTGACGGGGCTGGTTGCAGCGGCTGCGGTAGATGGGGATTTGGAGAAAGGTGCTCAGATCGCTTTGAATAGTACGAAATTCAATTATCTGGAACACCCTACGTTTGATCAGGTGAACGATTGTGTAACCGGTAAAACCTGTTCTACTCAAGAAGAGAAGGATAACGCCAAATTACAAGGCGAGAAGCTGAGTGAGCAGTTGGACGCGGAAATGAAAAGTACCTGTGATCTCGCACCTACTAGCGAAGCGTGCAAATCAGCTGTCAACTCGGCTATAAAATATGTTGCGATTAAAGATGCTTGGAACGTTATGAAGTCGGATGTTGCGCGATCATCCAGTTCTACGTTCGGTTATCTTTATGATAGCGAGGGTGCAAAGGATCGATTTACCACATATTTAGGGACGATTGATGAACGTGCCGATTTTTTTGGAGCTAGTAATCTGTATGAGAGCAATTTGGGTATTGGTGCTAAGTGGTTTGAAGGTGCTGAGTTTGTTTCTCGTGCTCCGTTGACAGGGCTCGGTGCTGATGGACATGGCTCATTCATCACGTTTGCAGCTGGGCTGGGTACGATGACGAATATATATGGGTGGAGAAATGAGGCTGGGAATACGCTGATTTTAGGTGGATTTGATAATTTCAAAGCACTATTCGATGGTAAATATACCGACGCTGTGGTTTGGGATATTGGACAGCTGAAGAATGAGCAAGGTCTTTTACAACCTGTTCATGAGAAGTATCTTGAGGGGCATGAGCTCTTTCAAATACTTTCTAATATCGCAACTGATACTGATTGGGGGGTGGGTGTCGTCCCTTTTACAAGTGAGCAGCAGGGAGTGAAGGGTGGTGTGGATATACTGGATTACAAATCAAGGGTTGAGTTCGGTTGTAAATTGTTAGGGTATTCTGCTGCCCAAGGATGTTCGCCATGAGTGCCCCTAAGAGCAAGAGAGCAGGTGTGTTAAAAGTTTGTTTGTTGGTGCCTCTTTTTGGGGGGGGGATTGAGGCGTTTGGGGCTTTGATGGTTACATTGTATCGGCTATTCCGGAACCCAGAGTTGCTGGGAGAGGTTCGTATTGTAGAGTTGATATGGTTGCCAGTTGTGATGCCGATCATCGCTGTGGTTCTCTACTTTATTCCATCGTTGGTATTGGCATATATTGTTGTGTATGGGGGATTTGTAAGGCGTGCTAGGGATTTTTGTGTTGTTGGAGGCCTAGGTGGTTTTTTTGCTTTTGTATGGTCTTGGTTGTTTATGCGGTTGATGTCGAGCAAGTATGATTTTCTATTTTTTATTGATCTGCTCGGTATCTTTGGATGCGGAGCTCTTGCTAGTTTTTTGATTGCTATAGTTGTTTTGCCCTCGGCAAAATTTCCTGAAAATAGATAAGTGAGGACAACGCACGCTTTTCGAGGCAATGTTATGAATATTGTAGTTGGGCTTAGAGAGGGGTGGATAAAACAATCCTCTTCTAGTAGTTAGTTTGGGTAGAAGGTAATAAAGAAAAGGGGGTGGATTTATTTATTGCTTGGTTGGTTTGGTGAGTAAATAAATCTGTCCCCTTTTGTTCTTATACAGGAGGGGAATCTAAGCTCAGCAGGGTCCATGGCGGCTGATGTGAGTTCTTTGAACGGTAGCGCCCTGACTAGGGTTGCTGCAGATTTTGTAAAAATGGGCATCGGAATTATTCCTGG
>JAKFCO010000129.1:0-17311 GCA_036676605.1 Algoriphagus sp.
GGGTTTTCAGGACAATCCTGCCAATCGAAATCTGGCGATCACCGTCGTCAACTATGCAAAGCCTGATTTGTATGCGATTGATCAGCGGGGAAAACTGATGTGGATCGAAAACTTCATGGAATCAGAGTTGAGAAAAGACGTTTTCATCCAGACCGATCAACGGGATTTTCCAACACGCTTTGGCAGAAATACCTGGCTCGAAACAGTCAATCCTAATTTTGACGAACCTGTTGATTTGATTCTGGGAACCCGCGGCGGCGGCGTAATTTACCTCAAGTCAGTTTTTGAAGAAACTCCCGACGAGGGCGAGATCCAGGTGAAAATCTACCCAAATCCAAGTTCCGGCCCAATCAAAGTGGTGTCCAGCCATTCTTCAACTGTCCGGCTGATCAATGCAATGGGGCAGGTCATGAAGGAAAATATTGAAATCCCTGCCAATCGGGAAATCGAAATACAAGCGGGATTTTTAGCACCGGGACTTTATATTCTTCAGTTCGAAATCGACGGCAAGCCGAGTATTTCCCGTAAAATCTGGATGCTCTGATTACAGGACTGGTTTTGACCATCTGAGGCAAATGCGCTAGCTTTCCGCCTGAAATCTAAATCAATGAAACATAGCTATTTACTCGGAATCCTGGGGCTTTTCCTGTTTTCCTGCTCGTCCGATCCAGAAAATCCCGCCGATAAAGTATTTACCAATGGGATCATTTACACGGTAGATGATCAAAATCCAAAAGTGGAAGCCGTTGCAGTAAAGGACGGATTGATCCTTGCCGTGGGGACTACCGAAGAGATCCAAAAGTTCGTGGGAGAAGCCACTGAAGTCATCGACTTGCAAGGTAAAACCATGACTCCCGGGCTGATTGAATCCCATGCTCACCTGATGGGAATCGGCTACAACAAGCTGGAAATCGACCTGATGTACGTCAAAACCTACGCCGAACTGATCCAAAAAGTCGCAGAGGCTGCAGCAAAAGCAAAACCGGGTGATTGGATCACCGGACGCGGCTGGCATCAGGACAAGTGGATTCAGATGCCTGAGAAAACCGTCAAAGGTTTTCAAACTCATGATGAGCTGAGCGCCGTCACCCCAAACAACCCGGTTTATCTGGCGCATGCTTCCGGTCACGCCTCATTTGTCAATGAAAAGGCAATGGACCTCGCAGGCATCACTTCTTTGCGCAGCGAAAAACCAACGCAGGAAGTGGAAGGTGGAGAAGTCCTTCGCGACGAAATGGGTAATCCTACCGGAATCCTGGTGGAGCGGGCTTCGGTATTAGTGAGCAAATTGATTCCGGAGGAAACCCCGGAACATGCAGAAGAAGCCTTGACTTTGGCGCTAAAAGAACTTGCTGAAAAAGGTATCACTTCTTTCCATGACGCAGGAAGCGGACAGGATGTAATTGATTTATTGGAGAAATTTAAAAAAGAGGGCAAACTTACGGCCCGACTATACCTCATGCTTTCCGGTCGACAGCCGGAGCTTTTGGAAGCCTGGTACAAAAAAGGCCCGATGATCGATCCTGATCATATGGTTACCGTTCGCTCCATCAAGTTGAACTGTGATGGCGCTTTGGGATCTTGGGGTGCCTGGTTGTTGGAAGATTACAGCGACAAGCCCGGCCATAGAGGACATGAGACGTTGCCAATGTCTGTCGTAACGGAAGTTTCTGAAAAAGCGATTCCTCTTGGGTTCCAGGTTTGCGCACATGCGATCGGAGATCGTGCCAATCAGGAAATTCTGGACAGATTTGAGGCTGCTCTGGCAAAACACCCGGAGGCAAAAGACCACCGCTTCCGCATCGAGCACGCACAGCATTTGCATCCGGATGATATACCGAGATTCGGAAAGTTGGGTGTAATCGCTGCCATGCAGGCAATTCACCTGAGTTCGGACAGACCCTGGGCAATCGACAGATTGGGTGAAAAACGCATCATTGATGGTGCTTATGTTTGGCAAAAGTTGATACAGTCAGGCGCAGTGGTGACCAACGGAACTGATGCTCCGGTGGAACCTGTGGATCCGATCCCTTCATTCTTCGCGTCAGTTTCCAGAAAGACCCTCCAAAACACACCCGAGGGAGGCTATGAAGCCGATCAAAAGATGACCCGAGAGCAAGCACTGAAATCTTACACCCTGGACGGAGCTTATGCTGAGTTCGAAGAAGGTTTCAAGGGTACTATTGAAGTTGGGAAAGCAGCTGATTTCACCGTTTACGACAAAAACATCATGGAAGTACCGGAAAATGATATTCTGAATGCCAAAGTTGAGATGACTGTAGTAGGGGGAAAGATTGTTTACAGTAGGCAGTAGCAGTGTTCAGTAGGCAGTTTTCAGTCGCAGTAGGCTGAAATCAGAAGGCTTGTCCGGTAGGACTAGCTTGAATATCGAAAGACCTGTCAGGTTTCTTTTTTATCAAAACTTCGGAACCCCCACAAAATACAAGTCAAAACCTCCCAGACCTCCGGGGCGGTTGGAGGAGAAGATCATCAGGCGATTGGCAAAGTCCGGATGGTCGGATACGACTGGGCGGTATTCGTCAAATTCCGAGTTGACTTTGGGCCCAAAGTTGACCGGATCGGTCCAACCATTAGCTGATTTCTGAGAATAGTACAGGTCATAGCCTCCAAATCCACCGGGTCGGTCGGAAGAGAATACAAGTAAATCTCCATAGACAAAAGGCATGTGGTCATTGGAAGTAGTGTTCAAATTCAGTTTTCGCACCGTTTTCGGATTGGTGTCGCCAAGAAACTGTATGGGACTTTCCCCGGATGGAATATCCGTTTCAAAGATATCGAAGGCTCCATCTTGGTTTGAGCTAAACAGCATTTTTTGGGGAGTTCCCTGATCCGGAACACTTTCTCCTTTCAAATAATTTTCCCCGTAAAAGCTGGGGTACATTTCGCTCGCATGTTCATTCGAAAGGGTCACTTGGAAGGTTTCAGAGCGATAATCAAAAGGTGCTGTTTTTTCAAACTCGTTGTAGAAAATATGGGATATGCCATCACAATCTCTGGAAAATAGCTTGTAAATAATCCCGGAAGAAGTACCAAAGGAATAAGGGCCCCTTTCCTCGCAATCAGAATTTATTTCAAAAATCTGATTTCTTATATTCTCACTTTGCCCTGAGATTTGACTGACAGAAAAAGTAAACACCCCGGTTTCTTTACTTTGAATGAAACTGAGTCTTCTTGCGTCAAGATCAAAATTATCCCCCTTTGTATTCGCATTCGAAGAAAAAATCAAAGTCACACTTGCTGATAAATACGGAGTTATAAAATCCGAATTCATTTCATCAAATGGTGAATTCAGCTCAATCAAGTTGATAGGTTGGTCTTCCGGAAAAGTCCCAATCTTAAGATTGTATTTTTCCCGGCAGCCAAGTAGCGCAATTACCAAAAAAAGCAGATAGTAGGTTTTGATCGTTTTCATAAAAATTGATTTAAAACTTAGGTAAGAAAAAGAAATAAATCTGAAAAGCAACACTATTGCATCAATTATTCACCACTCCCCCAATTTTTCAATTTCTCCTATACAAAAATTCCCTATTTTCCACTTTGAAAACTTTGCCGGGTCTGTGTCACAGACCATTTTAAAATTGAATTACGTAGTTCACATCCCATGAAATCAAGCATGACGCAGACGTCACAGGGAAGAATGATTATCAGCCATGCGAGATTCCATATGGCCTTTAAAATCAAATTATAATCATATGAAAAAACTCGTTCTCTTGGTCTGGTTGATTTGCCTGACCGCCACTTTTGCCCTCGCTCAGGAGACCAAACCCATCGATTGGAAAGATATCTCGTCATGGAAATTCATGCCAAATGGAAGCTTTAAGGTTTCTCCGGATGGCCAATGGATCGCTTATGCCATTGTTGCCCTCGAGGGTGACGGTGAAATAATCCTCCAAAAAGCCAATGATGAAGCCTCCAAAAAGACTTTCTCAATCGGCTCCACCAATTTCGCTTCCATGGAATTCAGTGAAAACAGCCAATGGTTTGCTTTCAAAGAATACCCAAAATTCGCCGAGAAAAAGGCCAATGAGAAAGCCAAAGGCAAACCTCTCAAGGAGAAACTCACCTTGATGAAACTCGGAACTGACACGAAGAAAACCTTCGAAAACGTAGGCAGCTTTACCTTCAATGGAGACGCATCAACTCATCTTGCCTTAAATCTTTCCAAGGAAGGATCAAACGGAGATGCCAAAGGTTCCGATCTGTTGATATATCATCTCAATTCTGAGAAGAAGCAGAACCTCGGCAATGTATTGGAATTCGCTTTCAACAAAGCCGGCACATACCTCGCTTATACGGTCGATGCTGCCAATCAATCCGGCAATGGTGTCTATCTGATGAATCTTGCAAATAACAGCATACAGATTCTGGACAGTGACGAGGCGAGCTACAAGTCAATCGTCTGGACCGAAAAAGGTGATGCATTTGCTTCGCTCAAAATGGTGAAAGACAAAAAATACAAGCAGGAACTGGGTAAAGTTATCGGCGTGAAAAACCTGGCAAATCCTGCGGTCACGCTTTATGATCCAGCTAAGGATTCTATCGGTTTCTCCAAAGAATACACCATCAGCCCGAATCGCAGACCGATGTGGTCAGAAGATTTAACCCGACTTTTCTATGGCATCCATCGGTTGGAACTGGCGAAAAAAGAAGATCAAAAGAAGTCTGAAAACAAGGATTCCCTTGCAACTGTCGAGTCGCTGAAAATCGCCAAAATCATGGCAGACACCACGATCAAATCGATTTCAGATCTTCAGAAAGCCATTGCGAAGCTTGATTCCGGAAAAGAAAAAACCAACGGAAAAGAAAACGATGCCGCCAAGCCAGATATGACTATCTGGCATTGGCAGGACTCTCGCCTGCAGTCCAGACAGCAGGTGCTGGAAAACATGGACAAAAACTTCAGCTTCTGGGCAATGTATGATTTGGCTTCCGCCAAGCATATGCCGCTTCAGGACAGCACCATGCGGGACCTGAGCATCCTTCCAAAAGAGCTTTATGCCCTGGGTTCGGATCAGCAAACCTACGAACTTGACGGCAACCTGAACGGTCAGAGCTATCGCGATTACTTTCTGATAAACCTGAAAACAGGCGAGAAAAAGCCTCTTTTCACCAATTTCTATTTGCCTTCTTTTGCTTCAGTTCCAAGATCCTCACCGGATGGCACCAAATTGCTTTACGGAAAGGATGGTAATTTCTTCGTCTATGATATTACTACCGGCACATCTGCAAATCTGACCACAAGTCTCCCGGTAACTTTTGTCAATGTGGAAGATGACCACAACGTGGAAAAGCCGCTTCAAAACCCCATCGGATGGAGCAGTGACAGCAAATATGTGCTACTTCGCGATGGCTGGGACATCTGGCAGGTTCCCTTGGGAGTCAAAGAAAAACCAATCAACCTGACTCAAAATGGCCGAACTGAAAAAATCCGCTACCAATACAGATTCATGCTCGATCCTGAGGAAAAAGGAATCGACCTCAAGCAGGCGCAATACTTCAGAACATATGGCGAATGGAACAAGAAAAGCGGAATTGCGCTTTTAAGTCCTGCGAAAACAGGCCTGGCAGCTGGTGCAAAAACCCTCGTTTGGGAAGATGCAAACATCACATCCCTGCAGAAAGCTAAAAAAGCTCCGGTCTATTTCTTTAGCAAAGAGACTTTCACCGAGCCTTCTCAAATGTACCTGACCAATGCTGCTTTGGCAGTACCGAAGAAGGTAACTGAAAGCGCACCCGATGCAGCAAAATACAGCTGGTCAGCGGGCACACGTTTGATCGATTACATTTCAGAAAAAGGAGATACGCTTCAGGGAGCCTTGTTTTTGCCGGCGGGATATGTGGAAGGCCAGAAATATCCAACAGTCGTTTACTATTACGAGAAGCTTTCGCAGACCCGTCATAGCTGGAGCAATCCGGGCTTTAGCGGAACAGGCTGGAATCCGGGCGTGTACACCAGCAATGGTTTCGCAGTATTCATACCGGATATCGTTTACACAATGGATGACCCGGGAATGTCGGCAGTTTGGTGTGTAATCCCCGGCGTGAAAGCTGCAATCGCAACCGGCGTGATCGACGAGAAAAATATCGGTATCCACGGTCACTCTTGGGGAGGTTACCAGACTTCCTTCCTAATCACCCAAACCAACATGTTCAAAGCAGCTGCTGCCGGTGCGCCGCTTACGAATATGATCTCGATGTACGACCTGATTTACTGGAATACCGGAAGCGGAAACATGTCGATTTTCGAAGCTTCACAGGGTAGATTCAAAGGCGGACCATGGGACAACTGGGAAGCTTACGAGCGAAACAGCCCTGTTTACCATGTGAAAAATGTGCAAACTCCGCTTCTGTTGCTTCACAATGACAAAGACGGCGCGGTAGATTTTACGCAGGGAATTGAGTATTACAATGCCTTGAGAAGATTGAAAAAGCCGGTGATCCTGGTTCAGTACAAAGGAGAAAACCACGGTCTGGGCAAGCTGGAAAACCGAAAAGACTACAGCGTGCGAATGATGGAATTTTTCAACCATCACCTGAAAGGCGCTTCCGCTCCTGGCTGGATGAAAAACGGTGTCGATCGCCTCAAACTTGGCGAGCATCTGGAAGAAAGAGCTTTCTAAACTCCACGCATGAAAATCAAAACTCCCCTTTTGCTTAGCTGCGAAAAGGGAGTTTTTTTGATAAGCTATCCCAATAATGAGTTTATGACAACTTGTTTTTTCATTCACTTGATTCGATGTTCAGGGCACCATTGGCAATTGAGTGTATTCGCTTGATTGCACGTAACAGAATTAATGGATTTGAAGGAAAAAATCTCCCTAACCCTCCGCCGCGGCGGAGGGAGTCACATTTCTGCATCATTCAAACCGATAGGCTTCTATCCATCATAAAGTTATCCGGATACATAAGTTGGAAAGTTTCACAAAATCCTTTTCGTGTCCTCATTTTGATTTTGATTAAATAATTGACACATACTGTCATGTTGTAAACTTCGATTTTCTCCCTTAAAAAAAGAAAAGTCAGGTGTCAAAAAAATGGAAACACCCTCAGGATGCTTGGAAGGGATGAAATCAAAAACCGTCGATCTTGAAAAGCATTCACCTAAAGAACCCTTACTTTTAATCCTTTGAAAATCGGTACCTTTGGGCTCTTTCCAAATGATGGGAAGAGGATTGTTTTTATTGAAAGAATTGAAATCATATGAAATCGAGCATGACTCAATTGTCACACAGAGGGATGATTATTCACCATGCGAGATTCCATGTGGCCTTAAAAAACAAATTATAAACACATGAAAAAAGTAGGGGTATTGGGATCGGGAGTTGTAGGCAGAACACTGGCGGAAGGATTTGAAAAGCATGGCTATGAAGTAATGCTGGGTACTGGAAATCCAAACAAACTCTCCGACTGGCAGTCCGGGCCAAATGGAAAAGTGGCAAGCTTCGAAAGGGCGGCAAGTTTTGGCGATTTGATAGTACTTGCAGTGAAAGGTACAGCTGCTGCGAAAATAGTGGAGCAGGTGAAAGTAGGAATCAGCGGAAAAACAGTTTTGGACGTAACCAACCCAATTGCTGAAGCTGTGGGAAAAGACGGAGTTCAGACATATTTCACCGGACCGGATGAATCCCTGATGGAAAAACTTCAGGAATTAGTGCCAGAGGCTTTTTTCGTAAAAGCATTCAACTGTGTCAACAGCAAGTTGATGGTCAATCCTCCTAAATCAAAAACGGCAGTAATGAATATCTGCGGTAATGAGGATTCTGCAAAAAAAGAAGCAAAAGAAGTATTAACCCAATTTGGTTTCAAATCAAAAGACATGGGTGATGCTGCCGCGGCACGGGAAATCGAGCTTGCTGCCATCGCTCTTTAATTACTGAAGCAAAATTCAGATCGAATCCGGAATCAGAAATATAAAATGAATCCCGACCGAAAGGCCGGGATTTTTCATTAATCCCCGCTCATTTCCAGAAAACTAAACCCCATCTGATCCAGCGTGATCAGGGCAGTTTTAGCGGAAAGTGCAATTTTTACATCCGGAGAGATCTGCTCTGGTTTGAAATCACAAAAGCCGATATTTTGGACACATACACACAACTCAACCCCGGCTTCTTTCAGTTTGACAATCAGCGGTAATGTCCGGATTAGGAATCCCATATTTCTCTTTGTAAGCCTCATCCGTCAGGATAGAAAGGACGATCTGAGCATGAATAACCGTAAATTCCCAATGGCATTCCCTCCACCGAAACATTTCAACTCACCGAATGCTGCCCCGCTAATTCAGACATTTTTTATAAAAAGATCTTAGGTACAAAATTGTGACTAGTCAGATAAAATAAACCAGCTTTCAATTGGTTAGAAAATCCGCATGAATTCCGGAGAATTAAAAAGTTACTTTTTTCTCCTTTGGGTTCTTTTTCTTCTGATTTGAACAATTCCTCAGCCATCTATAAAAAACTATCAAACCCGATTTTTCATATGATTAAATTTAAACCCGGCATTTTGATTAAACTATCCTTCTGATAAAAGGTCAAATTGCGGAACCCAAACCTATACCTATGAAGCCTTTCTCTACGATATTACTATTTGGTTTTATCTTCTTTTTGCCCTTCCTGGCTGTTTCGCAGCAAAATCAATCCAAAGGAAAAGTCAAAGGAACCCTCCTTGATCATACCAGCAAAGAAGCACTCCCATTCGCCAGCATCGGAATTTATACCGAAAAAGACAGCCTTGTCGGAGGCGGCATTTCGGATGAAGAAGGCAAATACACTGTCGATGTTCCTTTTGGTCGATTCTATGCTTTGATCGAATTCATGGGATTTGAGGCTGTAAAGTCAGATTTTTTCACCCTTTCCAGAGAAAAATCCACCCACGATCTGGGAGAAACCGAACTATCTGCTACAGCTGCGGATTTGAATGAAGTGGTTGTTCAGGGGGAAAAAACCATCATGGAGCTTTCCCTGGATAAGCGGATTTTCAACGTAGGAAAAGATCTTGCCAATGCCGGTGGAACCGCCTCCGATATCCTGATGAATTTACCTTCCGTTTCCGTAGATCCGGAGGGAAATGTACGACTTCGCGGCTCTGCTAATGTGCGAATACTAATCGACGGCAAACCTTCCGGATTGGTCAGTTTCAAAGGAAGCAGCGGTTTGCGCCAGCTTCAGGCCAATATGGTCGAGCGAGTGGAAGTTATCACCAACCCATCTGCCCGATACGAAGCGGAGGGAATGGCCGGAGTGATCAACATCATTCTCAAAAAAGACAATAAACAGGGATTTAACGGTTCATTCGAAATGATTGGAGGTTCTCCACTCAATCTCGGTTTCACCACGAACCTGAACTACCGCCACAAAAAGATAAACTGGTTCATTAATTACGGTTTAACGCGAAGACACGCTCCGGGTGAGGGCAAGTTGTATCAGGAAGTTTACGGGGATAATGGCACCTCCATTCTCAGTCAAACCAATGACATTATTGTAAAAAGTTTCAACAATAATATCCGGGGAGGATTGGATTATTACTTCAATGAAAAAAGCATCCTGACACTATCTTATCTTTGGAGGCGAAGCGACGCTCATCGAATCATGGACATCCGATACGAGGATTACCTGAACAATTTAAACAATTTCCAAGGCTATTCTCTCCGCCGGCAGGATGAAACGGAGGAGGAGCCTAATTCCGAGGTGATCCTGAATTACAAGAGAAGCTTTGAGCAGAAAGGACATGAGCTGACAGCTGCTTTCACCTATCTGAATTATTGGGAAAATTCCGATCAGCTATTCACCGAAAGCTCCTATTCTCCTCAGGGACAAGAAATCCCTTCCCGATCGCTGGTTCAGTCTTCACTCAACGACGAATATGAAAACCAATACCTGCTTCAACTGGATTACACCAAGCCATTTGCCAAAGAAGGAAAATTTGAAACTGGTTTCAGAACAAGTTTCCGGGATATGGAAAACGACTTCATCGTTCAGCAAAAAGATGAAAATGGTCAATTCAACCCGCTTCCGGGACTGGACAATATCTTCCTCTATGATGAAAATATCCTTGCAACTTACGGTATAGTAGGCAATAAAACGGGGAAATGGAGCTATCAGGGAGGCTTGCGGGCTGAGCATACAGATGTGAAAACCACGCTCGTGGAGACCAGTGAACAAAACCCAAGAAAATACACCAATCTCTTTCCGAGTGCTCATCTGACTTACAATATCACTGAGGAGAACGCATTCCAACTCAGCTATAGTCGTCGGGTAAGAAGACCGGTTTACAATGACTTGAGTCCTTATGTCACGTTCTCCGATCAGCGAAATTTCTTCAGCGGAAATCCCGATTTGAATCCTGAATTCACCGATGCATTCGAACTCGGCCACATCAAATACTTTGAAAAAGGCACGCTCTTTTCCACGGCTTACTTCCGAAATACCACTGATAAAATCGAGCGAATCCGAACTGTAAATGAAGAAGGAAAATCAGTAACTTTGCCATTCAACCTTACAGGAGAGCAATCCGTCGGACTGGAATTCAGCGCAGATTATCGTCCAACCAACTGGTGGAAACTGGATTTGAACCTGAATTTCTTCCATGCCAATATCGACGGAAGTAATATTGAAGCAAATTTTCAGGCCAAAACCACCTCCTGGCTCTTGAGACACACTTCCAGGTTCACCCTGGAAAACGGCTGGGATATGCAACTCAGAGGAAACTACGAAGCCCGACAGAAAACAGCTCAGGGCGTGAGAAAAGGGATTTTCTTCGCTGATTTCTCTGCCAGCAAAAGAATCCTTCAAGATCGCGGCACGCTTATTTTCAATGTGACGGACATCTTGAATACACGAAGAAACCGCTACATCATCGAAGGAGAAAACTTCTTTACCGAAGGAGATTCTCAATTTTTGAGAAGACAGATCAATATGACATTCACCTACCGGATCAAACAGTAGTAAAGGCCGGAACTTACCAGAACTTCCGTAGAATCTATTTAAAAACACACCTCCTTTGAAACAAAAGTCTACTGGCCGGAAAGCACTCGTTTTGAAGATTATCACCCAACATATATGAGTAAGTACTTATTACTATTGCTGTTAAACCTGAGTTTAGCAGCATCCCTTTCTGCCCAAAAAATAAATGATTCCTATCGGCTTCCCATCACCAAAGCTTCTTCGGAGATTTTGATAGATGGGGTGATGGATGAGAAAGCATGGGCAGATGCCGCCGTGGCCACTGATTTTTTCATGATTACTCCCATGGATACGAGTTTTGCCAAGGTGAGAACTGACGTGCGCATGAGTTACGATGAAGAACATCTTTACCTCATAGTGGTCAATTATCACGGGATGGAAGGTCCCTACATGGTAGAATCCCTCAGAAGGGATTTCAGCTTTTCCAAGAATGATAACTTCCTCCTCTTCATGGATCCCTTTGACGATCAGACCAACGGATTTTCCTTCGGTGCAAATGCAGCCGGAGCCCAATGGGACGGCATCATGTACAATGGCGGAAGCATAGATCTGAGTTGGGATAATAAGTGGGTTTCCAAAGTCACCAACTACGAAGACAAATGGATTTTTGAGGCTTCCATACCTTTCAAATCTATCCGCTATAAAAAAGGAATCACCGAATGGGGGATCAATTTCTCCCGTCTGGACCTGAAAACCACGGAAAAATCAGGCTGGGCGCCAGTTCCTCGCCAATTCCCTTCGGCCTCATTAGCATATACCGGCACTTTGGTTTGGGACAGTCCTCCGCCTGAAGCCGGAGCAAATGTTTCCATAATTCCTTACGCGCTCGGAGGAGTAAGCCGGGATATCGAGGGTGGCGGAGATACCGAGTACAGGAAGGAAGTGGGGCTTGATGCCAAAATTTCCCTGACTTCGTCCCTGAACCTGGACTTGACGGTAAACCCGGACTTTTCGCAAGTGGAAGTTGACAGGCAAGTGACCAATCTGGATCGCTTCGAGCTGTTTTTTCCAGAGCGAAGACAATTCTTCCTGGAAAATGGAGATCTCTTTGCAAGCTTTGGATATGCCACGATCAGACCATTTTTCTCCCGAAGAATAGGCCTGAATGCACCGATTCAATTTGGGGCAAGACTCAGCGGAAAAATCAACAAAGACTGGAGAATCGGAGCGATGAATATGCAAACCGGGGAAGTTTCGGAAAGCGGTCTTCCTTCCCAGAATTTCACCGTCGTGGCTCTTCAACGGCAAGTCGGTGCCCGCTCCAATATCGGTGCGATCTTCGTCAACAAACTTTCGCTCAATTACAATCCTGATCCGGAATCAGACAAACCTGTCTACTCCCAATTCAACCGAAACCTGGGTTTAGAATATAACCTGGCTTCATCCAATAACCATTGGACCGGAAAGGCGATGGTCCTCCAAAGCTTTGGTCCGGACAATGTCGGAAATGGATTTGTCCATGCGGCAAACCTGAAATATGCTACCGGAAACCTTACCTGGAACTGGCAGCATGAGTATGTTTCCGAGAGTTACACTGCTGAAGTTGGGTACGTTCCAAGACGAGGATATTACAAAATCAGCCCGACTGCAGGCTATCTCTTTTTCCCAAAAAGTGAGAAAATCCTGAGCCATGGACCTACAGGGGGAACAACTTTCTTCTTCAACAAACAAGGGGAGAAAACTGACAATACCACGTATCTGGCTTATGCGATAAAGTGGAGAAGTCAGAGTTCGCTGATGCTCTGGAGCGGATACGATTACATTAAACTCCTGCGGCCATTTGACCCGACCAATTCCGGAAGCGAAACTTTGCCTGTAGGGTCGGAACATAACTGGTTTTCCTGGGGTACTGAGTATTTCTCCAAGCCTCAGAGTGTGTTTACCTATGCTTTTTCTACCCGAATGGGCGGATACTATGCGGATGGAGAGCGATACTTCGTGAGCGGAGAATTAGGCTATCGTTTTCAGCCATATGTGGGCATCACGATGACTGCCAATTACAATCAAATCATGCTGCCGGAACCCTGGAATACTACAACTTATTGGCTGGTCGGACCACGAGTGGACGTGACGATGACGAATACGCTGTTCTTCACAGCCTTCGTGCAGTACAATGAGCAGATTAACAATATCAACCTGAATACCCGTTTCCAGTGGAGGTTCAAACCAGCCTCTGATATTTTCCTCGTCTACACAGACAATTATCTTCCGGCTCCCTTCAATACCAAAAACAGGTCACTTGTGCTGAAATTCACGTATTGGTGGAATGTTTAGAGGTAAGATTTTAAGATATTAGATTTGAGATATCTGGAGATGGGAACTCATATTTTGAATCCGGATTATTTGAGGAACTTTTCTAAAGTCTGGTAGAGAAAATAATTGAATCCAATTCACAGAATCATGCTAGTTTAGGATTGAAAACCAGTGAATTCAATTCGCATGAAAAACATATATGCCTCGATAGGGATCCTCCTTCTTTTCCTGAGCTCGACCCAGCTTTATGCTCAAACTGATCAGGATCCCCGCTTTTTAACGCTGGAGAGAATTTACGCTTCCCCTGAGTTTTCACAGGAGAGACTTCAACCGATTCAATGGATCGAATCAGGGTCCGCTTATGTCACGGTGGAAAGAACAAAATCCGGAGCCCCGGAACTGGCAAGATGGGATAGCAAAACCCTGGAAAAATCGGTCTTTATTCCCGCAGAAGCCCTTTCCCCAAATGGTCAAACCATCCCGGTTGAATCTTTTATGCTCTCGGATGACGGAAGCAAAGTCTTGATTTTCACCAATTCCAGCCGGGTTTGGAGATCCAATACCAAAGGTGATTACTGGGTTTACGATCTGCAAACCAAAAACCTCAAGCAGCTAGGAGCTGATTTTCCGGCTTCATCCCTCATGTTTGCCAAGTTCTCTTCAGACAATCAGTTTATGGCGTACGTTCAGGGATTCAACTTGTACAAAGAGGACTTCCAGACCGGAAAAATCACCCAACTCACTTCCGACGGAAACGGCAAAATCATCAATGGCACTTTTGACTGGGTCTATGAGGAAGAATTTGGAAAAAGAGATGGCTTCTCCTGGAGTCCGGATGCCAGATACATCGCGTTTTGGCAGTTGGACGCTTCGCAAACCGGGACGTTTTACATGATCAATAATACCGATTCGGTTTATTCCAAACCTATACCTCTCCAATATCCAAAGGTTGGCCAGGAACCTTCCGCTGCCAAAATCGGACTGGTCAATCCCGCAACTGCCGAACTTCGCTGGATCAAAATTCCGGGTGGAGAAAAGGAAAATTACCTTCCGGGAATGCAGTGGATCCGGGAGGATTTGCTGCTGATTCAGCAGATGAACCGCAAGCAAAATCAATTGACTGTCTGGACGTATCAGCCATCCACCGATTTGCTGAAGCAAATTTATGTTGAAACAGAGAAAACCTGGGTTGATCTGGGCTATCCGGATATTTCCTACAACGGATGGGGAAACAATGATCTCAACCTGGTTGAGGACGGCAAAGCTTTCCTGAGAATGACGGAAACCGACGGCTGGAGACATATCTACAAAGTCAATCTGGAATCCGGCGAAAAAATACTTTTGACCCCCGGAAACTACGACGTGGCTTCTTTCGCAGGAGTGACTGACTCAGAAGTGTATTTCATTGCTTCTCCCGAAAATGAAACACGACGCTATCTTTTTGCAATCGATCTGAAGGGCAAAGCCAAGCGAAGAAGACTTACTCCCGAGGCTTTCTCAGGAATCAACACGTATGATTTTGCTCCGAACGGAGCTTTTGCCATTCACTCGCACCAAAGCACTACCGAGCCTTTGACCGTACGATTGGTTTCTTTGCCTGATCATAAAACCATCAAATCTCTTGTCGAAAACAAGGCTTATAAATCCAAATTAGCAGTTTTGGCAACTCCTGAAGTAAAATTCACGCAAGTGACTACCTCGGAAGGTGTCACAATGGATGCGCGGATTATTTACCCGGTGGAATTTGACGAAGCAAAAAAATACCCGGTTATTTTCCATGTCTATGGCGAACCCTGGAGTACGGTTGCGACCGACACTCAAATCGGCCTTTACAATATCTTGCTTGCGCAAAAAGGCTATTTCGTGATCGATATGGACAATCGCGGCACCCCAACTCTCAAAGGAAGTGAATGGAGAAAAAGCATCTACCGGAAGATAGGAGTGATCAATGCACAGGATCAGGGACTGGCTGCCAAAGAGCTGTTAAAATTGCCTTATCTGGACGAAAACCGGGTAGCAGTTTGGGGCTGGAGTGGAGGCGGATCAATGACTCTGAATCTGATGTTTAAGTTTCCGGAGGTTTACCAGACCGGAATGGCAGTGGCGGCAGTTTCAAATCAGCTCATTTACGACAATATCTATCAGGAGCGATATATGGGCCTTCCGCAGGAAAATATGGAAGATTTCGTGAATGGCTCACCGATCACTTACGCCAAAAATCTTCAGGGTAATCTCCTGGTCGTCCATGGTACGGGAGATGACAATGTCCACTACCAAAGCGCCGAGATGCTGATCAATGAATTGGTAAAATACAACAAGCAGTTTCAGGTGATGCCGTATCCAAATCGCTCTCATGGAATCAATGAAGGAGCCGGCACCAGCCTGCATTTGTACACGCTGCTGACCAATTATTTATTGCAACATACGCCGGTGAATACAGATTAAACGGTTCGGTTCTTCTGAAATGGACCATTTAAGGCACCAGCCATTGCCCTATCCATTCTCCTTCTTTTTTGGAGAAAAGGATTTTCAAATGCTTCAATCCATTGAGCTGCAGCACTTCAAATGAATGGGGAATAAATCTCAGGACTGAAAAAAAGCGGTCATCGATTTCCTCCGACCAGTTGAACGCTTCCTCTGGATTTGAGATTTCCGTTCCCGGAGCCAAAACTGAATTGTATGCCATTTGCGAATCTCCTGTTACTCTGCCCCAGAAAGCATCACTCACCAAATCCTGATGATGAATTTCGGCTTTTGCCTTAACCCGGATTTGCACCCACTTTTCAGGATGATAAAAATGAAGTGTGGCCGATGGGTTTGCTCTCAGTTCACTTACTTTTTCCGACCGGAAATCAGTGAAAACATAAAAATCCAGCACTTTCTCAAACTCTCTGAGAATAACAGTTCTTACTTCCGGTCCCTGTTCACTTAGGGTTCCCAGATTGACAAAGCGAAAAGGATGATTGCTATCAAACCATCCAAGATTCAGTTCGTGAAGGACGGCTTGCCAGATTTTTTCGGGGGATTGGTCTTGGTTGAAGAGCATAAATGAGGGTAGGGAGCTTCAGCAATTTAACAAGTAATCGGAGAAAGAGTTAATTTTTAAGCAAGGTTTCCAGAATGAAATGATTCCTATTACTCTATTCAACCAAAAGATTTGCTAATGAAGATTTCGAAGTAATCCAGTTATTAAAAATTTTCCTACTGACCAGCCTGCGGCAGGCAGGTCACCGCAGATCAACTACACAGATTTTCAGAGATCTCAATTCCAAAAAACTCCGTGACCCTCCCCGCCGCGACGGGCAAGTGTGCCTCCCCTGCCTGCAGCCAGGTCTGTGTAACTCCGTGTAACCAAAGGGTCTGTGGACACAGCCCTTGGTGAAGTCAAAAAACTCCGTGTCCCTCCTTCTTCCTCTGTGTAACTCCGTGTTATCAAAAGGTATGTGAGGGCAATCGTCTTGTCAATGAATTACAATTCTTTTTCCAGCGTAGCAGGATACCCCAGATCATTTTTTCTTTTTCGTTCTTTTGGCTTGAACCAAAAGAAGGGCTGAGCGTAAAAAAACAGCCCTGAGGGCTGTTTTAGCGAAGAGCCGGGTTGGGGGGATGATTCAAGCCGCAGCAAAACTCCCACCGCACATGGCCTTCGCACCCTCGCTGCTGCGGCAGCCCCCCGCCGTTCCACAATAACTATTCTGGAAACCTGAATGTTTCAACCGTTAAAATCCAACATACTACCGATTGGTGACGACCGGTTTCACAAGTGTGATAAAATGGCGGAAAATGATTTTTAATCCTTTTTCCGGAGAAGCAGGATAACCAGAAACTCCGTGTCCCTCCTTCTTCCTCTGTGAAACTCCGTGTCATCAAAAGGTATGTGAGGGCAATCGTCTTGTCAATGAATTACAATTCTTTTTCCAGCGTAGCAGGATACCCCAGATTATTTTTTCTTTTTGGTTCTTTTGGCTTGAACCAAAAGAAGGGCTGAGCGTAAAAAAACAGCCCTGAGGGCTGTTTTAGCGAAGAGCCGGGTTGCGGGGATGATTCAAGCCGCAGCAAAACTCCCACCGCACATGGCC
>JAKFCO010000130.1:0-62346 GCA_036676605.1 Algoriphagus sp.
AAGCTTGGGAAACACATCGAAACAATAAAGAAGCTAAAATAAAATGGCAATTTACCTGCCAGGATGCAAGAATTAAACTCCTTAAACTTTACCCGTCAATTAACGTGTGACATGACACTAGTTTAATCCTGCTTTTTACTTTTTGATTGTCTTTGTGGTAGTCTCGCCATTCACGGTGATAGTGATGGTCTGATTTGTACAAGATCCGTCACCAAAATCAACCTTGATCAGGTTCTCACGATAGACAGTTTCCAATACACCGATTACCGGACCATGTCTTTTGCCGGTGCAAGAAAGATCTTCTTCAAGCGGTGTAAGAGTTTTGTAAGAATAAATCACTGTTCCGTCGGTTGCTGTAATGCTTGTATTTACTTCCGTAATAATGGTTCCGCTGATTGGTTTTCTGGAGTCAGCACTTTTCACTATATCAGATTCTCTGCTTTTTTCAGAAACCCAGACTGCAGTCACTCCATCAGCAAAAATGAATTGTCCTCCAATTACCGAGGTAACTGAACTTCCTTTTCCGGTTTCATCATCGAATGAAGAAACTCTTGTTTTTACTCCTTTAATCTGGATGCCGTTGACAATATAATTTTCAAAAGTCACAGTTTCAGTTCTTACATCTTCGCTGGATTCTCTTTCGATAATGATCTTTCCTGAGCGGGTAATTTCCTCTTCATGTCTTACGATTGTCACTCCATCACCAAAGTCAACTTCGGACTTCACAATCAAGGACAATAAAGAATCTAATCCCGGAAACTGCTTACCTGAATGACTGACACCATGAGGACCATCCATGGTCGCAGCCATTGGAAGGTTGACAAGTTCTCCGTCTGCATCATAATGTGTGATCGTTGCCCCTCCCATTTTGTAAACTCTGAAACCTCTGAAATCACCTGCACTTTCGGCATCTATGATTGCCAGTATTTCATCATTTGGTGCCAAAAGATTCAATCCGTCCATGATGCCTTTATGACCACCTTTTCCCTTGCCCATTCCGGGACCGTGAGCAGCTTCGGTCGTACTCGTCACTTCCACTATTCTGCTATTTATATTACCGGTTTCTGAAGTACTTCCGGTAATCACAAAGCTCGTTCCGCTGGCCAATTGTCCTGCTGTTTGAGCGAGGTCAATTGCCGTTTGATCTGCTGCTGTCAACTCCGCAACATCCGGCGTTTCATTTTCCTGTGTACAGCCTATTGCCAACAAGGATAAATACATTACAAAAAAGAGGCTTTTCAGTGTTTTCATGGTTTTATTTTGTTTGTTAATGAATCAAAATAAAGAAGCGATTATGAAGTGAAAATGAAGAAATAACAGAAATGAATTTTTTAACTGATTTTTAGAAAAAAAAAAATATTTAATCATTTTAATCTGAGCTCAGAAGCGAGATTAAAATTACTCAAATTCAGTTTACCAAAAGTAAAATTCAGAAAGAAATAAACTGGAATTTGACCTCTTATTTAGAAAATTTGAATGACACTAAAGTCTTCCCATTCAATGATTTAATATCAAGTTGGACTCCTAAAAAAACAGCAATCTTATACATAATCTGAAGTCCAAAACCGGATTTTTCTTTGTCTACTTCTTTCAAAAAAACCAACCCGTTTTTTACTTGGTCAATCAGGTTTTGATCGATTCCTTCCCCTTCATTTTCAATCCGGATTTCATAAAAATCAGGATGGACTATTCCGCTCAATGTGATCCTGCCTCCTTTGCTTACGTATTTCACCGCATTGCTAATGGCATTCTGAATCATCATATGGCACAAGGACTGGTTGGCGTTTTCAAACACAAAAGGCTGATTCTCCAAAAGAATCAATTCCACTCCTTTGCTTTGACTGATCTCTGCCCAATCTTCCAACAATTCGGTCAGCATTTGACTCAGCTCAACGTTTTCAGTTTTCAAAAACTGCGCATTGTTAACTTTCGAAATCAGGAGTAATGCATTGACTGATTTTTTCATTTTCTGCAGGGTCTGCTGCATATCCATCAGTTTTTCACTCTGAATCTGGCTCAGATTTTCAGCCGAAAACATAGCCTCGAGCTTTGATTGAAGGACAGAAATAGGTGTTTTAAGTTCATGAGAGGCATGAGAGATGAAAATTCTTTCCTGATTGAAAGACTTTTGAATCCTCTTCATCATCTCTGAAATCGCCTGATCCAGAATCACAAATTCCTCCGTATTTGAAGGAATTGGAAGGTCATTGAATTCCTGTGGCTCGTTGATCTGAGCGATTTTTGTCTTGATGATTCTATTGAAAGGAATCATGATCCGCTTGCTGATTGTCATGTCAAGAAAAACGGAAAACGCAAGGAAAAGAAAAAGAATCCCGATGGAAATCCTGAAAAAAATGCTTTCGATTTGTTCGATCGTGTTGAGGCTTCGTCCAATTTCCAGCAGATAAAATTCACCTGCATACTCAAAAGTATGTGCAAACACGCGGTAACTTATTTCATCTTCTTCGATGATTCTTTCCTGGATCGAAATGGAATCATTTGCATACGCCTCCTGAATCTTTTCGAGTAATATATATTCCTCTTTAAGGATGTTATAACTACCAAAACCGATATCAGGATTCTCCTCGGAAATGAAATTTTCCATCCCCTCCTTTTGAATGATATTTATTACTTTTTCTTTTTCTTCAACTAACTGCTGATCAGTATTTTTTAAAATAAAATAACGCAATACATAAGGCCCTGACATCAAAAATATCAATAGGAAAAATCCCTTTCCCAGCAAATTAAACAGAAGCAGTTTTGCGAATAACCTCATCCGGAATTATGATATTATTTTATATCCTAATCCTCTGACGGTTTCCAGCCAATCTACAGATGCAAACATTCCTAATTTCTTTCTAAGGTTCTTCACATGCACATCAATATAATTGGATTGGTATTCATCATCGAGATGATCTCCCCAGAGATGTTCGGCAAGTTGAAATCTGTTCAGAATCCGGTTTTTATTGATCACCATAAACTGAAGAAGGATATATTCTTTCTTGGTCAGCTTAATTTCCTTCCCTTCATGGGCCACCACATTATTGTTCAGGCTGATCTCAAATCCGCCAATCAGAATCACATCTTTGTTCCAACCGCTTTTCCTTCTCAAAATGGCCTGCATACGGGCTTTCAATTCCAGAAATGAAAAAGGCTTTGAAAGGTAATCGTCTGCCCCGCTTTCAAACCCGATGATTTTATCATTTATTTCCGATCGGGCAGTCAGGATTATGACAGAAGCAGTTTTCTGATATTTCGATACATCTTTCAAAAGTGTCAATCCATTTCCATCAGGAAGACCTAAATCCAGCAAAACGAAATCATAAGAATTGGCAGCCAGGTTTTCTGAAGCGGTTGCAATTGTATCTGAATAATCGACCAGATGATTTTCTGATTTCAAGAAATCCCTGATTTCATTCGCCAGTGAGATTTCATCCTCCACAAGTAAAATTCTCATCGGTTGTCCTTTATGGGTAGCGTATAAGAAAGATGAAGACTTCCCACAAATCTTCCTTTGGAAGAATCGTATTCGGGGACATTCATCGGACTGACCAGTTTGGGCTGAAACTCAATATCGAAATAGCCAAAATTCAGATTGACGGGTATGGAAAGCTCCCAAACCTGAAACTGATACTTATTTGTAGCAACCGTTTCTTCCTCATTCAAGTCATATCCTCCGATTTGATAAAAGCGACTTGTCCCCAACGTAAAAGAAAAGCCGGGCTGGAAAGAAAGAATGCCGGAACCAAAAACCGGCCGATCCACTTCAAAATACCTCGAATGATTACTGGCTATATAAAAATCGGATGGCTGATTGACGACAAACTGCAGCTGAGTAGTAGAATACATTCCTCCCCAATCCCATCCAAATGTTCCCTGCAAAAATCCGACTTTATCTACTCCTGCCACGTTGACGTTGCTTCCTCCGAAAAACTGAGAATAGCTGACATTCAAATCAGTTTTCGGGCTCAAGTCACCAAAATACCCAAGAGATAATCCATGCTGCCAGGTAAGATTTTCCTCAAAAAACTTCAAGGAAGTTGCCGTCAGATATACTCCAGATTGAAAGTAATACATCATATCAAAAGACAGAACAGGGATTTTATTTCCAAAATCGCGCCCAAGGAAAGTAATAGCCCCTTGGTATTCGCTTCCAAAAATCAAAAAATCGTAGTCGACATGAGCAGAATCCTGATAGCTTGAATCTGCCTCCTGGGAAAAGCAAAAAGAAACAACCATTAAATTCAAAACCACAAACGCGACTAATTTTTGTCTCATTCTAATTAATCCTCCTACTTTTTCGACCGGACTTCACCTCGTCATTGAAAATAAAAAAACTGCTATTCCTTTTTCCGAATTGGATTAACCTCCGCCCGGGGGTCTGTGCTTCGGCATCGAAGGTCTGTTTCCCGGAGGGCCATTAGGTCTGATTACCGGGGAATTTGGTCTTGCTTGGGGAACTCTCACATTGGGCCTGTTGTGCATATTGGGAGATCCGTGTTGCGGACCTTTCATTTCTCCTTTATGGGTTCCGGAATTTGGCTTAGACCCATTAGGTCCGTTTTCAGGATTTTTTTGGCCAGCCGCAGGTGGTACTCTGTTAAGAGAGCTTTTTCTCGCAGCACTTGATACTCCTATACTTTTGCTTTTTTCGCCGGCTTGTGTTGGCTGCTGGTTTTGGGGTACCACTTTTTTGGCTGGAGTTTGTCCAAATGCAAATCCGGTAAAAAGGGCAAAAACAAAAATCAGAAATAACTTATTCATCGTAAGTATTGGCTATCTGGGAGTAAAATAAGAAATTATAAATGAAGCCAAGATGAAGAAATTGAACAGAATGCTAAAAACTTTCAAAGTAACCATCTTGTGAAAACAGGTAAAAATAAGAGTTTTCTGAACTGGGAGTGATCAAATGCCTAAAATCAGCATGCTTCAAAATACCTGAGTAAGTCGGCGTGATGGGATTCTGCAACTAAACCCCACACTTGTTTTTAAAAACCTTTTTCCTTTTCAACCAACTGAAAAAATCTTTCCGCAATCTTCAACTGACGGAAGGTAAATCTCTTTTTCTTTCGGTGAGTCGCCGAGCGGTGAAGTATATCTTTGAGCGTTTCCAGCACCTCAATGGTATGCTCGCCTTTATTGAGCATCACACAGTCCGCTTGTGCCGCATGCCCGGCATCAGTGATTTCGGAGCGACTCGCCATCCCTGACTTGTTCAGGCTTTCGAGTACCTGAGTAGCCCAAATGACCGGAACATGGGCCGCTTCGCAAATCCATAAAATCTCTTCCTGAATTTCTCCAAGTCTCTCAAATCCAATCTCAACTGCCAAATCACCACGGGCAATCATGACTCCAAATCCTTTCATTTTCATCCCTTCCATCAACAGCATCGGCAGGTTTTTAACGGCATCAGGTGTTTCTATTTTAAGGATAATCGCCGGAGTCTCTGCTGAAATTTCGAGAAGTAACGACCTCAATTCGGCCATATCCTGGGAATTTCTCACAAAGGAAAAACCAACCAGATCTGCATTCGCACAGACAAATGGCAGACAGTTTCTATCATAGGCTGTGAGGGCAGGGATATCGATTTCGGAATCCGGAAAGTTTATTCCTTTTTCAGATTTGATTCGTCCGCTTTTTGTCGAGACACGTGTTATTCTGATGCCTACAGCATTTTTTTTGATTTTTTCAACAACTGACCTGACAAGGCCATCATCGATGTAAACTCTTTCCCCAACTTTCAGCATGGTTAAAATCCCCTGCTCATTGGGACTGATTACGATCTCATCCTTGTCAAAACCAGCTATCGACTCCGCTAACCAAATCAGCTGCCCTTCCTTTATTTTAACTTTTCCTTTATTCTTTCCTTTGCCGAGAATTTCGGTTCTTATTTTCGGACCTGCCAAATCCATGTAAATCCTGCAGGCTATTCCTGAGTTTCGGGAAGCCTTTTTAAGTTTGTTGATCATCTTGGACCAGGTGGCCTCATCATCGTGGGCGCAGTTGATCCTCGCCACGTTCATCCCATTTTGAAGCAAACTTTTGATCAAAGCATAATTGCTTGCAAACCCGGAATCAAAGGTGACCATGATGGAAGGAATTTCAGGTTCGGATTTTGCCCCGAAAAGAAAATCGCTCTTTTCTTCCAAACTATCCATGCTGAATGAATAGGTACAGGAATCTAATTCCTTCTGCTTGTATTCATGGCCCAAAATCTGTCGGATCGCCTGAAGCTGACGATGGATATGGCTTTCTGAACTTGCCAGAGAGGACAAACCATTGATATGCAGTAAATCCTGTAATCCCCTGATATCTTCACTTCTCAGAACCAGATAATGGATAAAATTCCTTGCTGAATGAAAATGACTGGGATGAAGTTGTTTGAGCAAATCTGTTTTTTCGTGCTCTTCCTGTAGCATTTTCTGCTCGATCAAGTCGAGTTGTTTCAAAATTAGATCCAGGCTGGCTGACATTCCGGAGGGATTTTAGAATTAAGATTCTAGCTATCTATTTTTAACTGAGCCTCAAAATTCAATGCTGAGTTTTTTCGGATTGAATTACCGCATCAAATGAAAAGTATCCTTTTTTACTAACCAACTTTCATTTCAGAAGCAGAGCTCCCATTCAAATTTTAGTGAGCATACCAAAAAACTCCTCCTAAAATGAGTGCTAAACTTCTTTTCCAGGCATTTAAATGTGATTCTCGTCTCAAATTTATCGAACGTTAATTCCTTGAAACTTAAAAAGAATTTACTCTAGAATTTACAAAAAAGTGACCCTGATACAAAACAAAAGCGGGAAAGAATTCTTTCGAATTTTTCCCGCTTCATCATTTGAAAACCGTAATTTTCAAATCACGCCAAGCTACAGTTATTATGACTTTTCCCTCAGTTGCCCAAGTTCATAACTTTAGGTTTTCGTACTCTGATATCTCAACCTTTCGATTTTGAATCATGATTTCAGAACTTCTGCGGTTGCCCGTTTCAGACTTTAAACTTTATCAGTTTTAGCCCCTTTATTCCTTCCTCCCGAGTTTTCAACCTTTGTCCGAAATCTTACTTTCGGCCTTTTATCTCTCACTTGATATAATCAAATTTATGTTTCAACTCTTTGATTCACAAGAAATCATAACATTATTTCTCCACAATTTTCCCACCTCAAAAAGGCTATAATCACAAAGTTATCCACAATAGGATTCCTATTTTCCTTATTTAATCCGGCTCTTTCTGTAAGCACTTCCTTTTCGTGTTTAAGATTCTGTAAACCGGTATTTGAGAAGTAAAAATTCAGATAACTGAATTTTTAAAACAGGATAAAACCCCATTTTGCCTCGGGTAAAAGTTTTGTTGATTAAAAGCTTTCATTTTGCTAGCTTATTCCGATTAACCAATCTTTATGAAAATCCTATATAGCCTTCTCACCCTGTTTATTTTCAGTTTTCAGCCTTCATTTTCCCAGTCCAAACCTTTAAAAATCATGATGATCGGAGCTCATCCGGATGATTGTGATATTAAGTCAGGAGGGACGGCAGCCTTATTCGCAGCAATGGGGCATCATGTAAAATTCCTCTCTGTGACCAACGGGGATGCAGGTCATATGGAAGAAGGAGGCGGGATGCTGGCCAAACGCAGATATGACGAGACTCAGGAAGTAGCAAAAAGGCTGAGAATCACTTACGATGTGCTAGACAATCATGACGGTGAACTATTGCCCACCCTGGAAATCCGCCTGGATGTGATCCGCAAAATCAGGGAATGGGACGCGGATGTGGTGATTTCGCACCGCTCCAATGATTATCATCCTGATCATCGCTATACCGGGATTCTGGTGCAGGATGCTGCATTTATGGTTGGGGTTCCTAACATTGCTGCCGACACCCCGCCTTTGAGAAAGAACCCTGTTTTCCTGTACTATCAGGATAATTTTCAGAAACCCAACCCATTTGAACCAGACATTGCAATAGATATCACGAGTGTAATTGATAAAAAAATCGATGGTCTTGATGCCCATGTTTCCCAGTTTTACGAATGGCTGCCCTGGATAGCAAATGATCCGGACGTAATCCCTGAAGGAAAAGAAGAAAGAAAAGCATGGCTAAAAAGTAAAAGAGTATTGGCGCCAAATCCAACCGTAGTCAAAGCGCTGGAAGAATGGTACGGTAAAGAAAAAGCCGGCCAGGTTCGCTATGCAGAAGCATTTGAAATCTGCGAATATGGTACCCAGCCCAGTCGGGAGGACATCAAACGTCTCTTTCCGATGTTAAAGTAAAATCACATTAGGGGCTTCATTGCTGGGTTGGGACTTTCACCAAAGTGACTTCTTTCAAATCCAGCAATGCTCCTTTTTCGAATTTTTCAGCAGACTTGAAAACCAGCCGATCGTAGCCGGCTTTCAGGTTTACCTTACCGATGGACTTTTTCTGAAAGGTTTCCCAAGAGCCTGATTTCTCCACTTTACCTTTCACCATTTCCTGTCCCACCTCAAGAACAAATTGTTTTCCGGCTTCTTCATCCGAAACAGACCACTCCAACCAAACTTCATACCTCCCTTCCTCAGGAACATCCAATTCCCATACAATGCTATCTGCTGCTGTAAACCAACCAAAGGCATTCCAATCCGGCATGTATTTGATTTCCGGTCCGATTCCTCTTCCATTTTCGGCAGTCAATCTCAATTGATCCTCAGAAGAACTTCTTACCAGTTGAGGGATATTCATGGTGTCGGACAGGACAGTCCTTTTTTCCACAACATACTGAGCAACTTCCCCAACCGGAGCTATCCAGATTTCATTTGCAGGATCCATCGCATATACTGACAACTTTCTCAACATATCCAGGTTTGTGGTTTGACTCCCCGAATCATTGGTTTCATGTCCTGCCAAAACCAGCCAAAGCCCATTCTTTGAGGCTGACTCAATCAGAGGGAGGATTTCTTCAAAAGACTTACCGTCCATTTCCATCCCGGTCAATTGAGCCATGTCCACATAAAAGGGATCTGAAGGACCTTCGTCCAGCCATCCCCTTCCCGACAGAAACATTTCCGAAATCAATGGTACATAGCTTTGGGTGTAAACGCCTTTGCCCACATAGGTTTGCCCACAGGGATAAGCAAATACGGTAGCTTTCACTCCCAAAAGTGCTTCAATATCCGCATTCGCCTGAAGGAGTTCCTTTTCCATCCGGTCGAGCGTGTAATTCTCCAAGGCCTTCTCTCTGGTCCAGGCAAAATTTCCACTGCAGGGATGCAGGGCTGAATGGTTTCCGATTTCATGTCCGGAGGCAACGACTCTCTTCCAACCCTCGAGGTCTCTTTTCATATTATTGGGAACAACATAAAAAGTTGCCTTCACTCCGTATTCATTTAGAAGTGGGGCACCAAGTGTCGCATTGCTGCCACGAGCATCGTCAAAACTCAAACTAAGCGCCATTTTTTTGCCCTCCGGCCAGGGGAAATTGGTAGCCTGCGGGAATGCTTGGTTCCCAAAAAGCAAGGCTCCCAGGGAAAAGAGGGAACAAAAGAGATTAAATTTTTTCATTTCGGTTTATTTTGGGTGAAAGCTTGCTATTTGATTTTTAGGATAAAGGCGAGCAAATCCGCCATTTCCTGATGATCGATTGAATTTTCCAAACCTGAAGGCATACCGGAAATATCGAGCACTTTCAAAGTCTGGATTTCCTGTCTTGCGATACTTTTTTCCTGCCCCCCTGCGGTCCGAAGAAGAATGGCCGAAGGTGTTTCGGAAGCAATGATTCCCTGCAGGCTTTCTCCGTTTTGCAATTCAATGGACCAAAGGTCATAGCCATCAGCAATGGAAAGGTTGGGAATCAAAATATCACTCATGATATTTTCTGCTCTTCGGTTTTTCAGAGAAGAAAGGTCAGGACCAAAGGCTAAGCCCAAGTCAGGCCCCATTTTATGGCAGACGGCACAGTTGCTTTCGTAGACGGATTTTCCTTTTGCCATGGTCCCCTTTAGCTCCAAAGCAGGCTGGTATTGATTGACTATTTCTTCTCCTTTGCCCGCATCTTTATTGATCACCTTGCGGGATCGGGTCCGCAGGATTTCATTCGAATGGTTCATCAGCGTGACACTTCTCCTCCAACCCAAGTTGGAGGTTTGGACAGTTCCATTTTCCAAAGCATTAAGTAAAAGGGCAATTCTTTCTTCATTTGCCATCAGGGAATTGATAGCCTCATCACGCACTTCGGGAGTAAGTGACGCCCATTGATTCAGGACAAAAGGAGCCACCGAATTATCAGGAATTTTCCCCAGTGCTTTGATAGCCGCAAGCTGAACAGGCAGAGGTTCAATGGGCTCAATCAGACTTTTTAGAAATAAACCGTAGGTTTCCGAATTTTGCAAAGCCAGAAAGTTAACCCCCAAAACCCGTTCCCCTTCGGACAAGCTTTTGTTTCCTGCAAGCTTTCTTGCCCGCTCCATTGTGTCTTTTGACTGGGTATTTTCGGTAAAGCCGATTACACCCAAAAGTTGAAGAGAGGCTTGCCTGACCGGAAGAGAGGAATTTTCAAAAACAGCCTTCACCAGAATTCCTTCGGTAGATTGGAAGTAAGAACCTGCCACTTTTTTACTTTGGATTCCCTGGGCCAATCCATTGAGCAATGGAGCCTGCCAGGAACTTTCTCCTTCCGGCAAATTCGAGGTTCCCTTTCTGATCAGTTCCAGAATCCGGGCTTGATCCAAACTCGCCCCCGTCATGGCACTCATTCGCTGCAAAAGTGAAGCATAGCCGGGGCTGTCTTCCCGGTAAGAACTCAATACAGCCTGCATCAAATGTTTGCTTTCTTCAAATGGTGCAGATAAAGCTGCAACCTGCATCCAATCATCATCTATGTCTCGGAAAAGCAAGTCTTTCCTGACTCTGGCTGCCTCAGGGCTATCGAGAAAACCAAGAGTACAAAGCAATTGAAACCTGACTTTAGCGTCCTTGTCAGCTTTCAGTTTGAGTAAATTTTCTCCAATTTCAGGATATTCATCTAAATGCAATTCAGCTAATCGGATTGTATTCTCCCTGACACCCGGTTCAGGATCATCCAATGCACTTTTGATTAGATCCGGACTTAACTTATTCATCCCCTCCAAAGTCCACAAAGCATGAACTCTTCCTTTCGGAGATTTTTGATTTCGGGCCAAGTCTATCAATCTGCCGGGCAATTGATCCGATTGTCTGTCCAATAACAGCCGCTGGGCATTGCGCCTCCACCAGATATTGGGATCTTTGAGTCTCTCCACTAATTGCTCATCCGTCAAATCCCCCATTTTTAAGTTGTTTGACCAGTTGAGAGGCTTTGTTCCTTTTGGTGTAACACGGTAAATCCTCCCTTTGTCTGTACCGTTATACAATGCTCCTGAGTTGACTACTTCCTCTGCCATCCACTCCGGATGCTCAATAATCTGCCTGTAATAATCCACGACATAAAGTGCTCCATCCGGCCCTACATACATATTCACAGGGCGAAACCAGGAGTCTGTGGAGGACAGGAATTCCTTTTCGGGATGCTGTCGGCCAGCATTGAAAACTGTTTTTTTGTCTGATAGAAAATCAATATGGACGATATTGCTGACAGGTTCCGCGACAAAGACCGCCTGATCATATTCCGAAGGAAAAGCCGCTCCCAAATAGGCGGTGATCCCGCAAGCGGAAGTCATCACCCCTACATCGGTTAAAAGTTGGTGTTCTGGGTTTTTGGTAATCGGAAATACTTCAGCAGCATTGCCGTGATCCGAAATGGATTGGGTACTTTCCGAGACTACAAGATACGGGTTGCGGTTCAGGTATTTCGCCGAAATGACGTCCTGGATGATATGATTGCTGTTGTTGACCACAAAACGGTGGCCCCAGCTATTAAAGGTATGACCATACTGCGTCCTGCTTGCCAATACTTCCAGTTGGTAAGAATCCGGATGAAACCTGACACTTCTGCCACCTGCATTTTGAGTCAATCTTGCGGCATCAGGCTTTCCCGGGAAAAAGATCTCAGAACCCTTATCTCCGAATTTCTCCTCGTATGTCTTCGTGGTAACTGCCGGTTCATGGCCCAAATAGATCCAATTGTCCAAACCAAGCCTGGGACTATTGACATTGTGTTGGGGATTGGAAACAGCAAAACCACTCAGGATTATTTCTTTTTTATCCGCCTTACCGTCACCATTGCTGTCTTCCAAATAATACACGTAAGGAGGATCAGTGACCAAAATTCCCTTTTTCCAGCGCATGATACCTGTGGGAAGAATCAGGCTGTCGGCAAAGACGGTACTCTCGTCCATCATACCGTCTCCATCACTGTCGGAAAGTAATTTGATTCTTCCGCTTCCGCTAACATCCAAAGGATATCCATGCATCTCCACTACATACAAGCGGCCAAATTCGTCTATTTCCATGTCTACAGGATCAGAAATCAATGGCTCACCAGCAACGAGTTCGATCTGGAATCCATCTTCCAGTTCGAACGTGGATAGGGCTTGATCCAAAGATCTTTCAAGCTCTTTATCCCTTTGATGTTGGCAAGCTTGTATAGTCAAAATAAAAAGAAACAACCCGATATAACCCGGGTAGAAAATTAATTTGGTGGGATTCATTTTGGGTTGACTTAGAAAAGCGGTGATGGGGAGAATTTTTGTACGTTCGGATTTTCTGAAGAAATAAAAGGACTATATTCCACTCGTCTAATTTTACTTTTTGAATCGTTGAAAGCAAGTCGTTTGATAAATATGCGTATCCGGATATCTGCACGATGGATAGAAGCCCATCGGTTTTAATGATGCGGAAATGTGACTCCCCCTTTTTTAAGGGGGTTAGGGGGATTTTTTCATTCAAATCCCAACTTAATTCTGTTACGTGCAATCAAGCGAATACACATATTGATAAAATGTAATATGTATATCCGCTACTTTGCCAGTAGATCAATATGTCCTCGACTTCGCTCGGCCACCGGAGATTTGATTTAACAGAGGCAGGGGAGAAAATGCGGCTTCGCCGCATTTTCTCCCCTGCCCTAAAACAATAACAATCGGGCACCGAGCGAAGTCGAGGTGAAACAAAATAAAATTTGCCTACTGGCATAATTCCGTATATCCATAAAATGTAATATGATTATCGCTTTCTTGCCAGCGGCAGTATAATCTATGGCTCGAAGTTCAGTGTCAGGAGCAGCTGACTCCACTCCGCCACAGCGGACAGGCACAGCGGGCAAGTGTGGACGATCATCCACGATCATTGGGTTGAAATTTTGACCTACTGGTATCATTGTGATAATCGCAAAATGTAATGATTGTATATAAGTTTTCAAACAGGCATTATTTGCTTATCAAAAAGCTGTTTTGAAAAGGAATTGAGTTTTTTTTCAGGCTGGAAATTTTACTCCGGAAATCAGCATTTAAAAAGACAATTGAATTCCTTGCATTGGAAAAACAAAAATTCTGTAATTTGAAATATGTGTATTCGGTTGATTGCACATGACAATAAAAAATTCTGAATAAATTTCCCCTCGACTCTGCTCGGGGACCGAATTTAAGTCTTGAGTCTGGGAGAGGGATGGAATGCGGCGCCGCCGCATTCCATCCCTCTCCCTCTAAACTATAAACCTCCGGAGGCCGAGCGCCCGCCTCCCGGAGGGCAGGTAATCGAGGCCAGATTGAACATACGTGCATGATTACGGATACACATAATTTGAAATTGCCTATAAATGCACAAGCTTAATATTAGGTCAAAAAGCCAGGTTATTCTTCAAGTATTCTGATTTAGGAAAATACATGTCAGATTTTATCAAAGTTGAAAAGTAGGAATACTAATGTCAATTAATCCAAATTCTACCCTCCATATGAAGTTCAAATCAAACCGACAGATTTTTGGGATACTAACCCTTCTTTTTTCCCTTTCGGCTTGCTATCAGTCCAAAACTGAACCCCTTCAGGAACAGTCCACGCGCTCTGAAACTATCCTGACAGACTATGTACATGCACCTGATTCGACTTTTCGATATGAAATCGTTCACTCTGTCCCGGGAGAAAAATCCGATTTTCTGGTGTTGAAAATGTACTCTCAACATTGGCTGACCAAGGAAATTGTAAATGATACCGAGTGGTGGCATTGGGTTTCTGTAGTGGTGCCAAAGAATACGCCCTTCGAAACCGGCATGATGTGGATCGGAGGAGGCAGCACCAACAGCAAAATGCCGAAAAAGCCTGATGCGCTGATTTTGGCTGCAGCCACCAACACCAATTCCATCGTAGCCCAGATTCATAATGTGCCTTTCCAGCCATTGGTTTTTGCCAATGATACCTTAGGAGAGCGTTATGAAGATGCAATTATTACCTACGGCTGGAGAAAATTCCTGGAAGGCGGAGCCAAGGACGAAGATGCGATCTGGCTGGCAAGACTTCCAATGACCAAAGCGGTAAAACTGGCGATGGATGCCGTTTCGGAAGTCGTCAAAACCAATTACAATAAAAACCTGGACAAGTATGTGGTGGGCGGCGCTTCGAAGCGAGGCTGGACTACATGGACCACCGCGGCGGTTGACGACCGGGTTGTTGCGATAATTCCGGTCGTTATTGACATGCTCAATCTGGAACCATCCTTTATACATCATTATAAAAACTATGGGTTCTGGGCACCTGCCGTGGATGACTATGTAAGGGAAGAAATTTTTGATTGGATGGGGACCGAAGAATTTGACCGATTGCTGGAGATCGTAGAGCCTTATTCCTATATCGAGAAATATGACATGCCCAAACTCCTCATCAGTGCTGCCGGAGATGAGTTCTTCCAACCGGATAGCTGGGAATTTTACTGGAATGATTTGATTGGTGAAAAGCACGTTCAATACGTTCCCAACTTCGGTCATGACGTCGGAGATTCAGATGCTGTTCCAAACCTGATTTCTTTCTATGCCTCAGTTCTCAATAACACTCCCCGTCCAAAATACGAGTGGAAAATTGAAGGAGATCAAATCCTGGTGAATCTGGATTCAACTCAAGAGCCAGCTTCAGTCAAACTTTGGACAGCTCATAATGAAGAAGCAAGGGACTTCAGAATTGATGTTTTCGGACCCAATTGGAAATCTGTGGATCTTCCTATTTCCGGTAACGGCAAGTATGAAGTAATCATGGAAAGTCCGGAAAAAGGTTATCAAGGACATTTTATCGAAGTCACTTTCCCGGGACAATTGCCTTTCAAGGTGACTACCGGGGTTGAAGTTTTGCCGAGAACTTATCCGTTTGAAGCATTTGTACCTGAAAGAAAACTTGCAGCAGTCAATTAACTCAGATAACCCATGAATCGCCCAACTCTTTTTCTCTTTTCCATTCTCTTTTCTCTAATCTCTATTCCAACTATTATGGCCCAGAATACCGCCAACTATGATGAAAGCAAAGTCCCTGATCTGATTCTGCCAGATCCGTTTGTGAGTTTCAGGGGAAAATCAATTCAAACCATCCAGGATTGGGAATCCATTCGCAGACCCGAGATTCTGCAGCTTTTTGAAGAAAATGTCTATGGGAAAATCCCAACTGATTTTGATGCAATTACTTTCAAAGAGGTGGCAGAAAACCAGAATCCTTATCCTGAAAAAACTATTCTGAAGGAAGTTGACATCACTGTTTCAAGAAATGGAAATATGCATACCATGAGACTGAATGTCTTTATTCCCAAATCTGGAACGGGTCCTTTTCCAGTCTTTATGCTGATTAATTACACACCAAAAGATCCGAGCGGAAAACTGGTTGAAGAGGAATTTTGGACAGTTTCCGAGCTGATAGATCGGGGATATGCCACAGCATCCTTTCATGGGGAAACTGTTGCTCCCGATGACAAAATCAAATTTTCTGAGGGAGTGATCGGAAAGCTTTATCCTGAACATCTTTCTCAGGCTGATGGAATGAGAACTTTGGGAGCATGGGGTTGGGGAGCGATGCGGGCAATGGATTACTTCGTTCATGAAACTTCAATTGATGAAAAAAGAGCCATTTTGGTTGGCCATTCAAGAGCCGGAAAAGCTGCTATTTGGGCTTCAGCTAATGACACTCGATGGGCGGTTACAATTCCAAATGAGTCGGGATGCGGAGGTGCTGCCTTGTCCAAAAGGAAATTCGGGGAAACCGTCCAGGTCATCAATACAAGCTTCCCCCATTGGTTCAATGATAATTTCAAGGCGTTCAATGGCAAAGAAGAATTACTGCCTTTGGACCAGCATATGATGGTTTCACTTATTGCACCAAGGGCAATTTACTTTTCCAGTGCAAGGGAAGGTCGCTGGGCAGATCCCAAAGGCGAATACCTTTCGATGCAACTTGGAAGCCGGGTTTTCTCAGAGATCTATGGGCAAAAAGTAAGTTTCCCGATTGAGTTTGAATCATTAAAAGGCCCCGTTTTGCAACCTTTTGCAGGATATCATATCCGGGAAGGAGCACATGATCTGACTTGGGAGGACTGGGGTCATTATGTTGATTTTGTGGAGTTGCAGTGGAATAAATAAGATGTCATTTTCTAAAAGTCAAAAAGCCGTTTTCAGGTTCTCTGAAAACGGCTTTTGTTTTGAATTGTCAGATTGGTTTTATCCTTTATTCCCATCCGCATAAATTTTTGCAATTCGAAGATCACCCTTTTACGGCCGCTCTTACCAGCGGAGCTACTTTGGTCCCAATCAGTTCAATAGCATTTTTCAATTGCTCGTGCGAAAGTCCCGCATTATCCATTTGGAAAGTTATTCTTGAAATTCCTCCCAAAGAATCGCTGTGACGCAGAATTTTCTCAGCTACTTCTTCAGGATTTCCCACTATCAAAGCCCCAAACGACCCCGTTTGGGCATTGAAATGATTTCTTGTCACAGGCGGCCAACCACGTTCTCTTCCGATTCGGGTGAAATTCTCCGCATAACCCGGATAATATTCATTCACTCCTTTTTCGGAAGTTTCGGCCACGTATCCCAAAGAATGCAAGCCAACTTTCATTTTTTCAGGCGCATGCCCTGCCTTCTCTCCCGCCTCCCGATATAAGTCAATCAAAGGTCTGAATCGATGCGTCTCTCCCCCGATCACCGCAACCATCAATGGCAAACCGAGCATTCCCGCACGGACAAATGAAGCCGGTGTCCCTCCTACTCCCACCCAAATTGGTAAGGATTCCTGAAGCGGTCTCGGATAAATGGGTTGATTATGGAGTGAAGGCCGAAACTGACCCGACCAGTTAACGATCTCCTGATCACGGATTTTTAGTAAAAGCTCAAGTTTCTCAGAAAAAAGCTTGTCATAATCTCTCAGATTCAAGCCAAATAATGGGAAAGCCTCAGTGAAGGAACCTCTCCCTACTACCATCTCGGCTCTGCCATTTGAGATCAAATCTAATGTGGCATATTCCTGAAAAACCCGCACCGGGTCAGCAGCACTTAGTACAGTGACCGCGCTTGTCAGTTTAATCCGACTTGTCCGGGAAGCTGCCGCAGCCAGAATAATGGCTGTCGCTGAATCTAAAAATTCCTTGCGGTGATGCTCGCCTATTCCAAAAACATCAAGTCCCATTTTGTCAGCATACTCAATTCGATCAAGCAACTCATTTAAGGATTGTCTTCTGTTTTCTGACTGGCTTTCGCTTGCCGCCGGGGCAGCTGCCGCAAAACTATCTATTCCAATTTCCATAGGTTCGACGTCTGAATCTTCAAATGCTAAAATGATATTTTAAGCTCAACCGAATTCGGATAAATTCCATTCCAAATGATTTCAATTCTTTCGAATGCTTTGCTTTTGGGATTCTTAATGAGAGAAATAATTATTCAGAAATCATCTTCAAAAAGATCAACTGGAAGGAGTAACTATCCCTCCTGGCTTAAGCGAATGTCTTGTCTCGAATCACTCAAAAAGCAAAAAGGGTAAACTCACCAAAAGCTGCAGGTATTTCAAAATGAAGAAGATAGATAACCTCAAAGCCAAAACCGCAGACAAACTTGTCAAAGATCTGACTGACAAAAACGCTGTTTTACAGACTGATGACAGTACGACGTATTCGAATTTTGAGGATACTATTGATGTCCATGTCACAAGTTTCAGCAACTCAAAAAGGTAAATTCAACCTCAAGTGGCCCCATGCATCGATTAGCAATCTCAAAAGCGATCTTAGAAAATATAGAATGGTCTCTGAAATAAAGCTCCAGAACTACCTTGACGAGTTTTGCTACAAACTCAACAGGAGATACTTTAGAGAAAGGCTTTTCGACAGACTGGATATTGCGTCAATTCAACCCTACTGGCAAAGTAGCGGATAATCATAAAACTAATTCCTATTCATTTAACAAGACTTGTGATTTTCGTCATAGTTTAATCCTTCAGATGGTTGTACTATTGACAAGTGTGTAATTAACTAACAATCAATATGAGCCCAAGAATTGACAAAGCTGACATCCATCATGCATGTATGGTCAAGCAACAGCATTTAATTGCAGATTTTGAAAAGGAAATCGCTTCGCTGAAAAAAGAAATGTTTACCCACGACGTTTCTCAAAGTCAGGGCGATTCCAGTGCTGTAGAGCGAAATGAACTTTTGGTTCGGTATGAAAATGAATTGATTTTCCTGAATAATGAGTTGCAAACTCTGGAGTCAATCGATCCATCGAAAGAAACAGAAAAGGTTGAGCTGGGATCAGTCGTGGTCACTGATTTAAGAATTTTCTATGTGTGTGTTTCCATCGAGCAATTTGTGGTCAATGGCCATGACATTTTCGGGTTGTCAGTTAATGCTCCTATCTATGAAGCGATGAGTCAGGCTTCAAAAGGAGATGTGATTACTTTCAATGGAACCGATTACAAAATACTGGATGTCTATTAATATGATTATCCGCTACTTTGCCAGTAGGCCTAAAATAAAGGTTTGATTGAGCAGCGGATAACCGACCACAGAGGTCAGTCGACTGCCCCTACATTGGGACTTCAGGCTTTGTTTTTGGTTAGTGGTAAGAAAGCGGATAATCATCTTTATTAATTATTAAGAGGAGAGGTTTTTGAAATGAAATTCAAAAACCTCTTTGCTTTAAAATTTTAAGCACTTCGGTGTTTTTTTTATTTCAGGGTTTTGCTCCGGGCAATTCACAAAAAAAGCATGACCGGATTCCGATCATGCTTTGCTCTTGTTATCAACTTGAATTTAATTTCCTCCGGTTCGGCTAGTGCTTCTGCTTGGAGCATTACTCCTTGTTGCTTCCGCAGGAGCTGTTCTGGTGACGCTTCTGGTCGGAGCAGGGCTTACCCTTTGGCTTGATTCAGTTCTTGCAGGAGCGGATTTTCTTACTTCCTGCGAACTTGTTCTGGCCGGAGTGGCATTTCTTGAAGGCTGAGAAATTCTTGAATCAGAATTTCCCCGATCATTATCCGAAGGTCTCACTGCCGGGCTTTCCTGAGTTCTCACAGAAGGAGAAGCCCCAACAGATGATCTTGATGGTGTTCTTCTCTCAGGTGAGTAAGTTCTCTCCTGATTATGAGCCGGTTTGGTGATAAAACTTTCGCCTCTTGACTCTGTTGAAGAAGGTCTTGCAGGTTGGAATTCACTCCTGGTTGGAGAAGAAGTTCTTCCCTGGGTTTCACCGAATCTTACTTCAGGACTCTCAGATCTCGACCCCTGTGTTTCCACTCTGGAAGGAGTTCTTTGAGGGGATTCTGCAGCTCCGGATCTTTCCTGGGTTCTGGAAGTTTTCACTTCTTCAGAGCTAAGAAATCTCGATGGTCTGGCAGCTTCAGTCGTACCTCGGGAAGCTTGTACTTCCGGACGATAAACCTCCAGCGTATTTCGGGTCAATGCAGTTCGGCCAGGATTACCGGAATTATTGACCAGGTAAACAGGAACGACTTTTCTTGTTACCCGCTCAATTTCTCTTCTCTGTGGACCAGCCGCATAGGTATTGTTATTATAGACCACAGTGTTGTTGAGAATTGTGGTGTTGTTGTAGATTTTGCCGTAGTATTTATGATGCGCGTGATATCTGTTCACATGATGATAGGTGAATCGGTTCTGTGGTACAAAAACCCAGAAGAAACTTGGGCGATTTATCATCGCATAGTTCGAATATTGAGGGCCAGCCGGCGCCCAGCCATAATAACCTCCGCCGCTTCTCCAATCGACCCAAGCCGGTCCCCATTCGTATCCGGGAATCCATGCCCATCCATAGAAATCTTCATAAATCCATCTTCCGTAGTGGAAAGGTGCCCATCCCCAGTCGTAATAGGAAACCCAGGTATTGCCATACTCAGTCATGACCCAGTGTCCGTCTGTACTGTAAGGGTGAAATTCCTGAGTGACTGCAGGCAACCATATATAACCGTATCGAACGTCTTTTACCCAATCTCCATATGGGGAAAGTTCATCATAGAAAACCTGGAATGAAACGCCATTAGGTGTATTAGCTGTTGCCTTTTGGGGTGCCAGCCAAATCATGGCAGCCCACACCAGGAGGAAGCTTCCAAACCTGTATACTAAAGTGCGATTTTTCATAATTCTTGTGGTTTAGTTGTTGAACTCTGGTAATTCGGAACGGTAGATTTTCTTGTCCCTGTTTGATATTCGAGGTTGGTAATCGTTACATGAACTCTTTAATTAGAAGATGAATATTAACGTCAAAAGGTTGCATGGCTATATTTCCAAAATCGCGCCATATTCCCATCTTTAAGAAAAATTATGAATTTTGGAAAGGGCTAAAGGTGCAAAACGAGTTTAAGTTTTGCTGAATAAACCGAAGATGTTTTAAAAATAAATTCAAAAATCAGGTCTTAAATAAAAAATTAATAAAACTGAAACAGAGCAATACTTTTTTTCAGCTTGTAGCCGTCCGGAAAAGCAGTTTTTTCAAGCGAAGAAAATTTTTTTTATCGAATGCAGATTCAGGATTCTTAATCCGACTTAACGGGTAAGTTTTTGAAATCATTGGTTACTTTCGAAAAAGCCAATTCTTTTTAAATCAAGAAACTTAAATTTTGACTTGCAGAAAAGTACCCGGATTGTGACGGGTTTGTTTTGCCTTTTATTTCTGCTTGTCTCATTGGCTTTCCCTGCTTTTTTCAAAACAACACTGGGAGAATGGACGGCTGAAATATTGGAGATTTTTGGCGGGTTCTACCTTTTATTGGGATTTGCTGCGGTAGCAATCATGGTGGCCTATTTCATTTTCAGAACAGTCTTGGAAAAGAAGATCTGAGGAACTTATGCCAGTAAGGAAGTAAATTTTTCGGTTGTCCAGCCAATATCTGGAATCGAAGTATTTTGATTTGAATTCAAAACCCTCAATAAATCTGAATGTATTAAGGAAACAGGATTGGTGAATATGTTAAAGCTTACTGGTTTCGATGATGCTTGAGATGATTTCATGGTTTTCCAGACCCAGGCCTTCTTTCTGATATTGCATCACGCCTTTTTTGTCAAATACTGAGATGATATTGGAGTGGGAAAAATCCATTGGGCTGATTTCCTTGTACTTGACAGCTAATATATTGGCAAAATCCCTCACACCATCTTCTGTTCCCTGTAGAAATAGCCATTGAGGACCTTCCATTCCGTTTTCTTTTGCAAATGCCTTTAGCCTTTCAGGTGTATCATTTTTTGGATCAATGCTGACCAGAATATATTTGATCCCTTTAGTGTTTTTCGCAGCTACTCCTGCTTCGATACCTCTCATGTCTGCCACCAATCGGGGACAAGCGGTGCGGCATGATGTATAGATCATCACTACCACTAATGGTTCGCCTTGCAGATCTTTGAATTCAATTTGTTTCCCTTCCTGGGTATTCCAAACTGAAGGCAGTTGGAAAATTGACATCTCATCCAGCCTCTCTTCTTCCGGTGTAACGATGGATTCTTTTGGTGCCTCCTGACAAGAAAGAACCAGGAGAAATGTGAATAAATAGATAAATGATTTCATAGTATGAATTGGTGATGTTTTTGAATATCTGTCATGTGAATGTTGGCTTCAGTTATTTCATTGTTCAAAAGAATAATCCGGGGGTATTGTGTTGGGATTTTCAATCGTACTTACTCAGGAATCTGAATCTGCCTCATTCTTTTTCTTTTTTCCTTTTGAATTCAAATTCCGCATTTTATCCAAGCCTTTTATTTTGCATTATGGGTCAGGTAATCACGATCAGAAGCATCTTTTACGCATCTGAATCCAAGGTTGGTCAGTGCGAAATTAGCTTTGAGACTTGACCGCATTGCATAGCGCATGAATGCCGAATAATTCATCAAATCGGAGGCCCCGAGAGCTCCGGAAGCGCAGAATAATCCTTTGTCGGTGTTGCCATTGCTGCGGGATTCTCCTGTTATAATGATGGAATTGAAGTCCAGGGTCCATTCCCACACTACCCCATGCAAATCCTGTATCCCCCAATAGTTTTTTGGACTTTGGCCTACGGGAATAAGATAGGTTTTAGGTTTCTCATAGCTTCTAAGTATAGCTACATTGAAGAGGCTGTCCGCCCTTGCATCCGCTTTTCGTTCGCTGGCCATAGCTGCATATTCCCATTCATCGACAGTTGGTAATCGTTTTCCCTGACATTCGCAGTAAGCTTTGGCAGCAAACCAGGAGATATTATTGACAGGCTTGTTTTTTAACTCTTCCGGGAGGGACAAGTCGCTTGTCCAGCTATTCAGGTATCTGGCATCTGCAAAAATCTTTTTAGTGTTGGATTTTTGCCACTGGGGAAATTCTTTAACAAACTCTAAAAAATCGATGTGGGTCACAGGGGTCACATCCATTAGGAATCCCTTGACTTCGACTTTTTCTTTTGAAGCGCTTCCGTAAAGGGGAATATATTGCCCCCCCTTTATTAGTGCCATTTCACTTTTTTGGGCAGCTACATTGGTTATTAACATCCAGCCCATGCAGATTAAGAGTAGCTTTTTCATTATTCCCTTCTCCTTTTGACCATTTCAGGGGTGATTTGTGTGCCATTATTTCCCCAGCTGTTGTAGACAAAAGTCAGTACACTGGAAACTTCTTCATCTGAGAGTTGCTGAGAAGGCATGATGCTGTTATATTTTTTGCCATTTACGCTGATTTCACCGGATAGACCATGGAGGAGAGCATCGATCGCTTTGTTTTCATCAGAGCTGATATAATCTGATTTTGCCAAAGGAGGGAAGGCATTTGCTACACCTTCACCGTTTGCCTGATGACAGGCAAAGCAACCTTGCATGTAGATCTTCTTGCCGGCTTCAATTTGTTCTGCTTTGCTCATTAGCTTCGGAGCCTCCTCCTGTCCTTCATTCTTTGGCATATTTTGAATTACACTGCCTTCAGGGCTGTAGATTCCTTCCATTATTTCCCCGGTGAAAATAGTTGGGTTTTTATCACCTGTGACGGAAAGGATTCCCAGTGCACCTTTATTGAATGCTCTGAATATTGAGTGATCGACCATGACAAGATTGGAGGGAACCTCAGCCTTGAACTCCAAAATGGCAGCACCTCCTGCAGGCACCAGAGTCGTACCGATGTTGTAGTTGACCTGATCACCGCCTTCGATGTATACTCTGTCAAAAATTTCTCCGATCACGTGAAAAGATGAAGCCAGGTTTGGTCCGCCATTTCCAAAGAAAATTCTCACCGTTTCACCGGCTTTTGCTGTCAGTGCATTGTCTCCTGTCATAGAATTGACCTTGCCGTTGAAGACCACGTAATCTGGTTTTTCGTCGATTGCTTTTTGCATATCAAAAGGCTGATATCCGGGCTGGCCGAATTTCCCTTCGGTGTAGAAATCACCTTGCATCACATAAAACTCTTTGTCAACAGGAGGAAGACCACCTTCTGGTTCCACGAGAATCAAGCCATACATTCCATTTGCGATGTGCATTCCCACTGGTGCAGTAGCGCAGTGATAGACGTAAAGTCCCGGATTTATAAGTTTGAAGGAAAAGGTTTTTTCATGTCCGGGAGCGACAAAAGAAGCTTCAGCACCACCACCTTGTCCAGTTACCGCATGAAGGTCAATATTGTGAGGCAGTTTGTTGTCCGGGTGGTTTTTGATTTTAAAATCAACAACATCCCCTACACGGGTTCGAATAAAGGACCCGGGAACAGTCCCTCCAAAAGTCCAATACATGTAAGTGACACCATCTGCCATCTCAGTTTCTTTCTCGATAATCTCCATTTCCATGGATAATTTCATTGCAGGTCTGTTACCAATCGGGGCCGGAACGAATGGCGGTGCAGTCAACTCTGCTACCATACTGCCTCCAACCTTGATTTTGCTGGCATCTTTTACAAATTTGATCCCATGATCAGATTGATTTTGTTGACATCCTGAGATTGAAATTCCATAATAAAAGAGTAAAAGGTAAAATAATCCTTTGTTCAGGCTGAGTTTAGACTTTTCCATAATAAACATGTATTGGTGAAATTGATTGGGGATGGTTTGATTTTGGTTTTGCAGGATCTCAATCCCGGACCAAAATTGATTGATTCAAAATAAAACCTTAAAAGAAGGTTAAGGGATGATTCGTGTCAGGACAAAGAGTTTATTTTCTCATCTGGAAACCTGCGTTTTCGCAGGATGTTAAAAAATAGAATCAATCGGAATTCATTGAGGTGAAGTAAACTGCGTTGAAACGATCGTAGTATCGGATGGCTTCAAATAGCAAGTAATCAATCGGATCAGCTCATTGGTATTTATAATTTGAATTCTTTTTTCTTTGGTATCAATGATTTTTTTACCCTTTAAAAAGGCGAATGCCCGGCTGACTTGTTCGGCATTCGTACCTACGATATCTGCAATTTCTTGCCTTGCCAGCGAGATGTTTATCGTTTGATCTTCTTGAGCAATACCAAATGTGTCAATCATATAAATAAGTCCAAAAATGACTTTTTCCTCATTATTCATCTGGGCAAAGCATTTTGCTCTCAATTCACTTTTTCTTAATTCCCTGGAATAAAACATCATCACCTGAAAGGTAAATTGGGGGTTTTCCATGAAGGCATCGTAGAGGGTTTTGTTGTCAAGAAAGCAGATTTTTGAATCCTCCAAAGCAACCGCACCAATAGGGTATGTTTCGTGGCCGATGCCCATATGACCGACCATATGCCCGTTTGAGGCTAATCTTACCGTCTGTTCTTTTCCCCGAAAATTAGAACTAACTACTTTTACTTTTCCCTCCTGAATAAAAAATGCACCCATCACCAAACTGTCTTCTACTATTACATATTGGCCTTTTGGGTAGATGACGAGGTTTTTTTGGTTACTGATTTTATCTTGCCACTCCGGACTACAGTATTTTACAGGACAATTTTTATTGGGACAGGACTGACAAATTACATTGAATTGCATAAAGTGAAATTTTCTAATGCGAAGGTTGTTTTGGAATGATCACAGATTTTTTCTCAGTCTTCAGCTAAGAAATCTGCCCGGGATTAAATTGAAAATGGCACTATTCTCAAGAGTGCTCTTTTGAAATGGGTTCTCATTACTAGGGTTTGGATTTAACAAGAATAAGGATAACCGACTCGCGTTTTTATGATTTAAATCATTTTTGGCCTCTTTTCAATAAAAATCTTAATTCAATTCTTTGCTTTTGAATTTGCACAATTAACTTCGTGTAATAAAAGATAAAAATATCTTTTAATCTTTATTTTCATTCACCAAAACCCATCTCTTTATGCTTTCAAAATCACAAGCAAGGGCATTCTTTTTGGGAGGAACGGCAGTCACCTTTCTGATTTTCATCGGGTTGACGGTGTATTCCCTGTCCCCAAGTATTGACCAAACCAATCATCTCCAAATCACTGAACAAGTGATCAAAGGCAAACACCTCTGGGAAACCAACAACTGTATGGGATGTCATTCTATACTTGGGGAGGGGGGCTACTATGCTCCTGAACTGACTAAAGTAATTGATCGAAGAGGAGCGCCCCTTATCAAGGCGATTCTTCAGTCTCCTGTTCCCTGGGCACCCAACGGTCGTCAAATGGTAGCTTACGAAATGACCGAAGAAGAAGCTGAAGCAATGGTCGCTTACTTCGAGTGGATAGGTAAAATCGACCTTAACGGGTTCGATAGAATAGTTTCCCCACTTGCTAAAGACAAAAAATAACCAACAGCATTATGAAATATAAATCACAACAGGTAGCCTATTGGTTTTTTGCCTTATGCATGCTGCTCTTCACTTTGCAGATTGTCTATGGTTTTATCATGGGTTTTGCGCGGATCGGCATGGATGGACTCCATGAGTGGATTCCTTTTAATACAGCGCGTGCGGTTCACACCAATTTATTGGTTGTTTGGTTGCTGACCGGTTTTATGGGTGCAGCTTATTATATCATTCCTGAAGAAGCACAACGGGAATTGGTCAGTGTGAAGCTGGCTTATGTACAATTGATTTCCCTTGCTGTGGTGGGTGTAGCCGCGATCACGGGTTACCATTTTAATATTTGGGAAGGACGTAAATTCCTGGAAATCCCACGTGAACTTGATTTTCTGGTAGTAATCAACGTTTTACTCTTTCTTGGAATTATCCTCACCACCCTGTATAAGGGGAAAAGGCAAACAACGACTGCCATGGTTTTGACCATGGGGTTGGTGTTTGCAGCTCTCTTGTATTTGCCTGGTATGATTTGGTTTGACTCTCAGGTGACGGATTCGTTTTTCCGCTGGTGGGTTGTCCATCTTTGGGTTGAAGGTGTTTGGGAACTCATCATGGGAGGTATTCTTGCTTTTCTCCTGATCAAGCTTACAGGTGTGGACAGGGAAGTGATTGAAAAATGGCTCTATGTCATTGTAGGTCTTACATTCCTTTCAGGGGTACTCGGTACAGGTCACCATTATTACTACATCGGTGTAAATAAAATCTGGATAATCGTGGGCGGGATATTCTCTGCACTTGAACCTTTGGCTTTCCTTGCCATGGCACTATTTGCAGTCTATATGTATAGAAAAGGTGAAAGAAACCATCCAAACAAATTGGCTCTTTTCTGGACTATCGGTGCAGCTATTGTCTCTTTTATCGGTGCTGGTTTATTGGGATTTGCACATACTTTGCCTCAAACCAACCTTTATACCCACGGGACTTTGGTCACTGCCATGCACGGACACTATGCTTTCTGGGGTGCCTATGCCATGATTGTATTGGCGATCATCAGTTACTCCATGCCAAACATGACGGGACGTAAGCGACACGATCAAATAGCAGGACACCTTGCTTTCTGGCTTTCCAATATCGGTATGCTGGGTATGGTCGTTGCCCTCGGTGTTGCCGGAGTGGTGCAGGTTTACCTCGAAAGAATATTGGGTATGGACTTCATGGTAGCTCAGGAGGAAGTGAAAATCCACTTTGTGGTCATGCTGATCAATGCTACTTTATTTTCGATCGGTATTGGACTGTATATCTATGAGTTTATCAAATATGGAAGACCTACTGACGAGGCTTTACAGCCTGTAGGTTCGGATGAAAATGAGTTGGTTCATTAATGCAAAATGAAACAGATGCCGAGCTATTCCCGGAATGGTTTGGCATCTGTTTACCTCAAACTATTTTGATTATGGTACTTACAGCACCCTATTACCACCAAACCCAAAAGGAATCAGAAGTTTTTTCCCATGCATTTAAAAATAAAATCCCTTTACTGCTCAAAGGCCCTACAGGAACCGGCAAATCCAGATTTGTCGAATACATGGCTCACGAGCTTGATAAACGTTTGATTACTATCAGTTGCCATGAAGAAACGTCCTCCACGGACTTAATCGGTCGATTCATCATCAAAGGAGCCGAAACAGTCTGGCTGGATGGTCCATTGACCACTGCAGTCAAAGAAGGGGCATTGCTCTACCTCGATGAAGTAGCAGAGGCCCGTCCGGATGTAATTGTGGCGATCCACTCCCTGACAGATCATAGAAGGGAATTATTCATAGACAAACTGGGAGAAACAGTAAAAGCTCATGATGATTTTATGCTGGTGGCCTCTTTCAATCCCGGTTATCAGAGGGGATTCAAGGAGTTGAAGCCTTCTACCAGACAAAGGTTTATCGCTCTCTCATTTGATTATCCGGAGGCAAAAATAGAAACTGAAATCCTGGTCAACGAGACAGGAGTGGACAGAGAGATTGCCAAAAAGCTGGTTTCAATTGGCCGAAAGATCCGCAACCTTACCGAATTGGGACTGACCGAAACTGTTTCAACCCGACTCTTGGTAGATGCTGCTAAGTTGATTCACAGCGGACTTCCCAAGAGACTTTCCGTCAATGTTGCCATTGTGGAGCCACTGACCGATGACCCGCAGACATTGCAGGCGATGAAGGATCTTTGCGGGTTGATGATTTAGGATGGACGCAATTGTCACTTGAGAAGCTGTGAGAGACACTAGGTTTTGATCTTTTTCACGCGATTTAATTTGCTGAGATTCTTGCTTTTCTCTTGAGAATAAAGGCTGCCGGTTCATGGAACTTGTCATAAATAATTAAAAACTAACCAATACCCTGACAACAATGGGACTGGATTTAGATGAATGGATTTTCGGGAGGGCAGTCAAATACTTTAAAAAAAGCCGACTTTCCGCAGAGGAAAAGATGACCCATAAGGTAGCTTTGGAAAGCATCAAACCTCGCCTGACTATTCTTGCCCGTGCGGCAACGGGAAAAGCTATTGAGATTTTCCCGGCAGAAAGGGAGGGTGGTTATAAGAACAACAGCTTTTTTCTTCCTATTTCATTTTCAGAACTTCCGACTTTTGAAGAAAACCTCTCTTTTTATTTCCTGAGGACCCTTTATCTGTCAGTTCAGCAAGAGTTGGGAATGAACTGGATAAAGGAAACCGATGATATTTTACTTTCCAGAAAAAAAGCATTCGAAAGCTCCCCTGAAGTCATCAATGCTCTGGAGAATGAGTTTCCGATTGCTTCCCTGCTTCATGATCGAATTAAAGATTTTTTTGAATCAAAAGCTTCAGCAAAATCACCGGCAGACTACTCCTGGCTATACGGAAAATGGATGCGTAATGAGCCAGAAGCCATACAGACGGATATGCTTCAAAACTTTGATGATAAAACTAAAAATGGCAAAGAAACTCCGCCAACTACCACTTTACAGGCAAGGGCAGTAGAGGAAGTCAAGAGCCTGACTGTAGATAAGAAGCAACAGGAAGATTATGTGATGACTCACAACTTTGAAAAGGTGGAAACCGCGGAAGAAGCCAACGGGGTTTGGAGGGATTTTGATGGGAAAGATGACCTGGCAGACCATCAGGATGCACTGGAAGAATTGAGTATGAGATTTACGGTGCGGGTGGATGATACTGCTCACTCTGTCTATCAGGCAGAGTTTGTCGAGAATACGACGATCTCCGAGAGTGCTGAATCGGATGAGAAAGGCTTTCCACTCAGATACGATGAATGGGATTTTAAGAAAATGAATTATAAGCCGGATTTCTGCAAGGTCTATCCCCGGTTGCAGATGAAAACCGATGCTCACTATTACCAAAAAACCATTTCGAAGAATGCCTCCACGTTGATGGGTTTGCGCAAAATGCTGACTTCAATCAATAATAAAATGCATCAGCAGCGCAGGCAAAATCAGGGAGAAGAGTTTGATATTGATGCTATTACCGATCTCTACACCGATGTGCATGCAAGGAAAACACCTTCTGAAAACATCTATGTTTCCAGCCGCAAAAAAGAGAAAGATTTGTCAATTCTTCTTTTGCTTGACATCAGCCTGTCCAGTGACGGCTATGCGGCTAATAACCGGGTGATCGATGTAGAAAAGGAAGTTTCCATCCTGTTTGGGGAAATCCTCCATGAATTTAATATTGACTTTTCCATCGATAGCTTTTACTCCAAAACCCGCAATTACTCGACTTACCTCACTTTGAAGGATTTTGATGAGCCTTGGCAAAGCGCCAGACATAAAATCGGGGCAGTGGAACCCAATGGCTACACCAGAATCGGTGCCGCACTCCGCCATGCAGGAGCGAGGATGGACAAGCGAAAAACGAAGAATAAATGGGTTATTCTTATTTCAGACGGGAAGCCCAATGACTACGATAAGTACGAAGGAAAATACGGAATTCAGGATGTAAAGCAGGCACTTCGCGAGCTTAACGAACGACAGATTAACTCCTATGCATTGGCCATTGAGGCTCAGGCCAAATACTATCTTCCTCAGATGTTTGGTCAAAACCATTATCAGATACTGACCACACCGGTAGAGCTTTTACAATCTCTTGTAAAACTGTATGAAAAGATTAAACACCAATAAAATGAATACTTACGAACAAGAAATTAACTTACCGGCAGGGCACCCGGTTCATACCTATTTGAAAGAAGCGGAATTGATCCATCAGTTGATGTTTGAACTTGAAAAACAGGATCCTGAACAAGAGTATCAAGTTTTTTATAATATTTTCAACAAGCTTCAAACCATCGAAAGGCGATTTGAACGGAAAGAGAACCAACTGTTTCCCTATTTGGAAAAGTATAACTGGAACGGGCCTTCCCAAAATATGTGGTCTTTTCATGATACCATCAGGCAGCAGTTCCGCATTTTTCGTGAAAAAATAGAATTGCGTGATTTTAGGATTTTGAAAGAGCATCTTCATTTTCTCACCAATAATATCAGGAGATTATTGGTGGCAGAAGAGTCAGTTTTGTTTCCTAATGCTCTTCAATTATTGGAAGAGAAAGATTGGGAAGAGATGAGAAAGGGAGAAGAGGAAGTCAGTTGGATGTTGCCAGAGACTCCACCAGCCTTTCCTGAGGAAAAATACATTCATCCAAGCGAGGATTTCACGATTAGAGATTTATCTTTTTCCCAAAAAGGTGCGCAGCAGTATGATGAAGGCTACATGACCATAGAGCAGGTCAATTTGTTGTTCAGAGCAATGCCGTTGGATTTGACCTATGTAGATGAAAATGATAAGGTGATTTTTTATAACCGGGGAGAAGAAAGAGTTTTTCCGAGAAGTGCTGGAATTATCGGCAGAGAGGTGCGTTTCTGTCATCCGCCCAAGAGTGTGGACACCGTTCTTCGAATTTTGGAAGAATTCAAAAAAGGGTCACAAAACGAAGCTTCCTTCTGGATCAATTACAAAGGGCGATTGATATACATCCGCTACTTTGCCGTCAGAGATGCTCAAAAAAATTACAAAGGAGTTATTGAAATGTCGCAGGACATCACAGATATCAAAAAGATTGATGGTGAAAATCGGCTCTTAGAATGGAATTAACTGAGGATAAAACAGACTTTAGCAGCATTTTTTATCCGCCCGGAGGGCTTTTGCTTTGGATTATCATCTTCCTGGAGCTGATTACGTTCGGCTTGGGTTTGATGGCTTTGGTGTATTATTGGAGATTAGAGCCTGAGCTTTTCCATACTGCAAGACTCCAGCTCGATCCCGTAATAGGCACTGTCAATACCTTATTTTTAGTAACAAGCGGATATATGATGGCAAATGCTGTTCATCAGATCCGTAAAGGAAATCATGACAGAACCATTCATTATTTGAAGTTAACCTTGATGGGAGGGGCTGTTTTTGTTGGGTTAAAAAGCTTTGAATACTACGAGAAGCTTACTTCAGGACTGGAAATGGGAGATAACATGTTCTTCACTTTGTATTGGCTTCTTACAGGTTTTCATTTGGTACACATACTTGTAGGAATGGTGATATTGGCCTGGATGATGTTTAAAATGAGGTCAGTTTACTCAGATATTACAGTTGCGGATTTAGAATCCGGAGCAGCATTTTGGCATATGTGTGATTTGATCTGGCTATTGTTGTTTCCTGCCCTTTACCTGATCTTCTGAAGATGAAAAATCCCCTGGCGATTACAGTAGCTGTTTTGATTGGATTTACACTTTTGACCGGTTTGATTGTTTATTCCGAACCGGGGTTTTTAAAGTTTATTCCGCTGTTAATTATGAGTATTGCGGCGGTCAAGTTTTATCTGGTCGCTTTCGAGTTTATGGAGCTTCGCAAAGCCCATATTTTCTGGAAAACAGCCACGATACTGATTTGTCTTTTGATCGTTTCTATTGTGGGGATTTTTGCAATACCCTAATAGGAAAATATGTGTATTCGGTTAATTGCACGTGACAATATAAAATTCTGAATAAATTCCCCCTCGACTTTGCTCGGGGACCGAATTCAGGTTTTGAGTCTGGGGAGAGGGATGGAATGCGGCTGTGCCGCATTCCATCCCTCTCCCTCTAAACTATACCCCTTCGGAGGCCGAGCGCCCGCCTCCCGGAGGGCAGGTAGTCGAGGCCAGAATTGAACATACATGCAGAAACCGATTACACGTATCAGAAAAACATGAATCTCTGCTTTTTATCAAACCAACAGGCCGGGCTCCGCTTTCCCGTGTCCGTCCGGAGTCGTGTAGAAAGGACGCTTTTCGATCTCATAATTCTTGTCCGGAGGGATGCCCAAAGCATGGTAAATAGTCTGATGAATGCTGTCGATCTTAATCGGATTTTCAATGGTTTTGCATGGTCGTTCGTCAGCTGTTTTGCCAAAAACATGTCCGCGTTTAATTCCACCTCCAAACATCAACATGGAGCAGCCATCCGTAAAATGTCTATGCATGCCGTAGTTTTTCATGTCTTCGATGATGTCCGGGACTTGTACCTGATCCTGCACCTTCAGGTCCGGCCTTCCTTCAGTCAGCATATCGCGACTGAATTCGCTCGCGACGATCACCATTGTCCTGTCAAGTTTTCCGCTCGCATCCAGATCTGAGATCAGCTGAGCAATCGGAGAATCGATCATTTTCTTCATGTCTTTCAAGCGGGTATTTCCATTGTCATGCGTATCCCAACCAAAAAACGGTTCGTATTCAGTCGTCACCGTGATGTATCGAGCTCCCTGATCAACCAGCCTTTTTGCGAGCAGACAGCCCAGACCAAACTTTCCGGTATTGTACTTGTCATAACTTTCTTTAGGTTCCTGACTCAGGTCAAAAGCTTTTGCCTCAGGCGAATTCAGCAGGATATAAGCCTGCTCCATAGATCGCTTGAGTGATTCCTTTTGATAATCCGACCCAAATTCTCCCATAGGACTGGCAGAAATCAAGTCCTGGTAAAGCTTGTTTCTGGACTCAAAGCGTTTGGTATCCATTCCGATTGGTGGCCTGACGCTGTCCAAACCAGCCGTCGGATCAGGAATCAGGAATGGACCGTTTTCACTTCCTAAAAATCCGGCGCTGTGAAAAGCTTTCAGTTCTTCCCCTTCACCCACAGTAAATCTCTGGCCGATATTGATAAATGGAGGAATGACAGGATTGAGCGGGCCTTTTTCCTTGGCAATCCAGGAACCCAAATGAGGAACGACCACAGATTGTGGCGGTTCGTAGCAAGTATGGAAATGATATTGGTGTCGTGTGTGGAGGATGTGTCCCAGATCTGCGGCAACGTAGGATCGGATCAGCGTTCCTTTGTCCATGATTTTGCCGATCGATTCCAGTCCTTCGGAAAAGTGAATTCCATCCAGAACCGTCGGTACTGAAGGGAAGGTGCTCAGGACTTCCTTGGACTCCATTCCCTTGCGGAAAGGGGTGAATTTCTTCGGGTCAAAAGTCTCGGTATGCGCCATTCCTCCTGCCATGAAAAGCAGGATGACTGAATCCGCAGTGGATGGCATTTGGGGAGTTCCACAGGAAGAAAGCAAGCCGGACAAAGGTGCTCCCATCGCCATACTTGCAATCGCCGCTGCGCTGGTTTTCTTTAAAAAATCTCTTCTGTTCAGTTGATATCTCATGGTCTGCAACTCTTAATTTAACTCTTCAAATTAATACTATTCAAATTTCCGACGTTCCAAAAACTATGGACTATTGGCAATTAACTATGGTCTAATAAATCATCTGGAACTCCGGAAGCAGCAACACCGCCCAGAAGAAATCCTGAATTTGGTCCGACCCAGGATTCTGCCCCAATGTCGTTTTGGCGATTTGAAGTTCCTTTGGACTTGGTTTTCGGTTCAGGGTTTTTTGATATAATTCCTGAGTCAGCTGATCGGTGTTCGGATAATTAGCTTTCCATTTTTCCGCACCATTTTTCAGAGCAGTGTTCAGCCTTTCTCCATTTGTAAGTTCCAAAGCCTGAAGCAAACTCGCCTGAGAATCCCTGCTTGTAGATACGATTTCCCGATTTGGTCTGCCCAAAGCAGTCAGAAATGGATTATTTGCCACCAAAGAAGCTCGGGCAAAAGAGCGTCCTTTCACTTCCTCGGGAAGAAGTTCGTAAGGTTTGTATTTCATTTCTGTAGAATCAAAAAGCGGATAAATCATCTGACTCACCGCGTCAGAAAACTGCTCTGCCGTCATTCTTCTTCTAATCAATCCTTTGAATTGGAAATCATCTGCGATCAGTTTGTCCGCTGATTCGATACTCACAGATTGTGATTGGTAGATGTTTGAAGAGGCGATTAGAAAAACTAATCGCTTGAGATCATAGCCATTTTCGACAAATTCCACCGCCAGCCAATCCAGCAAATCCTGACTCCAGGGAAGGTTATCCATTTCATCTACAGGTTCCACGATTCCTCTACCCATCATTTGCTTCCAAACCCGATTCACGATCGTTCGATACATTCTGCCATTTGCTGGTTGCACAAGACGATTAGCGAGTTGACGAAGTTTTTCAGCCCGGTTCGCAGCACTGTCTATGTCGCCGAGTTCTTCCCAAAGAATTTTGGTTTTGGCCATTGTGCCGGTTGGTTGCTCGCATCGGCTGACTTCTAGGGTAGAATCCGCGAAAACATTGGCAAAAGCGTATGCTTCCTCGAGTTTCCAGTCGCTTATGAAACTGTCGTGGCAGGAAGCGCATTTCAGGTTGAGACCCAGAATCACTTGCCCCACATTTTGCGCGGCTTGCATTTCAGTGCGCTGACTTGCATTTACGGTTCCTCTCCAACGAATCCCTTCGATAAAGCCTTTTGACTTTTCGTCAGGATTCAAAAGTTGTTTGACAAACTGATCATAAGGCTTATTATCCCGGATCGAGGTGTAAAGCCAATCAGTAATATTGAAGCGTCCGTTGGTAATGTAGCCAGTTCCGGTGTAGTCATTTCGCAGGGCATCGTTCCAGAAAGTCAGCCAATGCATGGCATAATCATCGTTTCGATTTAGCAGATTTTGAAGCCAAATCTCTCGCTTGTCAGGTCGGGAATCCTGCGAAAAAGTTTCCAGTTCTTCGGGACTTGGAATCAGCCCGACCACGTCCAGGTAGATCCTCCTTAGGTAAGTCCGGTCATCTGATTTGGCTTGCCAGGTAAGCTTATTTTCCTTGAAATATTCATTGACCCAGAGATCAATCGGATTGCTCATGTCTGCCGTCACCCGGGGAAGGTTGGGTTTCCTTGGTGCCAATTCCGCAACCCGATAGATGGATTGCTGGGCAGCGCCATCCGGCCAGGGAGCGCCTTTTGAGATCCAAAGTTCCAGCAATTGTTTTTCGGAATCTCTCAGCAATTTGCCCTTGGAGGGCATCACATCTTTATGCCCTTTCCGCAGGTTGATACGATGGATGAGCTCACTTTTTGAGGGATTTCCCGGTACCAAAATCGCCCCGGAATCTCCGCCTGCAAAGACAAACTCCTTCTCATCAAGCCTCAATTCTCCTTCGATTTTGGCTCCGCTATGGCATTTGTAACAGTTATGTGCGAGAACCCTTCTCACCTCGCCTATGAGTTTCATTTCCGTCTCGGGACCCAGTTCGGATTGGTAGGCGGCCAGGTTTATTTGAGAGGAAATCGATTCGTCAGGCTGCTCGGAATTACTATTCCAGGGGAGCATCTCAGTGAGGAATTCTTCTCCGTGTGTCAACGAAGCTCCGAAATGTCCGGAGACCGAAACTCCCAAAGTGGCGATGAAGAGAAAGGCTCGGTAGAGTTTGATCTGATTAGATTGAGGGTTTTTGTTAGTTTTTTGTAGGAAGAAAAGAACCAGCAAACTCAGAACTGCCGTCGCTATTCCAACTTGCTGGTGCAAATCGAGGAGTTCACCCTCAATGGCATCCGAATCTGCCAGCAACCATCCAAAAATCGCAGCAATCACGGCGCTGATAGTTCCAATCAAGACAAGAACCTGAATCCCCGGACGGAATTTGGAGTTGTATTTTCGAAGTGTAAATAATTCCAGCACCGCAGCAAAAACGATCAAAGCAATCGGAAAATGCACAATCATCGGATGAAGCCTCCCCAGGAATTGCCAAAGCCAGAAAGGGTCCTCAGACGGCAAGTTTTCGTCGATGGCTTGGGCAAAAGCAGAAAAATCGAGAAGAAAACCTATTGCAAATAGAACTAGGAAGGGGGTTTTTCTCTGAAGATTACTTGCCGGACTGCCTTGCATTCGTGTTATATTTTATCAATTCTGTGAAAATCCAAAAGTCAAAAACCAATTGGTTCTAAGAGTCATTCGGATCAATCAAAAAATATAGGGGATTTGGGGATTAAATCCATCCTTTGGTAAAGGAGATTTGATGGGTCGTCGCCTGTTAGGTTGAATTTAGCATAAAGCGAAACGAAAAAGAGTAAACGGTTGCATTTTGTCCAAAAAAAAGCCCTGTCTCTTTCGAAGACGCTCTTCGGAATTTGCAATTCCGAAGCAGTCTCGTAGGTCCACGATGGCTATCGGGATATAATCCGACTATTATAAATTTAATAATGGGTTTTGAATATGTTATACGGGATCAGGGAGCTGTTCATTTCGTGACTTTTACTGTTCATCAATGGGTTGATGTTTTTACTCGATCTGGTTATTTTGATGTGTTAGTAAATAGCTTGAAATACTGTCAAGACAAAAAAGGATTAGAGATTTTTGGTTGGGTTATAATGAGTAATCATTGTCATTTAATCGTGAGAGCCAAAAATGAAAACCTGAGTGATATCATTCGGGATTTTAAAAAGTTTACGGCAAAGGCGATTTATAAGACTATTTCTGAAAATCCTTATGAAAGCAGAAAGGAATGGTTGCTAAGGGCATTATTTTTTGAAGGCAGTATTTGGTTTTGGGAAGGAGGATACCATGGAGAAGAAATTTTTAATACTCCCTTTTTCAACTCCAAACTTAATTACATTCATATGAATCCTGTCAGGGCAGGGATCGTTGAGAAGGAAGAAGAATATCTAAATAGCAGTGCAGGAGATTTCCATGGGATAAGGAAAGGAGTATTGGAGTTGAGTCAATTTGGATAAAATTTTTCCGGATTGAATCCCGATAGCGCGGACCTGTGATAGTAACTCGGAATTGCAAATTCCGAGTAGCTGCGTCCGATTAACAACCAAGCAAAAAAGCCCTGTCTATTTCGAAACAGGGCTTTTTTATAGTTAGAATTTTTATTTCTTCGCCTCTTCTGCCGATACAGGCACCTGATTCATAAACTGAATTTCGATGATGCTCATCAGTACTTCTTCTCCTTTGGCAGCAGGATTTTTGAAAATAAAGTAGATGTCTTGAAAGCCCGAAGCGGGATTGATCTTAATCTTGGCACGGTTGGCATTTTCTCGTCTCCACTGCAGCGGATTCACTCCTTGTGGAGGTCTGAAGCCCATCTCTTTTCTTCCCACTGTTTCGGACTTGCCGAGAAGCTCTCCGGTTGGGGAGCCCAATCTAGCCTCGACAGAACCTCCAATTGCACCGTTTCTTTGGCTTACGTTCACCAATAATTCTATTTGTTGTACACCGGTGAGGTCGATTTGCTTGAATGCCATGTGAGAATTATCCCCGATCATCATGAAGCTGATGCTTGGAGTGGTAAGCAATTGAACGCCTTTTCTGTCGACAGAAAGCTGAGGATTCAGGAAAGGATTTCTCAGTGCTACGTAGTCAACTCCGGAAAGTGGTCCGATAGATCCGGCTCCTTTATCAGCATAAGATGCTCTCAGCAAGAAGCTTCCCTCTCCGTTCTCGCCTTCAGGAACTACAGGGTTTACTTTTCCACTAAGAGGAAGAGAGGCCACAGTTGCCTGTACTTCATCCATGCTCAGGATATAATCCACCATTCGCCTGGCATCAGCCTCGCTGAGTTGCGGGTGAGCACTCATCGCGTGATCACCCCAAACGCCTGCGCCACCATTGATGATTTTACTCACCAGATACCCTTTGTTTTCAGGAGAGGTTGGATACTTCGCAGCCACGGCAGCATAGCTTGGGCCGATGGAGGTTTTGTCGTATTGGTGGCACGATTTACAATCGCTTGCTTCGATCAGATTTTTACCGATGTTCAGGATAGCCATCGTCTCAGCACCGCTTTGTTTGGATGCGATTTCGATAGGGTCAAAGCCTGCCGGAACGTAATCAAACGTCACTGCAACTTCTTCCGCTCTGATGGTTCCATCGGCTGAAGTTCCGTCTTCTTTATCGCTTACATTGATCGAATAAGGCAGTTCTTTTTGACCAAAATAGAATGTTTTGTTCATTCCGCTGATGTCAATAGCTACCACAGGTGGTTCGTTTCCTACCACTACTTCAATGGATGCTGAGTTTTTCTCGCCTTTGGTATCGGTGACAGTCAGGGTCACATTGTATGTTCCTGCTTCTGAGAAGGTGAAACTTGGACTCGAATCAGTCAGAGTTTGATCAAAACCTGTTCCGTTGGTGATTTTCCACTCGTAAGTCAGTTTGCCCTGATCGTAGTCATCGTAATCGTTTGTGCCTTCAGATGAGAATTTCACTGTCAGAGGTGCTGCACCGGAAGTTTTATCCGCTAAAGCAATCACGTTTGGCTTGCGGTTGCCGGCATTATATTCGATTTTGATCAGGCGCGAATTTGCATTGCCACGGAACCAAGCCGAACCATATTCCAATATGTACAGTGAACCATCCGGACCGAAGTCCATGTCAATGGCAGAGCTGAAAGTTTCATTTGGCAAGAATCTTTCCATGGATTTGTAATCTCCCTTATCATCCATGGTCACGGCAAAGATCCATCCTCTCATGAAATCGACAATCAGCCATTTTCCTTCGTAATAAGCAGGGAATACATAAGGTGAACCTTCTTTGAAATCAGCCTTACGGAATACAGGACCACCGGTTGCGCTTCTTCCCGAGCTTCCCAACATAGGAAATACTTCTGAAACTCCGTATGGATAGTAGATCATTGCAGGAACTACAGGTTTTGGCAATTCGCTCAAACCGGTATTGTTGACTGATTCGTTTACCGGATTGTTGACATCGTAAGGAGCTCCATAAGAACTGTCAGCGTGGTTGTGACGGTTATAAGGGAAATTGTTTCCGATGAAATAAGGCCAGCCGAAGAAACCTGGACCTTTTGCCTGATTGAATTCATCGTAACCTTTTGGCCCCCAGATCGAGTCCACTGCCGCATCAGGTCCCACTTCACCCCAATAAAGGTAGCCGGTTTCAGAGTCGAGCGTTGGTCTCCAGGGATTTCTATGACCCATGGTGTAGATCTCAGGACGTGTTTTCTCAGTTCCCGGAGGGAAAAGATTTCCTTCCGGAATAGTGTAGGTACCATCATTTTCGGGATGGATTCTCAGGATTTTTCCGCGAAGATCATTGGTGTTACCAGGAGCACGCTGATCATCAGAATTTTCCATTCCCGGTCTTTCATCCAGGTTGGAAGAGCCTTCGCGAGGATTTACGGTATTGTTTCCAACTGTCAGGTAAAGATTTCCTTCCGCGTCAAATACCATTCCGCCGCCGGTATGGCAGCATTCCTGACGCTGGGTCGGAACTTCGAGAATCACTTTTTTGGAAGTAGCATCCAGCGTATTTCCTTTCAGTTCCCAGCGGGCAAGTACATGCTTGTTGTCAGCAGAGTCTGCGTAATACATGTAGATCCAGTTGTTTTTTGCATAGTTTGGATGCACGATCACGCCCATCAGACCTTCTTCAGCCTCACGAACCACACCTTCTTTGTTGGTGTATTTAGTGTTTACAGGAATGGTGGCAACCAGAGTCATTTCTCCGGTTTTCTCATCAAAAACCTTCACTCCGCCTTTTCTCTCTACTATGAGGATTCGGTTTTCCGGAAGGAAAGTCATCTCCATCGGTTCGTCCATTCCTTCGGTGAGGACGACTTTGGTAAAGCGATTGTCTTCAGGTTTGACGGAGGTGTCTTCCGATTTTTTGCAGGAAAAAATTAAAAACAACAGCATAAAGCTGAAGACCGAAGCTAATCGGGTAAAGTTTTTCATAGGTTTTCAGGGGTAATTAATAGGAAAGGAAATTTTGGTCAGGAGAATCGCACTCTAATTGGTTAAATGGCAATAACCTCCAATAGTGATTAAAACTCCCCCAAATTACAAGTGGAAATCTTGAATGCGGTAGAAATTCGGGATGGATTGCAAGAGCAATCTCTCTATCCTTCAGACTTCTTGAAAATTTTAGACAAAGGTACCTCAGAAACACCGTGCAGGAAGATACTTAGCATCAGACTAAGGGTAATCACACTGATAATTCTCTCGTAACCTTCAGAGCTCAGCGCGATCACTGCCATCAGAAGATATAGAACGGAAGTGATTCCGCTTGGCCAGGCCACCGATAATCGGGCCGTCTACAAATTATTTACCATCAAATCAAATCGGGAATAGCAAGACAGTGGAGGGGAGTTGGAGCAATGGGATTAATTGCCTGATTCATAAAATTCTGAAGATGGAATGGCGTGGCTTAATTGACCAAATAACAATTCACTTTCAGCCGATATTTTTGTTTTCAGGTTTTCAAGTTGAATGACCTCATTCGGGTTTATTCCACCGTTATCCAATCCTTTATTCAGATGGTCGATCATGACCTGCAGATCGTGCCAGTCGCCGAGAAGTCGTGGCAAACCGTCTTTTTTAGAAACCAGATCTTTGTTTTCCTCCAAAGACAAGCTACTTCTGTTGTTGTTCAGCGTTTTTAATCGCTTGCGAAGTTCGTGGAGCTGCTCCTTTTGCAGAGGGCTCTGTTTGATTAGATTTTTGATTTTGTCAATCTCTTTTTCCAGATAACCGGCTGCATTTTTAGATTTTATTTTGGGAAGGAAGGAATTGATTTCCACAAATTTATTTTCCATCCGGGTGAACATTTTTTGATCAATCATTGAAAAAAAGATTCGAGTCTCTTCCAGTCGGCATTTTCTCAAAAGAGCTTTGTATTCGGGGGTTGAATTGTCAGGAAAATATTTTTTGAGCATTGCCTCTTGAAGTTGAAGTTCTCTGACTTTTCCTGCTTGCCTGAAAACCTGTTTGAAAAGCTTAAAAGTTTTCTTTCTCCTGAAATACTTTGAACAATAGTTGACCAAATCAAGAAATGCATTCAGCTTCTTAAGTTCGATGCGGAGCTTATGAAAAGTGCCGGGAGTAAAGTTGCGCTTTGGCTTCCCCAAAAGAAAATCGATGGTGATTTTTCGACTGTTCAGATATTTCTTAAGGGCTTTCATTGGCTAGAAATGAATTCTTTTGATTAAAGTCACATTGTTTGAAGAGTTGAAGAAAAACCGATTTTATTGCTTATTTCTACCTTTTGTTTGACTGTCAAAATCTCTGTAAAACTTTACTCTCCTTCAAAATGAGGGGCCAGAAAAGAAATAGGTGCACAAAAAATAATTCTAACATTTTTCTTCATGGCTTCTCAATCAACTAATTAAATCTAATTAATTTCAGGGTGAAAAGCTCCTCTAAACTGATTCGTTTTGTCTCATGATATTTTTTGTCGCAAGGGCCAATCTCCAGCCAAAATAAGCCATCGGAATATAAGCTCCCCCAAGATCCAAAACTGAAAACCAAACCGGAGAAGGCAAGGCCACTACCATGTAAATCCCCCCTGTCAGAAACAGGACTCCAATCACTAAAGCAAGTTTGAGTTGATGGCTTGCTGCGATCATTGCAGTCAGAAATGCTCCTGCAAAAGTCCCAAGCGCATGCGCCAGAAATGGAAAAATGAAATGCTTGGGTTCAAATAAATGCATGGAAGCGATCAGCCCCTCCATAGTAGTAGTATCACTACCCTCGGGTGGAGGAATGATCGACCCGCTGAGCATGATCATTCCCATATTCACGGCACTTCCGATCAGAGCTCCAACTATGATCGCGAGGATGTTTTTTAGGATTGGATTCATAGCAGAGAGTCGTTTATTTTTTGGTTTCGAAGCTTAATTTTTCTTGGTCAGGCATTATTCTTTTTCACCTAGCCAATCCTTTCCCTTACCAATTCACCCATCACCCAGTTGGTTCTGGCTCCTGAGATGCCCGTGCTTGGGCAGGTATCGGTACCGAGAAGATCGCCGACGATGGATTTGATCAGAGGTTGCTGGATATGGTGGGGAAGAACCAAATGAAAATGCTCGGCTTCCTCATAATCATGGATCATGGTAAACTCTCCCTTCCCGAAGGTGGCGAAGCGAATCTGACCTTTGTTGCCATCGATTACGATCTCGTCGATTTCTGCGGATTTGGAGGAAGTAAAGCACCAGTTGCCCGAGCCGATAACTCCGCTCTCAAAGACAAAACTCCCCACGACGATATCTTCTGCATCGTATTCTTTGGCTTGATTTCCTGAGAAGCCGTTGGCATGGGTGATTTTCCCGAAAAAGAAATCCAGTAAATCGAGTTGGTGGGAAGCCAGGTCAAAGAAATATCCACCGCCGGCGACTTGAGGATCAATTCGCCAGTTGTTTTCCAGATGGACGACCACATCTGGTTTCACGACTTGTTTGAGATTGATATGAACTGTCCGGACCTCACCGATCGCACCTTCGTCGAGGAGTTGCTTGATTTTCAGGAAATGAGGCAGGGCTCTTCGGTAATAGGCAACGTAGAGCGGAACTCCGGCTTGCTCACAGACAGCGATCATTTCCTGGCATTCTGCAAAAGTGCGAGCCATAGGTTTTTCGACGTAAACGGGTTTTCCAACTGAAGCGGCAAGACGAGCAAGTTCCAGGTGGGAATTGGGTGGAGTGGCGATATAAATGGCGTTGACTTCCGGATCGTTCACCAGATCATGGGCAGAAGTGTACCATTTGGGAACTCCGTGACGGGCGGCGTAGTCTTTCACTTTTTCCTCATCCCGGCGCATTACTGCCACCAGTTTGCTGTGGGGGATATGATTCATAGCAGGAGCGGATTTGACTTCGCAAACATTTCCCACACCCAATACACCCCAGCGAACTTCCTCGTCATGGATTTTTTTCATGGTTAAAAGTAGGGAGGAATTTGGAGGAAAGGAAGAAGGAAAGTTGGAAGTTGGAGGCAGGGAAGTTTGGAGGTCGGAAGTAAGGAAGTTGGAAGAGAGAGGCAGATCGATGCCAATTGATTTTATTTCAGATCAAAGGGAAAAAGAGATTGAGAGAGTAAGAGATTTGATCTTTTGCGGTAACCTTTAAAAATGGAGCTGTGGTTAGAAATGAAAAAGCCCTGAATTCATCCGGGGCTTTGATTTAGATCTCTTGATTTTACTGAACCGGAGCCGGTCTTGGCTTCATTTTCAAACTGTCTGCCGGATAAGTTGCGGCAAGCATTGCCATTTGTTCCTTGGCCCAATCGACGATCACCTTACGATCTTCGTCGGTTAGTTTGGCTTCAGGATGAAGTCCCAGATACGTATATGAGGGAAGTGGCATTTTCTTTTCCTCGACCATCTCTACAACTTCCTCAAACTTGTGATTCTGCACGGCTATTGGCTGCTTGATGAAAGTGGAAAAATTAAGTTCTTTTTTTCCGTCCGTAATATGATGATTCAGCCAATAACCAACCGGCTCAATATTGGAATACCATGGATAGGTACTTTGGTTGGTGTGGCAGTTATTACAAGCGCCTTTGAGCAGGGTTTGCACATTGTCCGGGACGTTATAGCTTTTTGAAACGTCAAATTCCATGTCATTGCTGAGGTTCTTTTCATAGGGAATGAACTGAATGACGACGAGAATAATCAGGACAGCAATTGAGATTTTCTTGATCATATGTGAGTTGGGTTCAGCGATTAGACTAAAAATTAATTCAGGGGTTTAATACTCCTCTTCTTATATAAATTTCAAAATAAAATTCCACTAAAACACTGTTTGATTTCTTAAATCTGTCTTAAACTTTTCTGAATTCAGACATCACTTAATGGGCCTGATTACCCGGTAGAGCTTTTCTGAAAAAAAATAATCATAGCTTTTCCCTACCACCTAAGCCTGAAAAATAGTTCAATTTTTTTGTTCAACTAATTTTCCGAAAAAGTCAAGTAAAATCTATTGGGTACTTTTTGATTTTCACAGGTAAAACGCCCTCAATAGCCCCCTTTCGGCAAATCCCCAAGCAAAGGATCATAACAAGCGGGGTTGGTGAATTGAAAATCAACGAATTAGATGATGAAAGTCAGTTCAATTCCAATTTTAGATCACCTCTTAGGGTTTTAGATCAGAGTACATTGAATCGTTTACAAGTCGTGATCAAAAAGAAATTTTATTCTGTAGGATACCATTTAAACTTAAAGACCCATGAAAATTGTTAGTCCAAAATTCAGAACCACTGCCTTTCTCCTTTTTACCATTATTGGTTATACCGGATACCTGGCAAGCTGTACCCATGAAGATCAAGAAATTGATGAATTTGTTCAAGGAGTTGTTTTCAGTGAGACGGAGCTATTATCTCTAAAAACAACCACTGCGCCCACTGTTGATGGTGTAGTTGAGCCCGCCTGGGAAAATGCGAGAAAACTTATCACTTCAGCCACGGTGCCCGATCCGGGTGATAAAGTTTTCAATGGATATGTGGGAAACACATACGCTGTCGTCATGCGCTCGATGTATGACACTGAAAACATTTACTTTTTGATAGAATGGAATGATCCTACCCTTGATCTGAACAGAACCCCTTGGTATTTCGATCCTGCTACCAAAAAATGGGCTCAGGAAAAAAATAAAGTGATTCTGAGTGAGGATGGGAGGAAGCTAAGAGATGGCTTTTATGAGGATAAATTAGGTGTTCTTTGGAATGTAGGAAACACAGTTCCTGATTGGAATTCCGCTACCTGTTACAAATCCTGTCACACAGGTTTGGGTAAGGACAATGGATATGCCAGACACTACACAAATTCCGCTACAGAAAAAATCGATATGTGGCACTGGAAAAGTGTAAGGGATAATGAAGGAACCATGGATGATCAATTCCAAGACAACACCCAGCCAAATGGTAGAAAAAATGACCCGTCAGTTGCTGGAACCGGTGCTTTGGATAACAAGCAAAACTTAGATCAACCTGGAATCGGGACTGTATCAGTTCCAAAGTATGTGATCCCAACAAAAACTAATTATTACTGGATTTCCAAGTCAGAAATTGATAACAACACAGCCAAACTCATTACTTCTATAGATGCCAATGGGGTTCTTTATTATGAGGGGGGATCAATAGATCCTAATACCGATAAGGCTTTTCAAAGAGATGGAGCAACAACCGGAAACAAAGCGATTCCAAGTGTAACAACTTCATTATTAGAGGGTAGTAGAGGCGATATCAAAGCTATAGGTGTTCACACTTCAGGTAAGGGTTGGATACTCGAAATGCAGAGAAAACTCACTACAGCTGATGCTGTAAACGATGTGAATTTCGCAGGGTTTACTGATCAGAGTTTTGGTATCGGTGTGTTCAACAACGCTTCCATTGCCCACGCAATTAAGCCAAACTTGGTTTTGAAGTTCGATTGATGCCAAGTAAGTAGCCCGGGTTCACCACCTTTCTTAAACTTTTACTAAATCAAGAATCATGAAATCGAGCATGACGAAGAATGTCACACAAAGGGAAGGTTTTCCTCCTTGCGAGATTCCATCTGACGTTAAAAAAATAAATTATAAACAGATGAAAATAATGTCAAAAATATGGACTGGAAGTCTGGCAATTGCTTTGGCAATAGGCTTGAATTCCTGCTACTACGATCAGGTATTGCCTGCTCCACCACCGGATTTTAGCGATTCCCCTGTACTGTTCAGTGCTGATATACAGCCTATTTTCAATGCGAATTGCACCACCTCAGGTTGCCATAGCGGAAATATTTCACCCAATCTGCTGTCAGCAAATTCCTACAACAATCTCAAGAATGGTAATTATCTCAATACTACCACTCCTGAAAGTTCGGTGCTGTATCTGTGGATGACGGGAAAAAAATCATTGCCAATGCCTCCGGCAGGACCCAATGCGGAAAACAATGCAAAAGTTCTCGCCTGGATAAAACAAGGTGCTTTAAACAACTAAACAGAAAGTCATGAAATCATATTTAGCGATATATAAATTGTTTGGAGCTTTACTCTTAGGGATGATTCTCTTTTTTGCCCCGTCATCTTTGATGGCTCAGGATGAGAAACAGGAAGAACAAGCAGCAGCTCCAAAGCCGGTCAAGAACACCTTTGAAAGTACTTGGCTGATAGATAATCAGAGTGTCATGGTTCCCATCAAAGGAACAATGCAAATGGACATCATGCACCGTTTTGGTACTGTTAATAACGGATACGATGATTTCTTTGGAATCTATGCTCCTTCCAATATCCGAATTGGGATGAGTTATGTGCCCATTGATAATCTCAATGTAGGTTTTGGATTTACCAAGTACAATATGACATGGGACTTCAATGCCAAATACGCCATTCTGAAGCAAATGAGGGAAAACGGAAGCCCTGTAAGTATTACTTATTTTGGAAATATGGCCTGGAATACTCGTCAGGACATAGACGTGGCGAATAGTTCAGACAGGCTTTCCTATTTCCACCAACTCATAATTGCCCGGAAAATCAACGATAACTTTTCCTTACAAGTCGCACCAAGTATTTCACACTTCAATGCAGTGAAGGGATATGTGGATTCGGAGGGACAATTACAGGGAGAAATGGAAAATGACCATATCGCAATTTCATTTTCAGGCAGGTATAAAGTTACCCCCGGAACCGTGATTTTAATGAACTACGATCAACCCATCACCGAACACACAACAAATAATCCGGAACCGAATATTGCTGTGGGTGTAGAGTTTAATACCAGCGCTCACGCTTTCCAGTTATTCTTTTCCAATTATTCCTACATCATTCCACAGTATAATAACATGCTAAACCAAAACGATTATAGGGATATGCAATTCCTGATTGGTTTTAACATTACTCGTTTGTGGAATTTTTAATCAATCAAGATCATGAAAGGAAATAACAGGAGAAAATTTCTTTCGCTTGGTCTTTTGTCCGGAGCTGCGCTTTTAGTGCCGGTCACTAAAGCCGCAGCTCTTGTTTCAAACCAGCAAGCAGAAAAGAAAACAGTAAAATTTTTGACAAAAGAAGGAAAACTCGTCGAAGTGGATGCAGACCAATTGCCTCAGACTGCCAAACCCGCCTCCAACGAAGAGGTGAAAAACTGGATTAAACCGGAACAACCATGACAGAAGAAAATCAAAACCCGGATCCGAAAGGAGTGCCTCGCAGAGGATTTTTGAAGTCTTTGCTATTGGGCGGAGTGGCTGCCGGATGTACTCCAAAAGATCCGTTCACAGCCTTGGCTGAGGAAGAGAATGTCTTGGCTTCAGGAGAGAAAGTCCAGCTTTTGTCGACTACAGGAGAAATCATCGAAGTGGACAGAGCTTTTCTTAAGCCCGTTCCGGAAGATTTTGTACCTACATCTCAACAGGCCAGGGAAGGAATCGACGGCAAAAGTTTTGTGAGAGTCATTGATCTCGGTCGGTGCCGGAACCTCAAAAAATGTCAGGAAGCCTGCGATGCTGCTCACGGTCTGGACGAGGCTCAGGATTGGCTGAAAATCTATCCGATGCAAGATGCAGAAAAGACGGCTCCTTATTGGGCACCTTCATCCTGCATGCATTGTGAAGAACCCCCCTGCGTCAAAGTTTGTCCTGTAGATGCTACTTTCCAAAGAAAGGACGGCATCGTGGGAATTGATGCTGATCGCTGCATTGGCTGTAGGTTTTGTATGGCAGCCTGTCCCTATTCCGCAAGAGTGTTCAATTGGGAAAAGCCCCCCCTTTCCCTGGAAGAAATGCAAAAGGAATATTCCTCCGAAAAAGGAACACCTCCAAGTATGGGTACAGTATCCAAGTGTAATTTCTGCTCGGACAAAGTTCGAAATGGAGAATTGCCAAGATGTGTTTCCGCTTGTCCTAATGGTGTATTCTTCTTTGGAGACATAAATGAAGACGTGGTAACCAACGGTTCCGAAACAGTTCGATTCAGTGAATTGATAAGAGACAGAGCCGGATATCGAATGTTGGAAGATTTGGGAACTAAGCCAAGGGTATATTATTTGCCTCCGGTGGACCGATTGTTTCCCTTTGAAAATGAATCAGAATCATCTGAGGAGGGTGAGTCATCATGAAAACTGCACATCAGGCCATCTCAGAAAAAATAACAGCTGATCTTTTGCCGCAGAAATTTGGAAAGGCAGGACAGATTTGGACAGCAATTTTGATTATCCTCTGCATTTTAGGTACCTATGGCTATTACAGACAGCTGTCACAAGGCCTAGCCGTAACAGGAATGAGAGATTATGCCTCCTGGGGAATTTACATTTCCAACTTTGTATTCTTCGTGGCAATCAGTCTGGTAGGTTCACTTATCACTGCAATTTTCAAGCTTTCTGACGTCAAATGGAGGACTCCGTTGACAAGAATTTCTGAAATTATAGCGGTGTCGGCCATTCTGTTTGCAAGCTTGATCATCATTGTTGACATGGGTAGACCGGAGCGATTCTGGCATTTGTTCGTCTATGGCCGCTTACAATCTCCAATCATGTGGGATGTAATAGTGATCATGACTTATCTGGTTCTAAGTGTTCTGTTTCTGTTTATTCCGCTGTTGCCGGATTTGAAAATAATGATCAAAAACAGCAAAGCAGGAAGTAAATCCCAAAAATTCTATATGTTTTTGGGATCATTCTGGAGAGGAACAGCAGCCCAGTTTCACATGAGTGAAAGAGCAATCAAGATTATTTCGGTGACGATTATCCCGGTAGCTTTTGCGATCCACACCGTCACTTCATGGTTGTTTGCGACTACCTTCAGACCCGGTTGGGACAGTACCAATTTTGGTGCTTATTTTATTTCAGGAGCCTTTTTGGTTGGAGCAGGAGGAGTAGTGGTAGCCATGTATGTTTTCAGAAAAGCATATAAGCTGGAGGCCTATCTGACCGATAAGCACTTTGATTTTATGGGGAAAATTGTAGTCCTCTTGGGGCTGCTTTATTTCTATTTCAATATCAACGAATACCTGGTGCCTGCTTTCAAAATGAAAACAGCGGAAGAACATCACCTGGTGGCTCTTTTCACCGGAGAGTTTTCGATCTTATTCTGGACCACCATCATTTTGGGAATGGTAGTGCCTGTCATTGTGCTATTATTTCCGGGAGGAAGAAAGCCTCTTCCTGCATTTATCATGGGAGTGTTGGTCGTGATTGGTGCCTGGTTCAAAAGATTCCTGATCGTGACTCCATCCATGCTTAGTCCGTTCCTTCCGATGTACGATGTGCCGGAAAGTTACATGCATTATTCTCCTACATGGGAAGAATGGTCCATCACCATCGGTTCGCTGGCAGGAGCATTACTCGTGATTACCATCTTTGTTCGCTTTTTTCCGATTATTCCGATACATGAAACAATCGAGGAAAGAGAAGAACAAGCTAAACTGAAAGCAACATGAAATCGAGCCTAATTCAAGCGTCATACAGAGTAATGACTATCAACCATGCGAGACAGGCTATGTGGCCTTTAAAAATCAAATTGTAAACACATGAAAAACTCTGTTTTAAAAGGATTTCTATCCATTTGCTTTGTTTTTTATCTGACTTCCCCGGGCCTTCATGCCCAGGAAGCAGTGGAAAAAGGTACGCTTTTGCTTGACTTGACATTCCATCAAACGAATGACGAAATGCCTGTTTTGAAAGCTCTTACAAGAACCAGGATTGAGAAAAAATTCAGGCCGGTAAAAGGAGTGAATGTCAATTTCTTTATCGGTGAAGAGAGTGAAGCAGGATTCCTGGGAAGAATGCGGTCCAATGAAGAGGGTGTTGGTTTGATTGAAATCCCGGCACAATTCAAGGATAGGCTGAATGCCGATTCGACATACTATTTCATCGCAACTGTCATTGAAGATGAAAAATTTGAGGATACATCGAGCGAAATAGAAATCTACAAGGCGAAAATTGAGGTAACTTATACTGAAGATGGGGAGGAAAAATCTGTTTCAGGCAAGCTGCTTGCATTAGGAGATTCAGGATGGGTAGAAGTACCGGCAGTTGAAATGAAGTTTGTTGTAGACAGGTATTTTCAGGATTTATCGATTACTGAAGATTATCTGGAAACCGATGAATTTGGAGAAGCTTCAGCTGATTTTCTAATAACGATTCCCGGAGACGGGAATGGGAATATTAATGTCGGCGCAAAGATCGAAGACCACGAATTGTATGGAAGTTTGACTTTCACCGAAGCTAAACAATGGGGAACTCCACTCATAGCGGATGATAGTTTTGCCCAAAGGACGTTATGGGCAACCAGAGATAAAACACCTGTTTGGCTTCTGGTTATTGCAAATATTATTATTATAAGTGTTTGGTCTGTAATATTTTATTTGGCATATCAATTGATTCTAATAAGAAGAATTGGTAAAGCCCAGTGAAGAAAATAAATTTAAGTTTAAACAAAACCTTATTACCATGGAATCAAAAGCTTTTATGATAGTACTTTCAATTGCAGCAACAATTCTGGTTTCATTCATTTCGATTCAAACTGAGCCTTGGCCTGTGCCTGATAAGTATGTTAAAATGGCCAATCCGGTAAAAGGGGACGCTGATGCAGTCACTGCCGGAAAAGCCCTTTGGGTAAAGCACTGCCAGTCTTGCCATGGAAAAGCAGGTGCTGGTGACGGAACAAAAGCCGCTCAACTTGAAACGGAATTGGTTGACATGAAATCTGCGGCATTCCAAAAGCAAACAGATGGTGAGATGTTTTACAAGACTTTAACAGGGCGCGATGAAATGCCTACTTTCGAAAAGAAAATTCCTGATCAAGAGGAGATATGGAGCGTTGTCAGCTTCATGAGAACTCTCAAATAATAATATATGATTATCCGCTACTTTGCCAGTATAGCTAAAATAGAGGTTTGAGCAGCGGATAATCGACCACCCCAGTCCGCCCGCGGTGGAGAGGATGGTTGACAGCCCACACCTGTCCGCTACGCCAGGGCGCACAGGCGCGGTGGAGCCCCTACATTTGGACTTCAGACCTTGTTTTATTTGGTTAGTGGCAAGAAAGCGGATAGTCAAATAATAATAATAAAGCCGGCTAAGCCGGCTTTATTTCTTTTACTTTTTTTGGATACTTGGAGTTTATACAGCAAATCCTTCTCTGTAAGTTCTTCCAACGAATTGGTTGGCTTCTTCCAGGTTGGTGATTCGCATGTTTTCACCATCCCAAAGGAGTTTCTTGCGGCCGAAGAATTCCATCTGACCTTTGCCGTTGTCTCTTCTCAGCATGTAGCTGCGGATGGCAAGATTACCCATCAATACTGTTTCGGTCATCGGACCTGCATAGTCGAAAGATGAAGTCAAGCCTTTGTGCTCGGAACTTCCGAAACCAGCTTTGCAGGCATCGACCCACTTGCGCTGATGTCCGTATTCAGGCTCTGTTCCTTCAATTCTGTCCGGACCAAATTCCTGTGTGCCATCGTTCAGATATAACTTCGGCATCAGCGGAGAACTGTCGTTGATGTTGTGAGAGATAATTCCTTTTTCTCCGATAAACAATACGCCATTTGCAGAGTTTGCTCCTCCGATGTCATGATCCGCAGGGATGATATCCGGATGAGATGGACGCAAACCTCCGTCACTCCAGGTCATTTCCAATGGCACAGGGTTTTTAGCAGTGGGAGCGTAATGCAAAGTGATGAATGAAGAAGCCGGGCAGCCTTCAGGATTGTAATCTGCAGTCCACATGCCTGAGTAAACAGATCCAACGGAGCACTCGGCATCTTTCGGATAGTGGAGGCCAAGAGTTCGGAAAGGAATATCCATCAAATGGCATCCTACATCACCCAAAGCGCCTGTTCCGTAATCCCACCAGCCTCTCCAACTGAATGGATGCATATTTGGAGTGTAGGGTTTGTAAGCTGCAGGACCGAGCCAAAGGTTCCAGTCCAAAGCTTCTGGTTTTTTGCTTTCGTCCAGAGCAGGCACAGGACCTCCCTGAGGCCATACCGGACGGTTTGTCCAGACCTGAACTTTGGAGACTTTACCAATTTTACCGGCATCAATCCAGCCTTTTACCATATCCAAAAGAGGATTTGAAGCTCCTTGGTTACCCATTTGAGTTACAACTTTCTGGGATCTGGCCATTTCGGTCAGCATTCTTGCCTCACGAATATTATGAGTCATTGGCTTTTGCACATAGACATGCTTGCCTCTTTCCATTGCAAATTTCGCAGCAGGTCCGTGCACGTGATCCGGAGTTGAGATCGTCACCGCGTCGATGTCTTTTTCTTTTTCCAGCATTTCACGGTAGTCTGCGTAAAGCTTTGCTGTCGGAAATTTCTCCACAGATTTTTTCGCAGTTCCTGAGAAATCCACGTCGCAAAGTGCAACTACACGTTCGCGGCCATTGACGGATGCATTGAGGATATCGCTTGCTCCTTTTCCTCCGGCTCCGATTGCTGCCAAATTCAACTGGTCAGACGGAGAAGTGAAACCTACACCTCCAAGTACATGTCGGGGGACGATGAAAAAAGACGAAGCAATCGCTGTGTTTTTGATAAAGTCCCGGCGCGATTGATCCGAAGCTCTTTTTTTGGGTTGTTTCATGGGATTTGTTAATTGGATTTTTGGGGACCTCAAAATAAGGATTAATCTCTTTCCATTTATAAAAGTCCTGATTTTTTGAGAATCAATTTTCTGTTGGAAAACGAATTTGAAATTTTAATTTAAACAATAATAAAAAGGATTATTTATATCATTAAATTCAATAAAAGTAATTAATCCTGATAAAAATCAGTTTTAAATACTTTTAATTTGGTTAAATTAGCTCCTGCTAAAGCATGCCTCTGCATGAGAAAAGCGCACATTCATTTTTCATTTTTAACTAAAACCATTTAAAGACATGAAAAAGATCATTCTTGCTTTATTCGCTTTCGGAATTGCTATCCCGTCCATTTCTCAGGTGGTTACTTTACCTGAGATTGAGGTATCCGCAAAAAATTACAAATACCTTGATGACGTCAAAAGTACTTCAGCTGCGCAAAATGTACAGATGCTCGAACGGTACGCTACTACTTATGACATAAGGAGTTCGGAATTTTATGAAGATGAGTACGATAATTATTTTGTCTCATTCTTTATTCCGGACGGAAAAATCCTCGCCGTCTATGACAAAGAAGGCAATATTTTGCGTACAGTCGAGAAATACAAAAATATTGCACTCCCATCAGTAGTTGCTCAATCTATTGCGAAAAATTACAATGGATGGAAAATTACCAAAAATGTATATTTAGTCAATTATCATGATGATCAGGGAGTGCAGAAAAAAGAGTATAAAATTGTTTTGGAGAAAGGGAATCAGGGAATGAGAATTAAAACTGATGAAAATGGAAATATTCTTTAATCATCTCTGACATTATTGTTCAAAGGAGTTGCTGAATGAAGCAGCTCCTTTTTTTTCATCTAAAACGGAATGGATTTAGAAATCAATCAGCTTTTTAAAGCACTTTTTCACCTTTAAAGGACCTGGAATTTCAAACAGGGTTAGAATTGGATGCCTTGTAATTCTGCTAACAACAACCTTAATACGTGGTGAAATTCCCCAAAACAGGTATAAAATGATAAGGGTCGAAATCGATATCGAAAATAATGATGGAATTTTTTCGTGGCAGGATGGTTAAATACTTCTTAAAAAATTACTTTCGGTAATAATCAAGAAAAGTAAATTTTGAAGAACCCTGTTCAAACCTGTTAAAATGAAAATCGGAGTAATTAAAGAAACAAAAGAATATGAGAGGCGAGTTGCTCTGACCCCTGATGTGGTCAAGCAGCTGCTCAAAAAGGAATACGCTGTCCTGATAGAAAAAGGGGCAGGCGAAACTTCCTATTTCTCGGATAAGGATTATACAGATGCCGGTGCAAGTGTAGTGTCGCAAGAGGAAATATATTCCGGGGCAGATCTGCTGCTCAAAGTAAATGCTTTCACGACTGCAGAAATCGGAAAGATGAAGACCGGTTCGGCTTGTATTTCCTATATGTATGCCTACAATCAGCCCGAAATGGTGAATGCATTGATCGAGAAGAAGATTTCATCATTCTCCATGGATGCGGTGCCAAGAATTTCAAGAGCTCAGAAAATGGACGCTTTGAGTTCGCAGGCCAACCTCGCCGGCTACAAATCTGTGATCCTCGCAGCCAACTACCTGGGCAAGATCTTCCCATTGATGATGACAGCTTCCGGAACCATCACTCCTGCAAGGGTTTTGATTTTCGGGGCAGGCGTTGCCGGACTTCAGGCGATAGCTACCGCTAAGCGATTAGGAGCAATCGTAGAAGTGAGTGATGTGAGAACGGAAACCAAAGAGCAGGTTGAATCCCTTGGGGGAAGATTTCTGACAGTTGAAGGAGTTGAGGCGGTAAAAGTGGAAGGAGGATATGCGAGTGAAGTTTCAGCGGAGTTTTTGCAAAAGCAGAAGCAACTCGTTCAGGATAAAATCAAAGAAGCGGATATCGTGATCACCACTGCATTGGTTATGGGGAAAAAGTCGCCGATTCTCGTGACTGAGGACATGGTGAAATCCATGAAAATGGGTTCTGTCATTCTCGATATGGCAGTTGAAACAGGAGGTAACTGTGAAATCTCCGAAATCAACAAAACTGTAGTCAAGCATGGGGTGACCATCATCGGAGAGTCAAATCTTCCGTCACTCCTTCCTACCAATGCCAGCCAACTCTACGCTACCAATATCAGCACGCTTCTCTTTCATCTTTCTACACATGAGTTTCTGAAACTGGACAGAGAGGAAGAAATCACCAAGGGCGTTCTGATCACGCACGAAGGTGAATTAGTTCATTCATTCACCAAAAATATCCTTCATAAATAAGCTTTAAAAATCTTATCAAATGACTATCGAATCACTAATCATATTGATTTATGTTCTTGTCCTGGCGAGTTACCTGGGATTTGAATTAATCGCTAAAGTGCCGCCAACACTGCATACACCGCTGATGTCCGGCTCAAATGCCATCTCAGGAATCACCATCGTCGGAGCCTTATTGGCATGTAATGAACTTGGCTATTCTACCCTCAGCAAGTGGCTGGGAATGGCAGCACTTGTACTCGCTACCATCAATGTGGTAGGTGGATATGCTGTTACAGATCGTATGCTTAAAATGTTTAAGAAGAAATGACAATAGCCATCCAAATCGCCTATTTAGTTGCCTCGATTTTATTTGTCACAGGCATCAAGTTATTGAGCAAAACGAAAGATGCTCGTCGTGGAAATATTCTCTCATCAATAGGAATGTTCATTGCAATCGTTGCCACTTTGGTGACTGTTGACAGCGTTTCTCTGATCGAAATTTTTGCCTGTATCCTTTTGGGTGGGGCTATTGGTCTCTACTATGCTTATAAGGTAGAAATGACCAAAATCCCAGAAATGGTTGCCCTTTTCAATGGTTTCGGTGGTTTAGCTTCCTTCGCAGTAGCCTTATCGGATCATTTCCTGAATACTGAGGTCAAAATGATTGAGATGGATTCTGTCAATTCTATCAGTATCATTTTGAGCGTATTGATCGGGGGAGTCACATTTACAGGCTCTATCATAGCGTGGCTCAAATTGAATGGTAAAATCTCAGGTTCTCCGATTACTTTCAAAGGGCAGCATGCTTTTAATCTAATTCTGTTGATCTCCTTTTTGGTGATTGGAGTTTTTGCATTCCTCTATCAAACTGATCCGTTTTACATCAGCATGTTGGTGATCATTGCGCTGTTGGTAGGAGTCTTAATCGTGATTCCGATCGGTGGAGCAGATATGCCTGTGGTGATTTCCTTGCTCAATTCTTATTCGGGAATGGCAGCCTGCGCAACGGGTTTTATCCTGAACAATAACGTACTGATAGTGGCAGGTTCGCTTGTCGGTGCTTCGGGGATTATCCTCACGCAGATCATGTGTAAGGCGATGAATCGATCACTCACAAACGTCCTCTTGGGAGGTTTCGGCCAAACAGTGACATCAGGAGCTCAGGACGGACCAGAGATCGTGGTTAAAGAAGTGGGAGTGGAAGAGGCAGCAATGTTGTTTGATTCAGCTTCCTCAGTGATTGTCGTTCCGGGATATGGAATGGCTGTTGCTCAGGCGCAGCATGTAATCCGCGAACTCATGGAGCAATGCGAAAAACGAAATATCGATTTCAAATTTGCGATTCACCCGGTTGCAGGAAGAATGCCCGGACATATGAACGTTCTTTTGGCGGAAGCGAATATTTCCTACGACAAGCTGATTGAGATGGAATCCATCAACGATGATTTTCCTAATACCGATCTGGTTTTCATAGTTGGAGCAAATGACGTCGTAAATCCGGCAGCGCGTACAAATCCGCAAAGCCCGATTTACGGAATGCCGATCCTGAATGCCGACAAAGCCCGAACTGTAATCGTCAGCAAGCGAAGCATGGGTAAAGGATATGCAGGTGTTGAAAACGAGCTATTCGGCTATCCAAACTGTCTGATGCTATTTGGCGATGCCAAGCAGACCATCACCAAAGTGGTGAGTGAGTTGAAAGATATGAGCTAAGCTTTATTGAATAAAATCTATTGAATCAACCTTTGAGGAGTCAAATCCTCAAAGGTTTTTTTGAATTCTTCCAAGACCGTAGATTCAGCCGTTACGGCCACCGTGGACTTCTGTCGGCTCCCTCATCCCCTGCTGAGCCCCTTCTTTTGTTTTGATGAGGTGAATTTGGTGACATAGGCTTCATCGTATTCAACCATGTCTTCCAGCTTGTACTCATCTTCTCGCTTGCCCATGATTACCTGATCTCCAGCCGGCCTTTAGGTTTGCGTAACCAAAAATTTATTACACGGAGTACCACAGAGGTAACACGGAGGTTCACGGAGGAATAGAGAGAATTTAAAAATGGAAAATTTAAAATGAGGGATTGGCTGGGAAAAGGACTTTTAATTACACGGAGAACCACGGTAAAAAAAACTCTGTGAAACTCTGCCTGGTAGGTATGGTAAAGGTCAAAAACAGTCTGATAACGCGAGAAACCCATCTGCCGCTGAAGCCAATTTCCAGGAATATCATACCTTCATAAGCCAAATGGAATCTGAACTGAGCATGATGCAAACCATGGTCAACAAAGCGATGGAATACCAAACTCAGCTTGCGACGCTACTCAAGAAAATGGAAGGAAATCCAACCTGCACGGATCTATTGTCTTCCGGCAAAAAACTGATGGCCGAGTTGAAAGCCTGGGATGAAAATATGATTCAGCGGAAGTCAACCGCTTACGATGATGTCGAAAACTTCCCGAACAAATTCACTGCAAACTACATGTTCCTAATCAATCAGACGGAAAGCTCCATTCCGAAAGTAAACAAGGGTTCCAGAGATCGTCATGCAGACCTGACCAAAGAATGGGAACAGCTAAAAGCCGAAGGAACTCGCCTGCTGGAAACAGCCATTCCGAAATTCAATAAGCTGGTGAATGAGGCAGGGATTGGGGTGTTATTTGTGAAGTGAGGAAATAGATCAAAATAGAAATCTTATAAATATGGAAATTGAAATCAGTTCATTGATTAACAATCAATTTAAAGAGGGAAAAACCAAGGCTATAATTCTTAATGGATTAGAGATCAAAACAATATTTACAGATTTTGAAGCCTTCTCAATCTGCCTCGGGGCAGAGAATAAATCTATAAAGAAAATAGCCAAAATTTTTTTCGACGGAAAATCAACTAGTCACAATAAAATAGAGGCCCATAAGTTCGCCATGGAAGCCTTGGAAAAGTATGGAGCAGAGTTCCTATCTTATGCAATTTCATTACCGCCATTAAAATTCAACAATATTAATTGTGAAAAAATTTTTAGTGAACTGAAGAGCAAAAGAAAGCTTACAAAAAATCCAATAATTAGAATATCTTATATTAACCAATTAAATAAAATAAATGAAAAAATAAGCATCTCCTTTTTTAAAATAAAAAAAGGAGATGAAATACAATTTGACGAAAACAGAATCATCATAAAGAATAAACTTAGAAATATACCACTTTTGGAAATAACAAAAACTGGAGAAGTTCAAATCAAAGAATCATCATTTCAAATCTTGCCTGTACTTGAACTATTTATAAGTTTTTCTAAGGACCCCAAAAAGTACATTATAAATTATGGATTAGAAACAGGAGAATGTTCAATTTGTGGAAGGGAACTAAGTGATTATGAATCAGTAAAAAGAGGGGTTGGACCAACGTGCTATCAAAGTATAATCACTAAATAAAAACCACCTTTTAGGTTAAATTAAATATTGATTGAATTAAATTTCTATATTGTAGAATTCTACTTGAAATATTAAAATAGAAAAAACATGACAAAGCCATTTTACAATAGGTTAAATGAATACTTTTTAAATGTGGCTGAAGTTCTCAAAGGAGAAGCTAAAGCTGCTTCAATTTTCGCAAATACGACAGATATTGGAATCACAAGAGAAAATGTCTATGTTGAATTTCTTAGGCAACATACCCCTTCTAAATGCAATGTTTTTTTGGGAGGGTTTCTATTTGGGGAAGATGGAGATGAATCAAAACAACTTGATATCATAATTTCTACAGATACTTCCCCAAGATATAATTTCCAAAATCGAGATGGTAATGGAAAATCATTTTCTCCCGTTGAAGGTTGCCTCGGAATTGCATCAATTAAATCCAAATTGGATAAAGATCAGTTATTCGATTCATTATATGGAATTGCTTCAATTCCTGAAACAAAGTCAATTGAAGGACGAATAAATCCAAATATAAAATACAAAGGATATGAGGAATGGCCTTTTAAGATTATTTATGCTTCTGAAGGAATAAACGAAAACACAATTTTAAGCCACTTGAATGAATTCTATTTAAAAAACCCGCAAATACCAATTTACAGGAGACCTAATTTGATTCACGTTGCAGGAAAATATGTGATAATGCGAATTGTAGAAGGAATGGGAATAAGAAACATATTTAATGACACTTCGATTAACCCTGAAATCGGAATTTTTTATCCATTCACCACAAATTCAGATTTACAAGGACTCGTTTGGACTATAAATGATTTACAACAAAAATCAATAATTTCTAATCACATTTTATATGACTACACTTCTATAATAAATAAAATCCATGGGTAATAGAAGTGGCTTGAACGACAATTAAAGCTAGTTATACCTTAAAATTAGCCATACAAATAGGCATTAAAAAAAATCAATATTTTATAAACTTTTTAAATGCTTTATATCAAAGGACCAGACATTAAAAAAACTCACACCTAATCTAAAATTCACTTTTGAGGTATTATTTATTTTTTTACTTTGTTGATTTTTTATTTACCTTATTGGAAAATATTACGCGGAATTAAGTTATTTATTTAAAATAAAAAATAAAAAAAATTAAATATGAAAATACATTGGGTTTGGATCGCAGGCATGATTTTATTTTTAATTGGGTTAAATTTTTGGCGGTTTCATTATTTCAAGGAAGAAAGTAGTAAGGTTGCAATTTTAGGATTGTCAGGAGTAATTCTGGCAGCTATAACTTCTGTGTTTACAGTTGTGGTAAATAATTCTGCCACAAAACAACGGGAATTAGAGTTTTCTGTACTTCAAGAAAAAAGAAAAGCTTATTCTATTTTTTATGAAATAATCTTTAAGGCTTTGAAAAATCAAAAGAAGACCGGAAAAAAAGATGATATAACAGTAGAAGAATATTTGGAATTTAAGAAGGGAGTAATGAATTGGGGAGGTGAGTTTTTAATAAAAGAATTCATCGTTTTTGACAATAATTTAAATTCGGAAGCTAGTAAAGATTTTATTCTTATTGTAAAAAATTACGATCGATTCCTTAAAGCTATTCGAAAAGACCTAGGACTTGAGACTTCAAATCAGGTAAATTTAATCGAGGTATTACTAGATAAAGAAGCAAGAAATACATTTAACCAAAATAAATAAACCTAAGCCAGCTATCGAGAGTAATTCCTCCTTCTATTTTTTTTTCACGAATCCCTAAGTCAGCTGTCAGGAAAAATCCCATCCTTACAAGGTCAACTGAATACTCCCACTTATATTTTGATCCTCCGAAATCAGATCAGAAATATCATTTAAGTCTTGCACAATATTTTCAAAAACCCCTCTGAAAGAATTGAATCATTGTATTTACTAGTTCCGAACTGGTATTTCGAGGTTCTGAGTCTATAATTACCACTTCCGAACTGGTATGTAGGGGTTCTGAGTCTATAATTACCAGTTCCGAATCGGTATGTCGGGGTTCTGAACTGGTATTTTCCACTTCCGAACTGGTATATCGAGGCTTTGAACCGGTATTTACACCACCTAGGAATAGTGCACTCTTTTCAAAATCAGATACCAAATAGGCGATGCCCTGAGCGTAGTCCGGACAAATGAACTGGAGCATCCTCACTTGAATTTCAAACCAATTCGTAATTCGATCTATTTTAAATTTTGCCAATTGATCCAATCGCAGATTAGTTAGGTGGTTTGCAAACTTGCCAACTGATTTTAAAAAGAAAAAAGCTAAATTGGCTTAGAGGGTTCTTTTTGCTTGGAAAAAGAAATGCTCCCAATTTCATCTTTGAAGTCGTTGTAAATTATCTAATGAGCAAGTATTAAATTCGAGTGAGCACAGGAGGAAATGATAAGGAAGGTTTTATACCTAAGCACGGGGGCTACCGCAACCTGTTTAGCTACCAGAAAGCGGAGATCATCTATGATGCAACTGTATATTTTACTGGTCGATTTTTTCATCGATATGACCGCACTGTTGGTCAGATGGTTCAAGCTGCGCGAAGTGGAAAACAAAATATTGCTGAAGGAAGTATGGCTTCTGGCACCTCTAAAGAAACGGAAATCAAGCTTACAAATGTTGCTCGGGCAAGCTTGGAGGAGCTACAGATAGATTATGAAGATTTTTTGAGGACTAAAAAGCTTCTGATTTGGGATAAAAATCACCGTTTGGTGGCTAGAGTAAGAGAATTGAATAAGAGTACCCCCACACCTTCCTATGAGACCTTCAGTAAAGGCATCGAGCACGAAAATCCTGAAATCTGTGCTAATACGATGATCACTTTGATTAAGATTTGCACCTTTTTGCTTAACCAGCAAATCAAGAAACTGGAAATTGCTTTCGTCAAAGAAGGTGGGTTAAGAGAGCGAATGACGAGAGCAAGAATTGAGGAAAGAAAAAAGAAACCGTAAGTTTTTGAGACATTTGGGACAATGTCTCAATAGTCCCTCCTAAAAAGTCACCTAGCTCCACTGCCAATGTTCCGGGTTCAACTGTGCGAGTTTGTAGCATCGGAATTCAGTGATGGGGACGTCAAAAATAAGGCTGCAATAGGAAAGCGTCCGTTTATCGAGGTACCGGGCATTAATCAGTGTATTTTTTACGGTTTCCTTCCCGTAGAATTTGACCATCGTCCTAAACTCGTCGAAGCGTCCACGAGTAGCAATTCGCTCAATCACTGAAGCACTGTGCTTCTGCAAGTCCACTTCCTTGACGTTTACGTCCCGAAATAAAGCTGGTCGCAGTTCTAGTTGCATTACTTTTTTTTGACAAGATACGATTCAATTCCAATTAGATTCAAGATGGAAATTGCAATTCAGGAAAGACCTTCGAATGACGCCATTCGATACGGAGTTGCACAATTCGGTCGGATTAGTGGAAACCGTGGAAGACTATCTTTATTCCAGTGCCAGGAACTATGCAGGTCAAAAAGGATTAATCGAAGTAGATTATTGGTAATTAGTTGCCTTTGCCAATTTACAAATTGGTGAGGATAAGAGGGTGTAATTACAAATTCACCCAGTCCTAACAATGATTTAAATGCACCCATCTGTGGAACAAGAAACGACGGATCCAGACTAACTCATTTAACCAAACTCGCTTAAACCCAAAGTCAAATAGGTGAGTTTAGCTTAAAATCAAGCAAAAATAATCCAAAAAATACCCTGTGTAGGGTATTTTTCACTAAAAATTAAAAGATTAAGTTTGACTTATAGATCTAAAAAATTAATTAACACCAAAACCCCACCAAATCATGAAAAAGTTTTTTATTACTCTAGTGTCATGTCACACGTTAATTGACGGGTAAAGTTTAAGGAGTTTAATTCTTGCATCCTGGCAGGTAAATTGCCATTTTATTTTAGCTTCTTTATTGTTTCGATGTGTTTCCCAAGCTTTT
>JAKFCO010000131.1:0-74962 GCA_036676605.1 Algoriphagus sp.
TTTACCGGTCCAAGTCAGAGACTTGGACCAATACAGGGGATTAAAAACCGGTTCAAGTCTTTAGCGAAGCGGTGACTTGGACCTGCTAAGGTGACAGTCTTTGGACTGTTTTTGTGAAAAGATAATTAAGACACAATCCTTTTTCTTACTAACTAGATCTGAAGACCGGAATTTACCGGTCCAAGTCAGAGACTTGAACCAATGCAGGGGATTAAAAACCGGTTCAAGTCTTTAGCGAAGCGGTGATTTGGACCGAAATATTCCAATCCTAAAGACTTTGACTATTGATAATCAAGTATTTTCGGAATAAATTAAATGAAATTTTTAGGCAACTTTTTGGATATGAGCAGAAAATATAAAATCCGGGATCAGGATAAACTCTATTTTGTAACATTCACCATAATTCAATGGATTGACCTATTTACCAGGCAAGAATACAGGGATATTTTTATCGAATCATTGAAATATTGCCAGAAAAACAAAGGATTGGACCTTTGTGCATACTGTATTATGTCTAGTCACATTCATATGATTGTGGGTAGAAATGGAGAAGAATCCATCGAAGAAATCATTAGGGACATTAAAAAATTCACTTCAGTAAAAGTCATCGAAGCTATAAAAGCCAGCACGGAAGAAAGTAGAAAAGAACTCCTTTTATATCTTTTTGGAAAAGCGGGACATGCAAACCCCAACAATAAATACTTTCAGGTCTGGCAGCAACATAACCATCCCATAGAGTTAAACACAAATGAAAAGCTAACTCGTTGCCTTAATTACATCCATCAAAATCCAGTGAAAGCAGGAATTGTATTATCTCCTGAGGATTATTTGTACAGCAGTGCAATCAACTATGCTGGCTTACCTGAAAAGCTTATTGATGTAATTTTGATAGATTAAAATCTGGCCTAAAAATTAAATGATTTATATAAAGCTTTGATTTAGAATATAATACATCCTTTTATTAATTAATCCATCTATCAATCTTATTGTTAACTCACAAGACCGGAATATACTGGTCCAAGTCAGAGACTTGAACCAATCAGAGACTTGAACCAATCAGTAACTTGAACCAATCAGTCCTTTAGAAACGAATCAGATCATTTAAGTGAGTTCAAAAAAATATCCTTAAACTCCACTTCGGCTCCTTCTGCCTGAAGTGCGATTTGGCCTTTTTGGGCGGTAGCACCAAAGCCATCATTGACCAAATCTCCATTCAGCCAAACGGTAATCCTGTCTGCTTCACATTTGATTTTCATGTGATTCCATTCGCCAAGCGGCTTTTCGGAGTTATCTGTCAGGTTTATGATTCTTCGTTCTTTGCCTTCCACGATTCCCCAGTTTTCCTTTGGACCCCGTCTTTTCTCCATTTCCTCCACCTGAATATCTTCCCGGATGCACCAGAAATCCCCGGCATTGCTGTGCATCATCTGCACCTCGATCGATTTAGGAAACATGTCATATAATGCCCTCGGCGTGGAAGCATGAACCAAAACACCACAGTTTCCAGGTTCGCCGGCAAAGCGGTAATTAAATTCCAGCGTATAGTTTTCGTAAGTTTTCTCTGAGATCAAGTGCCCGCCGGGAGTCCCCAAACTGACCAAAAGCCCGTCTCGTACAATAAACGGACGGCGCAAACTGCTATCCTTTTCAAGATCAGGCACATCCATATACCAGCCCTGAAGGCTTTTGCCATCTAAAAGTGAAACCTGTGCAAAGAGAACAGTTTGGAAACAACCCAGAAAGAGGACAAGCAGAAAAGACTTTTTCATAAGGAGTGGTTTGATTGATTTCAATCTAAGCAGAATTTTGGACAAGGCATTAACTCCTGAAAACCAAGCTTTTTAAAATCAGCTGCTCTGTGATCTGCATGCATCCAGCACTTCTGCTTTGAATAGCCTGTCATCTTTCAATACCTTGAAGAAATTCTCAAGAAATCCCTTAACGAACTTGATATCCCTCTCCTCTACTGTTCCAACCAATAAATCCACATGCTTTAAAATATTCGGTTCGGCAGCTATAAATTCCTGACGAATAGCTTCCATCAACTGCGGATCTCTGCAATATCCTCTGTAAAGTCGGTCGGTCACCTTTTCAATTTCAATCTGATCACTGACCTGCGCATAGGGAGGATTGACCAATCCCGTCATGTCAAAATCATAGGCAAGCGGCACTACAGTTTTCTCATCCAATTGCAGCACGGTTTCATTGTGGCGGAAGAGATTTGACCAATCTGTGTTTCCGATCATCATTTGAAACATGTCATGGCGAACTGTGGCCGAATCCTGCATGAATGTGGCAGGGATCTTTTTATCATCGATAATAATACCTCCAAACCGATCCGCAACTTCGTCATCATCCTCAATGAGAAAACCCATCAATTGGATCGGTTCTCCTCTTTTTTCATCTTCATTTTCAAGAGTTACCTTAATCAATCGGGTATCGAAGGTGTATTGACTTACTTCTTCAAAAAGCTGGTAGCATAGATACTCCCTCATGATGAAGCCATCCGCATTTTTAATCTTGTTACAAGGGAGGACTATTTTCATACTTTTATTTCCTTCGAAAATCGTCCCTTCTCCGTCCTTCTTTTTGATTTTCATTCTCAAGGGAGGATAGTAACAGTTTTTCAATCGGAAGTTTCCCCGGGTTCTTAGCTCCACATCGACCGAATCCCATTCTCCCTTTTCATTCCTATATTGAAGAAATGAATCCATGAAAGTGGAATCATTTGTCTCAGATTTTATCTCTTTCACAGAGAATTTCATCTTGATTTCGATGGGATCGGTGGAACTAAACAAGGGTGATTTTTCCTGCGCAAATAGAGAGAACTGCAAGGCGGTAATCACTGAAATCAAACAAAATAACTTTTTCATTTTACCTCTGGATTAATTTTAAAAATCGGGTGAACCTCCTTGATTATCAATATCTAATTTATTCAAATTATTGTTAAACACTATGTTCGGAATCTTAAAGTAAAATCCATCAAAAGTGTAAAATAAGTAGCCACTGCAGTGATCCCAAGAGCGACTAAAGTTCGCCAGTTGATAATCAAAAAGTACTTTTCTATGAATTTTTAAACTTGGTTGGTCACTGAGAAAAACTAAAATCCAGGCAATGACTCTAAGTGAAGTTAAAATATTTTCTATGCAAGTAAAATTTGCATAAAACCAAATGGCAGTAAAAAATCAAAAGACCAAATTTTCTTAAAGAATCGCTTAAAAGTCTTCAGGTTGTAAAAACAAGAATGTTTAAACCTACCTGACTCTCGCTTCCCAAATCCGGATGAAAAGCATGTGGGCCATTCGGCGAGCATGCTCTTTTGCGAAGCTGGCAGTTTCTCCCTCAAAATATCTGTCAATCGTCGAAAACCATAACTCCAGCCAATTTCCAAAATGTGCCTGTTCAATGCTATTGTCCACAGCTGCATCCACTTCCCGGTGGACCTGAATTGGATTGAATTTTCCCGCTCCGGGTCCGGATTGAAGCAGGATCATTTCCCAAAAATCACTCAGGTGAATCAAATGGGTATCCCAATCTTTTACCACTTCGTTGAAAATCGGACCCAGGGTATCATGAACCCGGATTTGATCATAGAACCTCCGAACCAAAAAATCAACTTCTTTACGCGTATTGATATCTATCTTTTCCATGTTCAGTCTTTTAAAATCGGAGCTAAAACCTCTGCTTTTCCATCTATTTCCGAAGGAACAAGTAATCCCAAAATCTTGCAAATCATCGGGTAAATATGAATATTCTCAAACCGATCGATTTTCAATCCTTCTTTTATCGATGGTCCATTGGCATAAAAAATCCCATGCATTTCACGATACTGCGGGCTGTATCCATGCTCACCAAAAACGTCTGTCTTAAACATGGCAGAATTGTTTTGATATCTGAAAATGCCCCGCTCATCCGCGAGATAATAACCCAACTCGGGTAAAATCAAAATATTCCCAAACCGATCAGGATACCGTGAAATATCTTTGTAACTCTCTAAATTCGCAACATCCTCAATCTTAAAATTCCCCGGACGCTGTCCCAAAATCTTGATCACCTCAGCTTTTTGTTCCGGCTTCGCCAAATGCAAGTGCGCCAAAGCTCCGTTATTCACCACCCGGGCATCGATTCCTTCGGTCAATTTATCCAGATTGATTAGCTTTTCTTTCGGCACTTCAGCCATTCCATGATCCGAAACCAGAATGATATTTATATCCAGGTCAAAGCTTTTCAGCCCTTCAAACAAAGCTCCCAACTCGCGATCCAATCGATCCAATTCAGCCTTCAGTTTTATGTCATTGTTCGGACCATACCGATGGCCGGCATTATCCATATCTGAGAAATAAAGTGTGATCAGTCGGGGACGCTCTGTTTCAGGAAGCTGAAGCCACTCAAAAACCTTAGCGACACGGGTCAGATTCGGAACATTCCCATCGTAATCGTAATAATAACTCGGCCTCACTCCCTGCACCGGAGCTTCAGAACCAACAAAAAAATAACTAGCCGCCTTCATCCCATTTTGCTCAGCAAGAACCCAAAGCGGAGTGCCTCCATACCAATACCCATTCTGAACAATCTCCCGATTTCCCATCGTGTAGACCTGATCCTTGAATGGTTCATAAAATGAATTATCCACCAAACCATGATGTTCGGGCTTCATTCCGGTCGCAATCGTATAATGATTTGGAAAAGTTTTGCTTGGGAAAGATGGAATCAGACCATCAGCTGCCGTCCCATTTTCGATAAATCGGGAAAGATTTTCCGGCTTGAAGCGCTCCACATAATCATATCGGAATCCATCCAATGAAATCAAAATCACATAAGAAGGTTTGGATTCCTGGCCAAAGCCTGAGAAAACAATCCCAAAAAAAAGAACAACCGCAAGTACCCGCTTCATCTATCAGAATTTCCCTAAAAATACCCCCGGCAGAAGTGCAAACCAACCAAAAAAGCATGTTTAAAATGAAGGTTACGACAGGCCATCGGAATTACCATTTCCAATCGGGTTTATCATTTATGGCAAAGGGATTTTGCGCAGCATCTAAATCCGATTGGGGTTTATCCACTTTTTTTACTAAACCAGAATGGGGAATGAGCCTCAAAATCGGGGATTTTATCCCCACTCAATTTTCAAAAACCCTCAAATCAGAGCCGAAATGAGTTGGAATAAGAATTGAATTCGTAGAGGTGATCTCCTCATATAATCAGGATCAAAATAGCTGATGATGATTTTCAAATGGAAATCGCCTTCATCTTAGAAATCAAAACTTAAAGCTGGTAACGGCAAAAATCATGATGACAAACAGACAAATTTTAAGCCTTGCATTATTCGCAACACTTTCATTCGCTACGATTAGTTGCAAATCCAGTAATGCTGTAAAAGGCGCTGCGATCGGTGGAACTGTTGGCGGTGTGGCCGGAGGATTAATTTCCGGAGGCAAAAATACTGCAACCGGAATTATCATCGGAGCAGCTATTGGCGGATCTGCAGGTGCGATCATCGGCAGAGAAATGGATAAGCAAGCCGAAGAACTGGAAAGAGAACTTGAAGCTGCTGAAGTTGAAAGAGTAGCTGAAGGCATCAAGGTAACATTTGATTCAGGTTTGCTGTTTGCGATCGATAAGTCAACACTAAATCCAGCTTCAAAAGCAAATTTGGATGGTCTTGCTAAAACCCTCAATAAATACGAGGACACCAATATTGTGATTGACGGACATACTGATAACACAGGAACCGAAAGGCATAACATGGCTCTTTCCATCGATCGTGCTAATACTGTAGAAAAATATCTTAGAAATCTTGGCGTAAATGCTTCCAGAATCACTACCAATGGATTTGGTGAAACACTTCCTAAAGTAAGTAACGATACTCCTGAAGGAAGAAGCCAAAACAGAAGAGTTGAAATCGGAATCGTTGCAAATGAAAAAATGCAAGAGGAAGCAAAAAATGGAGAAATAAAAGGAACAAGACCTTAATTTTCTTTCAATCAATACATCAAGAGGTGGCCAAATGGTCACCTTTTTTTGTTTCCGGGAAATTTCCTCAGACAATTTTTTAACTTCCAATTCAAATGAACCTGCCATAAATAGATTTTTCCTGTCCTTATTTGTATCCATTTTTTTAGGGGCGACAGCCTGCAATTCACCCAAACCGAAAACGGTTACAATCCTCGCCAAAGGCTATGGCGCCCATGTGGAATTGTCCTGGCCAAAAGCTGAGAATGCTAAATCATATACAATCCTGGCGAGTACGGATGGTGAGAACTTCACCCCGATTTTGTAAAAGATTTGGGAGAAAAGCTATCCCTCACCTACCGAATCGAGGCAAATTCTAAAACCGGAAAAACCGAATTGGGAACTGCTGAGGCAACCATCCAGTCGCTCAGCGATGACCAGTTACTGGGCATGCTCGAGTTTTATACGTTCCGCTATTTCTGGAAGGCACTTGGTTTCAATAATTGAAAATTACAAAAACGGATTAAGTGAGGACTTTTTAGGAAACTCCCGAAGTAAAAGCGGGATTAAAAAAATTGGGGTTTGAGTGAGTTAGGTTTTTAAACAACATAATTTCTAAAAACAAAAAATATGTTTATTTTTCTTTTACCTCATTTTTATACTTTTATGATATCCTAAAACCTAGTCTAAGATTGGATTTTCAAATGAATTTCAAAAAATGAAGAATAAAATAGTAATTAATTTTTGCCCAACGGGCATGATTCCTACCAAATCACTTACAAGTCATGTCCCCATTTCACCACAGGAGATAATCGAGCAAACTCATGAAGCGTATGAAATGGGTATTACCATTGCCCATCTTCACGCAAGGGAGGAAGATGGGACTCCTAGTTATAAAAAATCAATTTATCAGGAAATTTTCGAAGGAATAAGAACTCATTGTCCCGATTTGATTATTTGTGGAAGTAGTTCCGGGAGAAATTTTCCCGAGTTTGAAAAGAGATCTGCACTCATAGAGCTTCAGCCGGATATGTGCTCCCTTACTTTATCATCGCTGAATTTCATCCATCAGGCCTCTGTAAATAGCCCGGATATAATCATCTCATTAGCAGAGAAAATGAAAGCTTTTGGAGTAGTGCCTGAATTAGAATGTTTTGACCTCGGTATGATAAATTATGGATTGTATTTGATCGAAAAGCAAATAATAGAGGGTCCATTTTACTGGAACCTTCTGTTTGGGAATATTGCTGGAATGCAAGCCTCATTTACGCATATAAGTACTGCGATTAATGAAATTCCAACCGATCATTATGTTAGTTTGGCAGGATTGGGAAGCGATCAACTCCCCATCAATGCATCAGCTATTGCGATGGGACTAGGAGTAAGAGTCGGAATAGAGGACAATATCTGGTTCGATCACAAAGGAGGAAGGTTAACTTCAAATACTGAATTGATCAGACGAATTCATCAACTTTTGAACATTCATGGAAAGGAGTATTTTCCTTCCTCTGAATTTGGATCAATGGGTTATTACAATAGGAAGAAATGAAAAAAATAAGCTTTCTGGGGATCTCTCAGGATACAATTGCAATCATTTTTGATTTAATTTCTGAATTAAAATTTCAAGAAAATTTTGATATCTACCCGAATAAATTGTTTGATATTATTCCCTTCTTACCTCATAAGGAAATTTCATATACAATCCATTCTGTCGGAACAAAACTTCCTGTTTTTGACTCATTTGTTTTTGGGGTTTCAGGTGCAAAAAACAAGAAAACCATTTTTCTGGACTTTTTGAAAAGTATGGAAATCAATGAGGAAAGGTATTTTTCTTTGATTCATAACTCAGCCTACATTGCTCCTTCAAGCATAATTTCTAAAGGAGTTTTAATTGAGCCAAAAGTCGTGATAAGTTCTCAAACTCAAATTGATTTTGGCGTATCTATAAAAAGAGGAAGTCTGGTTGGACATCATAATCAGATTGGTGCTTTCACAGACATTAATCCAGGTGTTATTATTTCCGGAAAAGTTAAAATCGGTACAGGCTGTACTATAGGTTCGGGAGCAATTTTGAAAGACAACATAAGTATCGGTGAAAATACAATCATTGGAATGGGAAGTGTAGTTACTAAAGACATTCCATCAAATTGTGTCGCTTACGGTAATCCGTGCAAAATAATGAAGGAGTTCTGATGGAATATCTTGGGACAGAAAAAGAAATTAATCAAATTCTACCAATAGTATCCGTATGTGTCCAAACTTATCAGCATGAAGCTTATATCAAGGAATGTTTGGACAGTATTTTGGCACAGAAAACCAGTTTTCCTTTTGAAATAATATTAGGAGAAGATGATAGTGAAGATCAGACACGCAAGATCTGTAAGGAATATGCGGAAAAGAACCCTGACCGAATTCGACTTTTTCTTCGAAACAAAAAAGACAAGATCTTTATTAATGGTGTCAAAACCGGAAGATTTAATTTTCTTGAAAACCTAAAATCTTGCAGAGGTAAATATATTGCCATGTGTGATGGAGATGACTACTGGACAGATAATTATAAACTGGAAAAACAAATTACTTTTATTGAAAAAGACACTAGTGTAAGCCTTTGTTATTCTGCTTATTCATATGAAAAAGTCGATTCCACTTTTTTTTCTGAAATTGTCAGAGACCAAATTCACAATCCTGAAGAATTAAAAAAAACTCTCTACTTAGGCCATATTTCTACTTGGCTATTTAAAAATGATCTTCACTGTTTACTAAAAAATCCTATTATTTATAAAGCCCCTGTGATGGATTTAGTCCTGTTTGCTTATTTTAAAACTCGGGGAAAAATAGCTTCACAGTCATTTTGCAGTTCTTTTTATCGCTTTAATCCTTTAGGAATATATAGATCAAAAAGTGAACGACAAATTTACAAAGATTTGATTTATTTAAATTATTATTTTTTTAAATATCTACATAAAAACCCACAGGAATTTATAAAAAGCGGGGTAGGATATTTTATAAAAAAATATTTAAAGACATTCCTGTAGGGAATAAATTTAAAACAGGGTGTCCTTAAAGAGATTTTATCAGAATCTTTTACGAAAAGGGGAAATTTCAAGTAACCAAAAATCATACAACTACTTTCTCTATTTACATACTTGGAGGGGTAGTGTCGAGGTTGCCAATAAACTGATTATAAATTACCCATTTAAATTCTACAACAAATGATTATATAGATCATTCATCATGGTTACCTTACTCTACTCAAGCAACTTCTGGTAATACTCCATCTTCTCCTTATTCCCAAGTGATCGATTGATCAGATACAGATTTGAAATTATGTTTTTATTGCTTCCGTATTTGAGAGCGCTTTCAAAGGTTTCAGCAGCTAATGCTTCTTTTCTTTGGATCAATTGAACCATCCCCAGGTTGGAATAAGCATTGAATTTATCCTCCGCTCCCGCTTCGATCGCTTCCCGATAATATTTCTCTGCATCCGGGTATCGCTTTTCTTTCATGAAGGCGATTGTACCCAGGTTTGTTAAAACAGTAGAGTTCTTCGGGTTAGCTTCGTATGCTTTGAGAAACTTTGATTTGGCATTTAATGTATCGCGGGATTCTAACAGGGCTTTTCCATATGCTGCAAAAAAGGATGGAAATTTTTCCGGTCCTCCAAATTTCTGAAAATCTTTCTCGCATTTTTTATAGTGAAGAATCGCTTCGCTATAATTCTTCTGTTGAAAAGCATCATTACCAGCTTTCAAAGCAAGCAAAAACCCTGTTTCTTCAACACTAATTCCACCTTCTGTTTGATATCTTTTTGCATTTTCAAGATCTCCCACTTTGGTGTACAAAAAGGCAAGATTTTGATTGATTTCTGGATCTTCCTGATATTCCAGAGCTTTTTCAAACATTTGGATTGCCTGAAGACTTTCTCCTTTCCTGAGATAAGTCAGGCCCAGATTTTTGTAAGTAGGATAATATTCAGGTTTGGAAGTTTGAAGACTCTTGAGATAATATTCCTCAGCTTTATCAAAATCACCGGTTAAAAAATAAATCATTGCTAGTTTAAACCATCCGAATTGGGCTTTAGGATTCTTCTTAATACTTTCTTCAAGAATCGGTATCGCCCGGGCCGAGTCACCCAAATTCAATAAAACTTCAGCCAGGGCATTGTTATATTGTGTAACTGAAGCTTTATTTCCCAGAATCTGATTCATCTGATCAAACTCCAGAACAGCTTCGTTAAAATAGGTTTTTGCAGAATCCGGAGAAACTTTATTTATCTCATTGCCCTTTAACCGGAGTTCTTCTCCAAGCATGGCATGGGTTCTCCAACTTTTCGGGGCTGTTTCGACCCCGGATTTCGAAAGTGTCATATTGCTTTCCCAAACCTGAGATCGATCAATTGTCTTCCAGGCAAATGCCAACAAAACAGGTGCAAAAACTGCAACCATGACGATTGGTAGTTTTTGAATTTTACGACTTTGTAAAAGTACATACAAGCCATAGACCATGAGAAAACAAAAAGCCAGAGATGGAATAAATAAGAATCTCTCCCCCACATTTGAACCGATCGTCAAAGAAGAGGTTAGGTTTGCGAAAATTGAAAAGCTCGCGAAGTAGAAAATGATTCCAAAGCTGAAAAGACTACGGGTTTTAAGTCCTTTGAAAGCTATATAAATCAGCCCTCCAATTACCAATAAACTCAGCCAAACAACCGGGTTGGAGAAAGTCTGCACCGAGATCTGACTGAAGGAATAATCCCAGGAAAGCGGATGAGGGAAAAAGAGCAACTTGATGTATTGCAGGTATATAAAAAGATTGGTTGCAAATCTTTCACCGCTATCCAAACCATATAGGACACTGTTTATGATCGAATTGTAACTGCCAGATGCATCGTCAAGTATAATTCCCCTGGCCACCAAATACAAAGCTGTGGGAATCACAAACGGGATGGTTGCTTTTACAGATTCCAGTAAAGTTTTTTTCTGGAAAAAATAAGCGATTAAGCCTACCAAGGCTATCAGAGGCAAACTTTCTTCCTTCGAAATCAGGGAAATAAAAAATAAAGACCCCACAACCAGATTCTTCAGAAGATCCATTTTGCCTTCATTTTTCATCCAAATGGTTATTGCCGAAAAGGCAAAAATGGCAGCCAATAAAGAATCTCGGCTTTTCACTGAAGCCACTACTTCAGTATGAACCGGATGGGCAGCGTACAAAGCCAAAATAATAACCGGAAGAAACCAAGGCAATCCTTTTTGCTCAAAAAGTCTCAATAATATCCTTCCCTCGATCAGCAGCAACAAGAAATAGAGCACTACATTCAGTAAATGGCCGTTTCGACCAATAAACTCTCCAAAAACCTGCCGCTCAACAGCAAATGTGAGAAGTGTAAAAGGGCGATAAATATTGGTATTGACAGGATCGATTTCGATGAAATTCATCGAACCGTATTTGAAAAGTTCGGGCCATTCCTCCATTCCTTTGGAAGTCACCCGATTGAACTTGGCATAAATCCCGTCATCTCCTGAATAATCATAAGAAATGGTCTGGACATACAAGATGGCTCCAAAAAACGCAATAAGAAAAATCCAAAAAATCGGTTTCAGCTTCATATTTAAATGCTTGTTTGGGCTGAAAATAAGGATTTTACTCAAAAAACCCTCTACTCGAAATCTATCCTCATCAGGTAATCAGTCTGCACTTCATCTCCAAATGGGAAAGGATGCTGTCCGAAACGACGAAAACCTTTATTCTCATAAAAACGAAGAGCTTTCTGATTTTTTTCCCAAACCCCAAGCCAGAGGTATTTCTTCCCGTTTTGCTTCGCAAAGCGAATAGCCATTTCAAGTAAAATCGTACCAATTCCCAATCCGTGAAATTCTTCCAGCACATACAGCCTCGCCACTTCCAGACTTTCGGGATCGTGAACATCTGTTTGGGCAGGAATCAGATTGAGCTTGGCATATGCAACTAATTTCCCTTCAACTTCAGCAATGTAAAAAGTAGACGAAGGCTCCTCCATTTCTTCCAGAAACTGCTCTTCGGTGAAAGCTTCTTCCAAATAGGCTTTCACATTTTCAGGTTTGTTTTGGGCGGTAAAAGCCTCCAAAAAAGAAGTTCGGGCCATATCGACCAAAGATGAAATATCTTTCCTGTTGGCAATTCTTATATCAACCATCGTACTTGTTTAGGCTTATTTATTAAGGATTTTCAAAGCTTGAATAATCTGGGAATCAGGAAATTCACCGAAAATCGCCCGGTATTCTCCACTTGGATGAATGACCACAAAGCTACGACAAGGGTAAGGATATTTAAAAAAGTTATTTTCAAAGGTTGTATCAGGATCAGGAATCCACTCCATTATCCCCTTGTATTTTTCCAATCCGTGCGGATTTTTATAGATATAAATGGGTTCAGTCGCATCTCTTTTTGCGGTTCCATTAACAAGATATTCGTGACTTTTTTTGAAATGAGAAATATCATTCGCCTGAGAACCAGTCGAGTTGCACTCATCTTTACCCGGATAGAATATCACCACCAGAGATTTACCTTCTTTCAGCGCTTCTTCCATTCCAAGCACCTTGAAAAATAAATCAGGTTCAACATTCCCAAAAGGCATTCGGTGAATCAGTAATTTTTCATTGGAATCAGAACCCGGAACTCCAAAATAGGGTCCGCTGGTGATCTTTTCTTCAAATTCCTCCCGGGTGATCTGGCCTCCCATTTCGTTTCGATAGACAGTTTGGCCAAAGGAATTCCAAGCCAGTAACTGAAATGCGAAAATCAACCAAAAACCGTATTGCTTCACCCCTTTTCTTCGAAAAAATAAACAACTAACATCTGAACCGGAATTGATCCGACATTGACAGGATTATGCTCAAGCCTTCCGTCAAACAGCATCGAATCTCCCGCTTCCATATTAACCTCCTGATCCCGGAAAATGTATTTCACCGAACCTGAAATAATAAATTTATATTCGAAGGCTTCGGTCTGTACAAAGTCTCGTTTCGATCCGGGCTGAATCTCCAATAAGACAATATCGATGGTGCTTTGCTTTACTTTCTTGGTGAAAATCCGGAAGTACTCATACCCGCTTGCCGGCTCTTTCTCAAATTTCTCATAGTCAGATTTTCTCTGAACGATGATCGGAGCTTCTTTGGAATGCAAGCTGAGCTCGGTAAAAAACGAATCCAAATCCACTTCAAGCGCTTTGATGATCTGGATCAAAACGAGCAAAGAAGGAATCGTGCGGCTATTTTCAATTTGGGAAATCAGCCCTTTGGTCACTCCTGCACGGTCAGCAATATCCTGAAGTGTAAGATTCTTTTCTTTCCGGATACTCTTGATCTTATTGCTGATCTGTACGATCACTTCGTGCTCCATAGCAGGGGATTATTGGTACCGAAAACTAGTGATTAATATGAAGGGATGAAAAGATTGAGTCGATTTATGATTTTTGGATTTCAGATTTCAGATTTCATAAATCCGAAATCGCAAATCACATATCCGAAATCATAAATCCTTCACCACTTCCTCTCCCAATCCAAACGAAAGCGTCATTCCATTACCTCCCAATCCGTTGACAATCGTGACAGATTCGTCCACGTTGTGGATAAATTCAGTCGCTCCATTGGTCATTTTAGGGTAGATCCCATGCCAGGCAGACCCGATTCTCCAGTCTTTGAATTGGGCAAAGGTTTTCAAAAAATTTAAGATCAATTCATTGACATGAGTTTGGTCGAAAGGAGAAAGATTCCACCCATATTCATGACTATCCCCAATAGTTAATTCCCCCAATCCATTCTGAGAAACCATCACGTGAATCCCCAATTCCAGCAATTCCGGATATTGATCCTGATAGTTTTCTTTTAGTTTTTCCAGTGAAGGAGAAACTGAAAATCCTTTGTAATGAACGAAACTCAAGCCTGCGCAAAGCGGCGGACCAATCCTCCAATCCTGAGGTTGCCGCACAAGCCGCATCATCTGAAGTTTACATTTGGTGATGGGAGTTGCCTCAAAAAGCTCCGGATATAGGGTCTCAAAATCAGCCCCGGAACAGACAAATACTTTTTCAGCTGACCAATTTTTTTGACCGGACCAAACGGTATTCCCTTCAACTCGGGACACAGCCCTGTTCCAAATAAACTCAACTCCCGGAAGAGTTTGCAGATATTCTGCGGTTTTTGCAATTGCTTCTCTCGGGTCCACGATGCATTCATCCTCTGTCCAAAGTGCGCCTTTCAGACCTTCCATCACCGCGGATGGACTTTTCAATCGGATTTGCTCAGGGTTTAAAGATTCAGCCGATTTGATTCCTTCCATTGCAGCGACATACTCATTTACAACTTGCATTTCGAGTTCAGTGTAAGCCAAATGCAGTGAACCCGTTCTTTCTGCGAAAAACTCAGCTTTTTCACTCATTTCCAGCCAGATTTCTCTGGACCGCATTGCCCGCTCAAATGCAGGTCCCTGAGGTTGGCCCACCGGCCAGATCATCCCGAAATTACGGACAGATGCCCCCTGAGCTTTGGGATGGCGCTCGATTACAGTTACGTTCCATCCTTTTGCCTGTAGTGCTCTTGTGATAGCGAGACCCACGATCCCTGCCCCGATTACGATGGCTGTGTTTTGAGTTTTCATGTCAATTAGCAAGAGCTACGGAAACCGAAATTTCCTTCGACTCCTTTTTGAGTTTTTTTTGAAAATAAATGAGAGAGCCAGTCATCAGAACCAGTGAAAGGCTGAGAAAAACCAAAACCGAAGTGATGTAGAAATTTAGCCAGCTTAGCGATTCAAGAACGCCAAATTGCTTTGCAACCAAAACCACACTTGAACCCAGATATCCAAAACTATCCACCAGATACATGAGGAATCCAACATTCCCTCCAAACTTGAACGTGGCGATCATCCGATCAAAAAGCAGGCAATTGAATGGAATATACGCCATGTAAACCCCTGTTCCCACCAAAATCATCCAGTAAAATGGCGAAACAATTCCGGATTGAAGTCCCAACGTGGAAAGAATCGAAACTGCAAATCCGACCAGAATAATCCAATGATTGAGGAAGAAAGCCTTTTTGTTATTTTTCACCAAAACCAACAACGACATCAATCCCAAAAGAGCTAGGGTAATTGGAATCTCGGTCTGAGTGAGCAATTCCGGCGCCGCGTCAATTTTCAACCCCTGCCAGATTTCCACTACGAAATTGTCCCGTAAATCTCTCAATCCGGTCAGCATCATGTACACAATGATCAGCAGGATAATTCCGGGTCTGAATTCTTTGAAAAACCTGCTTCTTGACGCTCCGCTCATGGCCTCTCTTGGCGATCGGAGTTCTTTATCTTCCTCTGAGGGAGGCGGGATATGATTCAGCAAAAATACTCCCACCAAGAGCAAAGGAAAAAACACAGCCCCGGTCAAAAAAGGCATCCAATTTTCAGAAACCTCTAAATTCACCAACAAAAACTGCCCGACTGATTTTACAAAACCAGATGAAAATACAAAACTCGCCGCCAGCATACTTCCCATCCTTTCTGTGAATTTCCGTCCTTCCATGTAGTGAAAAACAATTCCCCAAATCAACCCCAATGGAAAACCATTGATCAGAAAGAAGATGATTCCATAAGGCGACGGGAAAATCGCAAACCCTAAAAGTGCAAGCCATGAAACTGAAATCAATCCGATAAGAAGCCAGGCCCGGCCTTTTTCCTTCAACTCCGAGATCATCTTGATCCCATAAAATTTACTCGCCATATAACCAAGCGTCTGAGACAGGATCAACCAAATCTTGTAATCAAAACCCAGAAATTCTTCTCCTGAAAAAATTGCAACGGCAAACGGCTTTCTGAAAGCATACATACTGCTGTAAACCAAAAAACCCATCAGCGCTGCAAAAACACTCATTTGGAAGGAACTGGCTTCCGCGAGCTTTTTGGAAAAAGTCGGAAACCTGCGCATTATTCCTGAACGAAGACTTGATAGGCTTTGACCAAATCGAGCAATTCTGTCAAAGAACTAATTAGATGAGTTGGGCGGTGAGGAATCAATTCCTCACCTGAATACACTCCGGAAGTCACGCCTATACTCATGAGACAACCTGCGTTGTGGCCTTCGTTGATGTCGACTTCTGTATCGCCGATTTTGATCACTTGTTTTGGATCTTCAATTCCCAATTCCCCCATGATCTTTTGGATCATGAAAGGAAAAGGTCTTCCCTTTGGCACTTCGTCACTTGCAGCGGAGGCATCGATGTAATTACTGCTATCCCAACCAACCTGCTTCAAAATGACATCTGTGATATCCCGGCTAAACCCCGTATCCAAACCGACTTTGATCCCCATCGCATGCAATGCATCAAATACCATCTCAGCATCATCGACAGCCCGGATCGCAGGATCAGTCGCATAGTAATTCAGCATGCCCTTCACAAAGTCAGTATGAATTTCATCGATCAGTTGATCAGTGATTTTCGCGGTATCAGGTTCGTGAATCTCTAATAGCTCCCGAATAGCCTGAGGCTTCGAATACCCCATTTTCTCATTGGCCTCCTGAAGAGTTACCGACGGATAGCCGTGGCTATTCAATGCAGATTGGAAAGCTTTGGCGACGTTATTTTCGTCGTGGATGGTTGTTCCGGCCATATCAAAGACCGCCAACTTAATTTGAGACATTAGCTACTGGATTTTATCTGTTCAGCTTTGAATAAAGGGGGACCTGTGCAAAACACTCACTCCTTAAGATGCAAAACCAACTTAATTACTGTTTAGCAAAATTAAACTCATCCGAGAAAAACGATAAGTAAAACCAGTTAAGTATTTGTTAAAAAATCATGAATAATACTCCCTAAGATTAACTTTAAACAGATGAAAAATTAATATAAATGATCTATTAAGCCTTTTAAAAAAGACAGGACAGAACTTATCAATAACTTAATCTATGAAAATTGGAGAAGACGATTGATTTCAATTATTTAGTATTTATAAACTTTATAAAAATGAAATCTTCCTTTACAAACCTCCCTGCTTCAAAAAAAGTAAAATTGGTTTTTGATTTATATGATAAATACGGCACTGAAGATTACATCGGTGAGCCGATCTCACAAATCGAGCATATGTGTCAATCTGCCCAACTGGCAGAGAAAGAAGGATTTGATGAAGAGGTTATTTTAGCCGCATTTTTTCATGACATCGGCCATTTGTGTGTAAATCTGGGAGAATTCGAATCGATGGGAGGATACGGGATTCAAAGTCATGAAAAAATTGGAGCAGACTTTCTTCGAGATCTCGGGTTCCCGGAAAGAATTGCCAAACTGGTCGAAAACCATGTGCAGGCAAAGCGCTATCTGACTTTTCAATATCCTGAATACTTTGATAAACTATCAGAAGCCAGCAGAAAAACCCTGGAATTCCAAGGCGGAAAAATGGATGAAACGGAAGCCAGAGCTTTTGAAACTGATCCGCTTTTTGAAACTTCCCTCAGAATGAGAACCTGGGACGAACTGGCAAAAGAAGAGTTCGTCCAGGTTCCGGATTTAAGAATTTATCGTGAAATGGCAGAGAGGGTTCTCAGTTGAGCTTAATAGTTTTTAAGATTCTGAAAATCAGATTGTTTTCTAAAAAAAAGTGGAATAAAATGGCTTCGGCCTTGCTCAGCCGGGAATAGAATCCGCACCCAAAAACTCCCAGTTTTCATTCAAAACCAAAACTCCAGAATCGGAAAAAGCCCCTGAATAGTAAGAATCCAAATCAACCTCACTCAAAAAAAAGGCCCCTCCGAATGTCGGAGAGGCAGATTTCTCAGTTTGAGAATTACAGGCTTGAAAACAAATACCCGCAAATAGAACAGCAATTACTCTTTTCATTTGATCATTTCCTTAATTGCAGGAGCAGCTTTTTCCTCAGGATATTCCATGCCTAACAATTTGAAAATCGTGCGAGCAATCATAGCTGTACTCCACTGACCTTCGGTCTTCATTTCACCGGAAGCCGGAGTATCAGGTCCGATTGCAGCCATCCAGATTTCACCTGCACCAGTTACGCTTGATCCGTGGCTTTTCCAACTCGTTTTTGAAGTGCCGCGTCCATGATCTGTGGTGATGATCATAGTCGTTTTATCCTTGTATTGAGGGTCTGACTGGATGAATTCCCAAATCTCTCTGATGTAAGCGTCAGTTTGTTTTGCCGACCAAAGGTATTGATCGTAATGATTGCCATGCGCCCAATCGTCTGTTTCTCCATAAGCGATGTAAACAACCTTTGGCTTATACATTCTCATGGATTCCATTGCATAATGATGGGTAAACGGATCGAGTCTCACGCCATCCCAAGGACTGCGGATTTCATCCTGCATACGGTTGATCAGGATTTCCTTTTCGGTCAGATCAGATCCTACAGCTTTATCAAAACCGGCATTCACCGGCACGCCGCTTCTTTCTTCATTGACGATGTAGGGGAAAACATCCCATGAACCAAACGCCATTACTTTGCCTTTGTACTCGGGCATTTTATTGAAATGTTCCAGCAAGGTCACGTTGGGATTATTGATTTTGCCATTGCTGTTGATCCGCTCGTCATCTGCAAATCCGCTCAAAACCTCATTGTAACCGGGATATGAAAACCACATTTTATTGCTGTTGTTGACATTATTCCCGTAAGCACGGTTGCCATAAAGCTGACCTTTTGCAGCAAGAGTTTCCCAGAAAAACGGCATCAACATCTTTCTTCTTTCAAGAGGATTTTCATTCCAAAAATCTGACAAAAGCGAGCCGGGTGTTTCGATCATTCCGGTATCATCAACCAAAAGTGAGTCCGCACCTTTGTAAATTTCCTGCCACCTCATTCCGTCTAAAGTGATTAAGACGATATTTTCTGTTTTATAATCCTGAGCCTGGAGGCTAAAGGAAGTAAGGGTAAAAAGGAAGGCTGAAACCAGGGTCAATTTAAATTTTTTCATCATGCGGGTGATTGGGGTTGGAAAAAAGTCCGCTATCGGTTGAGTTTCGATAGCGGACTTATAAATATAATTAGAGATTACTATTTAATATCCCACCAAACACGGGTGGTAATTGCATCTTCACCCTGACGGGCAATTGCTTCCTGGTAATTTTCAGCGTTGAGGGATTGTACACTTCCAGGATAGATAAATCTTACCGGAACAGTATTAATAAACGCAGCAGGTCCAGGGATAATTTGAGGATATCCTGTTCTTCTCCAGTCATACCAGCCTTCCATTCCGGTGAAGAATAAGGCTAACCATTTCTGGGTCCCGATTTTACTCAACTTCTCCTGTGAAGAACCTGTGTAAGCAACCCCAGCTTGCTGATAGTAAGTATTATCTACTACAAGTTTGGATGCAATCTGCGGAAGGCTGATCAAAGTATATCTGCCTTTATAATAATCTACTGAGGCCTGAATTCCATTTTTGTAATATTCTTCAGCCGATCCTGTGGTGATAAAACCCTTTTCTCTGGCTTCTGCAAGAATAAACTGAAGCTCAGAATAGCTCATCAAAACAGCCTGATATCCAGTTGGATTAGCCAATGGAGTACATGCGCTGCAAGAAAATAGCAAACCTACTCGTGAGATATAATTTGATCCGCCTTTGGTCGGATCTCCGGAAGGAGAATACTTCAAAGCTTCTTCGTCACCAAGTCCATTTGGAACTCCCTGGTAAGCTTCCGGAGCGCCAATTACACCAGCTCCTGAAGCATTTGTAGGTTGAGCATAAGCAAATAACCTTGGGTCATTTATGCCCTTGAGCACATTTTCCATCTTTTCGCTTAGCCTGATCTCATCGTATGATCCTGATCTTGTCGTGTACAATGGATGCTGATTTGGCACATCCTGTAGATACTGAAGAGCCGCTTCGTCCAGATTGGAAGTGAAAATCGGAGACTGAGCCGGATTCGCTAAAATAGCCTGCATTTCTGCTGATGGATTATTTCGGTCTGATAGTCTCATCAGAACTCTCAATCTCAATGAATTGGCAAACTTCTTCCAGCGAACCACATTACCTCCAAAAAGAATATCACCTTCCACTTTTTCAGCCGAAGAACCCAACAAGTCATTTGCCTCTTTCAATTCAGCCAATATCCCTTTGTAGATATCTTCCTGCTTATCAAACTTCGGGTAATTGATATCTGATTTTGCCTGAATGGCCTCAGTATAAGGGAGGTCACCATAGGCATCAGTCATAAAAGAATAAAGGTTTGCCCTCATCACTTTTGCGACCCCCACATAGTTGTTTTGACCTGCTTCACCGGAAATCAAAATGATATTATTGATATCTCTCAGTGCATTGTAGAAGGTGCTGTATGGATTTCCTTGTGGTCCCCAGTTGTAGCGGTCTTCATTTGTAAACTGGATTTTGGCAGTCTGCTGCATTACGAGATTTCCAAGTCCCCAGGATTTACCAGCAATTTCATTAGTGGTACTTCGGATAACATTTGGAAGCAAAAGCACTGAAGAAACTTTCTCAGGACTGTTTGGATTGATGTTCGTTTCTTCAAAATCCTTGTCGCAGCTACTCAGGACCAGCAAAGCTACCATCCCGAATCCTGCAAAATATTTTGTATTGAATTTCATGATTTCTGATTTTAGAAAATTATTGATTCAGACTTTAGCTTAGAATTTCACGTTCAGGTTGAATCCGATGCTGCGTGTAGATGGGAAAGACATATCCTCCACACCCGGAATCAAAGTACCTCCGCCCATCGCCATCGTCTCAGGATCAAAGTGAGGATTCTCAGTCCAAAGCAGCAGATTACGTCCCACCAGGGAAATTTTCACATCCTGAATTGGCATTCTTCCCAACACACTTCTCGGGATGGTGTATCCAAGAGTCACTTCTCTTAGCTTCAGATAAGTAGCATCATACAAAGCTGCCTCTACGTTGTTTCGCTCATAATATCTGTTGTGCCAGTTTCTGGATGTGATCTTTACATCATTTGGCTTGAAACTACCATCTGCATTTTTGATGACACCCGGACTGATGATACCGTTGCCTTCTACAGTCAGGTCGTATCCATTCTCACGACCGTAAAGTGTTTCTTCCAATTGTCCGGAAGTGCTTCCGACGGTTTTGGTACGAGATACCACGATGCCTCCATATCTGAAGTCAAACAAAAAACCTAAAGAAATTCCCTTGTAGCTAAGGTTGTTTTGTAAACCCAGCATCCAGTCAGGATTGTAATTTCCCTGCAATTTCAAAGTTGGATCTGTGATTGGAGTTCCGGTTGTAGCATGGATGATTTCGCCATAATATTCACTGGAAGGATCATCAACTCTTGAAAATCCGGCCCCATAGATATTTCCCATTCGCTCGCCTACTCTGGCTTGGATATTTGCACCATTTCTACCAGTCATTGAATAGGTAGTCAGATTATCCGTCAACTCCAGGACTGTACCTCTCGTTCTGGTGAAGTTGGCCATGAAATCCCATCTGAAACCACTTTCTGTTCTCACCGGATTTCCGTTCAGGACAATTTCAATTCCTTTGTTTTGAATCTCTCCGGCATTTACAATTCTGGAAGCATACCCTGTGGCAATGTCCAGCTCAATCGGGATGATTTGATTTCTGGTTCTGTTATCAAAGTAAGTAAAGTCCAATCCAAGTCTGCCTTCCATAAATCGAACGTCAAATCCTGTTTCAAAAGAAGCTGTTCTCTCAGGTTTCAGATCTGCATTAGACAATCTGCTTGATTCAGATTTGGTCTGAATTGTTCCCCAGGCCGTCTGTGAATTATACACATTTGTCAAGCTGTAAGGATCTGTATCATTACCCACTTCTGCGTAAGCAACTCTTGCTTTCAGGAATGAAATGGCAGATGGCATGGTGATCATATCAGAAATCACCGCACTCAATGTGGCTGATGGATAGAAATAGCTGTTGTTTGCTGCAGGAAGTGTACTGGACCAGTCGTTTCTTCCGGTGATGTCCATAAACAGGACATTTTTGAATCCGATCTGACCAAACCCGTAAAGGGAGTTGATTCTTTTCTCGGAAGTGTACTGATTGACCTGTAGGTTTACCGCAGTGTTTGTAAAGTTGTAAATACCCGGAATCAACAACTGCGGAGCAACTGTCTGCACCGATCTGTTTTCCTGACGCATTTGGTTTCCCCCCAGCGCAAGACTGTAAGACCAAACCGGCTTGGTTGTCTCAGAGTATGTCAACAAGAAATCAGAGTTTTGCTCACTGAAAGAAAGATCATCTTCTCTGTAATTTCCTTTCGGGAATCGCTGGGTACTGAAGGCTCTCTTTCTGTCTCTTAACTCATTATAAGTATCCAAACCTGTACGAACCATCAGGCTGAGTTTCTCCGTGAACTTGTAGGTAGCTGAGATATTTCCGAAAATCCTGTCTTTGGTCTGACCGTTTGTATTTTCATACACGTTGAAATACGGATTGTCGTGGTAGTTGTAATTGTAGTTGAATTGCTGAGTCCCATCAAGGCCCTTCATCCAATAATCTCTCAACGTGCGAGTATTTACCTGGCGACCGTACCAAATCCACAAGTACATCAGGTTTTCGGTACCATAACTGATATTTGGACGGTTACCACTGTCAGTTCTCTGGAAGTTCACGGTAGAATTTACCGTCAGCTTGTCTGTCACCTTCATCCCACCATTCAAAGCAATGGAATTTCTCTTCAGATCTGTGTTTGGCACAATTCCCTTTTGGTCCAGATTGGTCCAGGAGAGTCTGATGTTTGAGTTTTCGTTTGACGCCTGTAAAGAAACGTTGTTAGAAAGCGTGACTCCTGTTTCGAAAAAGTCATTCACGTTATTTGGCTGAGACACCCAGGGAGTTGGAGTAATTGTGCTACCAGCAGGGGCATTCAAGTCACCACCTCTGAAACCCGCAACTGAACGGGGAGAATCATATTGAGGTATAAGAGTTCCTTTATCAAGTTCAGGACCCCAGCTTTCATCCACACCGTCTGCGGCACCTGCACCTGCTCCGTTTACAAAAGCAAATTGGCCGTTATTTCCTTGTCCATACTTATCCTGCCAGTCAGGCAATACAAGCGGATTGTCAAAAGTTACGTTGGAATTGATGGTCACTCCCATTCCTTTTTTTCCTCTGCCGGTTTTTGTTGTGATCAAAATCGCTCCGTTTGCAGCTCTTGATCCATATAATGCAGCTGCTGCAGGCCCTTTCAATACAGTCATCGAAGCAATGTCATCCGGGTTGATTTCACCGGCGGCATTACCATAATCCACTTCCTGGTTTCCTGAACCTGAAGAGCCTACGATGTTATTGGAAATCGGAACACCATCCACCACAAACAAGGGCTGGTTGGCATTGATGTTCAGGGAAGATTCTCCTCTGATTGTCACCCGGCTGGATCCTCCAATACCGGAAGAACTGTTGGTGATCTGAACCCCGGCAACACGTCCGCTCAAAGAGTTGATCACGTTGGTTTCGCGAGCCTCAGTGAAACGGTCACCCTCGACAGCCTGGATTGAATATCCAAGCGCTTTGGTTTCTCTTTCCACACCGAGTGCCGTTACGATCACTTCAGAAAGTGCCAGACCTTCCACCAGTGTAATGTCAATAACATTAGAATTACCGACGACTTGTTCAATCGTTTCAAACCCTACAAATGAGAAAACCAAGGTTTCTCCGGTAGAAGCCAAAATATTGTAAGTTCCGTCGATATCTGTAATCGTCCCGCGAATTGTACCTTTTACCAGAACGGATGTTCCCGGAAGAGGCTCCTTGTTTGCGTCACTCACTTTTCCTTCTACCCGGGATTGTTGGGCAAAAGAAAAATTAAAGGCTAACAGCATGCAAGCTGTAAAGACCCATTGCCAAATGCTTTTTTTAGCAGCCATTTTACTGTAGAGGTTTTTAATAAGTAAAGTTTTTGGTTAATAATTTTACCAAAGCTAAACCTCAAAAATGAAAATCGGGTTACTGCAATTTTACCAAAAAGTAAATTAATTCTATGTTAACAGAAGTGATAATTAGCAATAATAGAGTTTAATGGCATATTTAATCGAATATTTCAGATTAACATTGAATCCAATGTTTCCTCATTTTTACCAAATCTTTAAATAAAAAAAGTATACATATATTAAACAATTAAGGACATAAAAAAACCTCCCGAAGGAGGTCTTTAGAAATAAGTAAAACAGATTTTTGACTAAAGCAGATTAAACCCGCCTTTGACCAGAATCACTGTTGATTCTGTAATTCCATCAACAGGCAGGATTTCAATCCGATCAGCAGTCTGACGCCCAACTTTCACAAGGACTTTTTCCAAGTCAAAACCTGCTTCTGTTTTGCTTTTTTGAACCAATACATAAAAGCCTTCTTCAGCTTCGATCACAGCAGTGACAGGCAATGACCAACCTTGCTGAGGATCCATCGCAATATTTGCATCCACATACATTCCTGGCACCAATTCAGCCGCTTGAGCCTCATCCAATAATTCTCCATGGACATTTATAAATCTTTGCTCATTGATAGACTGACCGACCACAAAGACCTCTGCCATATATCTCTTTGCCGGCGAATCAGGTAAATAAAAACTCACCTTTTGTCCTTTCTTGATCCGGATTGCATCTTTTTCAAAAACGCTCATCTCGACATGCAAATGTGATTTACTGATAAGTGAAACGGCTTTTTCAGAAGCTGGCAAATAGGCTCCCGGAACTACATGGATACTTTCAACAAATCCGGAAATTGGAGAAAAAACAGGAACGCGGGATTTGATCGACTCTGGCTTGAGTTCATCCACGTTGATATTGATCATCGACAATTGCTTCTTCAGACTTTCCGCTTTGGCCAGGGTGCTTTGGTAATCTGCTTCTGCTTTGAGGTAATTTTTTTGAGCTGCAATCTGCTCACCAAAAAGCGTTTTTTGTCTTTCGAAGTCTGCTTTCAAATAAGCCAATTGACTTTTTGCATCCAGGTAATCCTGTTGTAAGCGAATGAATTCAGGATTTTCCAAATAGAAAAGAACCTCACCTTTGCGGACGGCCTGACCTTCGAGCAACTTCATTCCGCTCACATACCCGCCAAAATAAGCGGAGATAGTTTGCATGCTTTCGATGGGAACTTTGATCATACCCTGAACCTTGAGGTCTTCAGAAAACTCTTCCATTTTCGGACTTCCCCATTCCATTTTCATGGTTTCAAATTGGGCCTGAGTCAGCGCGAGGCCGATTTCCGGACTTCCTGCTACTTCAATCGCTTCAGAAGGATTTGCCTCTTTGCTTGTGCAATTGATGAGGATCAGACCCAAGGTAAGTATAAGTAAGCCTGAGATTTTTTTGGTTGTATTGGCATCCATCAGTTGATCAGATAGTTGATTTCTAAAATAGTGAGTTGATAAGCATGCAGGCTTTGCATGTACTGCAAGGTGATGCCGCGGGAGTTTTCGATGAGCTGAACAAACTGAAGGAAATCAATTTCACCCTCCTGGAACGATCGCTGAGCTTGCTGCATCAATTGTTCAGAAAGTGTTTTTCCTTCTTCATTGTAGTATGAAATTACTTTTTGGTTTTGCTCAAGCTGGTGCAATAGCTGCTGATATCGGTTCTCAAGTTGATTTTGGTATTGAGCCCCTTCGAGTTCAATCTGTTTGACACCAAACTCTGCCGCTTTTGCCTGGGATCTTTGGGCTCCAAAAAACAAAGGAATAGCTAATCCTGCCTGAAAACCGGGATAAACTTTTGCTTCCGGCCCGGGATTGGTCCCTCTGAATACGTCCAGTTGAATGTCAGGAAGGTTTTTTCTTTTTTCTACCTGAACCTGATGTCCTGCTTTCAGGAGTGTATTTTCATAATAAACCACACCGGGATGGGCGGTCCAGTCACTTGGAGTGATCAGGCTTAAATCAACATTTTCATTTGCCAGGCTTAAGTCACCTTCCCAATTAAGCAACCATTTCAATTGCTGTAAAGCGATTTGATATTGCTGGTTTGACTCTTCCTTTTTAAGCCCTATTTCTCTCTGCTTTGCAGATGCTGTAAGTTTCTCCAGATAATTACTTTCTCCTGTTTCAAACCTCCTTTTGGATGCGTTGGAAAAATCATCATACAATGAATCAAGAAAACTGTAATGCTCTATTAAACCTCTCCAGTAAACCGAAGTGACGAATGCCTTGCTTACATCGGCATTTACCTGGCGCATCTTAATTTCCAAATCTGACTGCATCAGAATAGCATCTGCCTGAAAGACTTTTTTCTGAGCCGCATAGAGGGATGGAAATGCAAATCTCTGACTAGCTCCCCAGACCCGGTTATAAACTCCGTTTTCGGCTATGTCATTCTTGTCATACCCGTAGTAAACGACTGTTTTATCAATATTCCATCCTGCACCTATTCTTACGTTAGCGGCTTCCAATCCCTGGTTTGCAGCTTTCAAGGTCAGGTTTTCGGTCTGAGCTCTTGTCAAAGCCTCCGTCAACGTCAATGGAGTAGTGTCCTCCTGAGCAAAACCAAGCCCGATAAATCCAAAGATCATCAAGAGACTCAAAGCAGCCTTTTTAGTGGATAAATTTGATTTCCCTCCCTTTGATTTAAAAAGCACGTACATCACCGGCAATACTATCAGGGTCAGAAATGTAGCTGAAATCAAACCTCCCACAACTACAGTAGCCAAAGGCCGCTGAACCTCCGCTCCCGCCGAACCAGAAATAGCCATAGGTAAAAAGCCCAGCGCAGCTGCAGAAGCAGTCAATAATACTGGTCTGAGTCGCTCTTTGGCGCCAATGACTACCAGCTCTTTGATATCTGAAAATCTTGATTCCATAGATTTAAAATGTTCGATCAAAACAATTCCGTTCAATACAGCTATTCCAAATAGTGCAATAAATCCAACTCCGGCAGAAATACTAAAAGGCATATCTCTCATCCATAGTAACAGGACTCCGCCAATCGCAGAAAGAGGGATAGCGGAATAAATCATCAAGGCATCGCGGGTAGATGAAAATGCGAAATAGAGCAACACGAATATCAACACCAACGCAATCGGAACTGCAATCATCAGTCTGGCCCTGGCCTGTTGAAGATTTTCAAATTGACCACCATAGGTTACCCGATATCCTTCCGGCACAGTCACCTTGGCAGCAATGATCGCCTGGATATCATCCACTACAGATTGTAAATCTCTGTCCCGCACATTGACACCGACCACAATCCTGCGCTGGGTATTATCACGGGATATCTTGGCCGGACCTTTTGTATAGCTGATCGTTGCCAACTCAGAAAGCGGAATGCTTCCTCCGGAAGGTAAGAGAATGGCAGCTTGTTCGAGGTTTCGAATGTCTTTCCGGTATTGTTCACCAAACCGAACGACCAGATCAAATTGCTTTTCTCCTTCAAAAACTGTCCCCGCCGTAAGCCCTGCAAATCCCATGGTCACCACTTGATTCAGGTCTTCGATATTTAATCCGTATTTGGCAATTTTGCTGCGATTGTATTCAATTTTCATTTGAGGAAGTCCATCGACTTTCTCAACGATAATATCCGCAGCACCTTCTACTCCCTGGATTGCAGTTTCAATTTCCTGGGCAGTTTTCAAAAGGACATCCAAATCTTCTCCGAAAACTTTGATCGCCAAATCGGCTCGGACACCGGTAATCAACTCATTGAATCGCATCTCGATCGGCTGAGTAAATTCGAAATCAAGTCCCGGAATTACTCCGAGCGCCTCTTTGAATTTCTCCGCCAACTGATCTTTGGTTTCAACTGTGGTCCATTCTGAAGGCGGATGAAGTGTCACGATCACGTCAGCTTCCTCCATAGACATCGGGTCAGTTGGAATCTCTGCCGCACCAATTCTCGTTACGATCTGGTTAACCTCCGGAAACTTCATCAGAATTTCCTCGATTTTGGTCATGGTCTCAACTGTATTTGTGAGCGTAGTGCCCGTCTTCAAAACTGGCTGAATTACGAAATCACCTTCATCCAGAGTTGGGACAAACTCAGATCCCATACTGGCAAAAAGAAGGAGCGTCCCTACCAATAATCCACCTGCTGAGCCGAGTACAATCTTGGTGTTATTCAGCGCCCATTTTATGGTAGGTTCGTATATTTTATTCAGCCAGTTGATGATGAGCGTAGAAACGTTTCGCGGCCCGGGAGGAGTTGTTTTTAAAAATACTGAAGAAATCACCGGCACATAAGTCAGACCCAAAATCATCGCTCCCACCAATGCAAAGCTGAAGACTTCAGCCATTGGACGGAACATCTTTCCTTCCACACCTGAAAGCGAAAGAATCGGGATAAACACGATGATGATGATGATTTGTCCAAAAATCGCCGAATGCATCATTTTGGAAGCTCCGTTGAGCACAATAGAATCTTTATTGTCCTGTGTTTCTTTGGACGAAAGCCCGTCAAAATGTTTATGTGAATGGGCAAAACGATATGCTATGTACTCCACGATGATGACAGCACCATCGATGATAATTCCAAAGTCAATCGCGCCCAAACTCATCAGGTTGGCATCGACTCCAAAAATGTACATCATCGAAAGCGCAAAAAGCAAACTCAATGGAATCACCGAAGCTACTACCAGACCTGAGCGGATATTTCCCAGGAGGAGAACTACTACAAAAATCACAATCAAACATCCTAAAATCAGGTTTTCAGCAATGGTAAAAGTTGTCCTCCCAATTAATTCTGAGCGATCCAGAAACCCGTTGATGACAACACCTTCAGGCAAGCTTGATTTGATTTCTTCCAGTCTGACCTTTACTCTGTCAATGGTTCCTTTGGAATCTGCCCCTTTGAGCATCATCACCTGGCCCAGAACTTTTTCACCCTCTCCGTTAGCGGTGATTGCACCGAATCGGTTTGCATGACCATACCCAACCTCACCCAAATCCCGGATGTAAAGCGGAGTTCCTTCACGGACTTCTACGACAATATTTCCAATATCTTCCAGGGTCTGAATCAATCCATCACCCCGGATAAAAAAACTTTCATTTGTTTTTTCAATGTAACTGCCGCCGGCAATCGAATTATTCTTAGCCAATGCATCATAGACCTGCATCAGGTCAATTTGCATTGCTTTAAGTCTTTCGGGATTGATTGCTACTTCGTACTGCTTGAGAAAACCTCCCCAGGTATTTACTTCAACTACTCCGGCGATTCCTGACAACTGCCTTCTCACTACCCAATCCTGGATCGTCCTCAGATCAGCAATGGAATACTTATCCTCGTAGCCGGGTTCTACATCGATTACATACTGGTAAATCTCCCCCAATCCTGTGGTGATCGGGCCCATAAATGGCTGTCCATATCCTGCGGGAATCCTCTCTTGGGCAATTTTGATTCGCTCGGCGATTAACTGTCTTGCCAGATACGTACCCAAATCATCGTCAAAAACAATCGTTACGACTGACAGGCCAAACTTGGAGATTGATCGAATTTCTTTCACCCCGGGAAGGTTTGCCATTTCCAGTTCCACAGGATAGGTGAGATACTTTTCTACATCCTCGGTAGAGAGATTGCGGGAAGTGGTGATCACCTGAACCTGATTATTAGTGACATCAGGTACGGCACCAATAGGAAGATTGCTCAGGGCATAAATCCCAAATCCAATCCAAAAAGCGATAAAAAGGCAGATAATGAGCTTATTCCCAATACTCCAATGAATGATCCGATCCAGCATGATTTAGTTTATATATCAAAGGTCACACTTAGACTTTAGATCAGTCTTAGACTTTTCTTAAGATTTACTTAAATCTGATCTGTTAAAAAACAATCTAAACGATGTTCCGGAGCCCTTTTCACTGGCAACTTCAACCGTAATTCCGGATTCAGAGGCAAGCTTTTTCACCAAAGCCAAACCCAGACCAGTACCCGGAATCACCTGCTCAATTACATCAGGTTCCCTGTAAAAAGAATCAAAAATCTTATGTAAAGAGTCTTTTGAAATTCCTCTCCCATGATCCTCCACAGAGATAAAGGGGTGGCTCTGATGAATACCAACTGCCAATACAATTTCCGTATCGGCATCCGAGTATTTGACGGCGTTTTGAATCAGGTTATTTAGGATCATGATCAGACTATCCTCATTAACTGTTACAAAAAGCGGCTCGATGAGATAGGAATGAAACCGAATGGATCGTCCTGTTTCTTTTTTTGCCATATCGGCAATTTCCTCCGTAAAGGTGTGCAACTCCACCTCATCCAGACTTGCATGATTGGTCTTACTTACCCGGGCTAGGGCCAGCAATTGATCGATCATCAGAGACATCCGATCTATGCTTTTGAGAGAAGTTTGAATCTTTTCTCTGTATTCTTCAGCTGTTCTGGGCTTTCTGATCAATACTTCCAATGTTCCTCTGAGCACAGCAAGCGGTGTTCTCAACTCATGAGAAGCATCAGATGTAAACTGCTTTTCACGAATCAAAGCCTGCTCCAGACGACTCAGCAGATTATTTATCGATCGGGTCAATTGACCGATTTCATCGTTTTCTTCCGTCTCGGGAACACGCTCATTCAGATTAGATTGAGTGATTTGATTTGTCTTTTGGATGATCTTCCGAATCGGCTCAATGCTTTTTCCTGCCAAGAACCTCATTGAAAAAAACAAGGAAAGTAAAATCACGGGATATAGCAGCAACAAGACATTTCTGAGATTGGTCAGCAACTCCCTGGACTCCTGAAAAGATGTGGCTACCAACAAATAACCCTGAGGCTTTCCCTCATAATTCAAAGGAATCTGAACTTGCCTCACCTCCTGAATTCCCACTTTTAGAGTCCTTGTTTCTTTTCCCCGGGATACAATTGGATCAAAATTCAGATGGTTGTCCCCAAGGTTTGGTGAGCGATCCATAGTTTTGCCTTTCAGGTCCACTATTTCGATGAAGATTGGGTTCAGCTGAATTTGGCTGTGCTCCATCTCGAGCCACTCATCCCGATAGGTAAACCGAATTTCTCCATCAACGATCGAGATTTGATCTACATGCTCCTGAGTCTCGAGCGCGAGTTCCCGGTCTATATTTTCAATTACAGAAAAGTTGACAACCAGGTAAATGACAATAAAGACAATCAAAATAATCGATGCTGTCACCCAGATAAATCTTCGGGCAATTCTGTCTCTGTAGGAAGTGTTCATTGGTCCTTTGCAATATATCCCACACCTCTGATCGTCTGGATGAAATCTTCATCCTTCTGCAGATCAAGCTTTTTACGAAGTGAATTGATAAAGACATCAATCACTCCGGTATTGTATTCAAAATGAATATCCCACACGCTTTCAATGATGCGGGTCCGGCGACACACTTTGTTCTTATTCTTCATCAGGTATTCCAGCAAGGCAAATTCTTTCTGCGTCAAATTAATTTCTCCTTCTCCTTTGAATACCTGATGGCGATCTGCGAAAAGGGTAATAGGACCCAATGTCAATTTTTCTGTGGCGGAAGTGTGAGTTCGAAGCTGAACCCGAATTCTGACAAGCAATTCCTCAAAGTGAAAAGGCTTTTTGATGTAATCATTAGCTCCGGATTGAAGGCCGAAGACCGTTTCGTCTACAGTATCTTTAGCAGTAAGAAAAATGATCGGGATGGCAGGAAACTTCTTTCTGAACTGACGAGTAAGCTCAATCCCGGTTAATCCCGGCAGCATCCAATCCAACAAAAGCAAATCGTAATTTCCGGAAAGGGCAAGCTCAAGACCTCGCTTTCCATTCTCTGCCACATCTACAGCAAATGCTTCCTCCTCCAATCCCTGCTTGAGGAAATTAGAAATTCCGGGTTCATCTTCTACAATCAGGATGCGCATGACTTGGTTAATTTATCGATTTTCAACTTTGATTTTCATGATTTTCCAACCGTCAATTTCCTCCAAAACTTCCCAGCTGGCTTTATTTCGAAGTACCGGCATTTCCTTTTTGGCTTTTGCCAGCCAGATCCCTTCCTGATTTTCAGCGCTTTGGATCCATTCAGGATCAGTTTTTAAATTAATCAAAAACTCCTTCCAGGAATCGTCTTTCTGAAACTGTGTCTCCCGATTCAGGCTTTCATCCCCGTCATAGATCGACACGATCGGCTTATCAGTTTGGAATGAGACCGAAGGGAGCCTTTTGTTATAAATCACTATTCTTTCGTTTTCCGTCCTGTTCTCATTTATCCACTCCACTACCCTTCGGGAATCATTTGTCACTCCCGGATTTTGACTGAAAAAATACGTCGACATCACCGTCAATCCCATGGTAAATATCCAGGCACTTACTATCACGCGATCAGAACGGCGAATTCCCGCAAACTGCAAAGCGGAAAGAATGGATACCAAAATTACCCAGATAAAAATGAATTTATAACTGAGGATGATTCGGTCATCAAAGAGCGGTGACAATACCAATCCTATCAAACCAAGGCCTTGAAAACCTGACTGAATCCGTTCCCAGCGCTTTTGAGCTAAAGCACTTAAAGATTCCCAAACAGCAAATCCTCCCAAAGCCAGCCCGCTAAAAACCGGTAAAATGTAGAGAATGAGTTTGGATTGACTGATGGAGAAAAACACTACCGGGATTAAAACCCATGCCCAGAGAAAAGCTATCCTTGTTTTGGGCGACTGAAATATCTCCTTTGTTTTCCCCAATAAAATGAGAAACCATGGAAAGGCCGTCGCAATCAAAACAGCTATGTAAAACCAAAAGGGCTGGCTTCGGCTAAAGGTATCCGTCGCAAATCGCTGAATCGTATGCTTGAAAACGAAGTAATCCAAAAACCTCGAATCTTCGATATAAAGCCAAACAAACCAGGAAAATCCACTAACAAGCATAAGGAAAATCCCAAAAAATCCGGCTTTAGAGATCACGGGCTTCTTCTTTTTCTGAAATAAATAAACCACCCAAAGCACAACCGGAACTATCCAAACGACCGGACCTTTTGTCAAAAACCCCAATCCCAGCGCGAGAAATGCGCCAATCAGAAAGGTGTTTTTTGAGTTTTTAAGATACCCAAACCAGAAATAAAGTGCCAAAAGGACGAAGGTCGCCAAATAAGAATCCGTGGTCAAGGCCCTTCCCCCGATGATCACCACCGGAAAAGAGGCGTAGAGCATCGCGGACAGGAAGGCCGATTGGGTATTCGAAAAAATGAATATCCCTATTTTATAAATCAGGAAAATCTGTAAAAGGATGGAAATCTGCAGAAAAAAACGAACGGCAAAGGGAGTCACTCCGAAAATTTTGTAAGAAACCGCCGTAATCCAATAAGTCATGGGGGGCTTATGATAATGGTAAATCCCCATCAGTTGAGGATGAATCCAATCGCCTGTATCAACCATTTCCTTACTGATCTCGGCATATCTCGCTTCACTTGATTCTGTGACTGACCAGGAATTGAGATTGAAAAAAAGGACCAATGCTGTGAAACCTATTAAAAGCCAAACCCTAAAATCCTTTATCCTATCAAGAACAGGCTGCTTTTCTTTGTTTTCTGCTCCATGATAAATCATAATATTTCGGATGTAAACTATTAGTCCAAACCCCTGCCCGATAAACAAAACCGCATCCCTGCGAATAATCGCATAGGAAGCAATCATCAGCGCTCCGGCAATGCTGATGTACCAAAAACTTAAAGGAAAATACGATTCATTTTTCCGTTCCGCTTGATACCATTGGATCAGAAACCTTCCTGTGAAAACAGTTTGACCAATACCTCCCCACGTGAGTAAAATATTGTCAATCTCGGGATTGACCAGAAGGAGTTCCAAATCGGACAAGTGGAAATAGTACAGGGAACCAAAAAACCCAAAAGGTAAAATCAAAAAAAACGAACTTAAAAAACGGGGAATTTGAACCCAGGCTTTCTGAATTTGGAGATTTCGAATGTAAACAAAGTAACCAATTACCTGACCGGCGACTATTACCACATCCTGACGGAAAGTACCATATACCATCAATAGAAAAGCTGCTACCAGGCTCAGTTGCCAAAAAATAATCGGAGAAATTACTTTTCCGGCTTTTTCAGACTTGACCAATTGGATCAGGAATCTCGCAGAGAAAAGCCCCTGGGCAAGAAACCCGAGGAAAAGAAGTTCCCAGCCTTTCATTGAGTATTAGGAGATTTAGGAAGTGGGCTGCCACTCAAAATTTTGTAATTAATTTCTCTTTTCATCATCCAACTAACAGCAATTGTATCCGAAAAAGGTCCTATTAACCTATTCCAAACATTAAACTTGCTCACCCCAGTCCGCCTCGGAAAATGTGAAACAGGAATCTCTTTGATTGTCCCACCTTTCATCAATACTAAGGCTGGAAGAAACCGATGGCTTCCTTTGAAAAATGGGAGTTTAACGGCTATCTCCTTTCGCAGGATTTTAAGAGGACAACCCGAATCCCGGACTCCATCATGAAGCAGCGAGTCTCTGAACCAATTGGCAAATCGGGAAGAAAGTCTCTTGACAAATTTATCCTTTCTTTCTGTCCGGCTTCCCATGACCAGATCAAAGGAATCCAAAAAGGGTTCTAATTTCAGAAAATCCGTGGGATCTGTCTGGAGATCAGCATCAATGTATCCAACCCAATCAGTTTTTGAATAATCAAACCCTGCCTTGATTGCAGTGCTTAGTCCGTAATTACGGTCAAATGAAATAAATTGAAAATGCCGATCCTTTTCACAAAGCTCCCTTATCCTTTCAAGACTATTGTCAGAGGATCCGTCATTGACGAGCAATACAACGACCGCGTATTTTGAGTTTTCAAAATACGGAGTGAAAGCGTCATAAAGAGAAAAAATGGCATCCTCCTCATTAAAAATTGGAACCACAACTGAGATACTTTCCATATGGAAGTCAAAAGTCGGATCAAATTTCTTAAATCTCCATTACTTCAATCTTAGGGAATTCTTAAGATTCACTTAACTTTTCATTTGTCAGGCGTACTCACTACCCCCACCATGCTGTCTGCTGTCCCATAATACAAAAGCCATTTTCCCTGAAAATACACCAAGCCTTCCAGAAACGTCGTCCCCTCAGGATACTGACCTGACTTTTCAAATGGCAACTCAGGCTGAATGAATGGATCAGTCGTCCGGTCCAATAATTTCCAGGGTTCATTGGCATCAAAAAGTGCCTGACCTCCTGTATAAACCCGGTTTCCCAGATTTTTCACCCCAACTTGCCGGGAGTTTCCGGCATTGTAAAGTACTACGATTCCATTCTTGGTAAGCAATGGCGGCGGCCCAGCCTCCACCAGCCAGGAATCGAAAAATCCGGGTCTTGGGCTGAGTACCGGCACGCGGTTTCCCTCGTGATTTTCAACAGGTTCCCAATGAATCAGGTCATCAGAAGTTGCCAGCCAGATATGCGGCACACCATAATACATCCAGTATTTTCCGTTGATTTTAGCTGCAACAAGTTTCCCGTCCTTCAATTCTGTTACAATTGCTCCGGATTTGGATTCAACGATGTGATATTTTCCTTCCTTCCACTCTTTGAAGATTGGTCCATGCTTTTCCCAATTTTTTAAATCACGTGAAGTAGCCACAGCTAATCTCGGTACCTCACGGTTCCACTGTGTGTAAGTGAGCACAAAAAGTCCCTCTTCTGTCTCAACTATTCTGGGATCTTCCGTTCCCCCGGTCCATTCAAATTCCTTCTGCGAATCCTCTCCTGGATAGAAAATCGGCTCTTTTCCTCTGGAAAAAGTAAATCCGTCGGAAGAAATTGCCAACCCAAGTCGGGAAGTATGCCCGCCGATTTCCTTTTCTCCAAGCTTTTCCTCAGCACGATAGATCACGTGAACTTTCCCGTCTTTGACTATCGCTGCAGGATTGAAAGTCGCCATGGATTCCCATCTGACCAATCTGCCGGACATTGCATCCTGAAACTGGGTTTCTGGCATAGGCGAAATAATTGGCCGGGCCTTCTTTGGTCTTTCGAAGGGGCCGAGCATCCAGGGTTTTTCCTGAGCGAAAGCAGAGTTGGTCAGGAGAAGTGCTATTACTGCAGAAAGCAGTCGTTTTATATTTTGGGTCATGTCACTCTAAAATACACCCATTAAATCAACCCACAAAAAAAAACCTCCGGGGATTCAGGAGGTCTTAATTTGATCAGGCCATTTTTGCGACCTGAGTTTTTCCGGAATTTCGTTTCCTGTGTTCCTTTTTCTTATGCTTATTCCACCAAATCAAGGTTCCGGTGATCGGCAGAGAAGTAGCTACAAGACAAGCCAAAAACCAGATGAATTTGGTCACTTGCCCAAAAATCTCACCTGTATGAAGAGCCTTGACAGAGCGACCGATTTGCTGGCGTAAGGGCAATTCCGAGAAAAGATTAGCTTCTGCTACTTCCAGATTTCCCTGCGAAAGCTTCAATTGATCAGTTCCTGCACGGGCAAAAAATCCTGTTTTTAACTTACTTACTTCTATGGGTGCCGAACCGTTATCAGGAATTGAAACTCGAACAATTCCTCTGTAATCCAACTCGGAATTTGCTTTTGCAATCACTTCATCCAAAGAAATTAAAATTGCCGGGATGACTTCCCCTTCAGGTTTTTCCTCAGATCTGACTTCCGGCTTTGGCGCCTGATAGGTATCAAATGTCTTTTGGTATCCTTCACGGTACCAGGTAAATGACCAGAAAGGTCCGGTTGCACCCATGATAAACAAGAAAATCAGGGAGTAAAAAGCCAGCGTATTGTGCAAGTCATGATTCACCCGCTTCCAGTTTGCGTCCCATTTTACTTTAAGTCCCTGCTTCCAGTTTTTGACTTTATTGGGAAACCAAATCACTATTCCTGTCAACACACCCAAGGTAAAAAGCAAAGCAGCAATGCCATTGATCAATCGGCCAAGATCCTGATTGCTCATGCTTTCAAGCATTGGTTCCTCTATTTTATTCAAAAGTAACCATCGGTGAAGGCTGAACATATAGCCCATAAACTCCGTCGTGGCTGTTTTATCACTGGTGTTTCCTAAAAATTCCCCTGTATATGGATTGACGTAAAATGAGTTTGGCTTTTCTTCTCCCTCTTTCTTAAGTGAAAATTGAACGCTTCGATCAGCTTCCTCATTCCAGTTTACCCCGGTTACTTTGGCTTGCTCTCTCGATTCCAGTAAAGTCTGAAGTTCCGAAGCTGATTTTCGCTGACCGGTTTCCTCTACGAAGTAAAATTCTGAATTGAAAGTCTCTCTGATTTCAGTATTGTAAACGTAGATCGTCCCGCTCAGACAAACTGCAATTACTATCAAACCTGAAGTTAACCCAGCATAAAGGTGAATCTTTATGAAGGCTTTTCGAATTAGTTGCCAGGCGCTTTTTCCAAACATGAGGTTAGGTTTTAAGGACGAAAATTGAAGGATCAAAAATAGAAATAAAATTATTATTTAGATTAATTATAAATAAAATTTTTCCTATTTTTAAGAACTTCTTTGGTTGTTTCTAAATCAGATATGAATTTTGCAATTGGATACCTTAACTTTAAAAAAGTTTAAATATCACCAAAATGAAATCACTTTTTCCTTCAGTCCTCCTGCTTTTGTTCTTCTCAATACTGAGTTGTTCGGAGCCCAAAAAACCACTTCCGGAAGTAAACCCGGAATTCAAAGAGGTCCTTGATGCACATGGGGATTGGTCCAAATGGATCAATGCTAAGGCTATGAGCTATGCAATGATTCATGAAACCAACCTGACTCTTGAGAATCACTTCATTAACCTGGGATCGAGGCATACCCGAATCGATGGAAGCAGATTTCAAATTGGTTTTGATGGAGACAGCGTTTGGATCAGTCCAAACAGAGAAGCTTTCGAGGGTAATTCAGTACGGTTTTACCATAACCTATATTTCTACTTCTACTCTATTCCTTACATTTTCACAGATCCCGGAGTGACTGTAGAAAAAGTCGCTGACAGAACTTTGAATGGAAAAAACTACAAAACCCTTCAGGCAAGAATGGCTGAAGGGACCGGCGTCAGCTCAAAGGATCAATATTTCATGTTGGTAGATCCTGCCACGAATATGATCGAATATCTGCTCTATACAGTGACTTACTTTGGCAATCCTAATCCAACCCTGAGTGCTTTGAAATACGAGGATTACCGGGATTCAGGAGGAATAAAGTTTCCCAGAGTATTGACAGGATATACGCTGGAAAATGACTCCACGAAAACAATTCGCTATCAGGTGAGCTTTGGAGATGTACTTTTATTGGATGAGGAATTTGATGAATCCCTCTTCGAAAAGCCAAAGGGTGCAGTTTTCGCAAATTGATTTAAATCGTCAACGGACGACGGTCGACAGACGACAGCAATACTAATTGGACTTCGGGCTTTATTTTATTTGGTTAGGGAAAAGAACTCGGAAATTCTTATTGAATTAAACAGAATTCAATTTTTCTGCAACTCCAAGTCAACCTGAGTTTTAAGGCTGGCATTGGCATTTCCTCCAAAAGTCCCCTGAACTGGCAGTGTTTGTCGCGGTTCAGGATGTGTGGCTAAAGGAATGTAATGGTGATCGGTCAGTAATCCCAAACTCGGATCCATACCTATCCAACCAGCACCGGGAAGGTACACTTCCAGCCAGGCATGAAGTTCGTGACCATCGTCCAGATTAGGATTGAATGCATAGCCGCTTACAAATCGCGTCGCCAATCCGGCTTGTCTCAGCATCATCATTTCCATCCAAGCCAAATCTCTGCAAGATCCTCCCCTGTTCGAAAAAGTAAATCCCGGATCCCAGATATTCTCCTCATGGCGAATTAAATGAGTCCAGTTTTGATAAATCAGGTTGGTCAATCGGGCTAGCCAGTCAGTGATTCCGGAAGACTCCTCCCAAGTGGAATTCAGGATGTCTGCTGCTGAAGCGAACTCAGTCAATCGGACAAAAGGACTGATCAAATCCGGGTTTTCCGAAGGGTAAGAAAAAACAGGTTTCCCTGAATCCAATGAACCTTTCAGAAAATCAGGATCGATGATAAAACCGAACGGATTAAATTCCCTGGTTTCGATCAAAAGCTCGCTCTGAATTTTCAGAAAATCGGTCGGCTCGTTAAACCATGTCAGTTTGAAGCTATTTCCTGTCAGATCTATCCGGTCTCCCAACCCTGAAGGTTGAGGAGAAATACTCAAACTCTGAGAGGAAACTGATAGATAGGTACGAAACTGAGGCAGTAAATACAGCTTGTGAACTCCCAGAGAAATGACTGAAGAATAATCGTATTGAGTGATGTGATTGATTCGGAGTTTCATGAAGAATTACTCGTGGTCGACCAGGTGATTATTTGCTTCGAAAGCCTTTTTCAAAACTTCAGCCGGAAGCTCCTGAATCGCAGTTTTCAGTCGATTATTCCAAAAAGCTGAGATATGCTCCAGTTCTTTTTGCTCAAAACGCTGCTCAACCGTATGGTACGTATCATTTGGCAAAACCATCGTATCAATCGGATAATCCACATCATTGGCAGAAATCCGGGTGGCATCAAAAGCCAGAAAAGCACAATTTAATGCATAGTCCAGATTATCATCAAAGGTCAGAGACCTCTTAAGGACCGGATTTCCAAAACCTGTGTTTCCTATAATTACGAAAGGAGTTCCTCTGCGGATCTCGATCCAGTTGCCCTGCGGATAAAGCAAATACATCTTGGGTGTTTCATCTTCTTCCAGCTGCCCACCAATGATCGAAAACAGGTTGAAATGCAATCCGGCTTCCTCCAAAAATTCCTTATCCTCTTTGGCCACCACTTTCACTTGGTTTCCAAATTCATTCACCGCCTGATAGAGCTTTGTAAATGATCCGTCCCGCTTTGCGATCACTTCCGAGAAATAGGTGATCGCTTTGTCCCGAACAGATCTCAAACCTGAGGTCATGATGAAAAAGGAATGCTTTTGCCTGTTTACGGTGAAGACCTTTTTAGAAGTTGTTGTTTCGCTGCCGGAAGTAATCCGTGTGTCTGAAAGGCCAACAAGGCCATGTTTGGTTTTGATTCCAAGGCAAAATGTCATTCCTGATGTGATATTTGTGTGACAAAGTTATCCTTTATCGTAAAGAAGTTGCTATCAATCAGATTTGAAATATGATTGATTCTGAGCTGGAGGGAATCTAAATATTCATGCAAACCGATTGAAATTATTTCCTCGACTTCTGCAAACTCCAATCGGGATTTCAATTCCCCGATAGCTTTCTCAGCTGTGTTTTGATATCCGCCGGTGAAGTTACCTGAGATATGATGCAGGCAGCTTTCTGCTTCTTTCAGGCAATAGTAAATCGATCTCGGGAAATACTTATTCAGAACCAAAAACTCAACGATTCCGGCTGAATCAATATTTCCATACAATCTTCGGTATGTATTGAATGCTGTTACAGATTTCAGCAAAGCCATCCAATGTAGAAAATCCAACGGAGTGCCCACTTCACTTGCTGAAGGAAGCAGAACATGATATTTCACATCCAGAATCCGCGAGGTCTTGTCCGCTCGCTCAAGAAATTGACCAAGCTGCCTGAAATACCACCCCTCCGTCCGCGCCACACTGCTGTCCGCAATTCCATATAAAAGCAGAATCTGATTCTTGATTTTTTCAAAAAAGAATCTGGGATCTTCCTTTTTCCAGATTTTTTTGTCCAATCCTTCCTGAATCATGTAGTAAAGCTCATTGACCTTTTCCCAAGTTTCCTTACTCAGATTTTCACGGATGATCCTGGCATTTTCTCTTGCCTTGGTGATTGCTGAAAGGATTGAATTGGGATTATCCGGATCGAAAGCCAGGAAATACAACACCTGACCTCTGTTAAAACCTTCATATCGGGAATTATAAAGTTCGAGATCGCCTGTGGCAGCGACCAAGGGCAACCATTGCTCTTTCAGATCCAAAGGCAGATCCTGCATCAGATTGAAATTCACATCGATAAATCGAGCGTAGTTTTCTGCTCGTTCCAGATACCGGCCCAGCCAGTAAATATTGTTAGCGACTCTGCTTAGCATTTTTCGTTCGATTAATTATACAAAACCCAAGTATCCTTGCTTCCTCCACCCTGAGAACTATTCACCACGAGCGAGCCTTCTTTCAAAGCAACCCGTGTCAATGCTCCGGGAATTACTTCGATTTCTTTTCCATAAAGAATGTACGGACGCAAATCAACGTGTCTGCCCTGGATTCCACTATCAGTCAAAGTAGGCACAGTCGAAAGTGAAAGTGTCGGCTGAGCGATGTAATTGGTTGGATTATTTTTAATCAAATCCCTGAATTTCTCGTGCTCCTGACGGGTGGCTTTTGGTCCGATCAACATTCCATATCCGCCGGCAGCATTGGTTTCCTTCACGACTAGTTCATGAATATTTTCCAAGACATAATTCCTGTCTTTTTCCTCCCGGCAGAGGTATGTTGGCACATTGTTCAGAATTGGTTCTTCTCCCAGGTAATACTTGATAATCCTCGGAACATAGGCATAAACCGCCTTATCATCTGCTACACCTGTTCCGGGAGCATTTGCCATAGCGACGTTTCCAGCTTTGTATGCTTCGAAGATTCCCGGTACGCCCAACATGGATTCAGAATTGAATGTAAGCGGATCAATAAACGAATCGTCGATTCTTCGATAGATGACATCTATTTGCTCCATGCCTTTGGTCGTCTGCATGTAAACTTTCTTGTTTTCTACGATCATATCCACACCATTTACCAACTCCACACCCATTTGAAGAGCCAGATAGGAATGCTCGTAATAGGCAGAGTTATAGATTCCGGGGGTCAACACACCAACCACCGGCTTCGCTTTCCCGGAAAGATTTTGAAGCATTCGCAGCAACTTGGTCGGGTAATCCGAAACAGGCATTACGCCTTCCTGATTGAAAAGCTGCGGGTATACGCGCTTGATGATTTCGCGGCTTTCGAGCATGTATGAGACACCTGAAGGACAGCGAAGATTGTCTTCCAAAATATAATATTCCCCGTTCTTGTCTTTGACCAAATCCGTGCCTGTGATATGACACCAAATCCCCTTTGGAGGCGTCAATCCAATACATGGCTTTAAGAAATCCTTGCTCCCAAGAATCAGATCAGAAGGTATAATCCCGTCTTTGAGGATCTTTTGATCGTTGTAGATATCCTGCAAAAACAGGTTAAGCGCGTGCACCCGCTGTTTCAATCCCGCCTCAAGTTTTCGCCACTCTGTGTTTGGAATGATCCTGGGAATAATATCGAGATGGAGGATTTTTTCCAACCCCTGATTATCGTGATAGACATTGAATGTCATCCCCATTGCCCGCTGGGTTTGGTTTGCAGAATACTGCAAATGATTCATTTTCTTAGTTGAGGTCTTCCTCAAATTCTGAAAAAAACCCTCATAATGACTTCTTATTTGTCCGTCGGGGGTAAACATTTCATCGAAATGCTCACCTGCACTATATCCTTCTGTATTCATCTTAGGTTTGCAAATAATTGAGGTCAAAAAAGATAGTCGAAAACTAACAAAATTCAAAAAAAATGAAAAAGTCTGAATGAATTTTCACCAGAAGTTTTGATTTTTTGAAAAAAATGAAAAAATAAGGGCAAATTTTTAACCTGATTTATGTTATTCATTCAACTTCTTTCAAACAACGGTATCGACATCACCATCACTTACATGTATTAATCCTGACCCATACCGGAGTAGGTTTAAATAGAACCGCAGATGATTTTTTTAAATGATTATCCGCAATCCTGCCAGTAATTCAATTGATCAAGGGAAAATACTAGAAAACGCAGGATTTTTGATTTCTTCGCCTGCCCACCGTGGTGGGGTCTTCCGTCATCTGTCCTGCCTACTGCAGGCAGGCTTCCAGCCATTTGCCCAAAGTGATTTCTCCTACTGTTAAGAAAGCGTACATACATATTTTTTATTTCAGCTTCAAGGCCTTCTTCACTGCAAGCTCTTCATCTTCCGAATTGATCATAATCATCAGCCTATCGCCGGACTTCAACTCAGTCGCTCCATTTGGTGTAATGTATTTTGAATTGCGATTGATCAAAACGATCAGACAGGATTTTGGAAAGTCCAGATCCAGGAGTTTCACACCATCAACCCCTGAATTCTCAGGAAGATTTACTTCGACCAAGGCATTTTTGAAGTCATCCGAAAGTTCTATATCCAAAAGTGATCTTCGCTTAAGCCCTTCCGGAACAGCCAAATGAAGCAATTTTGCCACATAGGAAAGAGTTGTTGCCTGTAAAGCAACAGAAGTAAGGACAATGAAAAACACCACATTGAAAATCAATCCGCTTTTTTCCACTCCAGCGATCAGAGGAAATGTAGCAAAGACTATCGGAACTGCTCCTCTCAACCCAACCCAACTAATAAATGCTTTTTTCCTGTTTGTGAATTTGAAAAAAGATAAAGACACCCAAACTCCGAGTGGTCGCGCCACAAACATTAAAAACATGGCTATGATAAAGCCCAACCCGATAACAGGTATCACCTGAGTAGGATAAACCAATAAACCGAGCGTAATGAACATCACAATCTGCATCAGCCAGGCGATACCGTCAAAGAATCGAATCAGACTTTTATTATGAAGCATGCGTGCATGGCTCATGGTAATTGCAGCTATGTAAACAGCCAAAAACCCGTTTCCGCCCATCAGGTCAACTAAAGTATAAACCAGTAAAACCAGCCCCAGCATTAAAACAGGGTACAATCCTTCATACTCCAGATTGATACGATTGATCAGGAATACGATTCCTTTTCCAAGAAGAAAACCGCCTAGTCCGCCAATGATCATTTGCTTAAAAAACTCAGGAATCAAATCCGCAAAGCTGAATCCTTCCAGAGTCAGCATCGAAGTCATTCCGATCGTAAGGAAATAAGCCATCGGGTCATTACTTCCGGATTCAAGTTCCAGTAGTGGTCTCAGATTTCCTTTCAGTCCTATGCTTTTGGATCGGAGAATAGAGAAAACGGCGGCAGCATCCGTAGAAGAGACAATCGCTCCCAGGAGAAACCCTTCCATCCAGGTAAACCCACCGACCAGGTGTGCGAAAGCCCCGACTGAAGCTGCAGTGAGTACTACGCCCACTGTCGAAAGGACGAGCCCCGGGCCCAAAACAGGTTTGATAGATTTCCATTTGGTATCCAATCCACCGGAAAACAAGATATAAGTCAACGAAATCACTCCTAAAAACTGAGCTAAACCCGGATCATTAAAGGAGATTTTCCCGAGCCCATCGGAACCTGCCAGCATTCCCACACCCAAAAACAGAAGCAAAACAGGAATGCCTGCCCGTCCGGCTGTTTTACTTGCCAGAATACTCATGATCAAGAGAGCTGAGCCTATTAAAAGAATGTTTCCGGTTGTTATTTCCATTTTAAAAAGAGAGGGTTCAAAAGTAGTGGTACTAAAGGAAAGAACCGACTTCTTCAAAAGGTTCATTTTGATAAAAATAGGGCAATTTTGACATGCAACTATCAATTACCTATAATGAAAAGGCACAAGCAGCCGAAAAAATATCCGCTGCTTGTGCCTTAAAAGGTATGTTTTACTTCTTAACTAATCGTAGAACCGTTTACCGGGACTTCGTGAAGAATTTTCAAGTTAATTTTTCCTTCAAAAACCCACTTCGTTTTATTCCAATACGGATTCTGACGATTTAGCATAAATAATTTTCCCCATGCGATTTATATGTTCTTTCAGGTTTGCATTGCGTATGGTATTCCAAATTTGAAGATCAACCGTGAAAGGCAAATCGCTTTCATTGATATCCATCCATAAGTTTCCCAAAGTACGACGGTCAATAGGATCCATGACAACCATGTCCAAATCACTTCTCTCCCCAAATGTACCTTTAGCCCGAGAACCGATCACCAACAATTTTGAAACCTCAGAATAACTTCCAAAAATCTCGGTAAGGATTTTTCTTCCTTCTTCCGTTATTCCAAATTCCTGTTTCATGTTTGGTCTGTCAAATTCTTGTTTCTATCAATCTTATGTCTTAAATCTAACGTCTTAAATCTTGTGTCTTGCCTCATATCTCTCAACTAATCGTCGATCCGCTTGCTGTGCCTTCATGTGGTTGAAGCAATTTCAGCTTTCCGTCTTTATCTTCCGCCATCAGGATCATTCCTTCTGAGTCGATTCCCATCATTTTTCTCGGCGCCAGATTGATCAACATCGTCACTTGCTTTCCGACCAGAAATGCAGGATCAAAATGCTCCGCAACTCCGCTCAAAACTGTGCGGTGCCCAAGTCCTGTATCTACTTTCAGCTTGAGCAATTTCTTTGATTTCGGCATGGGTTCCGCTTCCAAAATTGTCACTACTCTCATGTCCAGCTTCGCAAAATCATCATAAGAAATTATCTCTTTCATTGGGGTAACCGGCACGTTCTCCGCCTCATTTTGAGTTTTGGTATCCATCAGTTTTTGCACTTGTTTTTCAACTGTTTCATCTTCTATTTTCTCGAAAAGCAATCCCATTTCTTCCAGCGTATGACCTTCGGAAAGTAACTGGCTGTTGCCTGCCTGATTCCAGGTCATTTTCTCCAAACCAAACATTTTGAAAAGCTTGGCGGCGGTAAATGGCAGGAATGGCTCTGACACGATCGCTAAGTTTGCAGCTATATTCAGTGCAATATTCAAGATAGTCGCAGTTCGGACTTCGTCAGTCTTGATCACTTTCCAAGGCTCAGTATCAGCCAGGTATTTATTTCCCAATCGGGCAAATTCCATCACAAAACTCAATGCCTCGCGGAATCGGTAGCGCTCAATGGAAGCCGCAATTTTATTTGGGAACTCTTCCAAAACTGCAATCACTTCCTCATCGTATCCGGTCAGTTTTCCCCGCTGAGGAATTACTCCCTGATAATATTTATGGGTCAAAACCACCGCTCTGTTGACAAAATTGCCATAGATAGCTACCAGTTCTGAGTTATTTCTGCCTTGGAAATCCTTCCAGGTAAAGTCGTTGTCTTTAGTCTCGGGAGCATTTGCAGTGAGCACATAGCGAAGCACATCCTGCTTACCGGGAAATTCTTCCAAATACTCATGAAGCCAAACTGCCCAGTTGCGGGAAGTGGAGATTTTGTCTCCTTCCAGATTCAAAAACTCATTTGCCGGCACATTATCCGGAAGAATAAATTCTCCGAGTGTTTTCAAAATTGCAGGGAAAATAATGCAGTGAAATACGATGTTGTCCTTACCAATGAAGTGAACCAGCTTGGTTTCCTGATCTTTCCAGTAAGGTTCCCAATCAATTCCTTTCTCTGCAGCCCACTCTTTGGTGGATGAAATATATCCGATCGGAGCATCAAACCAGACGTACAAAACTTTGCCCTCAGCACCTTTAACAGGCACTTTGATTCCCCAATCCATATCACGGGTCATCGATCTTGACTGCAGTCCGTCGCCGGCTTCGAGCCAGGACCGGCATTGACCCAGGACGTTGTTTTTCCAGTCATTGGCGTGATCGACCAAGATCCACTGCTTCAAAAAATCACCGTACTTCGCCAAATCCAGAAACCAATGCTTGGTTTCCTTCAATATCGGCGTGTTTCCGCTCAGTTTGGATTTGGGATTGATCAGTTCCGTTGGGCTGAGTGAGCTTCCGCATTTCTCACATTGATCTCCGTACGCATGCTCGTTTCCACATTTTGGGCAAGTGCCCTCGATGTAGCGATCTGCCAAAAACTGTCCGGCTTCCTCGTCAAAATATTGCTCGGTTACCTGCTCCACGAATTCTCCTTTCTCATATAAATCCCTGAAAAGTCCGCTTGCCGTCTCATGGTGAATCGGTGCAGAAGTGCGGGAATAATGATCAAAACTGATCCCAAACTCCTTGAAACTTCCCTTCATCATCTCGTGGTATCGATCCACAATTTCCTGCGGAGTCAATCCCTCTTTTCGGGCTTTGATGGTGATAGCTACTCCGTGCTCATCCGAACCGCAGATATAAGCCACTTCCCGACCCATGGAGCGTAAATAGCGAACATAGATATCGGAGGGAATGTAGCATCCTGCCAAATGTCCGATATGAAGCGGGCCATTGGCATAAGGAAGCGCGGAAGTGACGGTGTATCGTTTGAAATTTTTACTCATAATAAGTCAGGGCGAAGGTTTAACCCGCTTCCGGAATCTGAAATTCCAGTTCGGATCAGGGCGCAAAGATAGGGAAATCAGCCAAAACAGGCCTCAGGCATTTGTAAATTCATTCCGGGCCTCATCAGTCAAAATTCCATTATAAATGATCGTGATCGCCTGATCGTAGACTTCCGAAGTGGAAAGTTTCATTCCTTTTTGAATCGAATCGGGAAATTGACTCCGGAATTTTGGATCCAAAAGTGACTGGACTGCCGCCGCGTACAGCATCACAACCAGGTTAATGTTGATTTTTGGATTGACCAAACCCTGGCTCACCCCCTGCTCGATCAGCTTCTGAAATCTCTCATAAGCCGACTCATTAATATAGAGCCTGAGTTCCTCCCAAACCTCAGGTGCATATTCCCTCAAATCCTCAAACAAATCCGGATTGATCGGTGCCAAATGCGTGACAATGACTGTAAGAGTTGATTTCAGTTTCAGCGGAAAAGAGATGTATTTGTTCTCCAGGATCGCCTCCACTTTTGCCGTCATTTTTGTTTTCAGCACTTCGAAAGACGCTGAGAGAAGCTCCATTTTACCCGGATAATATTTGTATAAGGTCTTTTTGCTCCTCCCCAAATCCAGGGCGATTTCGTCCATAGTCGTGTGACGGTAGCCTTTTCCTAGAAAAAGCCGATACGCTGCATCCAAAATCTTCCCTTCACTGCTGGTCTTTTTACTCATCTTCAAAAATTGTGTGGCCAAAGATATGGAAATAGATTATAGTCGATAGTCCATGGTTGGTTTGACCTTGCCAGATTTTGGGTATCAACCCAATTTTATTTGGGTTGGGAAAAACAATTCCTCATTCGGCGAAAAGATTTTTCTCCGGTAAAATGAAAAGAAAATATTAATTTAAGAGCTGTACTATTCTCCTAAGTATTACACATTTTTTCAAAATGTCAATCCAGCCAAAACCCCCAAAATGACTATACAAAGCAAATTTGACCCAATTAATGCGATCATCGCTCCAATTATTCTGGTGATTGTATTAGGAGGAATAGGTGTTGGGATAGGATTTATTTCATTTCTGGATGTGAGCAATGGAAAAGCAGATTCGATATTCAATACCCCAATCTATGGAAGCGCTCTAATGTTTGCAGCGATGATAGGGATTGTTATTCACTACCTGAGAATAATTAAAAAAATCCAGATCGATAACCAGGGAATAAAATTTACGAACCTGTTCCAATCTGAATTCATACGATGGATCGATGTCAAAAAAATCGAAATGACCGGAAAAAGTCAAAACATGAATACTCCGGCAGAAACAACTAACTTAATTCTTAATACAGGAAAAAGGATAGAGATATTAGCCCCTTTTTATAAAAACATATCCTTGATAAGAATCGCCCTTGAACAAATTCTTGAGTCCCTAAGTAAGGAAGATCCAATAGAACTTAAACCAATTAAAGAAGCACCAAAGGTTAAATTTCATGGATTTGTGAACTACCGTGACATGAATAAATACAGTGGCAACCACTTCTTATCATTCAACGGAATATTGATTTATGGAATGATTGCCTTTTCTATTTACGTACTGATTTTAGATTCACCAAAATATCTTGGTTCTATAGCTGCTTTTTCAATGTCAGGATTCTTTTATGGTTTTTTAGGCTACCAGCTTCATTATTTTTACCTGGACAAAAACTGTTTAGTGATAAAAAATCACGTATGGCCATGGGTAAACCATGTATACAAAATTGAGGATATTAAGGAGATCGTATTCGAAATTCCTTACAAGCGATCAATTTCCCTTAGAGTAATCACCAAAGGGTACCAATCAAAACTCTATCCGGGAGGAAGTTTAAGGGATAAAACATGGAAAGCGATCAAGGAGGAATTTAAGGGCCTGAAGGTCAACATCAGAGATGAAGCTTTTTAAAATTCCTACGTCAAGAGCTCTGATAAAAATTACTCCAGAGATCCTGTCCAATTTAAAAACATTGGTCCTTCCCCCTGCAAACCCTAATTTTGCCCCTCTTAATTTTCACCAACATGACCCAATCAGAAGCCGAACTCCGAATCGCCCAGCTCACCAAAGAAATTAATTACCACAATCATCTGTATTATCAGGAGAGCAGGATCGAAATCACTGATTTAGAGTTTGATCGGCTTTTGGAGGAATTAATCCGACTGGAGAAGGAATTTCCCGAGTTGCTCAGCCCAGATAGTCCAAGTCAGCGCGTCGGTGGCATGATCACGAAGGAATTTGAAACGGCAGCGCATGAATACCGCATGTTTTCTCTGGGAAACACCTACACGATCGAGGAGCTTTTGGCTTTTGATGAGCGGGTGGCCAAAGGACTTGGGCATACCGATTACGAATATTTCTGCGAATTGAAGTTCGACGGAGTGGCGATCAGTTTGGTTTATGAAAATGGCCGATTGGTGCGGGCAGTAACCCGCGGCGATGGTACCCGGGGTGATGTCGTCACTGAAAATGTGCGCACAATCAAGAATATCCCGCTCGTAATCACAGGCAAAAATGTCCCTGGGAAATTCGAAGTGCGTGGAGAAATTTTCCTTCCCCTAAAAGAGTTTGAAAAAATAAATGCAGAACGGGAGGCCAAAGGTGAGGCCTTACTTGCAAACCCAAGAAACGCAGCCTCCGGCACCCTGAAAATGCAGGATAGTGGGGTGGTTGCCAAGCGACGCCTAAACTGCTATTTCTACCAACTTCTGGGAGATAATATTGGCGTGGAAAACCATGACGAAGCCATCGCTTTGATCGAGAGCTGGGGATTCAATGTCTCCCCCACTCACCGAAAAACCAATTCAATCCAGGATGTGATTCAATTCATTTCTGATTGGAAAGAAAAGCGATTTACACTTCAGGTCGATACGGATGGAGTGGTAATCAAAATCAATAAGTATGATCAGCGTGAGGAATTGGGTTTCACAGCCAAAAACCCGCGTTGGGCGATTGCCTTCAAATACCAGGCTGAAAGTGCGGAAACGGAACTTCTTTCCATCACTTATCAGGTTGGCCGAACCGGGGCGATCACTCCGGTGGCGAATCTGTCTCCGGTAAGTCTGGCCGGCACGACAGTCAAGCGGGCATCCCTCCACAATGCGAATGAAATCGAGCGACTCGGGCTTCATGAAGGCGATTTTGTATTTGTGGAGAAGGGAGGAGAAATCATCCCAAAAATCACCGCTGCAAATCCGGAAAGAAGAAAACCGGGAGCGCATCCGATTGCTTACATCACGCATTGTCCGGAATGCGGAACCGAACTCGAAAGAAAAGAAAGTGAAGCCAAGCATTTTTGCCCGAATGCAAAATATTGTCCGCCTCAGGTTTTGGGAAGGATCGAGCATTTTGTGCACAAGCGTGCAATGGATATCGATACACTCGGAACAGAACGGATTAGGGCTTTGATCGACCGGGGATTTATCACGAGCTATGCCGATATCTATGAACTCGAAGGTCAGGAGCAAGAATTGCTCGGGCTGGAAATGAGTCAGGATCAATACGAAAAAGAAGCCAGCGGATTGCTTTATATCACGCTGGAAAAAGCACTTTTTGCCCTCACAGAGCAGATTCCTTTCAAACAAATTCAGGATTTCCTCACGGAAAACACCGCACTTCCACTCTTCGAAAAGCTTCGTGAGTTTCAGAATTACATTCGTTACTCAAGGAAAAAAGTCCCTTCCAATACCGGGATGGTCGAGTACCTGATCTCGCATTTGAAAGATCACTCGGAATTACCCAAACTGGAAGATTATGTACCGGTAGCAGTTGTCCTGGAGATATTCCTCGGTCGAAGAGTTGAGTTTGAAACACTTTTGAAAGCAAGCAGAACTCAGGGAACTGTTCACGGGATTTTGCTGGAACTTGGACTGGATCTTCCTCACGAACTCGCAGAGCGAATCAAAAAACTAAAAGCAAATACTTTTCAGGAAGGTGTGATTTCGAATATGATGGAAGGCATAAAAGCCTCCAAAAATCAGCCTTTCGAAAAGGTGCTTTTTGCCCTCGGCATTCGAAACATCGGTGAAAACACAGCCCAGTTGCTTGCGAAGCACTTTGGTGCCATCGAGAAACTTCAGGAAGCCACCAATGAACAATTGCTCGACATCAATGGCGTCGGGGAAACGCTCGTTCACAGTCTCCGGGAGTTCTTTTCGCAGCCCGAAAATCTTCAGATTATTTCCCGACTGAAATCTCACGGATTGAAGTTTGAAATCGAAAACCGAGAATCTACCCAATTGGGAACTTCCCTCGCCGGGAAAAGAATCCTGGCTTCCGGGCGGTTAAACCGATTTAAGCGGGATGAAATCGTGGACTTTGTGCAGGCACATGGCGGACAATACATTCAGACAGTTTCCAAAAACCTGGACTTCATCATCGAAGGCGAAGAAATGGGTCCTAGCAAAAAGGAAAAAGCGCTGAAACTTGGAATCCCATTGATCTCTGAAGAAGAATTCCTTGAGATGGTCGGGGAATAGTCCAATTTTTGGACAGAAGGTCAGACTTTCCGACGAAGCGCATTATCTTTACGCCCTCAAACCTACAGGATATTAAAATGAACCAGTTAAAAGGCACCGGAGTAGCTCTGATCACACCGTTACATGAAGATTTCTCGATTGATTTCGATGGACTCAAACGGCTCGTCGATTATGTCATCAATGGTGGAGTGGATTATCTGGTCATTTTAGGTACTACCGGAGAGGCAGCAACTTTGAGTTCTTTGGAGAAAAGAGAAGTGGTGAAAACTTGCCTTGAACACAATCAGGGACGAGTTCCGATTGTGTATGGAATCGGAGGCAACAATACGCAGGCCGTTTTGGACGATATCGCAAACGCAGAATTTACCGGGATTTCGGCGATTCTATCCGTCAGTCCTTATTACAACAAACCAAGTCAGGCCGGCATCATCGCTCACTATACTGCAATCGCAGACGAGTGCCCGGTGCCTGTGATTTTATACAATATTCCCGGTCGCACCATGTCCAACATGACTGCGGCTACCACGCTTAAACTTGCTGAGCATCCAAATATCATCGGGATGAAGGAAGCCAGCGGCAACCTGGAGCAATGCATGCAGATCGCGGCAGAAATGCCGAAAGACTTTTTACTGATCTCCGGAGATGACCTCATGACCCGGGCTTTGAGTAGCGTGGGAGGATCGGGGATTATTTCAGTTTTGGCGAATGCTCTGCCGGAAACTTTCAAGACAATGTGCCATGGAACCGATCAGGAAAGCCTGAAAGCTGCTTTTTCGATTCTCGGTCTGAACGGCCTGATGTATCTGGAAGGAAATCCTGTGGGGATCAAAAATCTGCTGAAACATCAGGGAATTTGCGGTGATCAGGTAAGATTGCCGATGCTCCGTGCCAGCAAAGAACTCAGCGCACAAATCAAATTGCAGTTTCAAAAAATGAACTGAGATGCAAAGTCCTCAGTCTATCTCCGAACTTACCCATCTCATCCAATCTGTTTTAGAAAATGAGTTGGAACCAGTCTACTGGGTGGTCGGTGAGATTGCGGACTTTCGACAGGCGCCTCAGGGACATGCCTATTTTGAGTTGGTAGAAAAGCAGGGAAACCAAGTGTTGGCCAAAATCAAGGCAAATCTCTGGCAATTCACCTACCGCACTGTCGCAGCAAGATTTGAATCCCAGACCGGAAGCGGCCTGAAAAACGGAATGAAAGTTCTGGCTCAGGTCAATGTCAATTACCATCCGGTCTATGGGATTAGCGTCAATGTCAAGGATATTGATCCTTCTTTTTCCCTGGGTGAAAGAGCGAGAATAAGACAAGAAACCATCGATCGACTCGCCCGGGAAGGTTTACTGCGGCTGAACGCCAATCTTGGACTTCCGATTCTGGTGCAGAAAATCGCGATTATCAGCAGTCCGACCGCAGCCGGATACGGTGATTTCATCAATCAAATCGAAAATAATCCCAACGGATACACCATTTATCATCGGCTATTCCCCTCGATGATGCAGGGAAATGAGGCGGTTGCAAGCCTGGTGCAGGCAATCACTCAGGCTGAATCTATGCGGGATAAGCTCCAACTGGAAGCGATCGTGATCATTCGCGGCGGTGGGGCTCAATTGGATCTGGATTGCTTTGATGATTATCTGGTTGCAGCAAAGATCGCAAACTGTCCCTTGCCGGTTTTCACCGGAATTGGTCACGAGCGGGATGAGACGATTGCGGACTTGGTCGCACATTCAAGACTCAAGACTCCTACTGCAGTGGCGGAATTTCTGCTTTCCGGCTTTCGGGAATTTGAGGAAAACCTTGGAATTTCCCTCACTCGACTTGATCGTGCAACGCGCCAAAAACTTCAGGAAGAAGAAAGTCTTTTGAACCAATTCAGTCATCGGATCAAGTCGGGAATAGGAAACCGACTTAACCTTGAGAAAGAGAAACTAGCTTCAAAAACAAGCAGGATTTCGACTTTGGCCAAAAATAGGATTGGCGTTCAATCAATCCAATTGGAATCTTTAGAGAAAACCTTTAAAAAGGCCTTGGATAATTTTCTTCGAAAGGAAAATGAACGGCTGGAATCCAGGGTTACTTCTTTGCGGCAATTAAATCCGGAAACCATTTTCGCAAGAGGATACACCAGATCTGAAATTAACGGAGTTCCAATTTCCCGGACAAAAGCTCAAATAGGGGATCAATTAATGACCCATACCTTAGGGGAAAAAATCACCAGTACTATTACACAAATTGAGGAAAAATGAGCGACATCAACTACAATGAGGCCATGATCAGACTGGAGTCTATTTTGGCACAACTGGAAGAAGGAAAGAAGAGCGTGGACGAACTCGCAGAATTGGTACAGGAAGCAGCGCAACTTGTAAAGATTTGCAGATCAAAACTGAAAACTACCGAGGAAGAAATCCAGCGAGCTTTCGAAGGGGCTTGATTTAAGTCAGCAAAAGCAATAAATCTGATTCCTTTCTGTTTATAAAATGATCTGACAACCAGCTAATACTTGTTTGGTCTCAAATTTGCGAAGTGAATTCAGTTGCTTTTCCATTGCCCTAGAATTCTTCACCATGTACAGATTAATCCAACTATCCTTATTTGTTCTTTTTTCCCTGGCTTCAGATTTAGTTAGTGGCCAAAGCTTTTACCAGGAGAAAATTCCAAGGAACAATGTGTTTTCTTTTGGAATAGGCCCGTCCTTCATCTATATGGATAATGGAGGTCAATACAGAGACTGGGATTTTGAGATTAAACCCTCTATTTCTGCCTCCTACTCCAAAAAGCTAAATCCAATGTTTGACCTTCGGGTGACAGCCGGATTTCAGCAAATCAGCAGCGGTGGAAATCCCCCGGCTGTAATCCGGGAAAACTGGACTGCGAAAGGATCCTCCTTCACTACTAAAGGATCGGTCTATTTTTTCGACGTGATTCCGAGTATGAATCTGATTCCCTACGATCATCATATGAACCGAAGCAAGTTTAACATCTATGGCGGATTTGGATTGGGTGTGATGCATGCGGCAACTGAGCAGACTAAATCATTTGAAGAAAATGAAAACCCAACCAATCATTCTATTACAACCCCATACATTCCGGTAAGGGCAGGACTTAGCTATAGAATTGGAAACTATTCGGATATCGCAGGAGAGGGAACCATACTTTGGACTTTTACGGACAACCTTGACCGAAATGCCGGTTCCAATAAATACAATGACCAGTTGGCTCAGGCACAGATCGTGTACAGGAGGTATTTGATTCCGAAAAATAAAAATTAAAGGAGCCTTTCGGCTCCTTTTTTAATCAACAACCTGCAAAAATTTTCGTGGAATTTGGACCAGCATATTTTGATAAATACCGGAAATTCTGATCAGGAAGTAATCTTTATTCCCTTTTTCGATGCACTCTCCTACCAAATCCTGAAGCGGGCCGCCGAGGACTTTTACTTTCTCACCAGCGGCAATTTCACTTCCGTCTGTCTCAACTCCCACTCCGGTGGCGAGGATTCTCTGGATTAATTCCAATTCTTCTTCCCGCACTGTGGCATGGTGTCCGGAAAAATGAACAAACTTAACCGCTCCCGGTACCTGCAGACATTCCCAAAGCTTAATTCGGTTGGTCTTAACAAAAACATACCCGTTGAAAAGGGCTCGTTCTACTTTTTTCTTACGGTCAGACCATTGTCTGAGCTCTTCGATAAGGGGTAAATAAACCTCCCAACCTTTTTCCCTGAGTCTTTCTGCTACTTTTTTCTCTGCTCGGGAAGTTGTGTACATCACGTACCACTTGAAATCATCCATCTTTTTTAACCTCTTTTGGGATTGCAAAAGTATAGATTTTGAACGTGAATGGGAAGATTTGATTCGCCTTAAAAAGAGAAAAACCCCCGGGACATTGTCCCGGAGGTTTCTTCAAAAAAAACCACCAACCTTAAACAATCATGATTTAATTTTGCGCAGCATCATTGTAAATTTATCTGCCAGCAAATACATGACTGGTACGATGACTAACGTAAGGAAAGTTGCAAAGGTTAGCCCAAATATTACAGTCCAGGCCATCGGACCCCAGAAATTTGCATTATCTCCTCCTACGTAAAACTGAGGATCAAAAGAACTTAATAAAGTAGCGAAATTTATGTTCATACCGATCGCCAAAGGCACCAAACCCAGGACTGTTGTAATCGCTGTAAGCAATACCGGACGAAGTCTGGTCTTTCCTGACTCCACGATACTGGACATCAAATCTTCGAAAGAAAGATACTCTCCCTTTTTGGTCCCCATTTTTTCTCTTTTTCGCTCACGCACCAAGTTGGTATAGTCAATCAAGACGATCGCGTTATTCACTACCACACCTGCGAGTGAGATAATACCGATACCGGTCATGATCACGACGAAATCCATGTTGAAAATCACCAAGCCAAGGAATACTCCGATCGTACTCAGTACCACAGATGCCATGATGATTAATGGCGTTACCACCGAATTAAACTGAGCTACGATAATCAGGAAGATCATAGCAATCGCAATCATCAATGCATTCATAAGAAATGCCATGGACTTGGCTTGTTCCTCTTGCTCACCGGTAAACTTCACTGTGACCCCATCAGGAACTGGATAATTTACCATTGCTTGCTGAATCTTCTCGTTGACCTCGGTCGGATTATATCCATCCAAAACGTTAGAGGAAACTGTGATGGCTTTCTCGAGATCCTTTCTTTTCACTGATCCATAAGTTGATCCGTATTTGACATTAGCAACTGCCGAAATCGGCACCTCCCGCTTATCTCCAAATTTATCCCGGAAGCCAATTTTCTTATTAATTAGCGTATTAATATCATATCGATATTTCTCATCCAATCTCAACTGGATCGGATAATCATCCTCACCTTCCTTGTATTTGGAAACTTCCAATCCGAATAAAGAGGTCCTAATCTCAGTAGCTATCGTAGAGGTAGAAAGTCCAAATCTCCTGGCTTTCTCACGATCGATATCCAAAATCACTTCCGGACTTCCCAATGATAGGTCCGATTTCAATTCTTCGATACCGGCAATGTTTTGATTATTCAGGTAATCCTGAGTTTCGGTAACGAAGTCAATTAATTGCTCATAGTTTTCACCGACAAACTCAATGTTAACTGCCTTTCCGACAGGCGGGCCATTTCGTTGTTTTCCGACGGTGATCAAAACACCGGGGTATTTCTCTACCATTTTTCGAATCTCTTCCATGGCCCCGTTGGTATTGATTCCCTGACGATCTATGTAGTCCACAAAGCCAATCGTGATTTTTGCTTTGTTGGGAGTTGCCTGATTACTCGGCCCCTCTGTCGGATCACCGGTTCCTTCGCCTATCTGACTGATGACGGATTCGATGATGTTGTCGTAAGGTTCCAATACCACCATCAACTCATCCTCCAAACCATCGACAAACTTGTTGGTTGCTTCGATATCTGTTCCGATCGGGAACTCCACGAATACATTCACCAGCTGAGGTTGATTATCCGGGAAGAAAAGGATCTTTGGAGCTCTGACAACAAGTAAGCCCAAAGAAAGAAAAAGCAATAAGACAGTTCCTCCCAGGAACTTATAGGGTCTCTTTCCTGCTAAGGCGTATTGCAAAATTGACTCATATGCATTCTCCATTTTGACAAGGAGGACATTCTGAAACCAGGCAATTGCCTTTCTCAACAAGAAAATGTTTACCAGGATGAGGACTGAAGTTATTAATGAGAGCGAGCCCATAATTTTCCAGCCCAACAGGTAAAAAATAGTAGCAAGAACAAGGAAAGAACCGGAAACAATTATAGAATTTTGCTTTGGCTTTTCTTTGGTCACATCATCCACTTTCATGAATAGAGAGGTCATCACCGGATTTATCACCAAAGCGACAAAAAGTGAAGATGAGAGCACGATAATCAAGGTGATCGGGAGAAATTTCATAAACTCCCCGATGATATCCTGCCAGAATGCCAGTGGTAAAAATGCTGCAAGAGTTGTCAACGTAGAAGTAATAATCGGCCAGGCCACTTCACCAACTCCCTCTTTCGCAGCCTCAATTGGAGATTTCCCTATTGACATAAGTCGGTAAATATTCTCTACTACCACGATTCCATTATCCACGAGCATACCCAGTGCGAGAATCAGCGAGAATAGAACCATCAGGTTTAGCGTGATTCCGAAGGAATTCAAAATCAGGAAGGATATAAACATGGAAAGCGGAATAGCCGATCCCACGAAAAGTGCATTTCTGAAACCAAGGAAAAACATCAGTACTAACACAACCAGGATAATCCCGAAAATGATGGAGTTTTCAAGATCACTTACCTGCAAACGAGTCTGTTTTGACTGATCATTTGTAATTGCGATTTCCAAATCAGACGGCAATCTTTCCGCCTTTGCTTCTTCAATGATTTCCCTGATTCTGTCAGCAGCATCCAGCAGGTTTTCGCCGCTTCTTTTTACCACGTTGATCGTCACTACAGGCAGATTCTTATTTCTGGCGTAGGTAGATCTTTCTTTATAGGTATCCCTGATCTCAGCTACATCCCGGAGATAGACAATCTTCTGATTATCTGTCTTCACGATCAGGTCGAGCAGCTGCATAGGATCAGTCAATTCACCATCGATCCGAAGAGTTCTCTGAAACTCGCCCGTACGGATAGTACCTCCTGAAACCGTCAGGTTTTCTGAATTGATCGCATCAGAAATATCACTGAAGTTTACGCCAACTGCCTCCATTTTATAAGGATCAGCATTGATTTGAATCTCACGCTCCACTGTTCCGGCAAGGTCAGCTTGGGAAATTTCAGGAAGCTTTTCGATTTTATCCTCCAGATACTCTCCGAATTTTTTCAGTTCCGTATCCGAATAATTCCCGGAAATATTCACGTTCATGATCGGAAAATCAGCGGTGTTGATCTCCACCACATTCGGTTCCTGATCCAAATCAGAAGGCAAATCACTTTTTGCCCGATCCACAGCATCTTTTACATCCTGAATGGCTTTTGAGATCTCAATTCCGGGATTAAACTCAACCACAATCGAGGAAAAATCCTGAACAGAAGTTGACTTGATATCTTTCACATCATTGAGTGATTTCAATTCCTTTTCAATCGGACGCGAAATCAGGTTTTCCATATCCACCGGCGAATTGCCCGGATAAGGAGTACCGATATATACTGTTGGAATTACAATCTCAGGAAAACTCTCCTTCGGCATGGAGCGATATGCTCCCAATCCAAGGACTGTAATAATCAGTGTAACAATTACAATTGAGGTAGCATTGTCCACACTGAAACTGGATATTCCAAACTCCCGGATGGTTTTTGACTTTTCTTTTTCAGCCATGATCTTACAACTGCGCGATTTTCACATTAAAATTATCACCCACTTCACGAAAGCCTTTGTCCACCAAAACTTCATTTCCTACAAGGCCTTCCAAAATCTCTGACTCGTCTCCAAAAGTTTTGCCTCTCTTCACGTAAGTTTTCTTTGCTACATTTTCAGTGATTATGAATAAATAATCTCCTTTATTGTCACTCAGGATCAAATGGCTCGGCACTGTCACGCCGTCTGTATTTTCATAATCCTTGATTCTCAAAACTGCAATCATATTTGGCTTCAGATTTTGCATGCGGGGAAGTAATACTTCGACTTTAAAAGTTCTGTTGTTTGGATTGATGATTGATCCGATAGCTGAAACCTTGGTTTTGAACTCCTGATTTAGGGAGGGGAAGCTTACATCAACTGAGTCTCCTTTGCTCATCACGCCAATATAAGACTCAGAAATATCAGCTTCTATGAAGAGGTCGCTTTCTCCAACAAACTGAAACATTGCCATTCCCGGCTGTACCAGTTCACCGGTTCTCACCTGAACTGTCTCCACTGTTCCATCAAAAGGCGCACGAATAACACCTTTATCTAGTTGAGTTTTCAAAGTTTTCAGGCTTCTTTCGAAACCTTCTTTTCTGTTTTTAGCTTCCAGGTACTGGACTTCTGTTCCGATCTGCTGCTTCCAAAGTCGCTCTTGCTTTTCAAAGAGCGTAGTTGCCAAATCCAGGGAGTTTTGAAGCTCATCGATATTTCTCTGGATAGATTCTGCATTGATTCTGGCAAGAACCTGACCTTTTTTGGCTCTCATGCCTTCAACTGCCGGAACCTCCAGTACGAGACCTGAAGCCTCTGCACTGATGCTCACGTTCTTTTTGGAAAGTACAGATCCGGTAACTTCTACAAAATGCTCAAAGTTGCCTTTACGGGCAGTGGCTGTGGTGATCAGGATTGTTTTCTGGCCCAGCTTCGCAAACTCAGGATCCAAACTTGCAATCTCAGTTTCGAGTTCCTTGATGGACTCAGCCAATTCTGTGGACTGAGCTTTTAGCTTTTCTAATTCAGCTTTCTTGGCATCAAGCCCTTCTCCTGTGCCGGAACTGCAGCTATACGCGAAAAGAACGATCAGGGATAGTGGTAAAAATTTAAGCGTTGGTTTCATTTCTTTGTTTTTTTCTTGAATGATTAAAATCTCTGCAGGCTTTTATCTCAGTAAAAAGTGAGCTGAAAGTCATATATAGTTCTTTTGTTTTTGAGTTGAATCCCGGAAAGGGAAATCATAGTTGGTTTAGTTATCGATGTTCGTTCTTAAGATGCCAAGTGCCTTCTCCAGATCAACTTTGGCAATCAGGCCATCGTAAAGGGCAGCCAGGAAATTGATTTCCGCTTCGATCAATGCAGCATCAGCTTCCACAACTTCGAAATTTGAGCCTACACCTTCATTGTATTTGATTTTTGCCATATTGAAAACTTCCTGTGCAAGCGCCATGTTTTCCCGCTGTACCCCGAGGATATTCAGATCGTTTTTCAGACTTGTCCTTGCCTCGTAGATTTCAAGGGCGATGTTATCATCAAGGAAGATTTTTTGATTTTTGAGCTGACTCAGTTGAAGTCGGTTCTTCTGAATTCTTGCACTTTTTGAAAGTCCGTCGAAGATTGGAATCTCCATTCTCACAGCTATCAGGGAGCTGGAAAACCAGTTGATCGGATCATAAACGTTCTGCAGGGTATTACCGGCCCCGGTTCTCTGAATATATCCGTTTGCATCGATGGTAGGCATATACTGAGCCTTGTTATACCTCAGATCAAGGTTTGTCAACTCCATATTGGTGTTCAATTGATCAATTTCTACACGATTGATTCCCTCCATTGTCAGCATTCCAGGCAATTCATCCTCGGGATTGAGTTCGCGGAGAGTTTCAGTGATGTTGATATCATATTGAGGAGGAAGACCCATTTGAAGCTTCAGCAATTGCTTACTGATTTCATAAGCCGTTTTACTTCTTTCCAACTGGGAATAAGTATTATTTCTCTGAACCTTGATTCTTGACACATCAATTTTTTCGGAGAATCCGGCATCAAAAAGCGCTTGGGTTTCGGACAACAGAGAATCTATTCTGGATAAGTTGGCGGTAGCCAGCCTGATACGTTCCTGATTTACCAGAACTCCAAAAAATGCTTTTTTCACATTTTCGATCACATCATTTTCAGCTTTTACCACATCCAATTGTGTTAGAGCCTGGTAAGTTTTTGCAGCTTTCAAGCCAACAAAGAAGGAACCATCAAGAATCATCTGGGTCACATTCACTGCCACTCCGCTTTGGTAGCTAACCCCGAATCTCGCCGGGATCACATCCGATGGATTAGTAGGATCTCCGAAAGGAGGCTGGTTTGGCAAAAAGATAACCGGAATCGTGGGATTGTAATTGAGGTTTACAGCTCCTGTGATTTGAGGCAAACCAGTAGCGGTAGTTTCCTTTACAGTGGCCTTGGAAACCAACGTTTCCAGTCGGGCATTTTTGGTATTTACATTATTTTCCAGTGCATAAGCGAGGGATTCTCTAAGATTGAGTTCCAAAACTTCCTGAGCGGAAAGCCCGGTAGCAGAAAAGAAAAATGTGAAAAGGATTAAAAGGTAGTTTTTCATCACTCTCATTAAATTTCTTGTGTGGCTTTTTGTTGGTGGTAGGCTATTCGCCCTTTTTCTGTAAAAATCCCATAAAGGAAATGATCCATCATTTCGAGTTGTAATTCAAGAATATTATATCCTTTCAAGCCAAAATTTGCCGGATCAAACGCCGATGATATTTGATTTACTCTAAGCCTGGCCAAAATAGTTGAGTCGATTTCCTCCCGGAAATAACCCAGTTTCTTCCCTCTTTCCAGGACATTTACCAAATCATTCATTACGAATTCCTCTTTGAAAGATTCAAACTGAACCCATGCTTCAGGGAAATGGCGTTGGATCTCGAGAATCACCATCGGATTCATGTTAGCTAACCGTTCCCGCAACATCTTGGATGCTTTAACCAAATGCTCGATGACACCATCTTCATGCTCCATTATGTAGCACATCTTTTCTCTGTCATCCTCCAAAACACAGGCGAAAGTCTCTTTCACCAAATCCTTCTTATCCTTGAATTCCTGATAAATCGTCTTCTTGGATATTCCGGCCAAACGGGCAATGTCTTCCATGGTAACCGTGCGAACACCGTATCGGCTAAACTGCTCAATCGCTATTTCCAAAATCTTTCTTTTCATCTTTTTCTGCCTTTTTGGGCGGTACAAAACTACAGAAACTCTAATTAGTCACAAAGTTTCTGTAGTTTTTTTAAGGTATTTAATTTTATGTGTATTCGGATATCTGCACGATGAATAGAAGCCTATCGGTTTTAATCCCGAGCTATCGGGATGAGAAAATGCTACTCCCCCTTGAAAGGGGGCAAGGGGGATTTTTTTCATTCAAATCCCAACTTAATTCGGTTACGTGCAATCAAGCGAATACACATATTCAATTTTGTGTTTATTCATTTTAAAAATCCAAACAAAACAATTATAAATACAAAACAGATATTTATAGAATATCATTTGTCCCAGCCGTATTTCCCAAAGCTTTTCTTAGGGATTATAACTAATTTTATTATGAAATTTTTACGCTGAATGAGCACGATGGAAACTTCCTGGGGAAGGTTATTTTATGAACAAATGGGCGAAGGACCGGAGGTTTTTCTGGCTTTCCATGGCTTTGGCCAAAGCCATCTTGACATGCTTCCATTCGCAAGGCTGATTCAACCCGGACAACGGTTTTTGTTTTTTGACCTGTTCTTCCACGGGAAGAGTTCCTGGCACGATACCTCAGTTTTATTGACAAAAGGCATTTGGAGCAAAATTATTCAAGAGGTTTCGACTCAGGAAGGATTTACAGATTTTCATTTAGTGGGTTACAGCATGGGCGGTAAGTTCTCCTTGCTCACCTTTGAGCTTTTTCCCGAGCAGGTTAAAAGTTTGATTTTACTCGCTCCTGACGGAATCAAGACCGGGCTTTTTTATAATCTGAATAGCTATCCGGCGTATTTCCATCCATTTTTCAAGGGTGTGGTTTTCAGTCCCCAGCGATTTTTTGGTATCATGGATGGACTTCATTCCGTGGGAATATTGGAAACCAGCCTGATCAAATTTGTGAAAACTCAGATGCAAACACGATCCAAGCGTGCTCAGGTATATCTCACCTGGAAAGTCTTCGGAAACATTCAGCTTTCGCTTGGAAAAATCATCCAGCTCGCCCGAACCAAAAAAACACCGATTCAACTTTTCACCGGGAAGTATGATAAAATGGTGACTGCTGCAAATCTAGGCCGGTTCAGCGCCAAGATCCCCCATCTCAAAGCCGTCTCACTTCCTGTCGGTCACGGGAAATTGATTGAGGCTACAGTGGAATATTTAAGTAAGAGATAGAAGAATGGAGATAAGAGATTGCGAATTGGGGATTGGGGATTGGGAATTAGGGAAAAGGGATTAGAGATTTGGAGAATAGAGATTAGGGTTAGGGATTAGTGATTAGGAAAAAGAAATTTGGAGATTAGAGATTAAGAGAGAAGAGATTAGGGATATTAACTTCGTACTTTCCAACCCCCTACTTCCAACCTCCAGCTTCCAACCTCCACCTCCCACCTCCCACCTCAAATCATTTTACCCATCTTTCAATTTTCAATCTAAATCCCAAATCCCTACCTTTGCATCTTACCAGCCAAGGACATGATTTTCTTCTTTGAATCACCCCAAAAATTCCTTTACGCAGTTCAATCCCCTCAACCTATTGCTCCTGAAGACATCCAAAAGCTAATCTGGCTTTTTGGTAACGCCAAAGCTCTGGAAACCAGTACGGTAACAGGAACTTACTCAGGACCCAGAAAAGAAATGATCACTCCCTGGTCCACCAATGCCGTGGAAATCACGGTGAATATGGGTATCAGAGGTATTCAGCGAATTGAGGAGTTTGCTCCGTTGGCAGAAGGTCAACATATTGATCCGATGCTGCAAAAGGCATACGATGGACTGGATCAGGAAATTTTTGACATTCATCTGGAGCCGGAAAAAATCCAGGCTGTCACCGATATTGCCGGTTACAATAAAAAAGAAGGACTTGCCCTGAGTGAGGAGGAAGTTGACTATTTGAATAACGTTTCGACCCAACTCGGTCGCCCGCTTACAGATTCGGAGGTTTTCGGATTCAGTCAGGTTAATTCCGAGCATTGCCGACACAAGATCTTCAATGGTACATTTATTATAGACGGAGAAGAAAAGCCAATGACGCTTTTCCAACTCATCAAGGAAACTTCCAAGAAACACCCCAACCGAATCGCTTCAGCGTATAAGGACAACGTGGCATTTGTCACCGGACCAAAAGCCCAGCAATTCGCACCAAAAACCCAGCATGTGGCAGACTTTTTCGAAACCCGTGAAATCGACACGGTAATTTCCCTGAAAGCCGAAACCCATAACTTCCCGACGACCGTGGAGCCTTTCAACGGCGCTGCAACGGGAGCAGGCGGTGAAATCCGGGACAGATTAGCCGGTGGAACTGCCTCAATTCCTTTGGCGGGAACTGCCGTCTACATGACTTCATATTCCCGTTCGGAAAAAGGAAGAAGCTGGGAAAATGGTCTGAATGAGCGTCACTGGCTTTACCAAACTCCGATGGACATCCTGATCAAAGCCTCCAACGGAGCTTCAGATTTCGGAAATAAATTTGGTCAACCGCTGATCGCAGGTTCTGTTTTAACTTTTGAGCATGAGGAAGAGGGCAAGCAATATGGCTTCGACAAAGTAATCATGCTGGCAGGCGGTGTTGGCTTTACCAATGCCAAATACACCAAAAAATCTGAGCCAAAAGCCGGTGACCAAATCGTGATCATGGGCGGTGATAACTACCGCATCGGAATGGGAGGTTCGGCTGTTTCTTCCCTGAATACCGGTGAACTCTCCAACGCGATCGAACTCAACGCGATCCAGCGCTCCAATCCGGAAATGCAAAAGCGGGTGTCAAACGTCATCCGTGCGATGGCCGAAAGCGATAACAATCCGATCATTTCCATCCACGATCACGGAGCAGGCGGACATTTGAACTGCCTTTCGGAACTCGTGGAAAGCACTGGAGGAACAATTCATATCGATAAATTGCCGGTGGGCGACCCTACCCTTTCCGCTAAGGAAATCATCGGAAATGAGTCTCAGGAACGAATGGGATTGGTTGTCGGTAAAAAAGACATTGACACACTTCAACAGCTTTCTGATCGTGAGCGCGCTCCGTTTTATGTGGTGGGCGAGACTACCGGTGATATGCATTTCAAGTTTGAAAATCAGAAAACAGGAGAAAAGCCTGTGGACTGGGATCTGGCTTATATGTTTGGCTCCTCGCCAAAGACTATTCTCGAAGACAATACGCAAAACGCGTCTTTCGCAGAGGCTAGTTACAATCCCGAACTGATCCGCGGATACATCAATGAAGTGCTTCAACTGGAAGCAGTGGCCTGTAAAGATTGGTTGACCAACAAAGTCGATCGATCTGTGTCTGGCCGGGTAGCAACCCAGCAAACTGTCGGGGAAATCCAGCTTCCGCTGAATGACGTGGCCGTGATGGCACTTGATTACATCGGAAACAAAGGTATTGCAACTTCCATCGGACATGCTCCGGTTGCTGCTTTGGCAGATCCGGAAGCAGGCAGCAGATTGGCTATCGCTGAGGCGCTGACGAACCTGATTTTTGCACCGATTGCAGATGGATTGAGCGGTGTTTCACTCAGTGCAAACTGGATGTGGCCTGCGAAAAACAAAGGCGAAAATGACAGACTTTACAGGGCTGTTCAGGCCGTTTCAGAGTTCGCCATTGAGTTGGGTGTGAATATTCCAACTGGAAAAGATTCACTTTCCATGACTCAGAAATATCCTGACGGAAAGGTGGTTTACTCTCCTGGAACGGTGATTATCTCCACCGTTGGTGAATGCTCTGATATCAAAAAGACCGTAAAAGCTGCCCTGATTCCAAAGGCAGGAACAAAGGTTCTTTACATAGATTTCTCAAAAGACTCAGCCAAACTTGCAGGTTCAAGTTTCTATCAGATTCTGAATAAAATCGGAACAGAAACTCCTACGGTTACCGATTCGGCCTATTTCGCAGCAGCTTTCGCAGCAGTGCAAAATCTGATCGAAAAAGGGCTCGTGCTTTCAGGACATGATATTTCCTCCGGTGGTTTAATCACTGCTTTACTGGAAATTTGCTTCCCTTCTCAGCAAGTAGGTTTGAATGTAAAAACCGATCGCCTTGCAGAGACAGATTTGGTGAAAGCACTTTTCGCAGAAAATCCGGGAATTCTGATTCAGGTTTCGGATGATCACTCAGCAGAAAGTTTACTCACAGAAGCAGAAATTGACTTCGTGGAATTGGCTGAAGTAACTGATGGAACTGACATCAACCTCGAAGGAACCGGAATCAGCCTGAATGTATCCGAACTCAGAGATACCTGGTATCGCTCTTCTTACCTGCTGGACCGCAAGCAAAGCGGCGAAAAACTGGCGGAAGACCGATTCCATAATTATAAAAATCAGCCAATCTCCTATGAGTTTGCTCAGGGATGGAAAGGAAGTTTCGCAAAAACCGGACTGGATCCTTTCAGAACTTCCAAAGGAAATGCAAAGGCCGCTATCATCCGTGAAAAAGGAGTGAACGGCGATCGTGAGATGGCATATTCGCTTTGGCTTGCAGGATTTGAGGTGAAAGACGTTCACATGACTGACTTGATTGCGGGTCGTGAAAACCTGGAAGATGTCCAGATGATCGTCTTCGTGGGTGGATTCTCCAACTCAGACGTGTTGGGTTCGGCAAAAGGCTGGGCAGGTGCTTTCCTCTACAATCCAAAAGCAAAGCAAGCTCTCGACAATTTCTATGCAAGGCCTGACACCCTTAGCATGGGAGTTTGTAACGGTTGCCAGCTAATGGTGGAACTTGGTCTGGTCACTCCTGATCACGATCAGAAACCAAAAATGCTGCACAACGCCAGTCATAAATTTGAATCAACTTTCCTCAATGTAACCATTCCGCAAAATGATAGCGTGATGCTTGGAAGCCTGAGCGGACAGCGATTGGGCGTATGGGTTGCACATGGCGAAGGCAAGTTCTCCCTTCCAAAAGCTGAAAGCGAATATCATGTCAGCATGAAATTCAGCTACGAAGCATATCCGGGCAATCCAAGCGGTTCGGACTACGCTGTGGCCGGAATCGCATCAGCGGACGGTCGTCATCTGGTGGTCATGCCACATATCGAGCGAAGCCTGAAGCCATGGAACTGGGCCCATTATCCGACAGACAGACAAGATGATTTCACTCCCTGGATGGAGGCTTTTGTGAATGCGAGGAATTGGGTTGAAAGCCATAAGTAAGAAGTTTGAAAGTTGAAGTTTGAAAAAATAAAACAATCCCCTCTGGTTAATTTCAGAGGGGATCATTTTTTAGTTTAAATATTTATTCCCAGATTGGGAATTATTACTATTTTTAAAATGTATTTACATGGAAAGGATTTTTTCTAAAGGAACCCTTCGAGATTATTGGAGAAAAAACCCGGAAACAGAACAGTATTTAAAAACATGGTTTGAAACAGTAGCAGAGGCAAACTGGAAAAGCCCGAGTGATGTGAAATCATCTTTTGCAAATGCAAGTATATTAAAAGATGGGAGGGTGGTTTTTAACATCAAAGGAAATTCGTTTCGTTTAGTCGCAAGGATAAACTATGAAAAAGAATGGCTTTTCATCCGGTTCATCGGCACTCATCAGGAATATGATAAAACAGACGCAAACACAATTTAAAATGGAAATCAAACCAATCAAATCAGAATCGGATTACCAAAATGCCCTTAAAAGGCTGGATGAGATTTTCGATGCTTCAATCGGAAGTTTGGAAAGTGATGAAGCGGATATTTTGGCTTTGCTGATCGACGATTACGAAAACAAGCATTTTCCATTAGACGGTCCTGATCCAATCGAAGCAATCAAAATCCGAATGGAAGAGCTTTCTCTCAAACAAACAGATCTGGCTGAAGCCATGGGCGGAGCAAATCGGGTCTCCGAAATATTGAACCGAAAAAGAAAATTGACGCTGGAGATGGTCCGCAATCTTACAGGCAAACTCAACCTTTCTGCGGAAATCCTGGTCCAGGATTATGACCTTGCGGTGTGATTATTCTAAAATCAGTTTAAAAAAATCAATCCCCTTTGATTAATCCCGAGGGGATTTTTATTTTTTCCCGGAAATTCCCACAGAAAAATCCACATGTCAACACGGATTAAAAGAAAGAAATTGAAAGCAATTCTGGTAGAGAATGAGAATAGTTATCAAAATCCGCATTTTGCCTTATCAAAAACAAATCATGGAGATTTAACCCTTTGTGAACTTTGCTTCTATTGTGGTGAAATTTTTCATCCGATTACTTACTTCTATTTCATGGAATCAAGCAGTCTGGTATTTTCATATTTATTTCCCACAGATTCCCTCAGAAAAATCCTCAGATCGACACGGATTAAAAGAAATAGATAGCTCATAAAGAAAAGTTGAAGCATCTCAGCAATCCAACCTTTGACTTTAGCTTTTTCATTTGCCAATTATTGAGGTTAAAAACAGGCAAAAGCAATGCCTGGTTATTTACATCAATTGACAGAGTTTATACCGGAGGTAGCATTCTTAACTATTCGATTTTAAAACTTTTTCTACACCGGAAATCCGGAATACTATTTTTTTAAATTCCCTCTGATTTGTCAATACTGTGAAAACTGAATACTGGGACTGACCGCTTCAAATGTTTCATTTTAAATTTTCAATTCTTAATCCTTAACTTAAAAGCATGAACCGCCGTCCTTTCCTCCAAAAACTCAGTCTTCTCACTTCAGCTATCACAGCCATGCCCTTCATCAGTTTTGGGAAGATGCAATTCCCTGCCAATACTAAACTCAAATTTATCACTGCTTCGGATGGTCATTTTGGTCAGCCAAACACCGATTACGAGGGTTCGCACCGCAGGCTGATAGTAGCAATACAAAAAGAAGAGAACGTGGATTTTGTGGTTTTCAACGGGGATCTGATTCATGACGAACCCAAATGGATGCCGGAAGTGAAGAAAGTCTATGATACTCTCGGCTTCCCCTACTACACCACCAAAGGAAATCATGACCAAATCCCTGAGAGTGAATGGGAGCAAATCTGGGGGATACCTGCCGACCATGGGTTTGCAGTCAATGACCAATTCGGGATGATTCTTGGCAACTCTTCCAATGAGGCCGGGGATTACTTGTGCGTGAATACGGAATTCCTGAAATCCCAACTCGAGCGATTCAAATCGCTTTCCCATGTTTTTATTTTTATCCATATCTCACAAAATGACTGGACCAAACATGGAGTAGCCTGCGAGGATGTGATGCAACTGATCGCCCGCTATCCAAATGTGAAGGCGACTTTCCACGGGCATGACCACGATGTCGACGGGATCATGATCAACCGGAAGAAGCCTTATCTCTGGTCAGGCCACTTCGGCGGCAGCTGGGGAAATCCATTTCCAAGCTATCGGGTTTGCGAAGTGGGCGAAGATGGCAAAACCATCACGTACCTGAAAACAGTGGCAGACGGGACGATTCTGAAGGGGCATACGCTGTAAGCTGGGATTTGGGATTAAGGGATTGGGGAAGAGGAGAATAGGAGATTGAGAAATTGAGAGATTAAGAGATTGAGAGATTGAGAGATTTTTGGCGAGAACTGATCTGGCTAATCACAATTTTTCTTTAACATTTTTCCGATTTAGCTACTCAACTTTTGGAATGAGGAAAGGATTGGCGTTATATTCAAGTGCTTTTAGGTGAGAAAAGCAGAAAGGATAATGGGCACTTTACACATAAAAGCACCAAGAGATTTGTATAAATTATAAGTCCAATGGATAAATTGGATCTATGAACGAAAAACTAATTTAAATATACCCGCAACAGTTTCGCAAAGCTTCCATATAAGTATGCATTACGAAATAGTTTCGCAGGCGCAAACGTTGTGCTTCATACTGAAAACCCCACGCTCATTGGCACATTTGGTTTTTCCCAACCCACATACCAACCCACAATAAAACCAAAAGAGCCAACCTTACCAACACTCTGGAGACTTGAATCTTTACAAAATATTTATACCTCAATAACTAACTTTCTAATAAAAAATGGACTTACTTAGAACAAGAAAATACAGCAAACGAAATCAATACCTAATAAGCATTCTCCTTATTGTATTGACTGCTGTCCTATGCTTTTTCACAGTAAATATTATTAGTTACAGAGCTGTTGCACTCATTTTACTTTTGGTTGTTTCTCTCAATGCCATTCTTTTTGATATTTTTCCTGTAATGCTTTCTGCCTTGTTAAGTGCATTGATTTGGAATTTCTTTTTTATACCACCTATTCTCAATTGGCGAATTGCAACCCCTGAAGATGCCTTGATGTTTTTGATGTATTTTGTAATCGCTTCCATCAATGCAGTTTTGACATACAAAATTCGGGAAGTAGAGCGTAAAGAAAGGGATGAAGAAGAAAAAGTAAAAGCCATAAAACTTTACAATACTTTGCTCAATTCTCTTTCGCACGAATTGAGAACACCTATTTCAACGATTATCGGAGCTACTGATACCATAAAGTATAATCAAACAAAACTTTCTGATAGTAACCGAAATGAACTTTATTCTGAAATTGAAATTGCAGCGTTTCGATTGAACAGACAAGTTGAAAACTTATTGAGTATGAGCAGACTTGAAGCTGGTTTTATTCAAGCCAAAGAAGACTGGTGCGATATGAATGAACTTGTTTTTTCTGCTATAAAGGACACTAAAGATGAAGCCAATCATCATAATATTGAGTTCACACCGAATGAACATTTACCTCTGTTCAAAATAGACAGTGGTTTGATTGAGCAAATACTTTATAATTTGATTCATAACGACTTACAACATACACCCAAAAATACTACGATACATATTGAAGTAAGCCACAACGAAACAAATTGTATCATTTTTGTTTCAGATAATGGTAAAGGTTTTCCAGAAAATGAAATTGATTTTGTCTTTGACAAATTCTACCGTTTAGACAACACAGTAACGGGTGGAACTGGCTTAGGACTTTCTATTGTAAAAGGATTTACGGAGGCAATGAACGGCAAAGTACTTTTAAAAAATATACCGCAAGGAGGAGCAAAATTTACCATTGAAATTCCTTGTGAGTTTTCACAAAACACCAATTTTGAAAATGAATAAAGCCGAAATACTCATCATAGATGATGAACCACAAATCAGGAAATTGCTCCAAATAAACTTGGAGAGCAACGATTATAAAGTGATTCAGGCAAGCACAGGAAAAGAAGGTTTGATTTTATCTGCCAATCACCCACCCGACCTAATTTTGCTTGATATTGGTTTGCCCGACAAAAGCGGTCACGAGATTTTAAAAGAGCTAAGAGAATGGTATAACAAACCCATCATTATTCTTTCGGTTCAGGACAATGAAACCGATATTGTTTCAGCTTTGGACAATGGGGCAACGGACTATTTAACCAAACCTTTCCGCACAGGAGAATTGTTGGCAAGAATCCGTTCAGCTTTAAGAAGAAGCCAAAACACAGAAAACAATTCAACCATCATTTGCGGAGACATTGAAATAAATTTAATTGCCCGAATTGTAAAGCGTCAAGAAGAAATTGTAAAACTCACTTCAACCGAGTACAATTTATTAGCATTATTTGCTAAAAACGAAGGCAAAGTTTTAACACATCAATATCTATTGAAAGAAATTTGGGGCTATAGCTACCAAACTGAAACCCAATACCTTCGTGTTTTTGTGGGTACCCTTCGGAAGAAGATTGAAGAAAACCCTAACAATCCACAACACATCATCACCGAAAGCGGTGTTGGATACAGGTTTAATTAGTGATGAATTATAGATTCTTTATGAAATCTTTATAGAAGGTAGTTAAACCTTGATTTTTTACATACCCTTTGCGAAGTAACCTTGCATCAACAATAAAGGTATCTCAAGTTATATCCTTTTTTCTTGACGTCATGGAAGACATTAAAATTGATTCTGAAACTGCAATCCTTATCCTTAAGGCTTATCAAAAAATTTACAAACTTAACGGATTGTTGCATAGTAAACCCTATACTCAAATAAGTGAGTTTAAGGGAAGCGGCTCGGCATTACATGAAATGATGAACAATGCCTTTAAGGAATCTACATCAAGTGATTTACAAGCAAAATTAACGATGCTGTCTCACCAAGTAAAAAACCTGCTGGGTTATTCTCAAAAAGTTAAAAATGTAAAAGAGCATAAACAAATAACCAATCTATTCGAGACTTTGGTTATCGATATTACTTTAATCCAATCCAAAATTAATGCTGTAAAGTAGTTATATGTACAAAACATTTATAAAACAGGTAGCCAGTCTGCAAATTATTTTAGGCTTGGTCATGCTCGTTCCGTCTATTGTAGCGGTTATCTATCAAGAATGGTATTCGCTGGCCGGTTTTTTGGCCGCAGGAGTGTGCACTACGCTTATAGGATATTTGTTGTACCGCTTGTTTGAGCATACTGAGGAACCCAAAGATATACATTCGCTAGCCATTGCAGCAATTGGTTGGCTTATGATTATTGTGTTTGGAGCACTTCCCTATTATATAATTGCATGGATTACCCCTGTTGAGGTAATGCAGCAATTGGTTCCCGATGGTTTTGACTATACCTCCAGCTTGATGAATTTCAGGAACCTTTTGCACGCACTGTTTGAGAGTACCAGTGCATTTACCACAACAGGTCTTACCATGGCATATCACGAGCCCTCTGTCGGGAAAGCTATTTTGTTTTATCGTTCATTTTCACAGTGGGTGGGCGGTGCCGGATTTATTGTTATGGCGCTGGCTGTGTTTAGACACCTACCTGGTCAAGGTGCTATAAAGCTGTATGGTTCTGAAGCAAGCGGAGCAAAATTACGAACCAATGTAATTCAAACCGCAAGGGCTATTTGGAAAGTGTATTTTTTCGTCACCTTGGCTATGTTTATTTATATTGCCTTGGGTACGTATTTTATTTTGCCCAATTACCCTTTGGCTGAAAATATTTTTGACGCGATTAATCATGCTATGGCAGGACAATCTACAGGAGGTTTTAGCACCTTGGACGATAGTATTGCAGGTTATCAATCAGTAAAAATGGAGATTTTATTCTTATTGCCTATGCTTCTGGGTGGTCTCTCTATTCCTTTTTTCTACCGTTTTATCTTTCAAAAAAGAATAAGTGAGCTTTGGGAAGACATTCAAACTCGCTCAATCATTATAGCTTCTATTGTTGGAGGAGTGATGTTATCATTATTTCTCATGCATTCTAACGTGATTAGTCATCCATTTAGAATAGGTATGTTTCAATTTATTAGTGCATTATCGACCACAGGTTGGCAAACCTCGAATATTGGTGGCTGGGATGATTTATCCATTCTTTTCATTGTAGCTACAGCTATGATCGTTGGTGGTTCTGCAGGAGGTACAGTGGGAGGTATTAAAATAATACGTGCCCTATTACTTCAAAAGGGGTTGATATGGCATGTAAGCAAAGTGTTTCTATCAAAAAATACCATTAAAACGGTATGGTTCGACAATAAAATTATGTTGCCCGAAGAAATGAATGCAGAACTTTCTAGAGTCGGAATTTTTACCCTTATTTACTTAATCTTTGTTTTCATTTCTACTCTGTTTACGGTTTTCTTTATGTCAGGCGATTATTCATTGGCAGATGCCATTTTTGAATCTGCTTCGGCACAAGGAACTGTAGGGCTTAGTTCTGGAATTACAGACCCTTCTATGTCTCCGGTGTTAGAGTGTGTATATATCATACAGATGTGGGCAGGACGAATAGAGATTATTCCTATTCTCGTGTTGTTGCGCATTGTTTTTTATGGAACAAAACCAAGAATCGTTTAACGTTTAAAACTAAAATCTAATGCATATTATTATTATTGGTTCAGGAAGAACAGGAAAACACGTTATTGAAGCTGCCGTTAAAGACGACCACGATGTTTTCGTTATTGAAAAAAGTAAAACCGTAGCCGATTGGGTAGCTTCACATTTTGACTGTGTGGTTATCAATGCAGATGCTACAAGCATTGAAGCCCTTAAAGAAGCTAAAATTGAAAAAGCAGACGCCATTGTTGTTACCACCGATGATGATGCAGTCAATTCTTTAGTAATTTTATTGGCAAAACAATTGGGGGTAAAACGATTGGTGAGCTCAGTAAATAATGAAGACCATTTGTCTATATTTGAACAATTGGGAACCGATACAGTAGAAAGTCCCTACCGTTTAAATGGCAGGTATTTATACAGAGCTGTACAAGGGCCAAACGTAAAAGAATTTTTAGATTTAGGCGATGGTTTTGAGGTGTTGGAAATGATCGTTGAGCATAAAGCTAAAATAAACAATAAATTAATAAAGGATCTTGCCAAAGAAAAGGTTTTACCCAGAGATACCCATATTATTCTCATTAAAAGGAATAATCAAATTATTATTCCTGAAGGAGAAACACGTATTTTTGAAAATGATGTGGTTGTGGTTTTATCCAAAAGCAACAAGGTAACTGAAGTGTCTAACCTTTTTGGATAATTCAATTATTAATCTATGAAAAACAAAATTGACTTGGGTATTATATGCCTTTGTGTTACTAATGCTTCTACAGCACAAAATAAAACAGACGTCACCGCTATTTGGTAACAAAAACCTATGGCAACAACTAGGTTTTTGTTGCGTGCGTAGCACAGCTTGCCCGCTGAGGCGGGAACAATGATCCCGATAGCCATCGCGGACGCTGTTGCGCTGCTTGCCCCCGAAAGCGCAGCGATTCGGGAAAACCGGGCTATTATCTATGGAGATTGAGTCGGGATTTTAGGGATTTTTAGAGGACTATTAAGCCCAAAAAGTCAGAGGTAAACGGCTAGTGTCATGTCATGCATTAATTGACGGGTAAAGTTTAAGGAGTTTAATTCTTGCATCCAGGCAGGTAAATTGCCATTTTATTTTAGCTTCTTTATTGTTTCGATGTGTTTCCCAAGCTTTTACTTCCCTTTTCATTGTTTCCATGTTTTCTATTCTCCGGTTTAGGCACTGCCCTGTCAATA
>JAKFCO010000132.1:0-74155 GCA_036676605.1 Algoriphagus sp.
AACTATGCCCTAATAGCAATAGTTGAAGCAGTTTATAAGAGCTTAGAGACAAAAAACCAGTTCAGAGTAAATTCTGGACTGGTTTTAAGAATCTGAAACTTTGAGTTTTTCAGCAGACCCTAAACTAATCTTAATGAATATCCGCTTTCTTACCGGTAGCCAATTAAATCAAGGCCTATAGTTCAAATAGACCAGCTGTTGTCTGTTGACCATCGTCAGTTTACGATTTGAACTATTTCAGAATTTTTAGCCCTACAGCTTCTATCCCGTTCAGCTGATCAGTTCTCATGTATTGGAGGAATGTCAAGCTTTTTGTTTCAGGCTTAAAAGTGAAAGGAAGCGTATCATACTTTGTGTAAGTGCTTCCGACTCCTTTACCAAGAGGTTCTCCGGATTTGGAGTCAAACAAAGGCACATTGATTAACTTGTTTTCTAAAATCACACCTGCCGAATCGTAGCCGATTACCCGCACGTAGCAATTAGAGAAGGAATAATCTTCGTTGAATCGTACTGCAATCATGCTTTTTCTTCCGTTCAGATCTAAATCTCCCAGGTCAAATCTCAGGGTGTCCTGTATCCCCCAATTTCCGGATGGAACAGCCTGAAAATCTTCATAAATCCTGTCATCCGAGCATCCAAAAGCAAGAATGACAAGAAGGAAAAACAGAAAGTTTTCAACCTTGCTCATTGCCTGAGTTATTTGGATTTGGGCCTTGATTTCTTCGTGGAGGGAATTTCTTTTTGGCCTCCTGATTCGTTTCCGGAGCTTTGGCCACAGGTTTAGCTTCGCCTTGAGGAGGTGTTGGTCTCGGTTCCCGAGGAGGATTTGGTTTTTGCTCTCTGGGCGGATTCTGAGGATTCGGTTTGCCGGCCTGCGGAGGACCTGCTTGAGGCTGACCACCCGGCTGGGCATTGCGATTTTTATTTCGATTCTTGTTTTTCTTCTTTTTAAACTCACCTGCCGGACGAGGACCTTCTTGCTTTGCTACTTGTGGTAGTGGCTGTGGTTTTGTTGTTGCCGGAGATGTTTTTACCTGAGCACCCGGAGTCCTCTGGTCATTTCTTTCTCTGTTTTTCGGCTTTTTCTTTTTGGTGGAGAATTTCTTATCCAGGAGTTCAAGTTCACGGGTAGACTTCGCGGCAAGATCTTCGATGTCTGTGGACTGATTTACTTTGAGGTTGAAAACTTTGATGTTTTTAGCATTGAGTTCAAGGATTTCCTTTACCCGATCACAAGTGATGCTATGCCAATCGTTGTCATTGTTGTAGCTAAACCACATCAATTTCCGGAAGATATCGGTCTTCTGGAGTTTTGCAGGACCGACCTCAGTCATCAAAGGACGCTCAACAGCCGGGATGTCTTTGATGGCATCCATGTAAGTGTCAAGTTCATAATTCAGACAGCATTTCAGTCTTCCGCATTGTCCGCTGAGTTTGCCAGGATTCAAAGATAGATTCTGATATCTGGCAGCCGATGTGCTTACATTTTTGAAATCAACCAGCCATGTGGAGCAGCAAAGTTCACGTCCGCAAACACCAATTCCACCCAATCTTCCGGCTTCCTGTCGAAGGCTGATTTGACGCATTTCCACCCGGATTTTGAATTCCCCGGCTAGGATCTTGATGAGTTCACGGAAATCAATCCTGTCTTCAGCGGAATAGTAGAATGTCGCTTTTGAGTTGTCGGCCTGATACTCGATGTCCGACATTTTCATTGACAATTTCAGCTCATCGATGATTTGCTTGCATCGATAAAGCGTTGGGATTTCGCGGTTTTTGGCTTCTTCCCATTTCTCCATGTCTTTTTGAGTGGCTACACGGTAGATTCTGAGAATATTGTCATCATCCCTTACTTTACGTTTTTGCATTTGTAAGCGAACCAGTTCACCCTGAAGAGAAACATAGCCGATATGATGCCCGCTTGGTACATCCACGACCACAGGATCACCGGTATTCAATCCGAGATAATCGACGTTTCGGTAATATTCTTTTCTTCCTCCTTTGAATTTGATTTCGACGATGTCGAAGTTGTCAACTTCCGGAATTCCCATGTGGGAAAGCCAGTCAAAGGAATTCATTTTATTGCAATCGCTCGTGCCGCAGGTGCCGTTATTTTGACATCCCCCGGAACCTCCTGTTGAGGTGGTAGAGCAAGTAGTACATCCAGCCATAATTTATATTTACAGGGCTAAGCCCTGGGTAGTTTTGGGATTATTTCATCAAGTTGAGAATATCCTGTCCGATATCCTTTCTGTAATAGGCTTTTTCCCAGTTAATTCCTTTCACAGTTTCAAACGCATGCGTCAGGGCTTCGTTCAGGGTTTCTCCTTTTCCGGTTACCGCAATCACTCTTCCTCCCTGATTTACAAGTTCTCCTTTGCTGTTTCGAGTGGTTCCTGCGTGAAAAATTTCGCTTCCTTCCACAGATTCCGGAAGAGAAATCGGGAATCCCTTTTCGTAAGAACCCGGATAGCCACCGCTTACCATCACGATTGTGGTGGAGTAATCCGGTGAAATTTTCATTTCGTATTTGTCCAATGTTCCGGTGGCGATTCCATGGAGCAAACCAAGGAAATCGCTCTCAATTCGAGGTAAAACGGCTTCCGTTTCCGGATCGCCCATTCTCACATTGTATTCAATGACGAAAGGTTCTCCTTCGTTATTCATTAATCCAATGAAAAGGAAGCCTTTGTACGGGATGTTTTCTTTTGCAAGTCCTTCGACTGAAGGGATTACGACACGCTCCTCCACTTTTTTCATGAAAGCTGCATCTGCGAAAATCACAGGACTGATAGCGCCCATTCCGCCGGTATTCAATCCGGTATCTCCTTCGCCGATTCGCTTGTAATCTTTTGCCTCCGGCAAAATTTTATAGCTTTTCCCATCTGTCGCTACGAAAACAGAAAGCTCAATTCCTGTTAAAAACTCTTCGATCACGACTTTGGAAGAAGCCTCACCAAATTTCTGGTCAAGCAACATTTCTTCCAGGGAAGAAATAGCTTCCTCCAGCGTAAGACAAATCAGCACACCTTTTCCTGCCGCTAATCCATCAGCTTTCAGTACGATAGGAAGTTTTTGTTTTTTCAGGTATTCGATTCCTGCCTCGATCTGATCGGGGGTGAAAGTTTCGTATGCTGCAGTCGGGATATTATTTCGCTGCATGAATCGCTTCGAAAAGTCCTTGCTTCCTTCCAGGGTCGCGCCCAATTGAGAAGGGCCGACAACCGGAGTTTTAGCTGTTGAAGGTTGATTTTGCAGGTAATCAACCAGGCCTTTTACCAAAGGTTCTTCTGGCCCTACTACGACCAGGTCAATGCTATTTGAGGTAATAAAATCGCGGATTCCTTCAAAATCAGTAACTGAGATGGAAACGTTGGTCGCGATTTCAGCAGTTCCGGCATTTCCCGGAGCTACAAACAATTGGGTACAATCGGTACTTTGTACGATTTTCCAGGCAAAGGCATGTTCTCTGCCTCCGCTTCCAAGCAAGAGTATATTCATTGACTTAATTCAGGTTAATTGGCGTGCTCAGAGATAAACTTGACCCGATAGACCCGCAATTCATCCTCTGCAAAGTCCTGGTCGGCAAGTTCATCCAATGCCACTTTTATTTGATCGGTTTCCGCATTCATGAAGTAATCATGGAGCAAATCCTCACGCTCCTCATCCATGATGTGATGAATGTAGTAATCGATGTTAAGTTTTGTTCCGCTGTAAATGATTTGCTCTATTTCATGAAGCAACTCACCCATTCTGATATTGAGATTTTCGGCGATTTCATCCAGATCAACTTTTCGATCGATTTGCTGGATGATTGAAATCTTCACCTTGGAGCGGACACCCGATGATTTCACTACCACTTCCGCAGCAGTTTCAATATCGTTTTCCTCCACATAGGCCGAAATCACTTTCAGAAACGGAGCTCCGAATTTAGCGACTTTTCCCATACCAACGCCATTGATTTGCGCCAGTTCTTCTTTGGTGGTGGGATATACTGTTGCCATTTCTTCCAAAGAAGGATCCTGGAAGATGATATATGGAGGAAGATTTTTTGATTTGGCAACTTTCTTTCGTTCGGCTTTCAGCAGTTCAAAAAGCTTCTCGTCATAGGCCACTCCGGTGCTGATATCGATTTCAGCTTGATCCGCCTCCATCATTTTGGCAAAATCCTGGTCCCTATACAATTCTACAATATAGGGAGCTTCCAGAAATTCATTTCCCTTTTCAGCCAATCTTAAGATTCCATAATTCTCGATATCCTTTTCAAGGAAACCGAGGATCATTGCCTGACGGATAACTGTTGTCCAGGTTTTTTCACTTTCGTCTTTGCCTTTTCCAAAAACATCAAGCGAACTGTGCTTGTAGCTTTCAGTATAATCGTTGATTTCACCTTGAATCACATTTACCAAATGGTCCAGGCCAAAGCGCTCATTTGTTTGTTTTACTGCTTCAAGAGCTGTGACAAGCAAGTCCATTCCTGCGAAAGTCTCGCGCTCACGCTTACAATTATCGCAGAATCCGCAGTCATCATGCATGATTTCTCCGAAGTAATTCAGGATGAATTTCCGTCGGCAAACTCCGGTTTCCGCATACGCTGCCATTTCCTGAAGCAGGATCTTGGCATTTTCGCGTTCAGTGACTGCTTTATCTTTGTTGAATTTGTCAAGCTTGACGATGTCTTCATGTCGGTAGAACATCAGACAGTGACCTTCCAGTCCGTCTCTTCCTGCCCGACCGGTTTCCTGATAATATCCTTCAAGAGACTTGGGTACATCATAGTGAATCACATACCGGACATCCGGTTTGTCGATTCCCATTCCAAAAGCAATGGTTGCTACGATCACATCCAACTCTTCATTGAGGAAGTCATCCTGATTTTTGATCCGAATAGGAGAATCCAAACCCGCATGATATGGTGCAGCATTGATCTGATTCACTTTCAATAATTCGGCAATTTCTTCTACCTTTTTTCGACTCAGGCAGTAGATGATTCCAGACTTGCCTTTATGTTGTTTGATAAACTTGATTAGCGCTTTTTTGGACTCATTTTTTACTTTTGGGCGAACCTCATAAAATAGATTTGTCCGGTTAAAAGATGATTTGAATAAGTCAGCTTCTTCCATTTGAAGGTTGCGCTGAATATCCTGCTGCACCTTTGGCGTAGCAGTCGCAGTAAGCGCAATAATCGGAAGGTTAGGAGCAATCTGGGCAACGATGGATTTTATCCTGCGGTATTCCGGGCGGAAATCATGTCCCCATTCGGAGATACAATGTGCTTCATCAATCGCCACAAAACTCAAATGAGCAGACTTCAGAAAGGCAATATTCTCTTCTTTTGTCAGGGATTCGGGAGCGACATAAAGGAGCTTCGTGAGTTTTTTCAAAACCTCGCTTTTCACCTTATTAGCTTCGGATTTATTCAGCGTTGAATTTAGAAAATGCGCATTGACACCAATCGCATTGAGCTGATCTACCTGATTTTTCATCAAAGCGATCAAAGGAGAAATGACAATTGCTGTTCCCTCGGATACGACTGCCGGAAGCTGGTAGCAAAGTGACTTTCCAGCGCCAGTCGGCATGATTACAAACGTATTCCTCTTATTAAGCAGGTTGTCCACGATTATCTCCTGATTACCACGGAACTGGCTGAAGCCAAAGATTTTCTTAAGATCTGCTTTTACGTTATCCTCCACAAGACTTAGGGTGTTAATGGGTGCTGAGAGCCTGTAAACAGGAATGATTGATATCTTTATACCTTTGTCGGAAAGAAATACTTAACTCAGGTAAAATTGAATTTAGCTAAAAATATTAGAAATACAGCCACCAGAGTCCTGCAAAATGAAGCCCGGGCCATATTAAAATTAGTGGATTATCTGGACGGTGATTTTGAGGCATGTGTAGAGAGAATTCTCAACTCAAAGGGAAGAGTTGTGATTACAGGAATTGGTAAAAGCGCCATCATCGCCAACAAAATTGTAGCAACGCTGAACTCTACCGGTACACCTGCTTTGTTCATGCATGCCGCTGATGCGATTCATGGCGACCTTGGAATGATTCAGGAAGATGACATCGTCATTTGTATTTCAAAAAGTGGGAATACTCCTGAAATCAAAGTGCTTGTTCCACTTTTGAAAAATCTGGGTTCTGTACTCGTGGCTTTGGTCAGTAACACCAAAAGTTATCTGGCGGATCAAGCTGAATATGTGCTCAATGCAACGATTGAGGAAGAAGCCTGTCCAAATAATTTAGCTCCGACCACAAGCACCACAGCACATTTGGCGATGGGAGATGCGCTGGCAGTTTGCCTGCTGGAAGCGAGAGGTTTTACGCCTGAAGATTTTGCCAAATACCATCCGGGAGGATCACTTGGGAAACAATTGTATCTGAAGGTTGAAGATCTATTGGATTCCCAACAGATTCCAAAAGTGAAAGAGTCAGCTAGTCTGGCGGAGGTTATTTTGGAAATTTCCGGCAAAAGACTTGGCGCCACTGCGGTGGTCGACGATGAAGACAAACTCAAAGGAATCATCACCGATGGAGATTTGAGAAGAATGCTTCAAAAGACATTGGATATTCAATCCCTTCGAGCTTCGGATATTATGACCGTAAATCCAAAAACAATTTCATCCGATGAATTTGCCATTCGTGCCCTGAATTTGATGCGAAATCATAATATCACTCAACTCGTCGCGATGAATGGAGATAAAATCGCAGGTTTTGTTCATATTCATGAATTAATGAAGGAAGGCATAGTATAACACAAAGAATGCAGGACAAACCCTATATCGTCATCATGGCGGGAGGAATCGGCTCTCGGTTTTGGCCGTACAGTCGAAGACGCCGACCAAAGCAATTTTTAGACATTCTGGGTACCGGGCGAAGCCTGCTTCAGATGACTTTCGACAGATACAGGGAAATTGCTGAACCAGATCAATTTCGGATCGTGACCTATCGGAAATATGTCGACCTGGTCAAGGAGCAACTTCCGGAACTTAAAGAGAGCCAGATTTTCATCGAACCATCCCGGAAAAATACAGCCACCTGCATCGCATACGCTGCATACAAGATTCATGCACTTGATCCCGAGGCAAACCTTGTAGTGACCCCGGCGGATCATTTGATTTTGCAGGAAAAGAAATTTACAGACACTATTCTGAAAGCAGTCGAAGCTGCAAAAATTCCCGGAAGACTGATCACAATCGGGATCAGACCAAACAGACCTGAAACCGGTTACGGCTACATCCAATACCACGATAATTCATCTGAGGATACTCTTAAAGTAAAAACTTTCACAGAAAAGCCGAATATCAAGCTTGCTAAAACATTTATTGAAAGCGGGGATTTTGTCTGGAACTCAGGTATGTTCGTTTGGAAAGCTAGCAGTTTGATCAAGGCTATCGAGGACTACATGCCGGATCTGGCAGAAGTGTTTGAAGATGGGTTGAGCTTATTGGGGACTCCGGGTGAATACGAATATATCACCAGGGCTTACATGCAGGTAAAAAATGTCTCCATCGATTATGGAATCATGGAAAAATCAGACCAGGTCTTTATGATTTTAGGAGATTTTGGCTGGTCAGATCTTGGATCCTGGAACAGCCTTCATGAACTGAGACCAAAAGATGGGTTTAACAACGTCGTAGAGGCCAATGCGATTCTTTATGATACTTCCAATTCCTTTATTAAAGTAAATGGAGATAAGTTGGTCGTGGTTCAGGGATTGGACAATTATCTGATCAATGAGTCCGATAATGTTCTGCTTATTTGTAAGCTTGATGATGAGAAAAAATTCCGGGAGTTTGTCTCAAATGCCAGAAAAAAAGGGGATGACTTCATCTAAGTTGTCCCCCTTCTTTAATCATTTCACTTATTTTTTCCGTTGTCTGATCGCTTCGTAGATGACTACTCCGGCGGATACAGACACATTCAAACTTTCGATATTTCCGATCATCGGGATTTTTACTTTGTCATCCATGATTCCCATAAGATCCTGGGAAATTCCGTCTTCTTCCGATCCCATTACCAAGGCTACAGGGGAAGCAAAATCTGCTTCATACATGCTTTTTTGAGTTTTTTCAGTAATTGCCACCAAGGTCAAACCCATTTTCTGAAGATCCCGGCACGTATAGAAAAGGTTTCTTACGCGAACGATTGGAATAAAATTGAGCGCTCCGGCTGATGTTTTGATTGCATCCGCGTTGATCTGAGCACTGCCTTTTTCAGGAATTACAATCGCATCTACTCCGGCACATTCTGAAGTTCTGGCGATTGCTCCGAAGTTTCTCACATCAGTGATTCTATCCAAAATCAGGATTAAAGGAGATTTTCCAACGGCAAAGCAACTATCAATCACATTGTCCAGTGAGGCGTATTCGATGGCAGACATCTGCGCAACTACTCCCTGGTGATTTTTGCGAGTGATTCGATCGAGTTTGGCATCCGGAACTCTTACCACGGGAATTTTCTCAGCTTTGCAAAGTGTGAGCAATTCCTTGATCAAATCATTATTAAGTTCTTTCTGAACGAGGACTTTATCAATATCTTTTCCCGCATGGATTGACTCCATGACAGCTCTTGTACCAAATATAAAATCTTTTTCCTGGGCTCCTTTTTCGATTAAAAAGCCATCTTTCCGCTTCTCCATATAGAAATGTTTTTGAACCATACAGGCTGATAAGCCCTTGAGCGGTTCAACACGTAGTAGTGTGGGGTGAGAATATTCTTTACGCGGGCAAAAGTAAAGCGAATTTTCGAACTCTCATCCATCCCGCCGTAAGTCCACACTTCCCGGTCCAGGTAAAAGTTCACTTCCTGAGGAGCACCCATCACGATGTAGACCATTCCTTTGTCTGTTTTCCAGCCTTCCTTAAAGTCTGTAAATAAGATGTTTGCAAATTCCACTTGGCGGAAATATTCGCGGATCAGTTCCTTGGCGACGTCAGGATTTCGGGTAAGTCCGTACCAATATTCATCCAATGCTTTCTTCTTATCCGCAGCCAAAAGCAGGGTTTCATGTTCCTTTCGGGTAGATATGTAAGTCACAATCTCAACCATTTCTTCCCAATCCTTCACCTTTGGAAATGCCTCATGGGTGGTTTTCAGAATCAAACCTGAAGTTTTGGAAGTATCGCTTTGGATAAAGTAATAGCCTGTTTTGTCAAAGCTTTTGGGAACGTTTGCCAGAAAATCACCTCCATCCACGACTTCAAGTTCTTTGGGAATGGATGATGATTTGGTTTCCATCGGAGGAAAAGGAACTTCGAAATCGATCGGGTAATAAAACAAATGCAGGTTTGGACCGCCTTCAGATTTGAAAAGTAAAAATTCTCCGGCATTCAAATAGTTTTGATCAAATGCCACATCGTTGGCGAAATAAGCACCAAAGTCCGGGTGACCGGAGATATAAGAGCTCTTTAGATCTATGCTAAAATTGTACTCATCACCTTGCCGGGAATCTATTGCTGTGAATAAAGCAATTGAGGTTTGCTCTCCTTCGGAAACTTCTACAGGAATCTCGAAAACCCAATGCCTTTCAGTATCATTTTTAAGGTTTTCTCTGGTCAGTAAGTTGGTTTTCTCCGGAGCAATCTCATCTTCGTAGCTTCCTAAAATTGAATAGGAAAAGCTGTAGGTGTTGAAATCAGGCTTATCCTCTATTTTTTCTACCAGGCATTGAAGCTTGAATCGGGTATTACTTTCCTTAATCGGGATGACTTTCAGGGAGATTCTGGAGTATCGGGAATATCGAAGTGCCTGGTTTAGATTGCCTAAGTTTTTTTGGGAATAAGCAGGTAAAATAAAGCCAGTGAGCAGGATTGAAAAAATCAGAATTCGGATTTTAAGTTGGTTCATCGGGTACTGATCTCGGGTTTTAAAAATTAAGGTTACTTTTGCCAAAATAGTAAAATTTTGAATGGCTACCTACACAACGGAAATCGCCTCTGACAAGTTGGTCAGCGACAACCCAATTCATCAACGATTGCTCAAAGCATACATTGCTGCCCAGCCCTGGATTTCAGGCAAATTGCTGGAAGTAGGTTGCGGAGAAGGAAGAGGTGTGGAGACTTTGCTGCCCTTGGCAGAAAGCTATCTTGGGCTTGATAAGATTCAGGAAGTGATTGATTCTTTGAAGGTTAAATTCCCCGGAATTGAATTCAGACAGGCTGTCATTCCTCCCTTCGAGGGAATTGAAGACAATTCTTTTGACACGATTGTGAGCTTTCAGGTGATTGAGCATATCCCAAATGATAAACTCTTTTTGCAGGAAATATATCGGATGCTCAAGCCCGGAGGAAAGGCAATTATCTCAACTCCAAACATCAACCACACCCTTTCGAGAAATCCCTGGCATGACCGGGAATATACTCCTCAGCAGTTGATTGAGCTTTGTTCCCGGATTTTTGATACCGTGGAGGCAAGAGGAATCGGAGGAAATGAGAAAGTTTGGGCCTATCATGACGCCAACCGCAAATCAGTTCAGAAAATAATGCGTTTCGATATTTTGGATCTACAGCATAAGCTTCCTGCTTGGGTTTTGAGAATGCCTTATGAGATTCTGAACCGTATGAATCGTAATAAGCTTCACAAAGAGCATGGTGCAAGCGTGGTTCAAATCACCCATGAGGATTATCATTTAGTCGAAGATCCGGCAAAAGGATTGGATTTGTTTTACATCCTGAGGAAGAAATAATTGATTTAAGGTTTCTCATATTACCCAAAAACAAAGCCGGCACGATATCAATCGTGCCGGCTTTGTTTTTATGAATTAAGAATCTTAATTCCTTGGAATCAGACTTCCTCCGCTTTCTTCAGGTCCCAGGAATTTCTCCATTCGAAGTTTCAGTTCCTGGGCTTTTTCCTGGTAGCCTCTTTCTTCCAGAAGTGGAATGAAATATTTTACCATTTCGACGGAAATCATCATATCCCTGTCGTATGGTCTGCCTTCTTCTGTATAAAACTCAATCATGTCCAATGACTTTTTCGAGACTTTGTCAATGATATCCAGAGCTTTTTCATCTTCCCCAACTTCGAAGAAAAGAGGAACAGACTGACCACTGGAGAGATCATAAGGAATCGCTTCATTCGGCATCACTTTCAATCCGTAGTTGAGTAAAGTTGCTGCATCTTCCATTCGATCCTGATCCAGCAAAGCAATCACAATGCTGTTCAGCGCACTTCTGTGATTGGAAGCAAATCGTCTGTATTCCTCATCCAGATATGCATCAGGATTGTCCATTCCACGGAAAGCGAAATTCTCCATGAAATTTTTCATCGCAAGATCCGGGTTCACAAGTTCTTCCCGGATGAACTCCGGCTTACGAATTGGCAGCAAACGATAGGTCAATCCTTCCATCACCACGTGCTCATCGAGATTGATTCCAATCGTGGCAAGCGAAGTATTATTGAAGTAAATCGGTCTTTCCCAGTTATTGCTCGTGATCAAATCGATCAGCATCAAAGTTCCTTTGGTGACGTACTGACCTTTGACCTGGAGATTCATTTGCGGAGTAAATAGAGGAGCAAATTCTGCAGGAATGATGTTTTTGTTTGCTACGGCTGTGCTGTCCACATCCAAAATCAGATTTCGGGAAGGAACCATGTTCACTACGCTTTTTCCTCCGGTTTGCATTCTCAGCAGCTCAGAACCTGAGTTCAAAAGTTTGAGATACTCATTCACGGATATGGCATTGAGTCCTTCTCTTTCTGTGACATAGAGAACATCATTTGTTCCTTTTTGATATCGTTCTGGTGCCAAAGAAAAAGGAAGTGCCTCTGATTCGTTGACAGGTCGGGTCATTTGCTCCACATACCAATCCGTATCAAAATAGCTCAATACGATTACCCGCACGTCTGTCCGGAAACCTTCAACTTCCTGCACATACCAAAGCGGGAAGGTATCATTGTCTCCTCCCGTAAATAGAATTGCATTTGGTGCGCAGGATGCAAGGAAGTTTCTCGCGGAGTCCACTGAGAAGTAACGGCCTTTTCTGTTGTGGTCGTCCCAGTTTTGGCTGGCAACCAATCCGGCAATCGGAAGAGTAATAAGCGTTGCGATAATTCCCGCAACGGCCAGATTTTTATTCGCTTTGGCGATCATATTTCCGATAGCCAAAACTCCCATTCCAATCCAAATAGAAAAGGCATAGAAGCTTCCGACATAAATATAATCCCGTTCTCTAGGCTCAACAGGCGGGGAGTTCAGATATAAAACCAATACAACTCCCATCATCAGGAAGAGCATCAGGTTTACATAAAATGATTTGGGGTCCACTTTTGCCTGGAATAGCAAACCGATAACTCCCAGAATCAGCGGAAGCATCAGGTAATTATTATGCGCTTTATTTTCCTTGATGTAGTCAGGGTATTTATCGCTTAATGCATCTCCGATTCCAATCCACGGTGCATCAGAAAAATCACTTTCACGGCCCGAGAAATTCCACATAAAATATCTCCAGTACATGTGCCCCAACTGGTGAGTAAACATGAAATAAAGGTTATCTCCGAATGTTGGTTCCTGACCCTCTCGAAGCCCAAGTTTGGATCGGTAGATTCGTTTGTGATTTTCCAGAGTAGAATAGATTCTTGGAAGAATAGTCGTTTTCGTAGGATCGTATGTGTTTTTCAATTCATAGTCCACGATTTCATACTTATCTTTTCCCTTCATGTAAACCGGGTCACCTTCTTCCTGATCTATGAGTTGGGCGGTGAAATACTGTCCGTGTAGCAACGGTCTATAGCCGTATTGCTCACGCTTTAGGTAAGAAACATAACTAACGATATCACTTGGACCATTTTCATTGATGATGGGATCCTGATTCGCACGGACCACAATCAATGCATAAGATCCATAACCAATCAGAATGAAGACCAGAGAAAGCAAGACTGTATTCAGGATTGCTTTTTCATTGATTCTTGAATATCGGTAAGCAAAAAATAAAGTACCCAAAAACAGAATAGCAAAGAAAATTATCCCGGCTCCAAACGGAAGTCCAAGGGAATTTACAAAGAAAATTTCCATTGATCCCGCCAAACTTGGAAGACCGGGGATGATCAGGTTGTTGATGATAATCAGAGCAATACCACCGAGGAACATGGCGAAAATGGCGCCTTTCAGATTTGGCTTGTGATATTTTTTGAAATAATAGATCAGTGCCAAGGCTGGTAAAGTGACCAGATTCAGCAAGTGAACTCCGATGGAAAGCCCAACCAGATAAGCGATGAAAATCATCCAGCGGTTTTCCTCTTTTGGATCTTTGATCACGTCCCACTTCAGGAAAGCCCAGATCACAATTGCAGTAAAGAAGGAGGACATGGCGTAAACTTCCGCCTCAACTGCTGAAAACCAGAAGCTATCTGAGAAAGTGTAAACCAGGGAACCCACAATTCCTGCGCCCATAAGGGAGATGATCTGGCCTTTGTCTTCCTTGCCTTCTTCGATTTTGAAGAGCCTTCTTCCGAATAGAGTGATGGACCAAAATAGAAACAGAATTGTAAATCCTGAAAACACAGCACTGCCCACATTCATCCAATAGGCTATCTCAAGCGGGTCACCAAAGGCAAAAACGCTGAACATCCGATACGCTAAAAGGAAGAACGGAGCTCCCGGAGGGTGAGGAACTTGTAGCTTGTAAGACACGGCGATAAACTCTCCCGGATCCCAGAAACTTGCTGTTTGTTCGACTGTAAGGATATAGACCAGGGTGGCTACCAAAAAAATGACCCAACCGGTCAGGTTATTTATTTGCTTGTAATTGAGCATTAAGAAGATAATTAGAGAGACGAAAATAAATAAATTATCTCCATGTCAGGACTTTTTAGCACTTTTTAAAAGTTTTGACCTCAGATCTCTCATTATCTCATGTGATAATTATTACTGATTCGAACTCCTGCACAACCTATTTTTGTTTTGTCATTTAAACAGTGAAGCTATGAACGAGCAACCTAAAACATTTCAAGAATTGATCGATGGGGACACACCTATATTGGTGGATTTCTTTGCTACCTGGTGCGGGCCTTGCAAAATGATGCAGCCAATTCTGGAAGATACAGCCAAGAAGATGGGAGAGAAAGTGAAAATTGTAAAAGTGGATGTGGACAAAAACCCATTAGCTGCCAGCAAATTTCAAGTGCGGGGTGTGCCCACTTTGATCCTGTTCCAAAAAGGAAAAATCCTTTGGAGAGAATCCGGAGTAGTTCCTTCCCATCAACTAGTCAAATCCATTGAAAGTAATATTCCGGCAAAAGCCTGATCCGAATGTGATAAAAGTCATTTTAAGAAAAAGCTTAGCCCTATATTTTTGACAAAATTTTAACTGAAACCATGAAATATAAGACCATATGTTAATCGAACAAATCTACACCGGATGTCTTGCTCAAGGAGCATACTACATCGAATCAGACGGAGAAGCTGCAGTGATCGATCCACTGAGAGAGGTTCAGCCATACATTGAAAAAGCAGAGAGAAGAAACGCTAAAATCAAGTATGTGTTTGAGACACACTTCCATGCTGATTTCGTTTCCGGCCACCAGGATCTGGCAGCCAAAACCGGAGCAAAGATTGTTTATGGCCCAACCGGGATGAAATTAGGTTTCGATGCGATCATCGCTGAAGACAACCAGGTATTCACCCTTGGAAAAATAAAAATAAAGCTGATCCACACTCCGGGTCATACCATGGAGAGCTCTTGCTACTTATTGATCAATGAGGAGGGTAAAGAGGAGGCAATTTTCACAGGTGACACCTTGTTTATTGGTGATGTGGGAAGACCTGATTTGGCTCAGAAAGTAATAGCAGATCTGACCCAGGATAAGCTTGCAGCGCATTTGTACGATTCTTTGAGAGATAAACTGATGCCTTTGTCTGACGATTTGATCGTCTATCCTGCTCACGGAGCCGGCAGCGCATGTGGCAAAAACATGAGTAAAGAAACTTCTGATACTCTTGGAAATCAAAAGAAGACCAATTATGCTCTTCAGGAGATGACTAAAGAGAAATTTATCAAAGAAGTACTAACCGGTCTTACTCCGCCTCCTGCTTATTTCCCCCAGAATGTGATGATGAATATTCAGGGATATGACAGCATCGATACGGTTTTGGAAAGAGGAATCAGACCACTTTCTCCTGCTGAGTTTGAAGCTGCTGCCAATGAAACAGGCGCATTGATCCTTGATACAAGAGATCCGGAAGTTTTCGCTAAGGGCTTTGTTCCAAATTCAGTAAACATCGGAATCGATGGAAGCTTTGCTGTATGGGTGGGAGCTATGATCCCGGATGTGAAGCAGGAGATTTTGGTAATCACAGATGAAGGAAAAGAAGAAGAAGTAATTACCAGATTGGCTCGTGTGGGCTACGATCACGCACTTGGATATTTGAAAGGTGGAATCGAGGCTTGGAAAGGAGCAGGACATGAGGTAGATCAAATCACTTCAGTCACAGTAGATGAACTGGCTAAAATCAAAGAACACAATCCTGATATCAATATTCTGGACGTCAGAAAAAATTCAGAATACCTGTCTGAGCACGTTATAAATGCTGAAAATGCTCCTCTGGACTATCTAAATGACAGCATGTTGAAAATCAACAGAGACAAAACTTATTACGTGCATTGTGCCGGCGGATACAGATCAATGATATTCAATTCTGCCCTAAGAGCAAGAGGTTTTGACAACCTGATCGATATCGCTGGTGGATTCAAAGTGATCAAAGAATCAGAGAAGTTTAAGGTAACGGACTACGTTTGCCCAACTACATTACTTTAATTGAGAAGAGAGAAAAGTTGCTTAAATTAAAAATGGCAGGCACAAAGGCCTGCCATTTTTAATTTAAAAAGGACGATGTGACGAATGTCACAGGGTAAATTGCCAAATCATTGCCAACTTTGTTCAGAAATTTAGTTTGTTTCTGAAGTATTGAGTGGTAAATTTCTTAAAAGCATGAAACTTAGGATCAATTAGATCTTGTTGTTAAAATTCCTTAGGTAAGGCTTTTGGGAAAATCAAAAAGTATTCAAAAAGAAAAAATATGAATCAATTCATGGAGTGGATTACCCAACCTTGGCCTTGGTACGTGGCCGGACCAATGATTGGGCTTACAGTGCCTGCACTGCTTATCGTGGGAAACAAGTCCTTCGGTATTTCCTCATCTCTTCGCCACGTGTGTGCTGCGTGTATTCCGGCCGGTATTCCTTTTTTCACCTACAACTGGAAAAAGGAAATGTGGAACCTGCTTTTCGTAGTGGGTATCCTCATTGGTGGTTTCGTTGCCACTACATTCCTTGCCAATCCAAATGAAATTGTGATTGCTGAGCAAACTCAGGCAGAACTTTCTGCAATAGGCATCACTGATTTCTCAGGCTTATTACCAGCAGATATCTTCAGCTGGGAGAATCTCTTCACGGGCAAAGGACTTTTGTTCTTTGTGATTGGAGGATTTCTGGTAGGATTCGGTACCCGATACGCCGGTGGATGTACATCAGGTCATGCCATTATGGGGATTAGTTCCTTGCAGTGGCCATCATTGGTTGCGACGACTTTCTTCATGATTGGAGGATTTTTGATGACTCATGTGATCATGGAACCTTTAATGAAGTTGGCAGGATTCTAAATCGAGACAAAATGAAAGTATTAGAAAAAAAAATAAAAGCAGACGTTTGCGATGCGCCAAACTCAAGAGTGGATCACGACAAGGGTCTTGAGCTGATCAAGTATTTGATTATTGGAGTGATTTTCGGGACCGTATTCGTAAAGGCAGAAATTATTTCCTGGTTCAGAATTCAGGAAATGTTCAGACTTCAGTCCTTCTTTATGTATGGAGTAATAGCATCAGCGATTGTGACTGGTATTATTTCTATCCAGCTCATTAAGCGATTAGGGATTAAAACTATACATGGAGAGGCTATCAATATTCCAACCAAGGAATTTAGAAAAGGTCAAATAATTGGAGGGTTTATCTTCGGATTGGGTTGGGCATTGACCGGAGCATGTCCGGGACCTTTGTTTGCTCAGATTGGAAGCGGATTCACCGTTATTTTCATCACCTTTCTTTCAGCTATTGCCGGTACTTGGGTTTACGGCAAATTCTCGGATAAACTACCCAACTAAACAGGGATTATTTAAATCAAAAAGTCGCTTGCTGAATTAGTAAGCGACTTTTTTTATTCAAATACTTTTTTGATTATCACTCTGATCATAATGATAATTACAACCAGAATAGAACCAACGATCACGAATTCCATAATTTTTCTTTTGTAAATAACCTGACGGAAGTTAAATAGTTTCCGGTCGGATACTGAATCTATTCAGGATTTTAGTTCAATGTTCAGTACTTTTGTAGGCCTTTTAATCCTATTCATTGTTATGAATCTATTATCCAAAAGAAGAACTGCACTTGGAAGCATGTTCTTTTTCATTGGGCTCTGCTTTTCGAGTTGGGCTGCCAGAATCCCGGACATTCAAGCTAAGTTTCAGCTTTCCGAAGGTCAATTGGGCACTTTATTGCTTTTTCTTCCGCTAGGATCTATGCTTGGGCTTCCTATCGCCGGCTGGTCAGTTCATCATTATGGCAGTCGAAGAGTCATCATGATTGGGAGTTTCGTTTACGCGATGACTCTTCCATTGATTGGGTTATGTCCCAATACCTATTTACTCGTTCCTGTCCTGATCCTTTTTGGGATGTTGGGGAATATCATGAATATTTCTCTCAACACGCAGGCCCTTGATTTGGAAGATCAGATGGGCAAAAGCATTTTAGCATCCTTTCACGGGTTGTGGAGTATGGCGGGATTCACCGGTGCAGGTCTTGGTGCCGGATTGATCTTTTTTAATTTCTCTCCGGCTGGTCATTTTGGTGTTGTGATGGGAATTTCATTTCTGATTATTGTGTTGGCCCAGGGTTATTTAGTTAAAGAGGAAAAAGCTTCAGACGGTGGTGGATTGGTCTTGAGAAGGCCCGATGATTTGCTTCTGAGAATTGGATTGATTGCATTTCTCGGGATGATGTGCGAAGGATGTATGTTTGACTGGAGCGGTGTTTATTTCAAAAAAGTAATTGAGGCTGAGCCATCTTTAGTGGCTTTGGGATATGTAGCTTTTATGGGAGCTATGGCTTCCGGAAGGTTCATTACGGACAAAGTGGTTGTGCGTTTTGGGAAAGTTGCAGTGCTTCAGGTAAGTGGCTTTCTGATTTTTCTGGGACTTTCATTGACCGTCGCAATTCCAACGGTCTATGTGGCAACTTTCGGGTTTTTATTAGTTGGCTTGGGAGTGGCTTCGATTATACCTGTTTCTTATAGTATCGCCGGTCGATCCAAATTGTATTCTCCCAGTGTTGCTTTGGCTCTGGTTTCTACCATTTCCTTTTTCGGATTTTTGATTGGTCCTCCATTAATCGGTTTTGTGGCGGAGTTATTCAGTCTTCCATTGTCATTTGCCATGATAGCAATCAACGGACTCGGAATTGTCTTACTTGCGACAATTCGAAAACAAGTGTTTTTCTCCAGCGAAGCAAACGCTTCTGATACAGATATATGAGTTTAGGTGATTCTTTTCAATATTCACTTCCTTTTCAGGTAGGATCCTATCAGGTTCATCCTGACGGAAAAATCAGTCTAACCTCTTTGGCAGATTTCCTTCAGGAAATCGCCTGGAGGCATGCTGATTCGGCTGATTTTGGAAGGAATCTGATGGAATCAAACTTGATGTGGGTTCTTTCCCGACTGGATATCCGAGTGGAAAAATCTCCGACCTGGGGAGAAAAAATTCAGGCTTTTACTGCCGGAAGAGGTGCAGATAAACTTTTTGCGTTTCGTGAATTTTTGATTTTAGACTCAAATGGTGAGGTCTTGGTCAAAGCAATGTCCTCCTGGCTTTTGCTCCATACCGAAACCAAAAGGACACAGCGCCCAGAGGTTGTTTTGCCCGCTCATCTTTTTGATCCAACTCAAAAACCGGATTGGCAGCCTGAGAAAATCAGAATTCATGGAGGAGAAATCTACCAGGAAACATTGAAAGTGCGGTATTCTGACCTGGACTTGAATAATCATGTAAATAATACGAGCTATATCCTTTGGGTGGAAAATATTCTTCGGGAAAATAACTTCTCTGCGAATGAGCTTCTTATTAATTATCAGGCCGAGTGCATTCTGGGTGACGAAGTGAGCCTTAGCCTTTGGAAAACAGAAGCAGGAATGCTTGTGCAAGGCTTAGTTGGCGAGAAACTTGTCTTGCTTGCCAGAGGTAAGGAATGAAAGAACGTCCTCTTCGGAAGTTTTGGCATAGTTGACTAACTCGTTTAATAAATTCTGTTTTTTGGAATAACTGTACTTTAACATTTTCCCGGTTTTTGAGAGATGATTTGGGATCAATTTTTTTGTAGGATTTGTTAAAAGAATGTTCTCTGGTTTATTTGCGTGGATGTGATTCAAGTCACATCATCGGGTTATTCAAATTCTGATTTTTGTATCAAGATTTCGAACTATGAACAAACTACCTAAACCTTTCTTCAAAAAAATAACACTCCTGGTTCTTGCCACCGCTTTGGTTGGAATAATTGGAGTCACGGTTTACCTCACTTATTCCCGGGTAGAATTGCCGCCATTGGCAGAAAAGGAGGAACAAATCCAGACCGTTGCGAAAGTTCCGGTTGTCAAGGCTTTGGTCGATCCGGCTGGAATGTGGAAAGCTCCCGATTGGGCCACTGTCGATGCCGAGCCGAATGCTGCCGATATTAAATACGGAAAAGAGCTGATTGCGAATACTGCGGAATACCTTGGACCAAATGGAAAAGTGCGCAAAATGTCCAATGGGATGAATTGCCAAAACTGCCATTTGCTGGCCGGAACAGTGCCTTTGGGTAATAATTATTCGGCTGTGTTCTCTACTTATCCTAAAATAAGAGCCAGATCTGGCCAATCTGAAGATATTCCTAAGCGAATCAATGATTGCTTTGAGCGAAGTCTGAATGGAGAAGTTCTGGAAAAAAACAGCAAGGAAATGAAAGCCATGGTGTCTTATATCGAGTGGGTTGGAAAAGACGTGCCCAAAGGTGAGTCTCCAAAAGGTTCGGGCATATATGAAGTTCCTCTTCTGGATCGGGCAGCAGATCCGATTAAGGGCAAAACTGTCTATGATAACCTATGTCAAAGCTGCCATATGTCAGAAGGACAAGGAATGCCAAAGCCGGACGATTCCGGATATATATACCCGCCCCTATGGGGGGAAAATAGTTACAATGATGGAGCAGGTTTATTCAGACTTTCCAGATTTGCAGGCTATGTAAAAGCAAACATGCCTTTGGGGGCTACGTATGAAAACCCGATTCTTTCTGATGCAGAAGCCTGGGATTTGGCAGCTTATGTGAATAGCATGGAGAGGCCTAAAAAAGACATCACTCAAGATTGGCCGGATATTTCTAAAAAGCCAATGGATCATCCTTTTGGACCATTCAGTGATGAATTCTCTGAGGAGCAACATAAGTTCGGTCCATTCAAGCCGATCAAAGAAGCCAAAGCAAAGGCTAAATGAGGTTTATTTGGCTTGGCTTTTTTCTAATTTTCCCGTTATTCAGTTTTTCGCAGGAATCAGAAAAAGCTCTCATTTTCGCTCCTGACATCCATTTCCGCACGTTTTGGATGAGTACCACTTATCCAGATGATTTCAAGGATGATTATGCTTTGGGGGCTTCGTTAAATCTTGGTGGAAAATTGACCTATCGTGAGAATTTCAAATTTTATATTGGATACAGGACCTTTGCCAATATCTGGAGTTCCGACATTTCAGCGCCCGATCCGCTTACGGGTCAGGGTAATCGCTACGAAACAGGCCTTTTTGACCTATTAGATACTGAAGATAAGTTTTTCGGGAAGCTCGAGACATTCTCCATTGAGTATTCCAATTCAAAATGGGGCGCAAAAGCGGGTCGAATGGGAATTAATTCTGATTGGATCAATGCTCAGGACGGCAGGCTTTCGCCCACTGCAGTGGAAGGCTTGAACGCTTGGTTTTTACCAACTGAAAAGTGGAAAATTACTGTCTGGGGAATCGGAAGAATGAGCGTCCGAGGAAGCAGTCCATGGTTTGATATCGGAGAGACAGTAAGTATTTATCCGGTTGGGAGAAGTGTGGATGGAAAATCATCTAAATACTTTGGCAATACTGAAAGTGATTGGATCGGAATTTGGGAAATCAATCATAAACTTAAAGGCAGTGAACTGAATTTCTCTCAAACTTTGGTACAGAATATATCGAGTACCTATTGGAGTCGCTGGGAAAGAAACTGGTTAGTCGACGGAAAAAAAGATAAAATCCTTTTGGGATTGCAAGCCGGATTCCAGCATGGAATAGGGAAAGGAGGAAATTCTGATCCATCCCTGGGATATAAAGATCCGAAGGACAAAAACTGGGCTATTTCCGGCAGGATTGGCTACTCTAACCCAAAGTGGATCACACATCTAAACTACACGAAAGTAGGAGGGTCAGGTCGCTGGCTTAGTCCCCGGGAATGGGGAAAAGATGCTTGGTATACTTTTGTGCCAAGAGAAAGGAATGAGGGTTTCGAAGATGTAGATGCGGTAGTAGCGTATGCAGAGTATCGTTTTCCGAAAAATCAATTTCAGGTTTATGCCCATTTGGGTTACCATTGGCTCTCCGACATAGGAGATGCAGCAGCTAATAAATATGCATTTCCATCGTATCGACAAATAAACCTGGGGTTGAAATACAAGCCCGAGTTTGTAAAAAACGTGAACTTTCATTTGTTAATGATGAATAAGGAAGCGCTGGGAGATCCTGTTCTAACTCCAAATCAGCGGTACAACAAAGTCGAGATGATTCATATTAATGCAATTGCGAATTGGAAATTGAATTAATATGAATTTGAACTTATTGAAGCTATTTATTCTTTAATAAGCCAATCCGGTATCCTTTTCATTCTTGAGAGTGAATAAATCCGGAGGAAGGGTAAAAAGAGTGATTCTGCAATAAATTAGGATTTGCAAAATCTGCTGATTACCTTTGTACCCATAAGAGCTCTGATTAATACGAGCCATCTCTTATACTTGAAAATAGAGTTAGCGTTGATTATCAACCTGCTTAAGTAGCAAATTCAAGAGTTTCCCCTTTGCAAAGGTTTTAATTCTTCATCTTTCTACTTTTTTAATTCAAATTTTGACACTGTCAAATCCCGAATTAAAACCTGCAGAGTAAATCCCACGGGAACAGTTAGTATTTACAATTTCAATTACAGTATTATTAAGACAGTAAAATTCTCAGAATCAGAATTATCTGAATTCTCTATCACCCTTCGGAAAAGGGTTTATGGATATTTCCAATCCACAAACCGATCCAAGTATGCCAATCGTGAAATGGTCATAAAGACCTTCGTCATGCTCACGATGTTTATCCTCCCTTTCATTCTTGTTATTACAGGAGTAGCCTCAACAACATGGCAATTATTTGCCTGTTTCATTGTCGCGGGTCTCGGGATGGCTGGTATAGGTATGGGCGTAATGCATGATGCCATTCATGGTACCTACTCAAAAAATCCTACAGTCAATCGTTTATTGGGTTATACTCTTAATATGATTGGGGCTAACGCAACTGTCTGGAAAATTCAGCACAATGTACTTCACCATAGCTACACCAATATTGATGAGCATGATGATGATATTAATGCTCCATTCTTCTTAAGATTCTCCCCGAACGCAGCGCAAAATAGTCTTCATAAATACCAGCATTTGTATGCATGGATTTTCTACGGACTTTCTACTGTTTCATGGGTGACAGCTAAAGACTTTATCCGTCTGAAAAGATATCATGACAAAGGTCTGGTAAAAGGTAAAAATGGTTACCGAAATGCTTTATTAGAGCTTATTGCCTGGAAGATAGGTTATTACATCATGACGATTGTCTTGCCGGTAATTTTCTCTCCCTTTTCAATTGGGATGATTTTATTGGCTCACTTGGTAATGCATTTTATTACTGGTCTGATTATTACTTCGGTATTCCAGACAGCACATATTGTTCCTGAAGTAGAGTTTCCACTTCCGGATGAGCATGGAGTAGTTGAAGGTGAGCGAATGCTTCACCAGATGATTACTACTTGTAACTTCGCTCCAGGCTCAAATGTCTTCTCTTGGTTCATTGGTGGTTTGAACCACCAAATCGAACATCATCTTTTCCCTGATATTTGCCATGTTCATTATCGCAATATCGCGCCAATCGTAAAGGCCACAGCGGAAGAGTTTAACGTACCTTATTTTGAAAAGCCCACATTTTTTCTGGCTGTAAAAGACCATTTAAAAATGCTTTATCTACTTGGAAACGAGAAACTAGAGCCGGTAAAAGCCTTTTAATTTTCCTTATGAATACCAATAACAGACATAAATCAACCAATCCAAAAAGAAATCCTAGCCCCGGTCCAAGACCAGTGCAGAAAAAAAAGGAATCTACCTTGGATGCAAAACTACTTGTCAAAAAGGCTCAGCCCAGCGGACAAGCCGGTTTTAGATCAGAAACACCTTTCACGAAACTTAATCTTCAGCCAACTCTTTTGAAGAACCTGAAGGATAAAGGTTATGAAAGCATGACAAACATCCAGGAGCAATCAATCTTTCCTTTAATGGAAGGAAGAGATCTTCTGGGGATATCAAATACAGGATCTGGAAAGACAGGAGCCTTTTTGATTCCAATCATCGAGCATGCTAAAGCAGACCAGCAGCAATTCACTGCGCTGATTGTAACTCCTACAAGAGAATTGGCTTTGCAGATTGAAGAAGAGTTTAAAACTCTTAGTAAAGGAATGAATCTTTATTCTGCTACTTTCATCGGTGGTACGAACATTAATTCAGACTTTAAGTCATTAAACAGGAAACTTCACGTAATAGTAGGTACTCCGGGAAGATTGTTGGATCTTTATGATCGAAAACTTCTTAAATTGAACCAAGTCAATACGTTAGTATTGGATGAGTTTGACAGAATGCTGGATATGGGCTTTGTTCACGATGTGAAAAAGCTCGTGAATGCGATGACTAAAAGAAGTCAGACAATGCTTTTCTCGGCTACTTTGGAGCCTTCACAAAAAGCATTGATCGATGGCTTGCTCGACAATCCTGTGGTTGTGAAAATCAATTCAGGGGGAACGACAAGCGAAAATGTAGAGCAGGAAACTATACGAGTTCCTGAAGGAAGAGATAAGTTTGAAATGCTGGCTGGTTTGTTCAAGGACAAAACAATGGATCGAGTGATCATTTTCACAGAGACCAAAAGACTTGCAGACAGATTGAGTAAGAAATTGAATGAGACAGGTATTAAATCAGGCCTTATTCATGGAAATAAATCGCAAAACTTCCGTAACAAGACTATTGAAGAGTTCAAAAACGGAACAACCAGAGTCCTGGTGGCTACTGATGTAGCCGCCAGAGGTATAGACGTGGCTGACGTGACCCATGTGATCAACTATCAGCTTCCAATGTCTATGGATAGCTATATCCACAGAATCGGCCGGACTGGTCGTGCAGGGAAAACTGGACGTGCCATTACATTTGTCAATTAAAATAGCTGAAATGTCAAAAAATCAGAACACATTCATTAAGAAGCAAAAAGCAGAATTAAAAAAGAGGAAGCAAAAAGACAAGCTTGAGAAGAAATTATCAAGAAAAGAGGATCCGAAAAGCGGGAAGTTAGAAGATATGATGGCTTATGTAGATGAGTTTGGAAATATCAGCGAAACACCACCGGATGGGGATAAACCAGTAACTCCGAATTATCAAAACAAATTTAATAAAAACACCAAATTTAAAAGTTAGTAATCATGAATGAAGGAACAGTAAAATTCTTTAACACAACCAAAGGTTTTGGTTTCATTACACCAGCAGACTCAAGTGAAGATGTATTCGTACACCACTCTGGCTTGGTACACGAAATCCGTGAAAACGATCGCGTTGTTTATGACCTTGTACAAGGTAAAAAAGGCGTTAACGCAGTTAACGTTAAAGTTGTAAAGTAATTTCAACTCGGGTTTTCCCGAAACAGAAATTTTAAATAATGCCTGTAGATCTATGATTTACAGGCATTTATTTTTCTAATCTCTTTAATTCTTAATTTTCTCAACCCATTTTATTTCGTTGGAAAGTAAACCGCCTTTTTCCAATTCATTAAGGTTTTCCAAAGTAACCCTGGATATCTGTGCCAAAGCTTCTCTTGTAAGAAATGCCTGGTGACCTGTAATAAGGACATTCGGGAAAGTCATTAATCGGGCTATTTCCTCATCCATCAGAATTTCTTCTGAAAGATTTTGAAAGAAAATATGCTCTTCCTGCTCATATACATCTATTCCGAGATATCCAACCTTCCTTTTTTTCAAAGCTCTGATAACAGCTTTTGTTTCTATCAGTGCTCCCCGGCTAGTATTAATCAATACTACTCCTTCAGGCATCATAGAAAGTGTTTTGCCGTTAATCAGGTGTTGCGTTTCAGGGGTAAGGGGGCAATGGAGGGAAATAATAGTACTTTGTTTAAGTAGATCCTCAAGTGAAACATATGTAACGCCGGAATTTTTCAAGTCTTTATTTTCATACAGATCATAAGCCAGAATCTTGCAGCCAAAGCCTTTCATTATCCTGCAAAAAGCTGATCCGATAGCCCCGGTTCCAATTACCCCAACCGTTTTACCATTGATGTTGAAACCGGTGAGTCCTTCGAGGGAAAAGTTATTTTCCCGGACACGATTATATGCTTTGTGAGTTTTTCGGCTTAGTGTCAGCAATAAAGCTACAGCATGCTCGGCAACTGCTTCAGGACTGTATGCAGGCACTCTGCAAATCCGAATGCCCAATTCAGTAGCCATTTTTAAATCTACTTGATTATAGCCTGCACATCTCAAAACGATATTTTTTATCTTCATCTCGGCCATTTTCTTTAAAACAGTTTCATCCAAATGATCATTGACAAAAGAACATATTGCATCGAAACCTTCCGCAAGGGAGACAGTCTTTTCATCTAGTTTAGCTTCGAGATAGAAAAATTCATGTGCATATTCTGGTAGGAGGCGATCAAAACCTTCTTTATCATAAGACTTTGTACTAAAGCATGCGACTTTCATAATTGGTAGCGGTTTAAATTCTTTGGCTTATTGAATTTAAAAAATCAGCCCATTTTTTCGGTAAAAGCCAGGTTTTATTCTTAGTTTGAACTCAAATTATACCACCATGAAAAAAATAATCCTGTTTTTACCGATCATCCTGTTGCTGGCATGCAATCAGGAAAATCAAAATCAAACCCAAGAAGTGATGATTGAAGAAAAAGTAACTATTGCCGAACCTGATTCTGTCCTTAGGCACGTGGTGTTTTTCAGTTTCAAAGAGACTTCGACTCCGGAAGATGTTAAATCTGTCGTTGATGCATTCAGAGAGTTGCAAAACAAAATTGACGGAATCAAAAGTTTTGAATGGGGCACTAATTCAAGTCCTGAAGGATTAAATCAGGGTTTAACCCATGCATTTACGTTGACATTCCATTCGGATGCTGATCGTGATGCATATTTACCACATCCTTCTCACAAGGATTTTGGTGCCCTTTTGGGTCCACACCTGGATAAAGTAATGGTGGTAGATTACTGGACCAGACCTTAATTATTTTGTATAGGGCAAAGTTGATGCGTCAGCTTTGCCCGATTCATTTGATGAAAGAACCTCTGTCACCACAAAGTTGCTGGTGCCCCTCCAGGGAAGTATTCCATTATACTCCTTGTATCGAAGCTCCACGTGCTTTCCGGAAGATCTCTCCAACTCAAAAGCTACATCGTCGTCTATAACACTAAAACGGAATTCATTGCTTTGAAGGCCTCCTGCAGTGGGACTTTGAAATCCTTCCTGAACCACCCGGCCTTCATAGGTTTTGAATATTACGCCTTTCTTTACGAAGTAATTAAGGCTCCCGGCTTTCACTCCTTCTCCGAAAACGAAGTAGAATTTCCACCAAAAAAATATTCCAAAAATAACGATCAGGATCAAACCAGAAATCCATGCAAATTTTTTCATATCCAAGATTAAAGTTACCTAAAGATAAAAATTGGCTGATTTAAAAATCAGATACTTAGAAAAAAACTATAACCATAATAAAGCATAGGCTGTTTGGGAAATATGCAATCCGGTTTATTCTCAATTTCTTCTGAAAAATCTCCTTCCGTTTGATGGAGAGACTCGTTACTTCAGTGATTTCTTCCGGAAAGATGAAGCTGATCAATTCTTCGAAAAACTCAAAAACCAAATTGAGTGGAAGCAGGAACCTATTAAGATTTTTGGGAAGACAATCATGCAGCCAAGACTAACGGCTCTTTATGGTAATACTGAAAAGCCTTATGGGTATTCCGGGATTATTATGCAGCCATTGGTTTGGATAGATTTTTTACTTGAAATTAAACATAGAGTTGAGGAAAAATCAGAGACATGTTACACGCACGTTTTGCTGAACTATTACCGCGATGGAAAAGATTCCATGGGTTGGCACAGGGATAATGAGGCTGTTTTAGGCCCAAATCTTACCATCGCATCTGTAAGTTTTGGAGAGACCCGCGAGTTTCAGATTCGCCATTATGCAGAGAAAAAGTTAAAGCTGAAACTGCCTTTGGACCATGGCAGCCTGGTGATCATGGGCGGAAGCAGTCAGCACCATTGGGAGCATCAAATTCCGAAAACAGCAAAGTCATTGCGGCCCCGGATCAATCTCACTTTTAGAAAAATTCAATAAAAAAGGCTACCCGATTGAGCAGCCTTTTCGAAAAAATCAATCCACCAACCAAACAAACTCTCCGTATCCTGCTGCCTCCATCTCTGCTTTGGGGATGAATTTCATTGCTGCCGAATTCATGCAATATCTCAATCCTGTAGAAGCAGGACCATCGTAGAACACATGCCCGACATGGCTTTCTCCAAGTTTACTTCTGACTTCAACCCGTGTCATTCCCAAATCATTGTCCACGGGCTTGTCGATGATTCTTGCATCGATTGGCTTGGAAAAACTTGGCCAGCCGGAACCTGATTCATACTTGTCTTTGCTGCTAAAAAGAGGTGCACCTGAAACAATGCACACATAGATTCCAGCTTCCTTATTGCCATTGTAATCATTCTGAAAAGCAAACTCTGTTGCATTTTCCATTGTCACTTCGTACTGTAAGTCAGTGAGGGTTTTCTTCAGCTCCTCTTTTGATTTTTTAGGGTATTTCTTTTCGCTTAATTCAGGCCAATGTGCTTTGATAAATGCATCTCTTCCTGAACCGTTTCTGTAAGCATAATATTCGGTGGGACTCTTTTTGTAATAGTCTTGGTGATATTCTTCAGCAGCGTAGAAATTGCTGTATTTGATGATTGGAGTAGCAATCGGCTTTTCAAACTTTCCGGATTTATCCAAAGTTGCCTTTGAGTCTTCTGCTACCTTTTTTTGCGCTGAATCGTGATAGAAAATAGCTGACTCATACTGAGTTCCCCGGTCGTAAAAAGAGCCACCAACGTCAGTCGGGTCATAGGTTTGCCAGAAAATGTCCACCAATTCGGCATAGCTGATAATCTCTGGATCGAACGTGATTTGAACAGATTCCCTATGAGAAGTCTTGCCTGCACTCACTTCTCCGTAAGTAGGATTTTTTTCTTTCCCTCCGGAATAGCCGGAGACAACAGCGACTACGCCATCAATTCCTTCGAAAGGAGCCTCAACGCACCAAAAACAACCTCCGGCAAAAGTTGCCAGTTGAGTCTGCCCTTTGTATTCACTGATTTTCTCTTGTTCAGATTGAGAAACTTCCGTTTCCGAAGGGGGATTGCCGCAGGCAATTAAAAAGCCCAGGAGTAAACTTAGCATGCTTGCAAATAATTTATTTGAGTGATTCATTTGAGTTTTTCGCCTTTTTTGAGTTGACCCGCAATTCTGGTCATTGTTTTGATAAAGGAAACATGATGAAGACTCATTCTGTTTCACTTCGTCTAATTAAATGATCTTAAATATAATTTTAAGCAATTACGAGTAGAATCTAAAGATGGATTGTCATCCAGCTTGCATTTCAACGAACCAAATAGACAAACAGCTAATTTAACCCGATCGACTATGAAAAATTTGCATCTAATGACTCTGCTTGTGGGAATGCTTTATTTCATTTCTATTCCGGCAACTGCTCAGCACAAGGGTTCCGGATTCGGTGTCAAGGCAGGGCTGAATTACAATACCTCCGGAAAGTATTTTCAGGATGCGGAAACAATCTGGAAAAACCCGGGTGCCACGATGGGTTATCACGCAGGAGTTTTCTACAAACTGGGAGGATACGATCTTTTTCTAAGACCAGAATTGATTTACACCCAAACCAAATTGGAAACCGGAATTGGTGAGATCAAATCACAGCGATTAGATGCTCCTGTTCTGGCAGGAATTCACCTTTTCAAGGTTGTAAGTGTTCTTGGTGGACCATCCTTTCATTACACGCTCGATGATAATTTTTCTGCAATGCTGGATGGAGAATCCAATGAAAGGCTAAGATTTGGATATCAGTTTGGACTCGGTCTTAATCTTGGTCCGGTTGGCTTGGATTTGCGCTACGAAAGGGAATTCAACGATCAAAAAATCTCATTCGATCGGGTCATTCAGGGAGGAACTGATTTCAAGTCTGAGCAGGTGATTTTGGGGCTTTCTTTTCAGTTCTAAAAATTATTTTTAGTTTTTGAATAATATTTAGTTTAAAAGGGAGTTTTATGTCGAAATTCAATCTTTATGAAATCGACTTATACTATCCTTTTTTTCTTTCTGGCTATTAACTTTTCTAATGCCCAGGAAAAATCAGCTTTTGAATTTTATGGAGGACCTTCTCAGGCTTTTTTACCCACAGAGGTTTTTCCTTCAAACGATTATCTCGTTACGGCAAACCCACTCAGTTGGCATGTCGGTGTAGGATATTTGAAAAGTCTGGGCACTAAGTGGCAATTGAATGCTCAGTTGGAGTTTTTTAAAAGGCATCTTGGTACTGGAACCCGAGCAAGTTTTGTTCAGGATACAGTTGTTATTACAGGTTACTCCACTGATGGATTGCCATTATTAGCTTTGGGAGCCAGGTATAATTTCCACGGGTTTAAATCCGCATATTTCATTCAGCCAGGTTTAAGTATTATCAATAGCCCGGAGTTTTTGAATCGCTATGGAAAAAGTGACAAGGGGAGTTTTGAAGGCTATCCTTTAGGATTGAAAAGCTTGAATGATATTGGATTTGGGTTAAGGATTGAGGCTGGGATGAAAATCTACAATCAAAGGAGAAATTACTTTTTATTGGGGCTACGCTATCAAAAGGGACTTCGAATTATGGACCAAATGAATGCTCCGGTGTTTTACAATGGAGATTTAAGTCATGTAGTTGTCGCAAAAAGCAGAGGTTCTTATTTGGGTCTGTTTGCCGGATACGGAATTAACGGCAATGGTTGGGGAACGGAGGAGCGTCAGCTGCCACGAAGGTTTTACAACGAGAAGATGAGTATGAAGCATGAATTAGCGATGGAAGATGGCTGGTATTTTATGTTGTACTCAGGAGGTCGGAAAAAAGAAGAGTTTAAAAAGAATGATTACGGATATTCAAATTTATCTGGCCAGTTTCAGGCTATTGTTGGATTTACCCGAAACCAATTTTCACTTGAAACCGGATATGGGTATTTCAGTGCAAACAATAATTATCAATTCAATTATGCAGGTTATGAACCGCTTTTTATGAACTGGAATCAGTACAGTATCCCTGTTATTCCATTGAATTTCAAGTATCATTTGGCAATCAATAGTCAGCAAACTTTTAGAATAGGTCCAAGTTTTTCAGGGTTTTTAGCTCTAAAGGATCAAAGCAAAGAGCAGTTTTGGACTTCTCCAGGAGCAGGTGGCAGCATCACTGTTGATAATAAAACATATGAATTCACGGGAATAGAATTCAGTGATCCGGATTATGATCATGGAAGGATATTTTTCAATGCAGGAATGTTTGCGGAAATGTTAGTATTCAACTCAAGTTTCCTGACGCTGAAAGTTTCAAGAAATTTTTCTTCTCCGGATTTTTCCAGAATTCACGTCGATTACATTGTCGATGGCAATGCATTTCAGTTTGTGAGTACTTCTGGTCTGAACGGTTACTTAATGGATGTTGGATATAAACTTCCACTCAAAGTAATTGGCAAAAAAGAGAAGATCCTCAAAAAAGGTTAGCTGTATTCATCCTAAAATCTGAAATTAATTTATTGATATTTCCCTGTTTTATCCTCGATACTCACATCCTTGTCTTTTCGGATTTGCATGCGGTAATAGACTAAAACTTCATCCGCACCGGCATCCAAAACTGCTTGTTGAGCTTCTCTGGCGATTTCCATCAACTCATCCTGGGTGCCTTCCATGACCGTTTCAAACGGAGTGACGACATGCTTTACACCGGATTTCTGAATCACTTCGATTGCTTGATCGACCAGCCAATAGCTGTCTATTAATTTGCTTTTTGGGACGATTTGAATTCCCAGATTGATGATGTTTTTCATTTTTTATAGACTTCTTCCCACTCTTTCAAAGTTGGGCGTATTTGTTCTTTCCAGATTTTGTAGCCTTCAGGTTTCATATGAAGCATGTCGCCCAGGAATAGTTCTGGTCTTGGTTTACCGGCTGCATCGAGCATTGGATTCCAGACATTCACATAATTTGCATTGATCATTCCTTCGGTATAACGCTCCAAAGCTTTGTTGAATGCTTCGTATTCGGCTTTCAGTTGCCAGCGGCTCGGACTTGGTTTGGCTCCGATGAAGTAGACCGAAATCCCATCCTTCTGATCATTCAGCCGATGGAGGATTTTATCCAGATCCCGCAGGATTACTTCCGGACTTTTTCCTGCATTTACATCATTATCACCTTCGTAAATGAAGACAGCAATAGGTTCATATCGCAGAACCAAAGCCTCTAAATGGGTGAGTAAATCAGACGCCTGGGATCCGCCAAAACCTGTGTTGATGATTGGAACATTTGGAAATTCTTCCTGAAGATTCTTCCACATTCGGATGCTGGAGCTTCCGGTGAAAACAATTCCTCCTTTTTTCCAGCCAATGCTGTCGATCCTTGCGATAAGTCGATTGACTTCCTCCTGAAAAGGTACTTGCTGCGCAAATGTTACCTGAAAGTAGAAAATCTGGAGAAATAGAAACGCAAAGAATTTGGATGACTTCATAACCTAAATATAGCCAACGGGATCTTTACCTCAGGTATAATTCTCCATTCTCCACTTTCATTTTTTAAGGCTGGTCAAAAACGTTCATGCAATGCACATTTTCGTACAGTTCGGACATAAGCTGAAGATGCTCAGTCTCATGATTCAAAATAAACGAATTGTCAAAAACAGTCTTTCTGTCCCAGGAATGCGATATTTGATCACATATTCGGTGGTTTCAAGGGGATTAGGCTAGCTCTTGATCTTTTTGGATAAGTTTTAGCGTTATCTATTTCAATCAACCCCATCCAACCTTTTATGGAGCAACTCACTCAGTTTTTCTGGTTTTGCAGCGGAGCTAATTTCTCCCTGCTAAAGCGAGCACCTACGGAGTCTAATAAATATGTAGGAATAGGTGCCACCGTATTTTTTACAGGAGTGCTGGCAGCTTTGGCTGCAGGATATGCGCTTTTCACGGTTTTCCAATCTGTCTGGCCGGCGATCTTTTTCGGAATGCTTTGGGGATTTATGATTTTCAATCTGGATAGATTTATTGTATCCAGCATGCGAAAAAAGGAGAACGCATGGGCAGAGTGGAAGCTGGCTATTCCTCGTTTAGTATTGGCTGTTTTACTCGCTTTGGTGATTTCAAAGCCCCTTGAATTGAAAATGTTTGAGCGGGAAATCAACCGAAAAATCGATGAGAAAAAGACGGAATTCATCTCCCAATCTAAGATTAGCCTTGCCAAAGGCTTTCCGGAAATCCAGGAGCTGGAAGGCAAGATCGATACCCTGAAATCTGAGGTAATCACTGCTGAAGCTTTCAGAAATCAGGTTCAGCAAGAATACGATGCAGAGAGATTTGGAGAGAAAATGGCCGGAACCAGCGGGATTGTCGGGTTAGGAACCAATGCTAAAAAGAAAGAGCAACAACTGGATGCCGCGCAGCTTGCTTTGGATGATTTACGAAAAAGAAACCAAATAAGGATCGATACTCTGGAAGCTCAGATCCGGGAATTTATTGCGTTGCGTCAGGCGGAGTTTGAAAAGCAGCAACCGGGAATTGAAGGCTTTGACGGCCTTGCGGCAAGGATGGATGCACTTTCAGCTTTGACCGATGAAAGTTCAGCGATGGCCCTGGCAAACATTTTCATCATGCTGCTTTTTATCGCGATTGAGACGGCTCCGATTTTCGTGAAACTGATCTCTCCGCGAGGACCTTATGATGAATTGCTGGAGCTTCATGAAGATAAAGTAAAGCTTTTCAAAGGTGAGAAATGGGTGAAAGCAAAAGGTGAATCCGAAGCCCGGGTGAGCTACTTTCAGGACACTCACTTTTATGCAACCGACCTCAACAAAGAAAAAACCAATAAGACAAACAAGGCCAAAACCGAGGCAGAGCTTGCTGAAATCCAGCGAAAACTTAGTGTGGAAAGGGATTGAATAGTCTGGTTTTCAGGTTAAAAAATGAATTTATTGTTCATTATGATTGAATTTACGTAATAAAAATATTTTCTTTACGTAACCTTAAATTCATTGGGCGATGGACACCAAAATCACACTTTCTTTCAATAAAGATATCATCGAAAAAGCCAAGGAATTTGCTGATCAGAATAACATCAGTTTGTCCAGGCTGACCGAATATCTATACAGCCAAATCATTTCCAAAGACTATAAATCTTTGGAAGAATTACCTGTTTCGGATTGGATTGATTTTGTAGCTGAAGGGCCGATCGAATACAAGAAATCCCCTAGCAGGAAGAAAATGAAGGATGAATTTTTTGAGGGGAAAAAATGAAAATTTTCCTGGATGCGAATGTTTTAGTGTCCGTTCTAAATCGGGAATATCCTCTTTTTCCGCTTTCTGCCAGAGTGTTAAGTCTTTCGGATCGGCCTGATTTTGAATTGTTAACTTCGCCGGTATGCTTGGCGATGGCCTTTTATTTTTCCGAAAAGAAAAGTGGTTCCAGTCTTGCAAAAAGGAAAATTGAAGTTCTAAACACCAAGCTCAAGATGACTTCTGTGGATCAGGCCGTGGTCAATTTGGCTATCAAATACCCGCAGGTTACAGATTTTGAGGATGGATTGGAGTATTTTTCAGCAATAAGCGCCTCCTGTGAAATCATCGTGACAGAAGATCAAAGCGGCTTTTTCTTTTCGGATATTCCGGTGTTTACCTGTAAGCAGTTTTTGCAGGAAATTCTTTTTTAGCCTGTCGTTTTCCTTACGACAGAATCCAGCTGATCCATTGTCTTGCTGACTGATCTCCATTCGGCCAGACCTACTATTTTGGTGATTGCTGCAAGAAATTTTCCCGGATTTATCAGCTTTCCAGCGAGGGATGAAATGTTCTTGTCCCGGTCTCTGATGATCAATTTTTTGTCGACGGCTGCATGATATTCTCCGGAGAATTTCCAGGCTCCGTTTCTCGCGAGTTGGATGGAGAAGTTGAGCAGCATTTCATCCCTTCCTTTCGCCAATGGCATCAGCCAGCCAAAAACCGGAGAAACCGTGCTGATATTGGCTTTCACTCCGTCCACCAATTCGGCTAAGACAGCGTTGATTTTGTTGAAATCGGCCTGAATTCCGGCAATATTTTTTCCTGACATCGTTTCTGAAGCGGAAATTCCCAAGTCAAGATTGATATGTGCGTTGATCCCCAAAAAGAGATGCTGAAGCATAAGATGGCTCGTATTCTTTCTTGCTTCGAAAGCTAAAAACCAGCTTTGAGTAGGTTTTTGGCCACCTCTCCAATGTTCATAAGCATCGATAAATCGCATAGCAAAAAGCACGTCCAGTTTCTCCATTCTTGGATTGTCTTCAAAATCTCCATGAAGGATTCCTTCTTTCACCCGTCTGGTTACTTGCCGATACAGGATCGCAAAATATCCGATTCGGGATTGACTTATTCGACATTCTTCAACAATCTCATCCAACCGAAACAATACCTCATTGATCGTATGCATAGTTTTTTCATATAAAAAAGCTTTCCAAAACATCACCGACATAGTAAGCAACAACTGCTGCCAAAAGCCCCAAAGCCACAGTTTCTGATATACTTCTCAGTGCGGAAGTTTGATTAACAAAACCTTTTAACCAACCCACTATCAGAAAAGCTACACCTGTAAGAATGCTTGTCCAAAGGAAGATATTCAGGTCTGTAGGAAAGAAAAAATCCCATAAATAGACCATTAAAGGAATAAAACCGACAATGATAAATGAAATCAAAGTCGCTAATCCGATTTTGAAAGGACTCTTACCGTCCCTCATCATATTAAGCTCATCCTTCATCATCTCAGCTACCCAGAGATCTTTATTTGAACAAATCTGGTCCACCACTTTTTCGAGCAGTTCTCCTTTGAATCCTTTCGCTCTGTATATGTCCGCTATTTCTTCCCGCTCCACCTCAGGGAGATTCTCAATTTCCCAGTATTCAATTTTTTCATGCTTTGTAAAATTGTCTTGCTCACTTTTTGCGGATAGAAATGCACCCACTGACATAGAAAAACCATCAGCCAGCAAGTTTGCAAAACCTAATATGATCAGGATTCCGGGGTCAAGATTTGCCCCGAAACCTCCTGAGACCACCGCAAAAGTGGTTACAGCCCCGTCAATTCCTCCGTAAACAAACTCTCGTAAGTATTCCTTTAATTTTCCAAACTGGGAAGTTTCCAGGTGAATGTGTTTTTCGTTCTTCATTATCAATTTAAGTTTTCCAGGAAAAATCGCTTTACATTTTCTCCCATCACCGCTCGTATTTCATCTTCTGTAAAACCCGCTTTCATCAAACCTTCGACGATCAGAGGAAGTCCGGTAATATCAAATGGAACTGCCACTGATCCGTCATAGTCTGATCCCAAAGCGACATAATTAACCCCCGCCAAATCCCGGACATGTTTGATCGATGCAATAATATTTGGAAGTTCAGGTTCGCCGACAGCCATGTCAAAAAATGCAATTCCGATGATTCCTCCGTTTGCCGCAATCTTTTTGATTTGGTCATCGGTAAGATTGCGCTGGGAATCCAAAACGGTGCGAACTCCGGTGTGAGAAACCATAACGGGTTTAGTTGTGAGATTCAGCACATCATCGACGATGGCAGGAGAGGAGTGGGCCAAATCGATGAAAATGTTCAATTCATTCATTTTTTTCACAGCCTCTTTTCCAAAAGCACTTAGCCCGGCAAGGTTTTCCCCATGCGCCGATCCGCCCAATTCATTATCAAAAAAGTGAGTGGGACCGATCATCCGTACCCCGGCTTCATATACCCTGTCAAGGTTTTCAATTCGGCCTTCCAAAGCATGTGCTCCTTCGATTCCAAGCATTGCGCCGATCACCGTTTTGTCAGTTTTCCGGGCTTCAATCAGTCGTTCGAGATCTGCTTTAGATTTCACAAAAATGGCGTTTCCTTGCTCTTTTTCCACAAAATCAGATAAGTCTTCTGCCTGAGATAGTGTCCGGTTGATGAGGCTAAACCAATTGAACGGCGACTCGCCTTTCGAGATAGTAAGAGGTGTGATATTGTCAAAAGTGTCCTCGCTGTTGCTTTGCATATTTTGCCCTGCCGGAGATTTGGAGACAATGGTAAACATCTCCAAAGCAACGTTGGCTTCTCTCATTCTTGGGAAATCCACGTGACCCCGATCTCCTCTTTTGTTGAGGCTTCTTCCCCAAAGCAATGCATCACAGTGAAGGTCAGAGATGAAATCCAGCCGATCATAAAGGGTCTGAGCTTCCGGGGAAACGGTATAGGGAGACTCAAGTTTTACGGGATTTCGCTCTGTTTCAATATAAGAAGGTACCGTCAATACAGCTGCTACATAAAAAATGAACAGGACTAACAGAGCTATTAATAATTTTTTCATCAGGCTGGAGATTTCCTGATCAAGATAATCAAAAATGATTTCTCAGATAAGATGAAATCGAGCATGACTCAAAAGTCACACACTGGGATGATTATTGACAATGCGAGATTCCATGTGGCCGATAAAAATCAATTATAAACACATGAATTAAATCAGCTTTCTCCCACTATTTCCTCTCCGGTCTTGACAGGTTCAAGTTGCTCAAACTCCTCCATGCTGAAAAGCCTGGAGCGAATCAAAAAGCGAATACCCATTGGAATTTCGATGGAGAAACTGCTGCCGCGGCCCGGGGTCACGTCCAAAGTCAACTCGGTATATTTCCAGTATTCGAACTGATCCTCACTCATAAAAAAATCGCACCCGTAAACATCACCCATCCATATATCATTGCTTCCGACTTTGAAATCGCCTTTTTCGAAGCACATCGGAGAGGAACCATCGCAACATCCACCACTTTGGTGAAACATCAATTCGCTCCCAAATCGCTTTCTTAACGTGTCGACAACTTCCTTTGCTGCTTCCGTGATCAGCACTCTTTTTCTTTCAGGCATGGTTTTTTGGGTTTGGTAAAAGATAAGAAAGGCAGAGAATAATTTCCCTGCCTTTAGTAATTGGAAATACTTGATTGTTTAAAAGAATCCCAGTTTCTGCTTGCTGTAAGAAATCAGCATGTTTTTAGTCTGGCGATAATGATTGAGCATCATGAGGTGGTTTTCCCGACCGAAGCCTGACTTTTTGTAGCCTCCGAAAGGCGCATGTGCAGGGTAGGCATGATAGCAATTGACCCAAACTCTTCCCGCCTGAATCGCTCTTGGAATCTGATACAGTTCGTGGGCATCTCTGGACCAAAGCCCCGCGCCAAGTCCGTACATCGTATCATTCGCGATTTCGATGGCTTCTTCGTTGGTTTTGAAAGTTGTCACGCAAACCACCGGTCCGAAAATCTCCTCCTGGAAGATTCTCATTTTATTGTGACCTTTGAAAATAGTTGGTTGAATGTAATATCCTTCTTCCAAACCGCTGTTTAAACCGGCTTTGGCACCACCGGTAAGTACAACAGCTCCTTCTTGCTTACCGATATCCAGGTAGGAAAGGATTTTTTCGTATTGATCATTGGAAGCCTGAGCTCCCATCATCGTGTCTTCAGCGAGGGGGTGACCCATCTTGATAGCCTTGGTACGGGCAATCACCCGCTCCATGAACGTATCGTAAATGTCTTCGTGAACCAGAATTCTTGACGGACAAGTACAAACTTCCCCTTGGTTCAAAGCAAACATAACTGCGCCTTCCACTGCCTTGTCGAAGAATTCATCGTCTGCGTCAGCCACGGATTTCATGAAAATATTTGGAGATTTTCCTCCCAATTCCATGGTCACCGGAACCAGATTTTCAGAAGCATACTGCATGATCAGTCGACCGGTCGTTGTTTCGCCTGTGAATGAAACTTTTGCAACTCGGGGTGAAGAAGCAAGAGGTTTTCCAGCTTCCACACCAAAGCCCGTCACCACGTTCAGAACTCCCGGAGGAAGAATCTCTCCGATCAATTCCATCAAGACCATGATGCTTGTTGGAGTTTGCTCAGCAGGCTTCACTACGGTACAGCAGCCGGCCGCTAAAGCCGGAGCGATTTTCCAGGTTGCCATCAAAAGAGGGAAGTTCCAAGGGATGATTTGTGCCACTACCCCAAGCGGCTCGTGAAGGGCAATGCTTACAGTATTCTCATCGTGCTCGGAGATGGTACTTTCGTCAGCGCGTATTATCCCTGCAAAATATCGGAAGTGGTCAATAACTAGTGGCAAATCCGCAGCTCTTGTTTCGCGAAGTGCTTTTCCATTGTCGATAGTTTCGACCCGGGCGAGCATTTCAAGATTTGCTTCTATTACATCCGCAATTTTATTGAGCAATTTGCTTCTCTCTGCCACTGATGTTTTGGACCAGGTAGGGAAAGCAGCGTGAGCCGCATCCAATGCTTTTTCGATGTCTTCTTTGTTTCCTCTGGCGGCTTTGGAAAATACCTTGCCGTCAATTGGGGAAATGTTATCAAAATATTCACCTGATGAAGGTGCTACGAATTTACCACGGATAAAGTGATCGTACTTTTCTTTGATTTTGGGTCTTTCAACAGGCTTGACCTGAGACAGGGTTAATGTTTCCATGATTCTATGGTTATTTTGGTATGTTCAAATCTCTTTTTATAACGTTAGAAAAAGTAGAACAAAATGATCAAGTCATCCACCTCCAGTGACTTTCTGCGTATACGAGTAGGAATGGCTCTGTGAATTTGGTCAGGGAAAGGTTTTACAAGTGTTTAATAATTAGTATTTTACAGCATGACCCAAGATAATTTCATCTCCGGTGTACCCTGGAGAAACAGCCGGGATCTGAAAACTCTGGTTGAAAACCGAACTACTTACACGCTTGATAATTGCGAGCTGAATATTTTTGAAACACATCAGGAGGCTGCAGATGTCAATCTTGTTTTTGGCGATCTGGTCCTGACTACTATGCTCAAAGGCAAAAAAGTCATGCATCTTTTTGACAAACCCGGCTTTGATTATTTACCCGGTGAATCGGTCATCGTCCCGCCAAATGAGATGATGAAGATTGACTTTCCGGAAGCAAAATGGGATAACCCAACTCAATGCATCGCACTCTCGATTTCGAAAGAGATGATCGAGAATACCTTTAATATGCTCAATGAGAAATTTTCCGAGAAAGTCCTGACTCAGGAGTGGGGGCTGGACCTTAGTTATTTCCATTTGATCAATACGCAGGATCTTTCCGAAATCATCAATCGTTTTATCAGAATCGGAGTGAAAGAGCGCTCCCGCGAAAAAGACCTGATTGCTTCTCTGGCGCTAAAAGAATTGATGATTCGTCTCAGTCAGACTCAGGCAAGAGAGATGCTGGAGAAAACTTATAAGGAACTCGCTTCCGGTAACCGACTGGCTCATGTGGTGAACTATGTCAAAAAGAATATCCGCGAAAATCTGACTTTGGAAGAACTTGCCGGTCAGGCTTGCATGAGTAAGGCGCATTTCCTGAGAACTTTCAAACTGGAACTTGGCCAGACTCCCATGGATTTTGTCTTGAAGGAAAGGCTTAAGCTCGCACGTCAATACCTTTTGATAGGAGGATTTCAAATTCAGGAAGTTTCGGTGATGTCGGGGTTCAATAATATCACCTACTTCATCCGGGCTTTTAAAACAGAATATGGCTGCACACCAAAAGTCTTTCAAAAGCAATAATTGAAAGTTTTCTGAAAAAAATTAAAAAACTTTTTACTGAAATTGTGATTATATCAGATGTTTAGCTAAGTTTAAGAAATTTTGGTGCTCATAAAAGTTTATCAACTGATCTGTTTGCCAAAGTTTATATGGTTTTACTTGATTAATAATAGACCCTCTTTGGGAGCTTTCTTAACTGAAAGCTCCCTCTTTTTTTGCCTATACTTTAGATGATTTTGTTTGATTCTAAAAAACTGGTTTAAAAATCGTTCGATATGATGAAAAAAAATGCATAATTCTGAAAAACAGGTTTAAATAATTAAAAAAATACGGATCTATATAAGTTTGGTTTTCAGGTCTAAAAACAAAAAAACCTTCCCGAAAATTTCGAGAAGGCTTTCTAATTAATTAACCCTTTAATCCAAAAAATTATTTACCGCAATGATTTTTTAGCCAAATAGAAGTTCACTATCAGAAGTTAACTCCCCAATTTTCAAATTCATTTCACTAATTCTCAGGAAAGTGATTTCTTGAATTACCGTAGTCTTCAAAGATTTTGAAATTTTAATAACCAAAACTATTCAAAGCCAAGGTCTTAATCAGTGATATTCATCACAGTTGAGACAAGTTCTCATCATGAATTTTTAATCGGTCACCTTTTTTAATTTCAAGCCTTCCAGCCGGGAAAAATTGATTTTGTACGGTTTCGCATTGCACTAAAAAATTAGGAAAATAGAAGGATCGAATGAGATTTCGGGAATTGCAGGGCTTAGTGCTTCAAGGCTTGAAGGAGAAGATTTTGCCGTTTTTTGAAGGTAAAGTTTTCGACGATTTGTTTTCTGGCTGATTTTCGAAGAAACTCCAGATCAAGGCCAAATCCAGTTTTTAATAAAACCTCCAGCTCTTGAAGGTCATTTCTTGAAAGAATAAAACCAGCCGGACCAATGATTTCCGGGATAGCTCCGACAGCCGAACCAATGGGAATACAACCGCAAGCCATCGCTTCCCCAAGCGCATTGGGAAAGCCTTCCGAAGTCGAAAGCTGTAAATAATATTGGTGCTGATTGTATAGAGTTCGGAGTGATTCCGGGTTTTGTTTTCCGATAACCTTCACGTTGGAATTTGACGATTTATAGTGTTCGTCTCCTGCCAAAGTGAATAGCCAATCAGGATGATTCGCAGCTAAGATCTCGATCAAATCATACCCTTTTACTTTTGCGCGGGAAGGGTTGGAAGTGCCCGTTGCGACGGAAATAAAACTGAAAGGCTTTCGCGGAGTCCCGAAATCTTTCCAAAAATCCGTATCAAATCCATTTGGAATGACTTGAATCAGTGTCTGAAGATCAGGTATCAGATTCAGCAATCCTTGTTTTGGAGAAATCCCCGGATCGTAACTGTAATCCTGTTTCACCAAAGCTTCCGCCACTGGCAAGATCAAACTGCAATTTTTGAAGCTGTAGACGGTAGCTATTCGAAGCCATTTCTTCCGGAAGTTGCCATAGCCGATTTCGGGCATGTTGATGCAGTCGGTTCCTCCGGCCTGAATGATGCATTTCTTGCCGAATATTTTCCCAAACCAAACGGGTAGTACACTGTGATAGCCACCGAAAAAACATAAATACTGAGTGGTTTTGGGCAAAAACCAAAGGAGTTGGAAAAATTGAAGAAGGATGTAAAAAGGGAGCTTGACCGGACTTTGGGTGAATTTCAACGCCTTGATTTTCATGGTCGGACTGATCATTTCCAGGTCGCGATCGATAAAAGCCGTACGGATCGGGAAGGTGTAGATGATCATAAGATTTGAAAATAGTAACTAAAAAGGAACAAAGACGACAAATCGGTTTGTGTCTTTGTTCCTTTGTGGTTGAAAAATAACGAATTAAACGACCAAGTTTACAATCTTTCCGGGTACGATAATCACCTTTTTAGGAGCTTTTCCTTCGAGCCATTTTTGGACGTTTGGATCAGCCATAGCTACTGCTTCGATTTCCGGAACAGTCAATGAAAGGGGTAAAGTCAGCTTAACCCGCATTTTTCCATTGATGGAAACCGGGTATTCGTGGATGTTTTCGATCAAATATTTTTCATCAAAAGCCGGGAAACTTGTCTTGGTAATCGATTCTGTATTTCCCAAAAGAGCCCATAATTCCTCCGCAATATGCGGGGCATAAGGTGAAACCAAAACAGCCAAAGGCTCCAGGATTCCACGCTTATTGCATTTCAGTGAGCTCAGTTCGTTTACACAAATCATAAAGCTGGATACCGAAGTGTTGAAAGAGAAATGGGTCATGTCTTCTTCCATCTTCTTAATGGCTTTGTGAAGTGCCTTGAATTCTTCTTTGCTTGGTTCTGCAACCGAAACTGCGAAATCTCCGGCTGGCGTATAATAGAGATTCCAAAGCTTTCGCAAGAACTTGAAAACTCCATCGATGCCGTTTGTATTCCATGGCTTGAATTGCTCCAAAGGACCGAGGAACATCTCATATAATCTCAGCGTATCTGCCCCGTATCGCTCGATGATATCATCAGGATTTACGACGTTGTACTTCGATTTGGACATTTTCTCAACTTCCGCTCCGCAGTGATATTTCCCATCTTCCAGTACAAATTCCGCATTGGCAAGATCTGGTCTCCATGCTTTGAACTTGTCCAGATTCAGTTGATCGTTGTGGACAATATTCACATCTACGTGCATGTCAGAAGTATCAAATTGATCTTTCAATCCATGAGATACAAAGGTGTTGGTGCCTTTTACCCGATAGACAAAGTTGGACCTTCCCTGGATCATTCCCTGATTGATCATCTTTTGGAATGGCTCGTCGATGCTGACCGCACCCAAATCAAAGAGGAATTTGGTCCAGAATCTGGAATACAATAAGTGTCCGGTTGCGTGCTCGGAGCCTCCGATATACAAATCAACGGCACCCCAATAATCGGTTTTATCTTTAGCCGCAAACTCAGCATCATTCTTCGGATCCATATATCGGAAGAAATACCAGCTCGAACCTGCCCAACCCGGCATCGTGCTTTTTTCCAAAGGAAACTCACCTTCGGAAGTTTTGTATGTCCAGTCCCTGGCCCTGCCAAGAGGAGGTTCTCCATCTTCTGTTGGCAAGTATTTATCTACTTCAGGAAGAATCAACGGAAGTTCTTTTTCATCAATCAGGTAAGGCAATCCGTCCTTGAAATAGACAGGAAGCGGCTCGCCCCAATAACGCTGCCGTGTGAAAATCGCATCCCGCATTCTGTACTGGATTTTGCCTTTTCCGATTCCTTTTTCTTCGAGGAATTCAATGGCTTTGATCATCGCATCCTTCATATACATCCCGGAAATCATGCCCGAATTGATGATCAACCCGCCTTTTCCCGGGAAAGAACCGTTTTCCATTGAGCCATCGATGACCTGACGAATTTCCAGATTGAAGTGCTTTGCAAAATTGTAATCACGCTCATCGTGAGCCGGTACAGCCATCACGGCACCGGTTCCGTAACCTGCCAGTACATAATCAGCAACCCAGATTTGGATTTCTTCCCCGTTGAATGGGTTAATGGCATAAGCTCCGGTGAATGCTCCTGAGATGGTTTTGACATCGCTCATTCGCTCGCGCTCGGAGCGGTTTTTTGCCACTTCGATATATGCCTCGGCAGTTGCCCGCTGATCTTCAGTGATGAGTTCGGCTGCCAGTTCACTTTCCGGTGCCAAAGCCAAATAAGTCACACCATAAATAGTGTCCACTCTCGTGGTAAATACTTTGATCGTTTTGTCAGATCCTTTTATCTCAAAAACCACTTCCGCACCGATCGATTTCCCGATCCAGTTGCGCTGCATTTCTTTGATAGGCTCCGACCAATCCACTTTTTCCAAACCCTGAAGCAATCGATCGGCATAAGCAGTGATTCTCATAGACCACTGCATCATTTTCTTTCGCTCGACAGGATGACCGCCTCGCTCGGAGAATCCGTCTTTCACTTCGTCATTGGAAAGGACTGTTCCCAAAGCCGCGCACCAGTTTACGCTGGTTTCTGCCAGAAAAGTCAGGCGATATTTAAGGAGGATTTCTTGTTTTTCTTTTTCGGAGAAAGCTTTCCAGGCAGCAGCATCGAATGCCTGAGTATCTTCATCACAAACAGCTTTCACCCTTGAATTTCCTTCCTTTTCAAATCGGGAAATCAAAGAATCAATGGACAAAGCTTTGTCAGCTTCCAGGTCATAATAGCTATTGAAAAGCTGCATGAAGATCCATTGAGTCCATTTATAATAGCTCGGATCGGAGGTTCTGACTTCTTTAGTCCAGTCAAAAGCAAAACCGATATTCTTCAATTGCTCGGTATATCGGGTGATATTTTCCTCAGTCGTAATCGCCGGATGCTGTCCTGTTTGGATGGCGTATTGCTCTGCGGGAAGGCCAAATGAATCGTAACCCATCGGATGAAGGACATTGAATCCTTTCAGCTTTTTGAATCGAGCCACGATATCCGAAGCGATGTATCCCAGCGGATGACCGACGTGAAGTCCCGCTCCGGAAGGATACGGAAACATGTCCAGGGTATAAAATTTAGGTTTTTCAGGATTTACCTCGGCCAGGAATGTGCCTTGATTTTCCCAGTAAGCCTGCCACTTTTTCTCGATTTCCCTGAAACTATACTCCGCCATGATTGAATTCTTTTTGATTTTTCTGCTAAACGCCTGCAAAAATAGAAATTTTGAGCGGGTTTGGAATTCAAATTCGTAATTCCTCCCGTCCTGAATTTCTGCCCATTGGTCATTATTATTTTAAGGGCATTCTCTTTTTTGTGTATTTTCAATTCATACTAACCACCAATCCCATGAATAGAAACATTACAACGCCGAAGATTTTTCTGGCTTTGATCTTGCTTTTCGTGAGTCATCTTTCTTTTGCACAGAAGAAGTACTCGCCTGAACAGATCGAATCCCTCAAGAAAGAAGTAACCGAAATTGTCCAGCAAAATCATAAAATGAGTCAGGTGATGGTGGATAAGATTTTCAGCTTTGCGGAGCTCGGATTTCAGGAAGTTGAATCTTCGAAGTATCTGACCGGAATTCTGGAGCAAAACGGATTTAAGATTGAGCGTGGAACTTCCGGAATTCCTACTGCCTGGTTTGCGACCTGGAGCAATGGTGAAGGACCGACCATCGCGCTTGGAAGTGACGTCGATAACATTCCTAAAGCTTCCCAATATCCGGGAGTTGCTTACCATAAACCAATGGTGGAAGGTGGGCCAGGACACGGTGAAGGTCATAATTCAGGAATTCCTCTAAATATCACAGCTGTGCTTGCGGTGAAAAAAATAATGGAGCGTGAGAAAATCGGAGGCAAGCTGGTTCTTTGGCCGGGAATCGCCGAGGAGTTGGTGGCTGCGAAAGCCTGGTTCGTGAGAGACGGCTATTTCGATGATATCGACATTTGCATTTTCACCCATGTGGCAAATAATCTTGGCGTGAGCTACGGTCAGGCTACCGGTACAGGTTTGATTTCTGTAGAATATACATTTTCCGGCGATGCGGCTCACTCAGCCGGTGCGCCTTGGAGAGGAAAAAGTGCTGCTGATGCTACTGAGTTGATGAACATCGGTTGGAATTATAAGCGTGAGCATTTGCATCCGCTGAAGCGATCTCACTCGGTGATTACCGACGGTGGAGATCAGCCAAACGTGGTTCCATCCAAGGCTTCGATCTGGTATTATTTCCGTGACATTCATTATCCGGGAATCATGGATATGTACGGACAGGCAAATGATATTGCCAAAGGTGCAGCTCTGATGACAGGTACTACGATGACTTCCAAAATCCTCGGAACTGCCTGGCCAAGACACTTTAATAAGGTGATCGCTGAAAAGATGTATTCAAATATTCTGCAAGTGGGTTTGCCTGAATGGTCTGAAGCTGATCAGACTATGGCGAAAGCTGTGCAGGAAGAGTTGGGTTCCAAAATCGAGGGCATGCCAACTAAACTGGATACTCTTGGGATTCCTTCAAGTTTAGAGGTTTCCGGAGGATCGGATGACATTGGAGACGTTTCCTGGAAAGTCCCGACTGTGACTCTCCGATATCCATCCAATATTCCGGGTTTGCCTGGACATCACTGGAGTAATGCCATCGCAATGGCAACTCCGATTGCTCACAAAGGTGTAACTGCCGGCGCAAAAGTGGAGGCGATGACGATTCTGGATTTCTTGCTTCAGCCTGAATTGGTGACTGAGGCTTGGGATTATTATAAAAATGTCCAAACCAAAGAGCAGCAATACAAGCCAATGATCGGTCCGGATGACGCGCCTCCGATTTATCTGAATACCGAAATCATGAATCAATTCCGTCCGCAGTTGGAGAAGTTTTACTACGACGAGACAAAATATGATACCTATTTGGAACAGTTGGGCATTACTTATCCAACAGTGAAGAAGGATTGAAAAATTGGAAGGTTGGAAGGTTGAAAAGTTGGAAAGTTGCAGAAACCTTGCAACCTTTTCACTTTTCCACTTTGCAACCAGTAGTTCCATGAAAAGCCAAATCCAAATCCGAGAAGCCTCTCTGGAAGAAATTCTGTGGGTTCATGAGCGAATCCCGGAATTTCCCGGAAAGGCTTCTTTGGATTTTTATGAAAGCCGACTCAGGTACCGGCTTCATTATTCTTTGGTTGCAGAAATAGAAGGAGAGTTGGTTGGATTCAAAGTTGGCTACCAAAGTGATTTTCCTGATACTTTTTATTCCTGGATGGGAGGAGTGAGGCCCGAGTTTCGAAAGCATGGAGTTGCCCGGAGGTTGGCTGACTTTCAGGAGAACTGGGCAAGGGAGAAAGGTTTTAGCAAAGTCTTTTTCAAAACCAGAAACCGTTTTCCCGACATGATCAATTTTGGTTTGAAACGAGATTTTAAGATAGTTGAAATATTGCCAAAAGGCAGTGTCGATGACTATCGGATCGTGATGCTCAAAAATCTCTGATTTTTCTCCGTTCGCTTTTTGCTTGGCAAAACCTTATCTTCGCACCGGAATTTAGGTAGCGGTTCAATTACCCGCTTCATCAAAAATTGAAATGAACAAATCAGAATTAGTAGCCCAAGGGCTTCAGCTTCCTTTGATGGAGGCATTTTACACTATCCAGGGCGAAGGAGCATTTACCGGACATCCCGCTTATTTTATCCGGCTTGGCGGCTGTGATGTGGGTTGCGTCTGGTGCGATGTCAAAGAATCCTGGGAATCAGAAAAATGGCCTGTCCTATCAATAGAAGAGATTGTGGAAGGAGCTTTGGCGTATTCCGGCAGGTTGGTTGTAGTTACTGGAGGCGAACCGCTCCTCTATAATCTGGATCCATTGACCAGACTTTTGAAAGAAAAGGGATTCACTACCAACATTGAGACTTCAGGGGCTCATCCATATTCCGGAGACTTCGATTGGGTTTGCTTTTCTCCTAAAAAATTCAAAAAACCACATCCTTCGATTTACGTTGAAGCAGACGAACTGAAAGTGGTTGTTTTCCACCCGAGTGATTTTGCTTTCGCAGAAGAGCATGCCGCTTTGGTCAATTCGACCTGTGAATTGCGACTTCAGCCGGAGTGGAGTAAGGCTGGAAAATTCACTCCGGTGATAATAGATTACGTTAAAAATCATCCGACTTGGAAAATTTCGCTTCAAACTCATAAATTTATGGATATACCCTAAGTTCATGCGTCCAGTTTTCTTTGGAATTTTGTTTTTTCTAACCCTGCTTTGTGCTCAGGGTCAGACCTATTCCATTGTTGATGGCAAGGCGATTAAGCTTTTTCAGGAAGCGGAAGAATTGACAATCTCCAGACAATATGATCAGGCGATTGAAAAATATCAGGCCGCAATAGCCCGGGAAGCCTCTTTTCTGGAAGCCTATGTGAAAATGTCCCAGCTTTATATTACTCAGGGAAAATTCCCGGAAGCTGAAAAGATAGCCATTGCAGGGAAGCAGCGACTTGCCGGAAAAAATGCAACCCCAAAAAATGTAGCTGACTTTGGTTGGGTTTTTACCAATCTTTATTTGAAGCAAGGAAGATTTGAAGAGGCTCTGGATCAGTTTCAGGCCATGGAGCACTTGCTCGATGAAAGCTTCAAGAAGTCGATTTATTATGTGGAGATGAAAGGGCAGATGGATTTTCTGGCTGGCCAACTTGAACACGCTAAATCGATTGATAAACAAAAGTTGAAGGAACCTTTGAATGGGTTTCAGCTCCAATATTTCCCGGTTTTGACTGCGGACGGCGAGCAGATTTTATTTACAAAAAGGGACGGGACAGGGAATAACGACAAGGAAGATATTTTCACCGCCTATTTGGAGCCAAATGGAAACTGGACCATTCCAATAAGTATAGCCCAAACGATCAATTCTATTTATAACGAGGGAACCTGCTCGGTAACAGCCGACGGAAAAATCCTGATTTATACCTCATGTGATGCGCCGGATTCGGAGGGAAGCTGTGATTTATACATTGCCTATAAAGTGAATGGCTTTTGGCAGCGGCCAACCAACATGGGTAAAAAAGTCAATTCCAGCTCATGGGATTCACAGCCCTCACTGTCTGCAGACGGCAGGATTCTGTTTTTCTCTTCCAATAGAAAAGGCGGATTTGGCGGGAATGACATCTGGTATTCGGTCAGGCAAAAAGATAAAACCTGGTCAGAGGCGAAAAATCTTGGAAGCGTAGTCAATTCGCCAAAGGATGAGATTTCACCTTTTATGTTTTTTAATAATGAGATTCTATTTTACTCTTCCAATGGACATCAGGGATTTGGTGGGATGGATATTTTTCTGTCAAGAGTAGAAAAAGGGGAGTTTCAAAAACCGGAAAACCTGGGACTTCCAATTAATGACCAATTGGATCAGGTGGCACTCTTTATTACTGCCCAAAAAGATTATGCCTACTTCACAGAATTGACAACTGAAGCAAACGCGAATGATCGCTCGTTGATTTACCGTTTTAAATTTCCGGAGGAAATTTACCTAGGAGAGAATTTAACGGTGACAGAGGGAAAAGTTCTGAATTCAAAAACCGGTGAACCTATAGACGCTACTTTGTCATTGGTGTCACTGACAAATGACAGCACACTTTACCAATTCCAATCAGATGGGAAAACCGGTGATTTCATGATGCTGTATCCGGATAAGGCAATTTCGGGCTTGTACGTGGAGAAAAAGGGATATCTGCCTAAAATCTATAATGTCGAGCGGGACAAAATCAAAAATGTTAAGGATTTAAAAGTCGAACTGACTCCGGTTGCTTCTGGTGAGGAGTTTGTTTTCGAAAACGTCTTTTTTGAGTTTGATAAGTATACATTGGAAAACGAGTCTTTGAGTTCCCTGAAGAGATTGCTCAAGTTTTTAATTGAGAATCCGAACGTAAATATCCTGATTACAGGGCATACAGATAACATCGGAAGTTCCACTTACAACAAGCAGCTAAGTTTGCAGAGAGCAAAAAGTGTTCAGGATTACCTGGTGGAACAGGGGTTGCATCCTGGAAGGGTTCTCACTGAGGGTAAAGGTGACACCCTGCCCATGGTTCCCAATACTACTGCTCATAATCAAGCCCTGAACCGACGGATTACTATTAAAGTACTCTGATTTTACTCTTTTTTGAGACTTCAATTAATCAAAGTTTGATTTAATTTTGTGCTTACTAAATTAGGTTGCAGGCAGATTGATTCTTTAAAACAAACTCAAATTCTATATTAATCTTCTTTTATATGATGATAGCCAATTTCTTATATATATCTATTTATAAAAATCTGTAAAAAAGGCTAGTATAAAATAAAAGTCTGTTTTTGATCTGTCTCAAATTTTTTGAAAAAAGTTGGTTCTACCACGAATTTAATGGAGATCTGACAGGAGAAGGTTGGCCACCTGATAAATCGATTTCATAAAAGCTTGAATTCCAACCCAAAACACCCTCTTGAATGTTAATCCATTTGTGTTTTAGATTACTATAATATATATTCTACTCACTTAAGGGTAGAACCAAAAAAGTTAAAAAATCATTTCTGGAATTAACTTTTGTTAACATTTGATTCACAATGTAATAATATTGTTTTTGTCACTAAAAGATGGATTTACGGAATTATATACTGATTTAAACGTTTTTAAGCGTTTTTTAGATTAGAAACTCTTTCAAACCATTTATCTGATTTCTGTGTAGTAGTGTTGTGGTATTGCCTTTTAAAGGATATCATTGAATTTAATTTAAACCATAATCAAACCAATATGAGGAAAGTTTTACTTCTAGGACTCATGCTGCTTTTGGGAAGTGCTATGGCATTTGCTCAAAACCGCGTGATCACCGGTACGGTTACCTCTGCAGAGGATAATCTTGGAGTACCTGGTGCTACAGTTCTGGTTAAGGGAACCACAGTTGGTACTGCCACAGATTTAGATGGCAAGTATTCAATCAGTGTCCCTGCCGGAAGCAATGTTTTGGTCTTCAGCTTTGTGGGTTTAACTTCACAGGAAGTGACCATCGGCAATCAGACTACTATTAATGTGTCTCTTCAGCCGGACGTACAAGCTCTTTCTGAGTTTGTGATCACTTCTTATGGTGATCAATCAAAAAGAGAAATCACCGGTGCGATCGCGTCAGTGAAAGGGGAAGTTTTCGCAAACTTGCCAGTTCAGTCTTTTGACCGTGCAATGCAAGGCCGTATCGCTGGTGTTCAGGTGACGTCTACTTCTGGCCAGCCAGGAGGTACACTTAACGTACGTATCAGAGGTGTTGGCTCAATCAACGCCGGAAATGATCCGCTTTACATTGTGGATGGTGTGCAAGTTGCGAACGGTGGTCTTTCAGGCCAGGGTTCCCAAAACGCCCTTGCTTCTATCAACCCGAATGACATCGAGTCTATCGAGGTATTGAAAGATGCTGCTGCTGCTGCGATCTACGGAGCTCAGGCAGCTAACGGTGTTGTGTTGATCACGACCAAAAAAGGAACAAAAGGAGCAACTAAAATCAGACTTTCTGTTCAGGAAGGCATCGTTCAGCCTTTGAATCTATACGACGTGATGGATGCAAAGCAATTGTCTGGAATTAAGCGTGATGCTTATGTAAACGCTGGCCTAAACCCTGCCAACGCGGCTGCTACTTACGGAAATCCTGAGGATCCAAACCTGGTTTCTTATGATTGGCTGGATGCTCTTTACAGAGATGCAAGACTTAGTGTTTATGACTTGTCTATGTCCGGTGGTGATGAGAAGACAACTTTCTTCCTTTCCGGATCATACACAGATCAGGAAGGTCAAATCATTCAGTCTGATTATCAGAGAGCAACAGGTCGATTGAACATTACGCACAAGCCAAACAAAGCTTTGACAATTGCTGCAAACCTTTCTCTTGCTTTCCAAAATACGAATGGTTCAATCGACAGAGGTAACTTCGTCAACGGACCTTTCGTAGCTGGTTTCTCTGCAAGACCAAATGTTCCTATCTACAATCAGGATGGAACTTTCGCTCCTTATCCTTCCAACCACCTGTTCGGGTACAACATCGTTCAGGGTGTAAATCAGGAATTGAGAAGTGGTAAAACTGTACAAACAGTATCTAACCTACAGTTGAACTATCAGATTGTTCCTTGGTTGAGCTGGACTTCTTACTTCGGTGTTGATTTCTCTGACAACGCGGATATCAACAACCGTCCGTCTACTATTCCAGTGTTCTCTTCTTATGGAGGTGCATCGGTATTTACTGGCAGAAGAAACAACAACTTCAACACCAACCATAACTTCAACTTCAACAAGAAGTTCAATGACGTGCATACCGTTTCAGGTATCCTTGGTGTTGAATACAAGTCAGCTCAATCTGACTTACAGTCTGCAACAGGCCGAGGTTTTCCAAACCCTACTTTGATCTATTTGCAAAATGCCGCGACTCCTTTTGCTGTGAATAGCAACTTCACAGAGTATAAAAGAGCAGGTATTTTTGGTCAGGCAAAATATGACTATGATGATCGATACACTGCTGATGTTATCTTAAGAAGAGACGGTCACTCAAGATTTGGTGAGCAAAACAGATGGGGTACTTTCTACGCAGTTTCTGCGGGATGGAGACTTTCTTCAGAGTCTTTCCTGGAAGGTGTTTCCTGGTTGGATAACCTGAGAGTAAGAGCTTCTTACGGTATCACCGGTAACTCTGAAATCGAAAACTTTGCATCAAGAACCCTGGTAGGTTCCGGAGGACAGTATTTGGGTGGCGGTGCTTTGACAATCATACAGTTGGGTAACGACTTGTTGACTTGGGAAGAATCAGAAACAATCAACTTAGGTGTTGACTATACTTTATTCAATGGTCGTGTTATCGGTACCGTAGATTTCTGGAGAAAAAATTCTCAGGCCTTGTTGTTTAACACTCCGCTTCCGGTTGACTCAGGATTTGGTGCAATCACAAGAAATGCCGGTGAAGTGAGAAACCAGGGTATTGATATTGATTTGCAGACTACCAACATCATTGCAGGTAAGTTCATGTGGACTACAGGTTTCAATATTACTTTCATCGAAAATGAGTTATTGTCTTTGTATGATGGATTGGAAAGAATCGGAAACGATTTGATCGTTGGCAAGCCAATTGACTTCTTCTATGCCAACCAATATTTGGGTGTGAATCCTGCAAATGGTCGTCAGATGTTTGATGATGGTACCGGAACAGGAAACTATACTTATGTGGCAGGTGAATCAACTCTTGCATACAGAGGAAGTGCTCTTCCAAAAAGTTATGGTGGTTTGTCAAATAGTTTCAGCTATGGTCCATTGTCCCTTGAAGTATTCTTCCAGTATCAGTTTGGTAACCTTGCCACCAATTCGGATATCTACAACTTACAAAACTGGGGTTCCGGTACAGGAAACCTGAATGTAAATCAATTGGATTATTGGAAAGCACCGGGTGATGTGAAATTCGTCGGTCGTCCTTATGAAGGTGGTCAGGCACCGGGAACTTCTGCAATCAATACTTTCTCAACAAGAATTTTGAGTGACGGTGGTTATGTAAGACTGAAGCAAGTGACTTTGAGTTATAACCTGCCTTCAGCAGCTGCAAGCAAGATTGGTATGAGTGGGGCTAGTCTATTCGTTCAGGGATTGAACTTGGCCACCTTTACCAAATTCAATGGAATTGATCCTGAAGCTAGTTCTATTGAGGTTAACAACTCTACTTTTGGAGCTTATCCAAACGCCAAACAGATTTCTGCCGGTATCAATCTTAACTTCTAATTAAGAAATAGGAATGAAAAATTATATTAAAATACTTACAATAGGTGCTGCATTGGCTTTAGGTTCATGCGACGACCTTTTGGATACTGAGCCTAAGCAAAGCTTAACACCTGCTACTGCTTTCGCTGATGCGAGTGGCTATCAGTCCCTGACCCTCACCATTTATGGTAGAGCTAGAGGCTTTAATAACTATGGTCAGCAGTTGATGATTGCACCTGAAATCATGGCAGATAATCTTAGAATTATTGCCAACACAGGAAGATATATCGGACAAGAAGCCAACGCTGATAGGGCACACATTGCACTTTGGAATACAAACCATTATGGTGCAATCAATGATGCAAACATCCTTCTTTCGGAGATTGATAACACTCCGGGAGATCAGGCCCTAAAAGACAAGCTTAAAGGTGAAGCTTACTTCATGAGAGCTTTCTTTTACTTTGATTTGGCCAAAGTATATGGCTATGAGCCTGGAAAAGAAGTAAACGGTTGGAATCAATCAGCGGTAATCAGAACAGAACCTGTTATTGGGTTTTCTGCTGCTGATTTAAGAACCCGAAACACCAACAGAGAAGTGTATAATTTGATAGAGGCTGATCTTCAGGCCGCTATTGGCTTGCTTCCTGTTGCTGCAAAAGGTACTGCCAATGCTTACCGTGCTTCAAAAGGTGCTGCTGAAGCGCTTCTTGCAAGAGTTTACTTGTATGACTCTAAGTTTGCAGAAGCAGCAGCGATGGCTTCACAGGCAATGACAACTTCTGGTCTTGCAAATGATGGAACAGGGCTTTTGACACCTGCAAACTATGTTGAAGCGTTCTCAACTTTCCCTAATCCAGAGTCTTTGTTTGAGATTGAAATCAGATCCAATGACTGGTCAACTGTAGATGGCGTAAATAACTCTGTTGCTTCACTTGCTGCAAACGTTTTGCCTAGTGCTCAGTTTATCGTTACTGCATCCAATGAGTTGATTGCTTCTTATGAAACTGGCGATATCAGAAGAGCAACCTGGACAGAAACAACCAGATCAGGAGCTACCGGAGTTGTATACAGATCAAATAAATGGTTGGGAGCAAAAGGTGATTTTCTTCAGAATCTCCCAATTCTCCGTGGAGCGGAATTGTATCTGATCAGAGCTGAATCAAGATTCAGAACAGGTGATGAGCCCGGAGCAAGAGCTGATTTGAATGCATTGAGAAGCAAAAGAGGTCTTGGAGCAGTTGATGCCGGTTTGACTGGGGCAAACTTGTTCAGTCAAATCTTGCAAGAAAGAAAAGTTGAATTTGCTTTGGAAGGCCATAGATGGTTTGATTTGAAGAGAAATGGTTTAACTATCTCTAAGCATGGATCTTTTCAGCCTGTTCCTTATGCTGATTACCGAATACTCGCTCCAATTCCTCAGGGTGAATTGACTTTGAACTCTGCATTGCAGAACAATCCTGGTTATAACTAAAAACTGGAAAAATTATGAAATTTAATAAACTATATACTTTCCTGGCAGTAGCAATAGCCGCGTTGACTACAACTGCTTGCTTTGATGATCCGGGAAACGAGACACTATATAATGGTAACATGGTTGAGTTTAATGCCGGTAATATTCCAAACGGCATAACCTCTTCTTTTGTCAGATTGAATAGCACTCAAACGGATATTGTTCAGGTTCAGATTAACAGAGTTTCTACTTCAGCTACTGATCCAATTACGGTCAATATCGAAGCAGATCCAACTTCTACAGCAGTGGAAGGCGTTCACTACAGCCTTGCTTCGAAGACTATTGTGATCAATCCAGGCGAATTTGTTGTCAATTTCCCGGTTACAGTTTTGACAGGAAATATGACTCCTGCAGAACTTCCTAACCTTGTCTTGAAAATCGTAAGTGCTATAGGTGCAGGTGTGTCTACCAATTACAATGATTTGACTGTTCGAATCAGAGTAATTTGCCCTTCAACTTTAGCTGCTAAATATTCCGTATTCTGGGAATATCTTCAGCTGGGTGATGGTGATGGCGGAGCAGGTCAATCTACAACCAACTTTGTAATAGCATCAGCCAAAGAAGTAGTATTTACTGCTTCAGGAACTGGAAGCTACACAGTTGATGATATCTCCTTTGGTATGTATCCGGGTCTTTACAGTGATACTAAGCCTGCAGGCATAATCAATGATGCTTGTAATAAACTGACAGGACCCTCTTCCAATGCTGATCGATATGGGGATCCTTTCACAATCAATGGCGTGGTAAATGCAAATGGTACTCTTAAAATCACCTGGTCAAATACCTATGGTGATGGCGGAACTGTCATCCTGACCAAGATTTAAGTCATTATTTAAATAATTACAAAAAGGGGGCTTTCTGGCCCTCTTTTTTTTAAACTTTCTTTAATTTCAGGAGGTTCAAGTATTGAGGAAGGGAAAGAGAATTTATGAGATACATAATTGCAATCATTTTATTTTTTGGTCTGTCGATCCCAGGCTTTAGCCAAAACTCTTCCGATCAGAGACAGCATCTTGAATCAGTTCGTTTGCAGATTTCTGAAAAATTCGATCAGAATTATTCCCGACTTTTTTTACCGAAGGAACTGGTTAAACAAAAAGCCCTGGCCAGGAATATTCCTTTGACACTCAAACTTGAAAATGGAGAATTGGCAGATCTCCAATATTTCGATGAACTAGAAAACCCGGTTTACTACACGATTTTAAATACGCTCGCTGCGAAAACTACGACTACGGATGCGCTTCAAACAGGCGGATCTTTGGGCGTAAATCTTACAGGGAAAGGAATGGTCGTTGGTATCTACGATCAAACTCGTCCTAAACCTGATCATGTGGAGTTCACAGGAAGGCTGACTCAAGTCGATGGATCGACTGAAACTATCAGTAACCACGCTACGCATGTATCGGGAACCATCATGGCTGCAGGCATAAATGCTAATGCCAAAGGAATGGCGAACGAGGCAACCGGGTGGGCTTTCAACTGGGAAAGTGATCTTTCCAAAATGAATGCAAATGCTTATGATCCGGTCAATAAGACCAATGGACATCTTGTCTCAAATCACTCTTACGGGGTGGTTCTTGGCTGGTACAGAAATGCAAGTAATGCCTGGGTATGGTCAGGAAATCCAAATATCAACCCTGATAAAGATTATAGATTTGGCTATTATTCTTCGAAAAGTAAAGGTGTTGATGATGTGATTTTTTCTAAACCATACTATACAGTAGTATGGGCTGCGGGCAACGATCGGGGAGATGCCGGTGATGGAACCCGAGATCCGGATGGTCCTGAGGATACTCTCGGTCCGGAAGGAGTTGCTAAAAATGTGATTACCGTAGGTGCTGTCGCTAGCATATCGGATTATGTAGGTCCTCAATCCGTGGCGATGAGCAGTTTTTCCAGTTGGGGACCAACTGACGATGGCAGGATTAAGCCGGACGTCGTGGGTGTTGGAGTCAATGTGTTCAGCTCTGCAATTGCAAATGGCGGAACGTTAGACTCCTATGCTTCCCAAAGCGGAACATCCATGGCCGCACCTAATGTGACCGGTTCGCTTTTATTACTTCAGCAATTATTCAGTGAGAGAAATAATGGACGATTCATGTGGGCTTCGACTGTCAAAGCCCTGATGATCAATACCACCAAAGAAGCGGGCCTTAGTCAGGGCCCCGATTATATTTTTGGCTGGGGTTTATTAAATACAAAATCAGCTGCAGAAATCATTTTAGCTGAAAACGGATCATCCGATGTCATCCGGGAGAATAATCTCTCAAACGGTTCCGCATATGAATATGAGTTTGTGTCGGATGGAGTCACTCCGATCAGAGTCAGCATCGCCTGGACAGACCCTTCGGGAAATCCGGCTCCTGCTTCTTTGAATCCAACCAACCTGATGCTTGTCAATGACCTTGATATGAGAATCACAGATGAGGAGGGGATTACCTATTTTCCGTGGACATTAAATCCGGCTATCGGACCAGGTTCTGCTGCAGCGAATGATTCAGATAACTTCCGGGATAATGTGGAGCAGATACTAATTGCAACTCCAAAAGCTCAAAAATATAAAGTCAAAATTACCCATAAAGGATCTCTTGTCAATAATTCACAGGATTACTCCCTGGTGATGAAAGCGGGAACTGCGGATGGGGCTGATGAAACACTTTACTGGATAGGGCCTGACAATGGAAACTGGAATGACCCGGTCAATTGGGCTACTTCAGCGAATGGAACCTCCGCTAACAAAATCCCGGGATCAGGCACAAGAGTAGTTTTTGAAGGTTCTGCCGGAGGATCGACCACGGTTAATTTCCCTGTGAATGCAGATGTTTTCAGTGTCAATCTGTTCGGTGATCAGTTGATGAATTTTGATTTGAAAGGAAATCAGATCAATGTCAATAACGGATTCAGGGTCAGCAATCAGATTACGGGTATAAAAAACGGAACCCTTTTCTTTTCAAGTACCAGTGCAAATGAGCTTTTGGTCGAGTTGGGAAACGCCGTTTTTGAAAACACAGACATCAATTTCAGCAAGGGTAAATGGAGAATTATTTCCCATGAAAAATTGGATAATCTGATTATCGATGATGCCGTACTTTCGGTAGACTCTCCCGAATTACGATTGAATAGTCTTGGGATGATTGGTGGAGGAAGTCTTGGAGGAGCGTTTGGTACCATCGTTTTTGAAGTGGATTTGATTCTGGAGAGTAATTCTACTATTAAAGGTGAAGTGGATTTGACCTTTGAAGGAACCGAGGGGAATTTCAATAATACGACCGCGACATCTTTTAACTCCCTTGCTTTGACCAGTGGAAATCTTTCAATTTTGAGCAATGGCATCAATTCAATTTCTATTTCAAATGGCAAGGTTATTCAGGCATTACCAAGCTTATCTATCCAAAATCTGACTTTGGGCCCAGGTGCAATTTTGAACCTTGGGAGTTCAGGTCAGTTGACAGTTTTGAATCAGATCGCAGGAGCAGCAACCCCCACTTTGAAAGCGGGAATCATCGCCGGCTCAAAAGGGAAGTTGATCCATGACATCTACAGAAAGTATTGTTTTGAAAACATAAATGTTACCAATGTCGACCTGGAAGGAAAAGCGATAATTACGCTGGGAGGATTGGCCACAATCACCAATTCAACCGGTTGGCTTAAGCAAAATTGTGATGATGTCCTCTTTGCTAATTTCACTTCCACTTATCCTTGTTTGGGTTCTGCCCTCATTTTTGATAACCTAAGTGAAGGAGCAATATCTTCCTTCAAATGGGATTTTGGAGGATTGGGTACTTCCACGCTTGAAAATCCTTTCTTCGTATTCAATTCCCCGGGAACCTTCCTGATCAAGCTGCAAATTTCAAATACTCAAGGTTCAACTTCCTTTGAACAGTCAGTTGAGATAGGTCCTAACGAGCTGTCCAAACCGACAATTGTGGTGAATGGAACTGTTCTTACTTCTCAGCAACCCGGTATTTCGTATCAGTGGTTTATTAATGGGCAATTAGTGCCCGGAGCTACAGAGAGATCCATTTCGGCATCCGAAGATGGCAAATATCAGGTAGCGATCTATGATGCCATTTGCAATAGAATCTCCGATCCTATCGTTATTTCAGCCATTCCTGATCAGGAAGTCGATATAAGCAGATTCGGGGTTTTCGTGGGGCCGATTCCCTCAGAAGAAAAATTGAACATCTCTATTTCCAACGATTACACAGGCCCTGTGACATTTCAGTTAACAGACATGGCTGGAAGGGAATTTCTTGTGAAAGAAGTAGTAAAATCGAGCTCGGAATTAGATGTCGAAATGAATCTTCCGGGACCAGCCGGAATTTATATTCTGAAGATCACCACCAATAATTTGACTCTACACAAAAAAGTAATCAAGTATTAATATGAAGAAATTTTTGATAGTCGCTGGCCTTTTGATCGCTCAATACTCCGAAGCGCAGATTTCCAATGTCAATTTGAATGGTGCTCCAGCACGACTCTCCGGATATGATGGGGTGGAGGGATCTCCGTATTTGTTTGAAGATTGGGGAAAAGCAGAAGTTGGAACCACCAATGCCGGCTTAAAAGATAATGTATCCTATAAATTCAATATTCACGACAATGAACTTGAGGTGATTAATGAAGCTGGTAATCCGATTTTCCTCAATAAAGATTTTGTAGAATATGCAATTCTTGAGCGGCCTGCAGGTCTTTTGGCTTCAGGCGTTCCCGCAGGAATGCTTCCAAAGTTGCTCTTTAAGAAAGGATTTGAAATGGTTCGCGGTATTGAATCAAATGATCTTGTCAATGTACTTGCCGATGGAAAAAACTACACATTGATCCGTAAGTTTTATTCAGATCTGGTGACGCCACCCAAGAATAGCTACGCACCATCTCAGGGAAAAATTTTTGTATTCGAGGAATCGTTCTATTTGATCGATAAAAATGAGAAAGTGACTTCGGTGAAAAGCAAAACAAATAACATCGTAGGAGCACTCAGTGAGTCGGATCAGGAAATTGCCAAGAAAATTATAAAGGAGAATAAACTTGATCTGGGCAGAGAAGATCATTTGGTTACCTTCTTTGGGAAAATGAATGAAGTTTGATACTTAAAATAATGAATGAAAACCCGGACGAATGGTCGGGTTTTCGCTTTTTGGAGGAAGGCAAATTGGATTATTATTGTTGGTTCTTTTGCCTAACTTTGCAGCGAATTTCAAGAAGCGATGATTTACATTTGTAGAAAAGAACACTTCAATGCAGCTCACAAGCTCTGGAACCCGAAGTGGTCTGAAGAAAAAAACACCGAAGTTTTTGGACCTTGCGCCAATGTCAATTGGCATGGTCACAATTTTGAATTAATTGTGACCGTAAAGGGCTTGCCTGATCCGGATACAGGTTTTGTAGTCGATTTGAAAAAATTGAGTACCATTATCAGGACGCTTGTTATTGATCAGGTTGACCATAAAAACCTGAATGTTGATGTTCCATTTATGGAAGGAAAACTGGCAAGCTGCGAAAATCTCGTGATGGAGTTTTGGAAAATTCTGGAGCCGGCAGTTAAAGAAATCACCCCGAATGGCGGATTGAATAAATTGACACTTTATGAGACTCCAAGGAATTTTGTGGAGTATTATGGGGAATAGTTTTTTTGTAAGAAGTAAGTTGTAAATAGTAAGTAGTTTGTATCCTGAATCAACTTAATTTATTTTTATATGGCCTTCGTGAATTTTTATTATGAGTTGGATGTCTACATAATCTCCAGAAAACTGGCGTCTGAAGTTTACAGTATCTCTAAACTTTTTCCTGCTGAGGAGAGGTATTCTTTAACTGATCAAATCCGAAGATCATCAAGATCAATTGGTGCTCAAATTGCTGAGTCTTGGGCAAAAAGGCGGTATGAGAATCATTTTATCTCCAAACTGACAGATGCCGATGCTGAACAATATGAAACCAAGCATTGGATCGAAATAGCATTTGATTGTGATTTGGTTGGAAAATCTGATTTGGATTCTGTTATTCAAAATTGTGATTTGATAAACCAAAAATTGAATTCAATGATCAGTAAAGCGTCATTATTCTATGCCCCGATTAAGAAATAGATTTTAGCCCAACTACTCACTATTCACTATTTACCACTTACAAGATTAATAATTGGGAACCAGATCTAAAGTTTACATCATCTCAGGAGAGCGGTCCGGTGATCTTCACGCTTCCAATCTTGTCAATTCAATGTCAAAGCTTAACCCTGAATTGTCTTTCAGGGGGATGGGAGGGAGTTATTCCAAAGATGCAGGCGTTGAGTTGGCTGTTGACTATTCGGAGGTGGCGCTGATGGGATTTCTGGAAGTTGTTTTAGGCTTTCGAAAAGTCTTGAAATACCTCCGGCTGGTAAAAAAAGACATCCTTCAATTCAAGCCAGATGCCATTATCCTGGTTGATTATGGAGGTTTCAATATGAAAATTGCCGCTTTTGCGAAGGAAAATAGTATCCCGGTTCATTATTACATTCCGCCAAAAGTTTGGGCCTGGAATCAGAATCGGGCTTTTAAGCTAAAAGTGACAACTGACCATATTTATTCCATTCTCCCGTTTGAGACTGAGTTTTTCAGCAAGTTTGATTTGGAGGTCCAATATGTAGGCAACCCATTATTGGATGAGATACGGAAGTTTAAGCAACATGATTTCTTCTTCCAAAAGAATGAAATAAGCTATCAGCCAATCATTGCGCTGCTTCCCGGAAGTCGCAAACAGGAAGTGAGTTCAATGCTCGATCGAATGATTGAATTGGTGAGTGAGTTTCCAAACGCTCAATTTGTAATTGCCGGGGTGGATAGCCTGGATGAAACTGTTTATAATCCTGCCAGAAAAGCTGGGATTAAAGTGGTTTTCAATCAAACTTACGATCTGCTTTCACATGCAACTGCTGCGGTGGTGACCTCCGGAACTGCCACGCTTGAAACCGCACTTTTTCGGGTTCCTCAAATTGTGGTTTACAGGACAAGTTTATTGTCCTACGCCATTGCCAAAAACCTGATCAGGGTTCCTTTTATTTCGCTCGTCAATTTGATTGCAGAGAGAGAAGTGGTAAAGGAATTGATTCAGGATGATTTTTCGGTGCCAAAGCTGAAAGCCGAATTATTGAAAATCCTGACGAATGTGGTTTACAAAGGGCAAATTCTTCAGGGGTACGATTTGATTACTGAGAAACTGGGGGAGGGGAGTGCTTCTGATAAAACGGCAGAACTGATTCTGGATTCCTTGAAAAAATAAACCCTGCTTTTTTGGAGCAGGGTTTTGAAACTTTAAGCAACTTGAAGCCTTTTGAACTTTGATTTTTCAAATTTCATTCGGGCATATTTTTCATCAATCACTAATTCTTTGACGCTGTCATCGGATGGTAATTCGTACATGGCATCAGTGATAATTGCCTCGCAAATGGAGCGTAATCCTCTTGCTCCCAAATTGAACTCAACTGCTTTGTCCACGATGAAGTTTAGTCCGCTTTCTTCAAAAACGAGCTTAACTCCTTCCATATTGAGCAGTTTAGCGTATTGCTTCACCAGCGCATTTTTGGGTTCAGTAAGGATTTTTTTGAGTGATTCTCTGGTCAAAGGATCCAAATGGCTCAATACCGGTAATCTTCCGATCAATTCGGGAATCAATCCAAAAGCCTTGAGATCCGGAGCGGTTACATATTGAAGAAGATTCTCCCTGTCAGCCGTTGGTCCTTCAGAGGTTTTGCTGAATCCCATCGGTTGGGTATTCAGACGCTTTCCGATATGTCTTACAATTCCATCAAAAGCACCACCGCAGATGAACAGGATATTTTCTGTGTTTACTGCAATCATTTTCTGATCTGGATGCTTTCTTCCTCCCTGAGGCGGCACATTGACCATGGTTCCTTCGAGAAGCTTAAGCAAAGCTTGCTGAACGCCTTCGCCGCTCACATCACGGGTGATAGATGGGTTGTCCGATTTTCTGGCGATTTTATCGATTTCATCTATGTAAACAATTCCTCTTTCCGCAGCTTCTACATTGTAATCAGCTGCCTGAAGGAGTCTTGTCAGGATACTTTCTACGTCTTCACCCACATATCCCGCCTCTGTCAATACCGTCGCATCAGCGATGCAAAAGGGTACTTCCAGGATTTTAGCAAGGGTTTTTGCCAGATATGTCTTTCCTGTTCCGGTATCTCCAACCATGATGATGTTCGACTTTTCAATCTTCACATCATCATTTTCATCTTTCTGAAACAGACGCTTATAGTGATTGTAAACGGCTACAGTTAAAACCTTCTTAGCGTCTTCTTGTCCAATCACATACTGATCCAGGAATGCAGTAAGCTCCTTCGGTTTGGAAAGTTTGAACTTTGGTTTTGCTCCGCTTTTCTTGGTTTTTTGATCTTCTCCAACAATGAGATGAGCTTGTTCAATACAGAAGTTACATATATGGGCCGAAATTCCCGACACCATCAGATCTACATCTTTCTTGTTTCTGCCACAAAAGGAGCAGGTTATTTGAGCCATTATTTAATCTTTTTTACTAAAATTTCATCTATAAGACCATATTCTTTGGCCTCCTCAGCTCCAAGCCAATAGTCACGATCAGAATCTTTTTCGATTTCTTCGAAAGTCTTTCCGGTGTGATTAGCCAGGATTTGATACAATTCTTGTCTCATTGACAAAATGAGTTTCAATGAAATTTCCATATCTCTTGACTGTCCTTGCATTCCACCGGATGGCTGGTGAATCATCACTCTTGAATGCTTCAAGGCTGATCTTTTATCTTTGGCACCACCCGCAAGCAATACAGCTCCCATGGATGCTGCGATACCAGTACAGATGGTTGCTACGTCAGGATTGATGTATTGCATCGTGTCATAGATTCCCAAACCTGCGGTAACTGAACCGCCAGGGCTGTTGACATAAAGCAAAATGTCTTTTTTAGAATCTACCGATTCCAAAAACAGAAGCTGTGCAACGATGATATTGGCGACGTGGTCATCTATGCCGGTACCTAAAAAAATGATACGATCCATGATTAATCTGGAGAAAACGTCAATTTCTCTGAAATTTTGAGGTCGCTCTTCAATAACCGAACGAGTCATGTTTTCAATCTGCTGTGTGTACTGGTCAAATGCAGTCCCGCTAACGCCCTGATTGTGAATGGCGTACTTTCTGAATTCTTCTTTAGTAATCATGGTCTTGAGTTTTTGTGGTAGACAAAAATAAAAAAGCCCTTAAATAAGGACTTTTTTATGATGTTTTAAGCAATTTACTTCTCTAAAAGTTCCTTGAATTCATCAATGCTGATTTGTTTTTCTGTCAGCTTGATTTTTTCCTGAACGAGAGCCATCACCTTATCATTTTGAACTGATGTGAGCATGTTCATATAGTTTTGACCTTCGTTTCCTTTCAAGTAATTATCTACAAACATATCCATGCTTGCTTCCATCTGAGATCCAAGACCAGATGAAGCGAATTGCTCACGGATCATTTCCTTAGTTTTCTCAATTACATCTTCGTGCTCAGCCTGAACGCCATTTTCCTTGGCCAGGTGATTAGAAATCAATGACCAGGTCAATTGACTTGCGTAGATTGGAAATTCCTTCTCTACATCTTCCTGAGTCACATTGCCTTGGTTTGCGCGAAGCAACCATTCTTTCAGAAAATCTACAGGAAGGTCAACTTTAGCTTTTTCAGTCAATACTTTCTTCAATTCTTCGTCAGTAAATACTTTGGATTCTCTGTCGTAGCTAGATTGAAGTGTCTCTCTCACTTTAGCAATAAATTCTTCTTCAGATTTTATCACATCAGGACCGAAGATCTTGTCAAAAAACGCTTGATCCATTTCAGCAGTTTCAGTTCTGTTGATGTTTTTTACGGTGAAAGTTAATGCGCTTTTAGCTAAGTCTAGCTCTTCAGCTTCCAATCCAAATGCTTCTGTCCACTCGTCTTTCTTTACTACTTTCGCATCAAATTCAACAACAGCTTCTTTGCTGATTCCGATGAATTTATCTGCCAGTTTCTTGGAAACTTTAGCCAATGGAAGAGAAAGAGTTTTGCTCAATTCACCTTCAGCTGATTTAAGATCTCCGTAAATATTGTCTCCTGCCTGGCTAACTTCCGGATTGGTGCTTTTTCCGTATTGAGTCTTCAGGTTATCAAGAGTTTCGTTTAGTAATTTGTCATCAACCTTGATTGAGTATTTTGTGCCCTCGATTTTAGAATCAAGAGTCAGGTCAATGCCATCAACAAATCCGATTCTGTATTCGAATTCAAAATCTTTTTGGGTCTTCCAATCGATTGAATTGTCTTCTTTTTCAACTGGAAGCGGATCACCGAGGAGTTTGAAAGTTTGTTCCTTTAAATAAGCATTGAGTGATTCTCCGAGGATTGCATTGATCTCGTCTACTAGTAGAGAAACGCCATACATGTTTTTCACCATTGAAATCGGAGCCTTTCCAGGTCTGAATCCTTTGATGCTTGCTTTTTTGACGTAGTCTTTCAGTTTCGCATCTACCTTAGGTTGATAATCTGCCTCGTTTAATTTAATTTTAATTGAAGCCTGATTTGAAGAATGCTTGTCTAATGTGATTTCCAAAGCGATAAAATTTTATATGAGGTTGAACTAAAAACCCCCAATCATTTCCTGTTTCTGAAAACAGTTGAGTGATTGAGGGTTCGATATTTGTGCGGATAGAGGGACTCGAACCCCCATGCCTCGCGGCGCTAGATCCTAAGTCTAGTGCGTCTACCAATTTCGCCACATCCGCAAATGGAACAATCAGATCAGAAAAATTCAGAATAAATATTCCCTTTTCCAATTGTGGATGCGAAGGTATGCAGATATTCATAAATAGCAAAAGTGAGTAGAAAAAAATTAAACAGATTTGGAAGAAAATTGCCCGGAGCTTCCAATTTTGTGCTAAATTCCTATTGTATGATCGAAGTGGACCTAGAAGAAGAGAGAAAAGAAATTCTCAAGAGGTATAGAAGACTGCTCAAACAGGCAAAATCTGTCTTGAAGCCGGGAGATGCAAAACTCATCAAAAAGGCATTCAATGTATCAATGGAAGCTCATCGTGATATGCGTCGAAAATCCGGAGAGCCTTACATTTATCACCCTCTCGAAGTGGCTTTGATATGTGTGGAAGAAATCGGACTTGGCACAACATCGATTATTTCAGCATTGCTTCATGACGTAGTAGAGGATACAGATTGGGAGTTAGAAGACATTGAGCGGGAATTTGGTTCGAAAGTCATGACCATCATCGATGGGTTGACCAAGATCTCAGGCGTCTTTGAATATGGAAGCTCCCAGCAAGCTGAGAATTTCCGAAAAATGCTCCTTACGCTCTCTGATGACGTGAGGGTGATTTTGATCAAGCTTGCGGACAGGCTAAACAACATGCGGACTTTGGCAAGTATGCCAAGGCATAAGCAATTGAAAATTGCTTCTGAAACCATGTACCTGTATGCTCCGCTTGCGCATAGACTTGGACTTTATTCCATCAAGTCGGAGCTGGAAGATTTGTATCTGAAGTACACCGATACCGAAACATACAAGGATATAGTATATAAGATCAATGAGTCGAAATCTTATCGGAATAAATTCATTAAAAACTTCATCCAGCCGATTGAGGATGAATTAAACAGACATGGCTTCAAGTTTACAATTAAGGGAAGGCCTAAGTCTGTCTATTCCATCTACAGTAAGATGAAGAAGCAGGGGATACCTTTCGAAGAAGTGTATGACCTTTTCGCTGTCCGGATCATTTTGGGAAGTGAATTGGAAAATGAAAAAGCGGATTGCTGGCAGGTATATTCTATTGTCACTGATTTTTACAGACCAAATCCCGATCGACTTCGTGACTGGATCAGCACTCCCAGATCCAATGGATATGAGTCGCTCCATACAACTGTCATGAGCAATACCGGTCAATGGGTTGAGGTGCAAATCAGAACTGCGCGAATGGACGAAATCGCTGAGAGAGGATACGCAGCACATTGGAAATACAAGGAAAAGGAAAGTTCACGAGGCACTGGATTGGATGATTGGATCACTCAGGTCCGGGGCTTACTCGAATCCAATGATGGCAGTGCGATAGAGTTTATGGATGATTTCCGTGGGAATCTTTTCCATGACGAAGTTTTTGTATTTACCCCCAAAGGAGATTTGAAAGTGCTCCCATTTGGATCGACAGCATTGGATTTTGCATTTGAGATTCATACCGAAATCGGTGCGAAGTGCATTGGTGCCAAAGTAAATCAGCGGCTGGTACCGATATCCCATAAATTGAAGAATGGAGACCAGGTCGAAATCCTTACCTCCAACAAGCAAAAACCAACCGAAGATTGGCTGAATAACGTGATGACTTCACGGGCAAAAGCCAAAATCAAAGACGCCCTTCGGGAAGAGAAAAAGTCAGCCATCGTAGATGGTCGGGAAATTGTGCAGCGGAAGTTGAAGCAAATGAAGATGGAGTTTAACTCCGAAAACGTTGAAAAACTTCGCGCATTCTTTGAGCTTAAGACGGCAAATGAGTTTTATTATAGAATAGGAAAAGGGATCATTGATGCTACCTTGATCAAATCTTTCAAGGAATTCAAAGAGAATCTCAAGCTTACCAACCGGGGAATCCAGGATAAAGTAAAAGACGAATCCTCTTTTATTAAAGAGATCAAAAGCCTGAAAGGTCCTGATCACGATCAGTTGCTGATCGGTGAAGACATGGATGTTGTGGATTATATTCTGGCAAAATGCTGTAATCCAATCCCTGGAGACGATGTGTTTGGCTTTGTGACCATCAATGAAGGTATCAAGATACACCGAACGTCCTGTCCTAATGCGCTCGAATTGCTTTCCAATCATGGCAATCGCGTGATTAAAGCGAGATGGACTAGTCAGAAGGAAATTGCATTCCTTGCAGGTCTCCGAATTGTCGGGACAGACCGGGTGGGGTTGATCAATGATGTGACCAAGGTGATTTCAAATGAATTGAAGGTAAATATGCGTTCAATAACAGTCGATTCTGATGCAGGGATTTTCGAAGGAACTATCAAGCTTTTCGTGAACAGTACCCAGCATTTGGATCATTTGATGAAAAATCTTTCCAAAGTGGAAGGGATTATAAAGGTTTTCAGGTTTGACTAAAAGCTTTGAATCTTTTGTGACTGACAAAAGTTATATTTGAAAAAAAAACGCAGAAAATGGCTTTGAATACCACCCATTTTGAAGAGGTCAAGAAGATATTTACCGCATACCTTGAAAATAAAAAGCTCCGAAAGACTCCGGAGCGATATGCCATCCTCGAAGAGATCTATAGCCGTTCCGGACATTTTGATGTGGAATCGCTCTACATCAGTATGAAAAATAAAAATTATCGGGTCAGCAGAGCAACAGTATATAATACCTTAGACTTATTGGTAGAATGCGATTTGGTGACCAAACACCAGTTTGGTAAAAACCTCGCGCAATTTGAAAAGTCCTACGGATACAAGCAGCACGACCATTTAATATGCGTCGAATGTAATCAGGTGATGGAGTTTTGCGATCCCCGTATCCAAAATATCCAAAACACCGTTGGAGATATTCTGCATTTCCAGGTTCTTCATCATTCGTTGATTTTGTATGGAAACTGCACTAAAGAGAAGTGCGAAAATAAAAAAGCCAGTTAAATGAAGCTTACCTATACTTCCGGCAAGGACCATCTTGCAAATTATTTATACATCCATGGAGATTTGATTGGGGACGAAGTTGGACCAAAAATGGTCGAAATCGTATCCGATGCCATTTTGGATGGAGCCAAGACATTTGTAGTCGATTTGAGCGATGTGAGATATATCAGTTCCAGCGGGATCGGTTTATTGATTACCATGCTGACCAAAATGAGAAATTCAGGGGGAGAATTGTACCTGACTTCCCCTTCCGAGCATGTGAAAAAACTATTGATCATCACCAAGTTGAATAATATTTTCTCCGTTTTTGATACGGTGGAAAGTGCCAAAGAAGCACTTGCAAAATAAGAGAAGGGGGCAAAAAGCCCCCTTATTTATTATTGCTTTTTTACCGTTTGAATTGAAGCCGCCAAATAATAAATAACCCTTTTCCCTTGGTTTTCTTTGGGCTTATCGCAATTTTCACGCCTCAAAAAGACTTTGCATAACCGATTAGACCGCACATCAAATGAAGATGGATGTACTTCTGGGTCTCCAGTGGGGAGATGAAGGAAAAGGAAAAATAGTAGACGTTTTAGCGCCTGAATATGAAATCGTAGCCCGCTTCCAAGGAGGTCCCAATGCCGGACATACTCTTGAATTTGACGGATTTAAGCACGTGCTTCATCAGATCCCTTCCGGAATTTTCCGCCCCCAGATATTAAATATTATAGGCAATGGAGTTGTTCTCGACCCGATTGTCCTCAAAAAAGAAATCGATGGATTGGGTAAATATTCCATTGATTACATGAAAAATCTGGTCATTTCTAAGAAGGCCACGATCATCATCCCCACTCATAAGTTGCTCGATGCTGCTTTGGAAACATCCAAAGGAGACAAGAAAATCGGATCAACTCTTAAAGGGATTGGGCCAACCTATCAGGACAAAATTGGCAGAGCCGCACTTCGTGTTGGCGATATCTTAAGTCCGGATTTCCGCGAGAAATATGATGTGCTGGTAGAAAAACATAAGACGACTCTTTCATTCTACAATCATCCATTGGATGCTTTGGCAGAAATGGAAAGCCAGTTTTTCGCAGCAGTTGAGTTTTTCAAAACTCTTAATCTGATCGATAGCGAGTATGTGGTAAATGATGCTTTGGAAGCAAACAAAAAGATATTGGCTGAAGGGGCTCAAGGTTCGTTACTTGATGTTGATTTTGGAAGCTATCCGTATGTGACCAGCAGTAGCACAATGGCTGCCGGTGCTTGTACAGGATTAGGAGTTTCTCCATCCAAAATCGGCGAAGTTTTCGGGATTTTCAAAGCGTATTGTACCAGAGTTGGCAGCGGACCTTTTCCGACAGAACTATTCGATGCGACCGGTGAAGCCATGCGTAAAGAAGGCAACGAGTTTGGAAGTACAACAGGCCGTCCGAGAAGATGTGGCTGGCTGGATCTTCCCGCACTTCGATATTCGATCATGATTAATGGAGTGACTCAGCTTTTTATGATGAAAGCTGACGTTCTCAATATTTTTGAAGAGATCAATGTTTGTACTCATTATGAGTTGCCAACCGGCGAAAGAATTGACCGATTGAGCTTTGAAATCACCGACATGGAAGTGAAGCCTGTCTATAAAGTAATGGGTGGTTGGCATTGCTCTTTGGCAGATGTTCATTCTTATGAAGAATTTCCTGCTGAGCTGAGAGAATATGTTCATTACCTGGAAGCAGAATTAAAAGTGCCAATCAAATTAGTTTCAGTAGGTCCGGACCGAACGCAAACTATCTTGAGGTAAATAAAATTTACAATTTGAAGCCCTTGGACAAACAGTTCAAGGGCTTTTTTATTTCTATCTATTTTATAATGTAATTTAGAAACCCTTAAATGGCTCAATTTTGAAAATAAGATTTCTGTTTTCATTTCTTCTGTTTTTTACATCCTTGTCAAAAGCATTTTCTCAGATTGGATTCCCATACTGTGAGACATTTACCAGCGGATCTACACAGGAATCAACCATTTTTGGTGCAGATGCCCAATTGGTGGATGGCGTTTTGAGATTGACTTCGAATCAGACAAACCAAAGAGGATACGTATATATAGACATTCCATTTTCCTCGGTATTCGGGATCAAAGCTTCGTTTGAATATTTCAGCTATGGAGGAAATGGTGCAGATGGTCTGACTGTTTTTATGTTTGATGCAGAAACGCCTGTTTTTAACCCGGGAGGTTTTGGAGGTTCTCTTGGATATGCCCAGCGAAATAATGAGCCCGGATTATCCAATGCTTACATAGGGATTGGCTTTGATGAATTTGGCAACTTTGGAAATTCGTCTGAAGGAAGGAATGGAAGTTTTTTTGGAGTTGGAGAGACAAGGGTTCCAGATGCAGTTGTCATCCGTGGTCCTGGAAATGGATCAACCGGCTATCCTTTTCTTGTGGGAAGGAGAACTATGGCAACCGGAAATGATGGATTAAGGCCGGATAATCAGTTTCCGATCAGTTCAGGAGGTCTTGGTACATCCAGAGTCACAGATAGAAACTTGCCCGGATATCGAAAGGTCTTTCTGGATCTTCAGCCAAATACCATCGGGACAGGCTTTTTTTTGCAGGTCCAAATGGAAGTCACTACCATGGCAAATGAACCCATGATGATTACCATTTTTGACAGGCCTTATGATTTTCCAGCCCCCAAAAATCTTAAGATCGGATTCTCAGCTTCTACCGGTGGACAGACTAATTTTCATGAGATAAGAAATTTATTGGTTGAAGTTTCCAATGATGAAGCTCTGGAAGAGCCAAAGGGAGTTGACTTTGAAGACAAAGCATCTTGCGAAGGGCAGGAAAACACCTATTATATAACAGATGAGGAGGTTGTGTTACCCAATCCAAATAGTGTGATCCGATGTCTTCAGTTTTATGCTTCTATGGAAGACATTGAAGCGGAGACAGGAGATGTCTGCAGTCAGGGGAGATGCAAAGAGGAAAATAGAGAATTGACCTTGCCTCAGGGAACTTTCCGTGCAGGAAGTGATGGAGGGGATTTTACCTTTTTTCCGAATCTTGGTTTCCGGGATCAGGCAGTGACAGTTTATTATACGATTACGGATACCTACGGAAAGACATCTGCAGGAAACGCGATGACTCTATTAATACAGGAATCGCCGGATCCGGTTACTCTGCTTATCGAGAATGAAACTTCTCCTTTTGAAGAAATCAGACTTTGTACTGGCGAAGAAGTAGTGTTGGCAGCGAAAGGGGAGGAAGTTTACGAGCGATTTGAATGGTACAAGGATGGAGAATTAATTATTGGTGCCAATACATCAACCTATTCCGTGAATTCCGGAGGAGAATATGAAGTCAGAGTTTACAATCGAAAAAACTGCCCGTCAATATCCAATTCTGTAAAAGTTGATTATCCGGCTTACCCATCCAGTATCATTCAAAATCCAATTGTAGGTTGTACACACGGGCAAACAGTGGATGTCACTGCTTCCATTTCAGGATATGATTCGGAAAAATTCGATTACCAACTTTCGGGTCTAGGGAAAGTGTGGTTCAATGATGAAATGAAGAAGATTTCGCAGACAGGGAACTATGAACTCAGAATCAAGGAAAAGGATTTGAACTGTTATTCAGACCCATTTCCAGTGGAGGTGATAATCCTTGATAAAGTTTTGGAGGCCGACTTTGAATTTGAAGTTCAAGGAACGGGAATAACGGGTGATGCTGACGGAGGGATTTTTCCGGATGATGTGATTCAGTTTTCAGACTTATCGGATGAAGAGGCAATTAGTTGGAACTGGGATTTTGGAGATGGAGCAACCAGTTCAGAGCAAAATCCCCCACATGTTTTTGGAAAAAGAGGTATTTACGAGATTGAACTAATCATCAATAATGAGTTGGCCTGCGAAAGCTCGATTAAAAAAACGCTTTCAATTACCAAAAGCTATCGGCTTATGATTCCTACGGGCTTTACTCCGACATTGGCGGAAAACAAGACCTTTCTCCCGAAATACAAAGGACTGACTGAAATAGAACTTCTGATTTTCAACATTTGGGGTGAATTGATTTTTCAAACTTCTGATTTGAACACCATTGGATGGGATGGAACTCTCGAAGGAAAACTACTTGATGCCGGAGTATTTGTGTACAGATTTAATGGAGTCTCAACAGACGGGGAAAAAATATCAGAAGCGGGTAAATTCAATTTGATCCGATGATGAGGAATTGGCTTTTTATACTGCTTTTCATTGGATCGAATGGATTGCTTGCGCAGGATGTTCAGTATAGTCAGTTTTATGCGAACCCGCTTTTTCTTAATCCGGCATTTGCAGGAAGTACAGAGATGGCCAGGGTGGGATTGAATTTCAGAAATCAATGGCCGGCATTGGATGAAAGCTTTGTGGCCTATACTGCGTACGCCGATATTTTTTCGGAAAGATTTCAATCCGGATTTGGACTTATAATTTCCGGAGCGAGAGAATCTTTTACACAAAGTCAGATAAATGAAATAGGTCTTGTCTATAGTTATCGGTTGAGGTTAGGAGAAAATCGCTATTTGCACGCCGGGGCACAGGGAAGTTATGTGTCAAGGGATGTGCTTTTTGATGGGGTTATCCTCGGGACTCAGCTTGATATAGATAAAGGAGTAATAATAGGTCAGCCTGGAGAAGGATTCGAAGGTGATAGTCAACAGAGAACTGCTGATTTGCACACTGGACTTTTGTATTATGACAGTAAGTTTTGGTTGGGGATTTCAGCTTTTCACTTACTAAGTCCTGAGATTAGCTATCTCGATGCCGATGGAAATCAATTGCCGATCAAGTATTCTGTTCATGGCGGGATTAAGTTTGACCTGTCCCCGGGAAGCATCAATGATTTTTTCAACAATACAAATCAGGAAAGGTCTATTTCAATCGCCTTCAATTATAAATCCCAGGGAGCTTATTCACAGTTAGACTTGGGAACTGAGTTTTATTTTGAGCCTTTGGTCCTTGGGTTTTGGTACAGGGGACTTCCTACCAAGTATAGTTTACCAAATAATGAGGCTATGATAGGCTTAATCGGGATAGAGTTGGAATCAGGTTTGGATTTAGGTTACAGCTTTGATTTTTCTATTTCTAAATTAGGGCAGAGTAATTCAGGAGGGGCACATGAAATATCGATGAGGTATACTTTTTCTTCCAAAGACCCGAGGAAAAAATACTATGCGCCCCTGCCTTCATTCAGGTATTGATGCTATTAGCTGATAATCAGAAGATTATTTCCATTTACCGTTTCTTGAGGCTTAGAATCTGGTTTTTAGCATTCCTATGAGGGATTAGTAAAGCAATATTTGGTAAACTTTTTCTCTTTCACTGTCAGTCAATTAGAACTTTTAGAATCTTTTTTTCCTGCCAGGCATTGTTGGTTAGAATAAAAGGGAGATATTTGCACTCCCAAACGACTCGAACGGAGTCGGGGAAATTGGAAAAGAGTGGGAGAAAAAGGAGTTTGAAATTAAT
>JAKFCO010000133.1:0-7250 GCA_036676605.1 Algoriphagus sp.
ACGGCGCAAAGTCGCAGAAGTGTCTATTGGAATTGGGGGGCATAAATTATTTCTTGAATCTTGTGCCTTGATTTTTCCACCTCTTTCTATTGTTGCCTTTTGTTCCTATGTGGTTAAAAAAAAATCTCTCTTTCATCTTAGTTTCCATATTTCTTATTTCAAAAAATTTGAAATAATCTATCAGAACTGAGTTTTAAAATAGGAACTCACGGAAGGTAAAATATCTATCGCCCAGTGGACGAGGATCAGGAAAATAATATCCCGATTTCGGCTCCAATGCATCGCAAAGAAAAACCCGATGATAAAAACCGGAAGGCCGGTATTCAAAAGAATCCCTTCCAAATCCCCTGCCTGACCTTCTACTCCATTTGACAGTAAATATCGGGTTGGCAAATGCCAGGCTGTAAAAAGGAGGGTTGAGATCAGAATTGCCGAAAAGCGGTTCCACTTTTTTTCTAAACGGGTTTGCAGATAACCCCTGAAAAACAATTCCTCCGGCAATGCCGCAATGAACAAAGGCATCATCACTCCTACCACCAGCCGAAGCACGGAATCTTCAAAAAGATAAAAATTCTGCTGAATGGGCCTGATTTGCCCGGCGTTCAGGAAAAACCCACTCAAAATGAAAAACAGTCCGGCGCCGACATTTCTGAGCGTTGGCTGGATGCGAAGAAGCAGATCTTTTGATCGATATCCCCAATTTACAAAGTAAACGAAGAAGGGAATCAGGAGCAGCAATATGAATTTGTAGACGATCGAATACCAGACGTCCTGCACAAACTGAGTCGCTCCAAGGATTGGATAAGGATAATGGCGAATGACCAATCCCAGTAGATATCCTGTGAAAATATAAAAGATCGAATAGCCTATCAACCAGCGAATCTCGGTATCAAGGGCTTTAAACCTGATCGATTCTATGGGAATACGCTGCCAGTTCAGGAAACTTATCAAAGAAAATGAGTGTGATTTTCGGGGCACAGGAAGGGTGTGAAAAGTATTTCAAGATAAAAGAATACTTTAATATTTTGCTATCTCCAATCTCCCAATTTACATTGCACCGATTACTCTTTTACACCTTAGCCACTCCTTCGCAACCCCGGTTTGAAAAATGGGAAAAGTAAACCTTGAACAGAAGCTCTCTCTTTTTTCAGATCACTGGAGCCCGAAAATCGTCGGGGAACTCAATGGTCAGCACGTCAAACTGGCCAAGCTCAAGGGAGAATTTATCTGGCATAAGCATGACCACGAAGACGAGTTGTTTTTTGTGATCAAGGGAAGTTTCAAAATGGAATACCGCGACCGAACGGTGGTCGTGAATGAAAATGAATTTCTGATCGTCCCAAAAGGCGTCGAACACAGACCTGTGGCGGAGGAGGAAGTTTCAATTATGCTTTTTGAACCTGCTTCCACCCTGAATACCGGCGATGCTGAAAGCGAATTGACGAGGCACTATCTGGATAGAATTTGAAATCCTTGTTGTAACAACTTTGGCACCTCCAATTTTAGTAAATTAAGAAAGGAAAGTATCCTTACCCAAAGACCTAAAATTCTGGCGGATGAAAGCTATAGAACACGTTTTGTTCAGAAACGATCAAAAGACTATCCATGCATGGGCTATGTACGATTGGGCAAATTCGGCTTATGCCCTGGTCATTGCTTCTGCGATTTTCCCTGCATATTATAATTCAACAACCCGCACCAACGGAAGCGGCAGAATCAATATTCTGGGAATTGACATTGAAAATACCGCCGCATACTCCATCAATCTAGGTCTTGCTTTTGGCATCATCGCGCTCATCTCCCCGCTCCTTTCCTCGATCTCAGATTACTCCGGCAACCAAAAGAGGTTCATGCAATTCTTCTGCTATCTGGGTTCTTTGGGTTGCATGTTTTTGTTCTTTTTTACCGGAAGTGGTCAGGCAGAATGGGCGCTGCTGTTCATGATGCTGGCAACTATTGGATATTCTGGCAGTATCGTTTTTTACAATTCTTTCCTGCCTGCCATCGCCAGTGAAGACAGACAAGACAAAGTAAGCGCCAAAGGTTTTGCATTTGGATACATTGGCGCTACCACTTTGCTCCTGCTGAATTTGGCTGCGATCCTCAACCAAAAATCGCTTGGCATCACCGACGACACTTTGCTCCCGAGAATTTCTTTTCTGCTTACGGGCTTGTGGTGGCTCGGATTTGCGCAGATCACTTTCAGCAAACTCCCAAAAGGCGTATATGCCAGCAAGAGTCCGGAGAAGAATTACCTGCTGAATGGTTATCTGAAGTTGATCAAAATCTGGGGACACCTGAAAACCGAACCGAAGCTGAAGACCTTTCTCCTGAGTTTTTTCTTTTACATCATGGGCGTGCAGACGGTCATGTTTATGGCTTCCTCTTTTGGGGAAAAAGAAGTCCATCTGCCCATGATGTCACTTATCATCACCATTCTTTTGCTGGAATATGTGGGCATTGCGGGCGCTTATCTTTTTGCATGGATCTCTAAGAAACTCGGCAACATTCCGGCGCTCACCATTGCCGTGATCGTGTGGATCATGATCTGCATTGGCAGTTATTTCATTCAGACGCCCATGCATTTTTACATCGCGGGGTTTTGGATTGGGATGGTGATGGGAGGAATCCAATGCCTTTCCCGATCGACTTATTCCAAATTTATCCCAAAGTCCGGGAATAATGCCGGCTACTTCAGCTTCTTCGATGTCTGCGAAAAGCTGGCTATGATGTGCGGGCTGGTGATGTGGGGATTCCTGGACAATCTCACCGGCAGCATGCGAAATTCCATCTTTGCGCTGGCCATTTGGTTTACGATTGGATTAATCTTGCTTTTGGCAGTGCGGAAAATCGAAAAAAGGGAAAAGACGGTGGCTGTCTAAATTCTGAATTCTTCTAATTTTTCCGATAAGTGAATTCAATAAATCGGCTTTTACTAAACCTAGTGGTTTTAAAAACCTCAAAGGAAAGAATCTCGCAAACAACAATTCAAATCTCTTGTTGTAGATTGCTAAAGATTAAAACCCAAACAATTCAAAAATTATGAAAAACAACAAATCCTTTTTCCTGGCATTAACCCTAATGCTATTCATTGCCGGTACCAGCCAATCTTTTGCTCAATTACAAGTTCCTGGTGCAAGTCCATCAGCATATGTTTCTCAGAATATTGGTTTCACCAAAATCACCATTGACTACTCCTCTCCCGGAGTTAAAGGCCGGAAAATCTTCGGAGAAATAGCGAAATACGGGGAAAGCTGGAGAGCTGGTGCCAATGCACAAACCATAATCGAATTCAGTACCGGAGTAAGCCTTGGCGGTAAAAACCTTGCCCCGGGCAAGTATTCCATCTTTATGACTCCGGCTGAGTCAGGCGAATGGACTGTTCATCTGAACAGCAAGGCTGCCTCAATTTACGCTTACATGAAAGATGGAAAAGTTGACGAGGATGCTTTGGCCAAAGACGATGCCGTATCCCTCAAAGTAGCTCCTGTGATGGGAGAAAACACCGAAAGACTTGCCTACACTATCTCTGCTGAAAACAACAAAATTGCGAAAGTGACCATGGCTTTTGAAAAAGTAAAAATCTCTTTCATGGTTGACACACAGGTTGATCAGAAAATGGAAGGCTTTAAGACAGCATTCTAATCAGCATTCAAAAATGATTTAAGGCTTTCTTCCTTAATATTTCATTCATAGCCCACGGCCAAAACCGTGGGCTATTTTTTTTATCCGGATATTAACACGATGGATAGAAGCATTTCAGTTTTAATGATTTGAAAATGTGACTCCCCTCCCGATTGCAATCGGGATAAGGGGGTTTAGAGGGACTTTTTAAACAAGAAGCGTTGGCTCTTTCCGGATTACTTACATCACTCAAAATGGGTAAATTCAACTTTGTGAACAATCAGATTTTAGTACCTTAGAATACAATCCACCCACCTTAAACCCAACCTATGAATAACCTCAGTTCTCCCGCCTCCCAAAGGTTGGTTTCTCTTGATGTGTATAGAGGAATCACGATGTTTCTACTGATTGCTGAGGCCGCTTTGGTGTACGATGCGCTACTGGACTTTTTTCCGGAGGGTAATGCACTTCATGGGTTTTTCATCCAATTCACCCACCACGAGTGGAATGGTTTGCGGTTTTGGGATTTGATCCAGCCATTCTTCATGTTTATCGTAGGGGTAGCGATGCCTTTTTCATTGAATAAAAGACTGGCCATGGCAGAAGATCGGGGCAATGTGACAAAGCATATCCTGAAGCGTTGCTTGCTGCTTTTCCTCTTTGGCACCGGCCTTCATTGTGTGTACAGCGGGAAGCTGGTTTTTGAACTTTGGAATGTCCTGACTCAACTTTCCTTCACCATTTTGGTGACTTACTTCCTGATTCGCCAGCCTTGGAAAGTTCAGCTGGGCATTTCCCTGGGGCTTTTGGCTCTGACAGAAATCATGTATCGGGTCTATAATCCTGAAAGTCCATTTGTGCACGGTACCAATTTTGGGAATTTCACTGATCAAATCCTGATGGGAAAAATCAACAATGGCGGCTGGGTAGCTATCAATGCAATTCCAACCGCAGCGCACACGATCTGGGGAGCGATTTGCGGAAATCTGCTACTTTCCAAAACATCTGATTCAGACAAAATCAAAGCCTTCGTAGTTGCAGGATTGATTGGTTTGGTAGTTGGTTATGGATTGGACCTGGCAGGTATCACGCCAATTATCAAGCGGATCAGCACGACGGCTTTTGTGTTTACAGCCGGAGGTTGGGCGATTCTTGCTTTGGCATTTTTCTACTGGTTGGTCGATGTGAAAAAGCAGCAATCATGGGTTTTTCCCTTCCTGATTGTCGGGATGAATTCCATCTTCATCTACCTCTTTGCAGAGATTCTGGGACATAAATGGCTTTTCGGCTTTATAGCAATTTTCAGTGATGGATTCCTTTCTCCGTTGGGAATTGGGGAGCATGGATTGGAACTGATCACGGCATTTCTGACTCTGGCGGCCATGTGGGGATTGTGTTATTTCCTTTATCGAAAGAAGATATTCTTCAGAATTTAAAGCTGAGAAAAGGAAACAAAATCCAACCTTAGGATGTCTAAAAAACGTAAATTTACAAGATGAAAAAGGATCAAAAATCTTCAGTAGCACTTAGAAAAGAAATCTTACAGTCCGCTATTGCCTCTTTCAAAATAGAGGGAATCATCATTTCTCAGAGCAATGCAAATGAAGTTTTGAAAAAGGTGGAACTTAGCCTGGAAAAACAGAGCTGATAATTCTCTCCATTTCAGAATAATCTTGAAATGCTGCTTTTTGAATTGCCAGCACATATTGATTGAAGTTTTCTTTTGTGATTATTTCAAATCTTAATCTTCCAAACCCTGCTTTTCTAGCCATTAAATTTGCTAAAACACGGGCAGTTCTTCCATTTCCTTCTCTGAAAGGATGAATGAATAAAAGTTCAGCATGTACTTTAGCGATGTCCCTTATTAATTCATTTTGATCTTTGTAAGTGGCTGGAAGTTTATTTAGGATACTCTCTTCTAATTCCTTCATTGATTTATCCAAAAATCTGGCGGAGGGAAAAGCAAAACCTCCCTTTGAGAGATTGACACTTCTTAATTCTCCTGCAAACGAATAAAGATGACTCAAAGCCAGCTTATGAATACTTAAGATGTAATCAATATTAAATCTGGTTGAAGGAGATAAATTCTCGGTAAATACTATTTCAGCTTTAAGAAATCCTTCAAATTCAGCAATCTCAATTTCTGAAAGAGAAGTCAGACCAAGCTTATTAGGTAAAACTTCACCTTGATTTTCAGGCAAATCATATTTCATACAGTATAATTTAAGAGTAATAAACAAGAATTAAATCTTCGTGAGTTGAATTTATTAGAGTCATTTTCTTTCCCAAAGGCAAATCGATTTGAAACCAAAAACTTTCGAAAATCCTTAACTTATTTTTCTATTCCATTTACACTATCAAAATAATGTCGAAACGCGAGCAAACCTCAAAAGAAGAACTTGCCAATGCTGTATCGCATGGATTTGGGCTGGTATTGGGATTGATTGCGATTCCATTTTTGCTCATGAAAGCAATGGAAAATGGTAGATTTTCGGCTTTGATTGCAGCTATGGCTTTTGCCCTGGGCATATTGATGGTTTACACGAGTTCCACCCTGTACCATGCCGCAAAAAACAAGAAGCTGAAAAACAGACTTCAGGTGCTGGATCATATTTCTATTTACTTCCTGATCGCAGGATCCTATACGCCGATGGTTTTGGCTGTTCTGCCCAAAAATCAAGCGATCATTTTCTTATCAATTCTCTGGGGATCGGTCCTGATCGGGACTTTTTTCAAACTCTTCTTTACCGGTCGTTTCAAAATACTTTCCGCAGCCATTTACCTCCTGATGGGATGGCTGGCAGTATTTTTCATCAATGATATTTTGGAGAAAATCTCATTCCAGAATCTGGCCTGGATCGGCCTGGGAGGAATTTGCTACACCATCGGAGTGTATTTCTACATGAAGAGCAACAAGCCGTATTATCACAGCATCTGGCATATTTTTGTGCTGGGCGGTACGATATCGCATTTCGTTGTGGTATATCAGGTGATCTAAGGGAAAACAAGCATGAATTACCTACTTCTTACATTTTTTCCAATGAATAAATGTATTTGACCTCACTTTTTCCAACGAATAAATGTGATCAGACACACTTATTCAAACGAATAAGTGTAGATCTTCCATAGCAAGAGCATGCCCAAACGAGATTTCGTAGACCAATAAAAATAGGCTTGATCTTATATTTCACCAGGATAAAAAAAGTCCAAGCCTTTCGACTTGGACTCAATGACTCAAATTCAATGATAAAATGTCACACAAAGCTCCAACTCTACTTTGCCTCCTTCAGGGTTTTCAATTTCATATAAAAACATCGGATTGTAGTGGTCTGAAGGTTTAAACAGCGTATCGATCTTTCCTGCCGGAAGAGGAATGCCATTAATCGAAATATTTTTTTCGAGTTCACCTTTGATAACCAACGAAACACTATTGATAGCATCAGTAATGGGTAAACCTGTCCCGCCAAGGAATTTCAAGTTGAAAAACTTACGATTGATTTCTGTAATTAGGGTCTGCTGAAAAACTCAAAGTTTCAGATTCTTAAAACCAGTCCAGAATTTACTCTGAACTGGTTTTTTGTCTCTAAGCTCTTATAAACTGCTTCAACTATTGCTATTAGGGCATA
>JAKFCO010000134.1:0-48831 GCA_036676605.1 Algoriphagus sp.
CCCTTGATAGGCCCCATAATAAGGGGCTACAGCTGTATTGTTCCCTCCTAAAATCAAGTCCAAATATCCATCCTGATCTACATCTTCCACTTCAATCGCCTCAATTGGGGCAAACTGGGCCTCTGCTGGAAGTGCCTGTGTCCGAAATCCCTTCCCCCTCTGATTGTACAACACCACGGATTCAAATTGACGTGCCTCCAGATACTTCGCTCCTTTTGTGTTTAAGTGGCGAAACACTTCTCCAACGCTCTTCCCTGCAAAATCACGGTAGCGTACAAAATCCTTTTTAAGGACCGGTATTTGTTTTACAAGTTCATCTTTTGACGCCACCGTGTAATATTTTCCTTCCACCGGATAAGAAATTATCTGTTCGATACTTCCGTTTTGGTCAAAATCTTTTACCATCATTTTTACTGGGAGTTCCCCTGAGGTTTTCAATCGGCTATTCAAGCCCAAATTTCCAACGACCAGGTCGGGATAACCATCCCCGTTTAGGTCTTTGGTGGCAACTGAACTCCACCAACCTGTTGATTTATCCAATCCAAAGGATGATGTTTCATTGTTCAGTTTGCCGTTTCTATTCATGAAGATGGTGATAGGAATCCATTCTCCCACAACGATCAAGTCCATGCTTCCATCAAGATCAAGATCTGTCCATACCGCATCTTTGATCATCCCCAAATATTCTAAGTCAGGGGCTAACTCCTTCGTCACGTCCTCATATCGATTGTCCCCCATATTTTTCAGCAAATAACTCCTAGGGCTTTGTCCAAACTTCCCCGCCACATTTCTGCCGCCGATCATCAAATCCACCAAACTGTCATTATTGAAATCAACGGCTTTCACTACCGATACCTGCACATTGCTCTCCAAAAGCAGATTTATCCTTTGATAAAATTCCCCCTTTCCATCATTAAGATAGATACCAGTAGACTCCCCCTCATCATTTGGTTCGGGGATATTCCCTCCTCTTCCCACTAACAAATCCATAAATCCATCTCCGTTGCTGTCAAAAAAAACGGCACAAACATCCTCCAAAATAGAGTCTTTTTCCAATAGGGGCTGATTCATTGGATAAAACCTACCCTCTTTGCTTTGATGAAATAACACACCTGCCTGCCCAGAAGCTCCTCCTACAAAAATATCTTCCCTTCCGTCTCCGTTTACATCACCCGTGGCCAAAGCAGGGCCTTCCCGGGACAATTTATGAGGCAGCAGAGGCTCAGCATTAAAATCATTGTACTCATTTTCAATATGGTGAAAATCCAGTCCCGTTGATTCTTTGTCCAAAACCTTCAACAGCGAGACTTCGGAATCGTAAGTGGACTTAGAAGTTGTCGAGGCTCTTGATTCCTCCAGGACTATAGTGCCATTGACCCCAACATTCATCAGGGTTTCAGATTTTCCATTTGGCCAGATTACTCTCAGAGAATCCAGACTCTTGGCTTCCCCCAGCCCAAAGTGGACCTCAGGGGCTGTAGAGGACTGGAATCCCCTGCTGGCAAAGTTTTCCTGAACTTGGATCTGATTCTTACTATACACCTCCACCCTGGCTCCAATTCCAAATTTGTTCCCGCCTAGACCTTCGAATCTTACTTTTAAATGATTTATGCCGCCGATACTGTCGGAAAACTGGCTCAGTCTGTTTTCATAAATTCCGGCAGGTCCATTGATATTGTTGACGACCAGATCCAAATCACCATCATTATCCAAATCCACATATACTGCACCATTGGAGATGTTTTTTTCAATAATCCCCCATTCCCGGGAAACGTCCCTGAATGTCAAATCCCCGTTGTTTTTAAAAATAAAATTACTGACATCTCCAGGTGGCATTTTTTCAGCAAGCCCCAGATCACTGTTATTTGGCGTGTTTTGCAAGCCTTCTTTCAATTCAGGATTGGTGATGAAGTTGATGTAATCCAAGTCGTTGGGTCTTCGCACTATCCCATTGGAAACGAACAAATCTTTCCAGCCATCGTTGTCGAAATCTGCAAACAGGGCCGCCCAACTCCAATCGGTTGCGTAAACCCCGGAATATTGCCCGATCTCAGAAAAAGTGCCGTTTGTGTTATTGAGTTGAAGGCTGTTTCTTGAAACCTGTCTTTCAAATCCAAAACCGAGTTTGAGTTGATATACTTCTTCACTGTCTTCCCCTGCCGTCATCTTTTGGGTACTTTCCTCATTGGGCAGCATATCCATAGTGATGAAGTCGATCCACCCATCATTGTTGATATCCGCAAAATCACTGCCCATCGAAAACCTGCTGCTGTAATTGACCCCTGATGAAATCTGCTCTTTGAATGTGCCGTCAGTCTGGTTGATATAGAGGTAATCATTTTCATTAAAATCATTTGAAACATAGATATCCGGCCAGCCATCGTTGTTGATGTCCGTTATTCCAATTCCCAATCCATATCCGATTTGACTGGAGAATATCCTCGCTTCGTTGGTGATCCCAGTGAATTTTTTTTCCCCCTCATCAAGGTTATTTTTGTACAATCTGTCCCCCGCCAATCCATTATCAATATATCTCAGAGAAGCTCTGCCATAGCTTTTTTCTGTATGGACGGCATGATTGAGTAAATACATATCCAGGTCTCCATCTCTGTCATAGTCAAAAAATGCTGCATGGGTACTAAATCCCTGAAAATCCAAACCATATTCGGCAGCACTTTCGGTGAAAGTCAAATCACCATTGTTGATATACAACTCGTTTTTTCCGACAATTCCTTTCCAATTCCCCAATCTGCAGAGATAAATATCAAGCAACCCGTCTCCATTGATATCGACCATGCTGACACCGGTTTTCCAAGAGCCAGGAGATTCCAAACCAGCACTTGTCGAAATGTCCTCAAAAATCATTTCTCCTTTATTCAGGAAAAGTTTATTTGGGCCTTGGTTGGCAGAAAAATAAATATCAACAAGTCCATCGTTATTGATATCGCCAACAGCTACACCACCTCCATTATAAAAATAAAGGTATTCAATAATATTAAATTCCTCCGTTTCGGTCAAGGTATTGATAAAATCAATGCCTGTTTTTTTGGGGGGTAGACTTACAAAAAGTGATTCTTTTTGTTGTAAATCAGATTGTTGAGAACATGAAATCAGGATGAACAGCGGAAAAAACAAAAATGGCAAACGGGCATATTTCATCTGTTTATAATTTGATTATTAAAGGCCAGATGGAATCTCGCATTACTGATAATCATTCCTCCGTGAGACACCTCAGGGGTCATGCTTGATTTCATGTGATTTTAATTGTTTTTAGCGGCCACATAGCCTGTCCCGAACTTGATTCGGGAGAATCTCGCATGGATTATAATCAAATCTCTGTGTGTCGCCTTGGGTCATGCTCGATTTCATCTGATGGGTTTTTCACAAATTCAATCCTTTTCGGGTCAATTCGTAGGCGCTTGCTCTTGGGATTGGCTTTTTTCAAATTCTTCGTTGAGCCTCTTTTCTACTTTCAAATCAGAGAAAACGGCTTGAACATGCTGTTCGTCTTTGATAAATAAGTTGATTCTTCTTTTGCCATCGATTTTATAGTAGACCTTTCCTTGGGTAGGATGGTTGATCAACTTGAAATCATCGCCATAGGCTAATTTGTATTTCTCCAGCACTTTAGGCAGGAGATTTTCAGCCCAATATTGCCTGTTCCAAGGTGCCCAAGCCACATAGGAATAGGTGACAGGCATCTCAAATACTTTTTCGTCTATGAATGTCGGGAAAAAACGCATGCTTACTTCGCTGTCATATTCATCCACAATTCTATATTCAACATTGGTGGAGCCACCAGGTCCCTGGGTGATTTTTTGTTGTTTGTTCAATTCAGTACAAAGATCAAAAAAATCCTTTTGAGGCATGCCCAAATGAAAGCCTAAAAACAGGCTGTCGGATTTGGATAAATCATCGTCAGAAGAAGTAAAGATTGAAGAATCACAACTCTGAATGATGAGGCTGAGAATTAATAAAGGGAACAATATGGTTATGTAACTGCGCATAGGTTAGTCGGGTATCAAGCAATCATGAAAATTCTCTCCCTGCATCTGATTTGCCGGGAATGAGGAATTAAATGAATTTGTATCTATAATTCAATCTTTTTTTTAATAAAATTTGGTTTAAAAATGCTTTAAAAAAAAGCAAGCTGAAAAAATCTTCAGCCTGCTTTTTAATCTGTATCAAACCCTGATTAATTGTATCCTGGATTTTGTTTTAATTTTGGATTGGCAAGAAGCTGAGGTGCAGGAATTGGGAACAATTCCAAAAAGCTACCTGGGGTGTGTACTCGCTTAGGTCTGTTCATACCTGCAAAAGGCCACCATGCATCCCCATACTTTTTGAATCGGATAAGGTCCTGTCTTCTTGTCATCTCTACATACATTTCTCTACCTCTTTCTGCCAATAAATTCTCTTCAGTTAAAGTAGTGAAAGGATCAAGATTACCTGCTCTGGCACGGACCTGATTGACCAAAGCCAATGCTTCTGTAGTTTGTCCCAATCTGAATCTTGCTTCTGCCAAAGAAAGGATGGCATCAGAAAGCCTGAATATTACGAAGTCATTGCTCATGTTATTTGTCCCGCCTCTTTCAAATTCATATTTCGCAATTCGAGCCCCTGCTTGACGCAGACCCCCTGGAGATATTTCATTAAGGAAAGGCATGAAAGTGAGTGGTGGGCCATTTGGATCACCTTTTATTCCTGTTGGATCCGTAGGTTCAACTCCCGGGTCAATCAAGGGAGAACCATCTGCCCTTTTCTGAGGTCCTACCAAGAAATTGCTTAGCCTCCCGTCAACAGTTCCTGTAGATTGAGTCAATGCCAAGCCTTTCCATACTGGACCTTGAACGCCAGGATTTTTGACTGGGTCTACATAAGAATTATAGAATTCTTCCACAGTCTGATAGCCATTCCAAGGCTGTGAGGTAAGGTTAAAGGTAGATTGGCTTACAATGTGAAGTGTCATCATCACCCAGTTGAAACCTCCTGCAAAAACTTTATCATAAGGGTAGACAAAGATATTTTCAGTAGATTGACTGTTGTTGATTGCAAAATTACCTTGGTAAGATGACATCAAGCTGTAAGGTCCGCTGTTGATGATTTCAGAGGCATCTGCCGCGGCTAGAGCCCATTGAGCAGTACCCGTGTACACTTCTGCATTCAGGTAAAGCTTCATTCTAATCATCAAAGCACTCCATTTGGTCATCCTTCCGTAGGTTGTACCGTCTTTAGCCACCGACAACAAAGGAATGATTTCATTGAGTTCACTCAACACGAAATCATAAACTTCTTTCCTTGATTTGGTATCAGGGGCCTCTACATCAGTAAAATCTGTTACAATAGGAACATTTCCAAAAGCATCCATTGCCCAGTAATAATACAAAGCCCTTAATGCCCTGAGCTCTGCGATAAAAGCCGGAGAGTTGGGGTTGTCCAATGCTTGAAATGAAAAGATCAACCTATTACAGGTATTGATTCCTCCAAAAAGGAAGTTCCAGGAATTCTGGAAGAACGGATTATCAGTTTTGAATTCATGCTGGTGCAATTGTAAAAGAACCCCTCCGTCAAACCAGTCTCCTCCTTTGTGTGAGACCGTAATTTCATCCGAAGAAATTTCATTTATAGACCAAAGACCGGAGTGGTTCCCCAATCCACCTAATGAAGTGTATGCTTGTCCAAGTGCTGAAATAAATTCTTCATCTGTTTTGAAAAAGTTTTCTGCTGTGACGGCGCTGAAAACTTCTTCTTCTAAGTCGACGCATGATGAAGCGAAATAACTCATTCCCAGGCCAATCAAGAAGTATCTTATATTGATTATTTTTTTCATGATATTTTATGTTTTAGCTTAGAAACTTAAATTAAGGCCGAAAGTAGTGATCGTAGTAGTGAAATAAGTTGCTCTGCGCTCGATACCCGGTGCAAGCGGATCATTGTTTGACTCTGAATCCCCATATCTTACCTCAGGATCTACACCGGTATATCCGGTAAACATGAAGGGGTTTTGTACAGAGATGAAAGTCCTGATTCTTCCGATTGCTTTGCCTGGTCCAACATTAAAGTTGTAACCAAGGGTAGCATTGTCCAAAACCACAAAATCAGCTTTTTCAACATGAGTGCTGTTGTATTCTGCTTTGCTGATTTTCGGATCGAAATATTTGGTATTTACAATATTCCAGTTTTGAACAGTAGTGCTTTCTGTGTTTTCATAGAAACCTCTGTAGCTGTTGATCAGATAATGGCCGAATGATCCTCTAAAGAAGAAATTCAAGTCCCAATTCTTGTAGTTGAAAGTGTTGTTGAAACCAAAATTCAAAGTAGGATAGGCTGTTCCTAATTGGGTTCTGTCATCATTACAATTACAATAAACAGGATTTCCGTTTGCATCTTTGGCAGTGCCGTTGATTACTTTCATTATCGGAGCTCCGGTTTCACTTACACCAACCTGTATTGGTCCCCAAATCTGCCCGAGTGGTCCGTTTTCCTGGATTCGGATCAATTGTGTCAGGTTTTGACCTGGTGAACCAAAATTGGAGCGGTAATTAACTTCTCCAAAGCTCAAATCTCCTGCAGACAAGCTTTTAAGTTTTGTTTTTAAAGTAGAGAAATTGACTCCCGTAGTCCATCTGAAATCAGTTTTTTGGATTGCTTTGTAATTTAACATGACCTCAAGACCTGAATTGGACATTTCACCGATGTTCAATTGGGTGGTAGGGAAAAGGTTTGGCGGAACAGGAACGTTGATCGGTAAGATCATACCTGTTGTTACCCTTGTATAGTAGTCGATCGCACCATCCAATTTGTTGTTTAGAATCACAAAATCCAAACCTACGTTGTATTCGTCCTTTGTTTCCCATTCCAGATCCGGATTTGCATTGGATACCGGCCCAAAGGATGGCACGAATTGGCCATTATAGAAGAAATTACCCTGACGGCCAAATCTCAACAATGACAAATAGGATTCTCCAGGCTGTGTACCTGTTCTACCATAACTTGCTCTGAACTTCATGGAACTTACGCCTGTCATATCGATCAAGTTGGCAATGTTTACACCCGCGCTGATCGCAGGAAACAATCCCCATTTGTTGTTGGCGCCGAATCTTGTAGACCCTTCATATCTGGCACTCACAGACAAAAGGTAAGTATCCTCCAGATTAAAGTTAGCCCGGCCAAAGAATGCCACCAATTTGTTTGAGTTGGCATAACTTGAAACCGATGCCAAACCATTGGCAAAGTCAAGTGCTGCACCGATATTATTGTAAGTAAATGCGTCTGTTAGAAAATTTCCTGCTTGGGTAAAGTCCCCTTGATTGAAAAACTCCTGGTAAGAATAACCCGCCAGGAAAGCCATGCCGACTCTTCCTGCAGTTGCATCATAATTTAGAGTAGTCTCAAAAAGTTCGTTCAACCTTTCATTATTTTGGATAGTGGCCAATCCTTTTCTTCCAAATCCGCCTCCAAATTTAGCGGTCTTTGGTGAGTAAGAACCTCTCCACTCAGTTTCACGCTGACTGGCATAGAAAACTGCACCTCTAAACTTGCTGGTAAAATTGTATTCTCCACGGATACTGGCAAGAAGCTTGCTATCTCGACCATCTGCAATGTTTTGTTCTGCGATAGAAACAGGATTGAACCAATCAAATATATCTCGCTCAGAATAGCCCCCAAAATCAGGACTCTGTGGATTTGGATCCAGAACCGGAAGAGTTGGATTGCTTATAATAGCATATCTGAAAGAGTTTTCGTTACCGAATTGTCTATCGACAGATGTATTTGAAATATTTACAGTAAATATTGCTTTGTCTTTCAGTGCTCTTTGGGTCAGGTTCAATCTAGCATTTAATTGGTCAAAACCGGAATTTATACCAACGCCATCTACATTTCGTGAGTTGATCGACATCCTGTAGCTTGTACTTTCATTGCCTCCACCTAGTGAAAGGTTGTTGATAAAGCTAAATCCTGTATTTGTCACTTCATCCAGCCAGTTGGTATTTCCTCCAAGGTCTCTTGAATTCGGAACCTGCCTGTACTCATCAGCCGTCATGACATTGATAGTCCTTGCGACATTTTCAGTAGCAACACTACTGTTGAATTCGACAACAGTTCTTCCTTTTTTTCCTGTTTTGGTGGTCACCAAGATCACTCCGGCAGAACCCCTTGTTCCGTATATTGCAGCAGCCGAACCGTCTTTCAATACATCCATGGATTCGATGTCATTAGGATCTACTGTGCTCAATGAGGCACCGATCACACCGTCAATTACCACAAGAGGTTCAGCATTTTCACCGATTGAGGAGATACCTCTGAGACGCACATTGAATCCAGAGTTAGGATTTCCTCCGGGTCTTGCAATGTTCAGTCCGGCTACTTTTCCTTGAAGTAATTGTCTGGGGTCATTTACAGTTCCCTGATTGAAGCTCTCAGACTTTACACTTGTTACAGCACTTGTGATTTCTTTTCTTTCTTGTGTGCCGTACCCCACCACAACCACTTCTGTAAGGGCCTGAATGGATTCAGAGAGAGCGGTATTGATGACTGTCCTGTTACCCACCAGCTCTTCTGCGGTCTCAAAACCAATAAAGGAGATTATCAAAACATCACTTGGATCGGCCTCAATATTATAATTGCCATCCAGATCAGTTACCACTCCTCTTGTGGTTCCTTTTACTAGAATACTCACTCCGGGAATTGACTCCCCAGAGCTTGCTTCCGTTACTTTTCCTGTTATTCTTGCCTGCTGCGCATATGCCATCTGGCATACACAAAAAGCAAAAAACGAGAACAACACGAAAACCAGTTTTAGTTGTTTTTTCATGTGTTTAAAGGTTTATTGTTAATTGTAATTTGGTATACTCTTCCTATTAATAATCTCTATTCTGCGTGTCTCAACTAAGCTCTAAAACCTAAATCAGGAAAATCCCTCCTAATCCGATGAATTTAGATTTTATAATTAACGTAATTGATCTCCTTGAATAATCTTCCTACTTGGAAGCATATGCGGAACTGACTGCCTGCTAATATAGATTAATTGCGAGTTCTAAATTGGGTTTTTTCCGACTCAAAACATGACTGTTTTCAATTAAAGTTCGACTGTTTTCTATCAAAAAAAGAAAAATAATTTGGTTTTCCACAAATAAACCGCAAAATAACTTCACCTATTGGCATTATTTTAAACGTAAATTCTGAATCCACCGGAGCCTTCAGGGCTATACAATTGAGTAATTCGATCTAAAAAAGCTCCTGATATTCAATAAAACAGGTTTAGAATCAGAGTATTTATCCCTGGAACTCTCCTTGGGACCTTAGCTAAATATGGGTTATCCGACATAAGTACTGATCATCAATAGGGTAAAAAGTAACCAGTAGTGTGCCAGCTTTCCTGCCCCAGTGATCCAAGCCATTGAGTTTCAAAAGAGGGAAGTGATTGATTGGATCATCGATGACCGCCAACGGCTCGTGCTCCAGCGCAATGACGAGTCCGTAGCGGACCTTTGTAGGTGATCAATCTGGCTTTCATGGGCCTCCCATTGGTTTTTTAGCTCGATGAGCTGGTCCAGGATCACTCCGCGAGAAAGGTATTGTGGATATCGGCTTTAGTTGACTGACCACCTGATAGCTTGCATTTTCATTCAGACGGGTGACATAATGGATTTCGGGCTGTGTCCATTTCTGATAGACTTCATAGTTGACGTATCCTTAGTCGAATACATTAATTTCCCCTGAGCGGGGTGTCAGCTATCCAAGGAAATCCCTGTCTTGGTGCTGGCTGGACTCATCCAGATCAATTCGGGTACCAGGTTGCCCAGCGGGAGGATGGTATGAACCTTCAGTCCGACTTTCTTTTTGCCGTCCAGGCTATTGCGTCCAGCCCCTTTGAACAGATCCATAAACACCGAACATATAAAAACCGACCCAAAATTGATTTTGGGTCGGTTTTTATACCAGTTTATTTTTGAGTTTTTAAGCAGACCCTAATTATCTTAGTCCTATTCAACTCCTTAAAAAGAAATTAGATGTTGCTCCTGCCAGTTGATCATGGCAAACCTGAATCCAAAAAATAAATTAAAAGTCATAATTTGAGTCTTATTCCCTCAAATCAAATCACCTTACCCAAAATGTTAATCTTGATACGTCAGTTATTCTTTCTCATATTTTCTGCATTATTTTTTTTCTCTTGCTCCAAACAAGAGGCCGAGGAAACCAACCTATTTGAATTGATTGATAAAAACTGGACTGGTATTGATTTCAAAAATCAACTCACTTACAACGAGCAATTCAACCCCTACACTTTTAGAAACTTTTATAATGGGGCTGGAGTTGCAACTGGTGATATCAACAATGATGGTTTGGTAGATATTTTTTTAGCGGGCAACCAAACGGCAAATAAGCTTTATCTGAACAAAGGAGATTTCAAATTCGAAGATATCACCGAGAAAGCAGGCTTAGTCATTCCTGGAATTTGGTCCACAGGAGTCAGTATGGCAGATATCAATGGAGATGGTTTTTTGGATATTTATATATGTAAGTCCGGCCCCATAGGGGGGGACAAGAGACATAATGAGCTATTTATCAATAATGGAGATTTGACCTTTTCTGAAAAATCCAAGGAATATGGAATTGCTGATGAAGGCCTGTCCCAACATGCTGTCTTTTTTGATTTTGACAAGGATGGCGACTTGGATATGTACCTTCTCAACAATTCAGCCAGATCCGTTGGCATCAATGACTTGCGCATTGGACAAAGAGAAGTCAGAGATACTCTGAGGGGAAATAAACTGTATGAAAACAATAAAGGTAAGTTTATTGATATAAGTGAGGCAGCGGGGATTTATGGTTCAGCTATTGGATATGGACTGGGAGTGACGGCTGCAGACATCAACAAAGACGGTTGGCCAGACTTATATGTATCCAATGATTTTTTTGAAAAAGATTACCTCTACATCAACAATGGTAACGGAACATTTACCGAGTCTTTAGAAGACATGATCACTGAAATCAGCATGGGTTCCATGGGGGCTGACATTGCTGACTTAGATAACAATGGATGGCCCGATATTTTTGTTACAGAAATGTTGCCGGCCTCTTTGGAGAGGATCAAAACCAAGACACCTTTTGAGGAATGGGATAAGTATCAAGCGAATGTTCAATCCGGATACTTTCATCAGTTTACACGGAACACTTTACAGAAAAACTTGGGATATCAGCCAGGAACAAACCAAATACATTTTGTTGATGTAGCAAGGCAATCCGGTCTTCACGCTACAGATTGGTCTTGGGGAGCTTTGATTTTTGACGTGGATAATGATGGCCTGAAAGACATCTTTGTGGCAAATGGAATTGTGAAGGATCTGACAGATTTTGATTTCGTAGACTACTATGTCAACAACCAAAATTTAATTTCCCAATTCAAGAGAGACAGTGTTTTGCTCACCAAAATGATTGATGAGTTTCCCTCTGTACCACAACAAAATTTTCTTTTCAAGAATCTCGGGGATTTTCAATTCAAAAATATAGCTGCTACAGCTGGAATGGAGCAGCTTTCCTTTTCAACCGGTGCATCTTATGCCGATTTTGATAATGATGGGGATCTGGATTTGATCGTCAATAACCTTAACAGTGAAGTATCCATATTTAAAAATAAGAGTAGGGAAATTAACGAAAATCATTTTCTCCAACTCGAACTGAAAGGCCAATTTGGAACTCAGGTGACACTTTATGCCGAAGGACAGCAATTTTTTGCAGAGCATCATCCTGTCAGAGGTTATATGTCTTCTGTTGACCATAAGCTTCATTTTGGTCTGGGAAAAATCAAAAAACTTGACTCAATTCAAGTCCTTTGGCCAGATTCCCGAATTACTACAATGCGAGACGTTCCCACAGATCAGCTGTTGTCACTAAATCCTAAATCAGCCAATTCAACCAAAGAAATTCGGGAAATTCATACTGCACTTTATTTTTCCCAACCAAACGGGGTATTCCCATGGAAGCATGAAGAAAGTGATTTTATTGACTTTGACAGGGATAGACTCCGTTTTCATATGATTTCCAATGAAGGTCCAAAGGTTGCATTGGCAGACATCAATGGGGATGGACTGGATGATCTGTTCCTGCCCGGAGCCAGAGAACAAGCCTCTTCAATATGGATTCAACAAAAGGATGGGAAATTCAAATTGCATCAGAGTTTTGAAGAAGCTGCATTGTCAGAGGATGTTGACGGGTTGTTTTTCGATGCAGATGGAGATGGAGACCTGGATCTGTATGTGGTCAGTGGCAGCCTTGAATTCTCTGTCAAAAACCTGAATTATCTTGATCGGCTTTACCTGAATAATGGCAAAGGACAGTTCCATCTATCTGAAGGAAAATTGGTATCGCGGTATGAAAGTTCATCTTTTGTCAAGGCTTTTGATCATAATGATGATGGCAAAATGGATTTACTTTTGGGGACGAGAACAGTTCCCTTTGCTTATGGTATTCCGGTAGATTTGGTGTTATTGGAAAACCAGGGAGATGCTGTTTTCATAGATAAAACCAAGACTTTAGCTCCTGATTTCATTGAAGCAGGCATGGGAAGAGATGCCTGGATTGGAGATTTGGACGGTGATACAATTGAAGAGATCTTGATAGTAGGCGAGTGGACTGGCATCAAAGTATTCAAAAAGATTCAAGGCCAATTCAAAGATATCTCGGCAAGTTTCGGATTTGAAAAGACTGCAGGTCTTTGGAATACCGTACATGTAGTAGATATAGATGGAGACGGCCTCTTGGATATTCTGGCAGGAAACATGGGATTAAATACCCGCATATTGGCATCGCCCGAAAAACCTTTGCAGCTACATATCAATGATTTTGACCAAAATGGCAGTATTGAACAGATACTGACACAGTATGACGGGGAAATGAGTTTCCCCATGGTTTTGAAGCCCACATTACTGAAGCAACTTCCTGTTTTAAGAAAGCAATTGTTGACTTATGATGAGTATAAGAACAAGCGTTTAGAAGACTTGTTTGCTCCGGAAGTGCTTTCCAGAAATGTGATTCTAGAGGCTCACACCCTGGAAACGAGCCTCTATATGAATCAAGGAAATGGTAAATTTTCCAAGGCAAAATTACCTTCTGAAATACAAAATAGCCCAGTTTATGCCATCCATTCATTCAGAGACGAAATTGGCAGAATTCACTTGCTTTTTGGCGGAAACCAAAGCAGATTCAAGCCCGAATTGGGGATCAATATGGGAAGTTATGGTTGGCATTTGATGGGAAGCAATCATTTAAATCTACACGTATTGACTGCCAACGAATCAGGCTTTTTCGTAAAAGGTGAAATCAGAGATATCAAGTTAATGATGACTTCGAAAGGTAAAAAACTCCTTGTAATGAGAAACGATAACACCCCCATAATATTTGAGTTTAAAAAGTAACATGAACCTGGCTTTGGTTTGCACATTTGAAGTCTAAGGCCTCAGTGGGAGAGGCCAATGGAAACGATCTGGACAACGTCTATTTGGGCGGAGCCAAAGATCAGACGGGAGTGATTTTTCTACAAAAAGCCGACGGGAGCTCCACGGAGATCGAAAATCTGATTTTACAACAACTCGTAAAAGCCGAAGATCGAGTAGCGGAATTCGTGGAATTCAACAGAGACGGAAACTGGATTTGTATGTCGAAAGCGGGGGAAATTACTTCGATTCAAAAAATCTATTTCCTTTGATTGTTTTACTTTGAAGATGACACCAGTAAATTCCATTTCATTCCAAATGCCTCTCCCTCCCATTTTGGGGAATTGCCGTTTGAGACAATGGGTAATTTTATTAGATCTCAAAGTCCTAAAAGTTGATTAAAATCATTTGTTACAGTATTTATTTCCGATAGCTTTGGAACCCAAAGACATAGAAAGCAGGTTTGGCAAATTAGAGTCAGCCCTGAATCTTTCAAATTATTCTACTGAATATTAACCTCCTATATGCGTAACCTCACCTCACTTATGCTCACAGGATTGATTCTGTTCGCATTTTCCTGCCAAGAATCAGTTGACTATACCAATGCGATCACAGATGGAACCTATCTGGACAAAGCCCAAACAAGAATCACGCAGGTCATCATTCATGATATTTTCTCTCCGCCGGTAGCCGCAAGAATCTATTCTTATTCTTCCCTTGCAGCATACGAAGTGGCCGCTGCTACTGATCCTACCAACTACGCATCTCTGATGGGTCAGCTTAACGGATCTGAAAAATTAAACCTAACGGTTCCTGAAAATATTTATCCTCCCCTGGCTTCACTGGCTGCCTATTATCATTTAGGAACTGCTCTTATTTTCTCTGAGGAAATGATGAATGAGCACCGTGATGCAGCTTTTGCGGAGCTAAAAGAAAAAGGAATTCCTGAAGATGTATTTGAGGCTTCTGTGAAATTCGGTCAGGAAGTGGGCGAAGTTGTGAAAGCCTACTCTAAACAAGACAATTACCACCAATCAAGGTCATTTCCTAAATACACCGTTACCAGTGGTCAGGAAGGAACCTGGCAGCCTACTCCGCCGGCTTATATGGAAGGAATAGAACCAAGCTGGAACAAGATCAGAACTTTTGTGCTGGACTCTTCTGCACAATTCAAGCCACTTCCTCCACCGGCATTCTCTGCCGATCCCGGAAGTGAGTTCTATAAATTTGCCAAAGAGGTCTATGATATCAAGCAAGCGATGACCGAAGATCAAATCAACATAGCCAGATTTTGGGATTGTAACCCTTACAAAGTGAATGTAAAAGGCCATGTGATGTTTGCGGAGAAGAAGATCACTCCCGGTGGTCACTGGATGAGTATTTCCACGATTGCTTCAAAAGCTGCAAGCAAAGACTGGAAAGGAACCGCGGAGGCGATGGCCCTTACCGCAATCTCCTTGAATGAGGCTTTTATCTCCTGCTGGGATGAGAAATACAGAAGCAGACTGATCCGTCCGGAGACGTATATAAACCAACATATTGACGAAGAGTGGGTTCCTCTATTGCAGACTCCCCCTTTCCCTGAGCATACCAGCGGTCATAGCGTTGCTTCGACTGCGGCGGCTTATACGCTGGCTCAGATTTTCGGAAATGAATTCCACATTGTGGACAGCTCGGAAGTAGCTTATGGACTTCCGGCAAGAGAGTTTGATTCATTTACCCAAGCGGCAGAGGAAGCCGCAATAAGCAGATTCTACGGAGGTATTCACTACATGCCAGCGATCACTGAAGGAGTCATACAAGGAAAGCAAGTTGGCGAAATGATCTGGAAAAAAATATCGACAAAGCCGGAGAAACTGGCTGTAGTGAATTAAAATGAAAAAGCCCTGCAATGTTCAGGGCTTTTTCATTTATACAGCTTCTTATCCCGAATGTAATCCTCCACTCCTTCCGGGAGAAGGTATTTTACCGAATAGCCTTCCTTAATCGACTTGCGAATAAAAGTCGCCGAAATATCCAGTAACGGAGCTTCAATAACTTTAATATTTGGATGATCAAAGTTTTTGGTCTCTCCAGGTCTTGGGTAGACAAAGATCTCGTAATGGTCGAGAATAGATTGATAATTCTTCCACTTGGTCAATTGTCCAAGATTGTCACTTCCCAGAAAAAGGCAAAACTGGTGTTGAGGATGTTGATCCGCCAGATAAGTGAGCGTATCGATGGTATAGCTTGGCTTGGGCATGCGAAACTCCACATCCGAAGCTCTGAAATGATAATGATCTGAAATCGCCAGCTCCACCATTTTCAGCCGATCAAACTCATGAATCAGGGATTGGCGCTTTTTGAGTGGATTTTGCGGGCTTACTACAAACCAAACTTCATCCAGATCTGTACGATCATACAGGATATTGGCAATGATCAGATGACCGATATGGATGGGGTTGAAGCTGCCGAAATACAGACCAATTTTCATGGATTCAACTGGCTAGAAACTTCCTCACCAACTCCTCCGCTTCAGAAGAAGAGTCAGCAAAATCGTCGTTCAGGATAGAGACGTCAAACTGTGGCTCAAACTTCGCTTCGAACTGAGCCTTGAAAATTCTTCTCGAAAGTGACTCTTCTGATTCCGTTCCGCGATCATTCAATCGGGAGGCGAGCACTTCTAAACTGGGCACTTTCACAAAAATCGCCAAGGCCTGATCCCCAAAGTATTTCTTCAGAGCCAATCCGCCTTTCACATCCACATCAAAAATGACAGCTTTTCCGCTGTCCCAGATTCGCTGGATTTCTTCTTTGAGAGTCCCGTAGAAGTTGCCTTCGTAGACTTCCTCCCATTCGATGAATTCATCTTCATCGATTTTTCTTTTGAATTCATCCTGGCTTAAAAAATAATAATCCTTACCGTTTTCTTCGTGGCGGCCTCTTTTGTCCCGGGTACAGGCAGAGATGGAGAAACCAAGATTAGGAACATTTTTGACCAGGTGTCGAACCAGTGAGGTTTTTCCTGATCCTGAAGGGGCAGAAAAAATGATTGCTTTGCCTTGCTTCATAGCTTATTTGATGTCTTGAATCTTCTGACGGATAGAGTTCGACAATTCAGACGGTACTACTTGTTTGGTACATTTGGTTTTTAGCACTTCACGAATGGCTTGCTCCAGGTGGTAATGTTCAAAACAAGGCTGACACTTGGCCAACTTGTCATCCATTATAGCCTTTCCTCCCTGAGTCATGTCCCCGTCCAGGATACTTTCCAGGAGCTCAAAGCACTTGGTTACATCGCTGCACTGCAACTTTCGCTCTCCGGCTGATTCTGTGTTCATTTCCATGGGTAATTCTTCTTTAAAATTCTGCCTCTTCTTCTTCTCCGTCCGTATTGTAGCCCATGTTTTGGGCATATCCTCTCAACTTATCTTTCAACAGATTCCTGGCTCTGTGAAGTCTGGATCTCACTGTCCCGATGGGAATATCAAGGATCTTCGCCATCTCCTCATACGTAAATCCCTCCAGGTCGCAAAGGATTATCACTGTTCGGAAGTCCACTGCAAGGCTGTTCAAAGCATTTGAGATCTCATCTCCAAGCATGTCTTTGACAGACTCAGCACGCAAATCGGTGGTACTCTGATAGTCAACATCATCAGAGTTATAATAAGTTTCCACCTCTTGATAATCGACTTTCGTCGGCTGCTTGCTCTTCTTTCGATACTCGTTGATGAAGCTGTTTTTCAGGATTCGGAACAGCCATGCCTTGGCATTTGTACCCTGCTCGAAAGAATTGATAAACCGATAAGCTTTGAGATAGGTATCTTGCACGAGATCCTTGGCATCGTCCTCATCGAAGGTGAGCCGGTAGGCAAAATTGTACATGGAATCTATGTGCGGCATAAACTCCCCATCAAAGATGGTGTTTTTCTCTTCCTGTGAATATTTCCGTCGCTGTACTTCAGACATAAGTTTCAAAAGTAACGATTGGTCCAAATTATACCTAAGCATTGTCCAGAATTCGGTTGATTTCCTTTATTTTGTATTCGGTTATCATTCGGGTCCCCGCACATTGATTCTCCCTCAGCCTTATTGGTGAATATGTTTTTCTTCAGACTGCTGTCTTACCTTCCTCTTCCGATATTATACCTGTTTTCAGATCTATTGTATTTGGTTGCCCGGTTTGTGATTGGCTACCGCAAAAAAGTAATCGAGGAAAATTTGAAGTATGCTTTCCCGGAGAAATCGGAAGCAGAACGAAAAAAGATCCGAAACCAATTCTATCGGAATTTCACTGATTCCTTTGCCGAGACGATAAAGATGCTGACCATTTCCAAAGAGGAGATGAGAAAACGGTTTCGTCTCGTAAATCAGGTTTTGCCTGATGCTGTAGTAAAAGCCGGAACCAGCGCTATCATGACGGCGGGTCATCTTTTCAATTGGGAAATGGCAATCGCCGCAATCGCTCTGAATTCCGAAGTCGTAGCCGAAACGGTTTATTTGAAGGTGAATAATCCGTTTTTCAACAAATTGATTCTGAAAATCAGAACGCATTTTGGAGGCGTAATGACTGAGAAAAGGGATTTTAGAAAAAGTATGATTACGATGAGGAACTCCCCGAGAATTGTTCAACTTGCTTCCGATCAAAGACCTTCAAATTCGGAAAACCGATACCAACGGGAATTTATGAACCGACCCGCAGTGTTCTTTGAAGGTGCGGAGTTTTTGGCAAAAAAAATGAAGCTTCCGGTATTTTTCGGAACATTGACTAAAGTCAAGCGAGGGCATTATACGCTTGAAATTTCCAATTTGGCCTCGCCTCCTTATGATACTGCCCATCCCCATAGCATTACGGATGCTTTCTGCGAAAAACTGGAAGAAAATATCCGGATACAGCCGGATTTATATTTGTGGAGTCATAAGCGATGGAAGATTTCCTGAACTTAAATGTTGATTTGTAGAGTTGAAAAATAAATGGAATACCTCAAAAGCTTAAACCCCCAGCAGCTTGAAGCTGTAGAACATACTGATGGTCCTGTAATGATTATTGCAGGTGCCGGCTCTGGCAAAACCCGGGTACTTACTTTTCGTATTGCCCACCTCATCCATGCCAAAGGGGTCGATGCGTTCAACATTCTCTCCCTGACTTTTACCAATAAAGCGGCTGCAGAGATGAAGCATCGAATCGAATCTCTTGCCGGCCTTGATGCCAGAAATACCTGGATGGGGACTTTTCACTCAGTATTTGCTAAAATCCTTAGAGTCGAAGCACATAAAATCGGCTACCCTCCCAACTTCACCATTTACGATTCGGACGATTCCAAATCGCTCATTCGTACCCTGGTCAAAGAACTTAGGCTCGACGATAAAGTCTACAAACCAAGCGTGGTACTTTCCCGGATTTCCGGAGCAAAAAACCGATTGATTTCCTGGCAGGCTTATCAGAGTGACCCTTTTGTAAAAGCGGATGACGAGGCAGCAATGAAGCCAAGACTCGGAGAAATCTATCAGCGCTATCAGGATCGTCTGTTCAAAGCCGGCGCGATGGATTTTGATGATTTGCTTTTCAATACCAACGTGCTTTTCAGGGACCACCTGGATGTGCTCAACAAATACCAGCAGCGATTCAAATACGTGATGGTGGATGAGTTTCAGGACACGAATCTTTCCCAGTACCTTATTACCAAAAAACTCGCCGCCGTACACCAAAATATTTGTGTGGTTGGAGACGATGCACAAAGTATCTATGCTTTCCGCGGAGCGGATATTCAGAACATTCTGAACTTTGAAAAAGATTATCCGGATCTGTTTGTAGTCAAGCTGGAGCAAAATTACCGCTCCACCAAAACCATTGTGGAAGCGGCAAACTCGATCATTGACAAGAATAAAGCGCAGCTGAAAAAGCTCGTTTGGACCTCCAATCCGGAGGGCGATCTGATCGAATTGGTCAAAGCAACTTCAGACAATGAGGAAGGCAGGATCGTGGCTACCACGATTTTCGAAGAGAAAAACAACAAGAAACTTAACAACAGCGATTTTGCTATCCTCTATCGAACCAACTCTCAGTCGAGATCGATGGAAGAAGCTCTTCGCAAATTAAACCTCACTTATAAGATCGTCGGAGGACTTTCTTTCTATCAGCGTAAGGAAATCAAAGACCTCATGGCCTACATGAGGTTCACCGTGAATCCTTCAGATGAAGAGGCTTTCAAGCGAATCATCAATTATCCGAAGCGAGGCATCGGAGACACTTCGGTAGAAAAAATCCTGGTTTCAGCCTACGAGCACGACATTCCACTTTGGGATGTAGTTCAGAACTCACATAGCTTTTTGGGTGGAAAAGCAGGGAATTCAGTATTAGATTTTTCCACAACGATCAAATCCTTTCAGATCGAAGTGGAAAGAAAAGACGCTTTCGAAGCAGCAAGCAGCATCGCCAAACAAAGCGGACTTTTGCGGGAGCTCTACGAAGACAAAACCATCGAAGGTCTCAACCGGTATGAAAACGTGCAGGAACTCCTGAACGCCATCAAGGAATACGTCGATAATCCGGAAAACCCCGAAAAAAACCTCGGAGCTTTCCTTCAGGAAATCGCCCTGCTCTCTGACAACGATCAGGACAAAGACAAAACTGACGCGATCACTCTGATGACCATACACTCCTCCAAAGGCCTGGAGTTTAAGCAGGTTTTTGTCGTGGGAATGGAAGAGGATTTATTTCCATCTCAGATGATGATGCAAAGCCGGGAAGACCTCGAGGAGGAGCGTAGGCTTTTCTATGTGGCCACTACCCGTGCGATGGACAAATTATATCTGACCTATGCGCTGACACGATATCGATACGGACGATTGCTGAATTGCGAACCAAGTCGATTCCTGGAAGAGGTGGATCCTGCCTGCATCAAAGTGAACAAAAGGATGACCTCCCGTGACATGCCCGGCGCTTTCAGAAGCGAAGGCTTACCCGGAAGTTCGGGGTTTATCGGAATCAAAAAGCAGCCTGAAACCCGGGCAGCCACGACAATGAAACTCCATGATCCGGGACCGGATTTCAAACCCTCAAATACCAATAACCTGAGAGCGGAGCAACTTGTGGAGCATCCAAAATTCGGTTTTGGTAAAGTTCAAAAAATTGAAACAGAAGGACTTAACAAAAAAGCTACCATTCAATTTGAACATTTTGGGGAGAAAACATTATTACTTAGCTTTGCAAAGCTCAGAATTATAGACTAATCACTCGCCGCCTGCCATTTGGTAATTTTTTTATTACCTTATACTGTGCAAAAATAGGAGGCAATATGGAGCACTTTGAACCTGACAAACAACGACTTATTTTGAAAGAATACGGCAAAAATATTCAACGCCTGGTGGATCATATCACGGCCATTGAAGACCGCGAAAAGCGCACCCAAAGTGCCTACACCGTCATCGAGATCATCAAACAACTGAATCCTAACATGAAGGCGGAGACAGATCAGAAGCTTTGGGATGACGTGTACATCATGTCTGATTTCAAGCTGGACATCGACGCTCCTTTTCCTATGCCTGAAAAAGAACTTCTGGGCAAAAGGCCCCTGCCAATTGGCTATCCAAAAGGCGAAGTCAAATTCAAACACTACGGCAGAAACATCGAAAAGCTGATTGAGAAAGCAATCGAAATCGAAAATGACGAAGAGCAGGAAGCTGCAATCATTTTTATCGGTCAGCTGATGAGAAGCTTTCACTCCACCTGGAACAGGGAGAATTTTGACGATGGAATCATCCTCGACGATATCAAAACCCTCTCAAAAGGCAGGCTTCATATCGATCTTGAAAAAGTTCGTGAAAACAGCCTTTTCGAATCCAACACAAGGAGAGATTTCAAAATCCCTCATATCGAAGAAGAGCACAGCAAAAAAAGCAACCGGAATAATCATATCAAACGTCGACCAGGCGGTGGTGGCCATATCAACAAAAAACGCAGAAATTAATGGCATCATTCCGGGTCAAAGGAGGAATTAAGCTGAAAGGCGAAATCATTCCTCAGGGAGCAAAAAATGAAGCCCTTCAAATCCTTTGTGCGGTATTGCTTACTGCCGAGAAAGTTACAATCAATAAAGTTCCAAACATCCGCGACGTCAATAAACTCATCGAGTTGCTTGGCGATATGGGTGTAAAAGTGAATCAGAATGGTCCTGAATCTTATACTTTTCAGGCAGATGATGTAAATCTGGACTACCTGGAGACAGAAGATTTCCTCAAGAAAGCTTCATCGCTCAGAGGTTCCGTAATGATTCTTGGTCCGCTTTTGACAAGATTTGGAACGGGTAAACTTTCAAAACCGGGAGGAGATAAAATTGGCCGGAGAAGAATGGATACTCACTTTTTTGGTTTCCAAAAATTGGGCGCCGAGTTCCACTACGATGCCAAAAATGAGATTTTCCACATCGATGGTAAAAACCTGAAAGGAGCATACATGCTTCTTGATGAGGCATCTGTCACCGGAACAGCCAATATTATAATGGCAGCTGTAATGGCAGAGGGAAAAACCACCATCTATAACGCAGCTTGCGAACCTTATATCCAGCAGCTTTGTGACATGCTGAATCGCATGGGCGCAAAAATCACCGGTGTTGGTTCTAACCTGCTTTACATTGATGGTGTCGAAAAACTCGGCGGTACAGATCATACCATGCTTCCGGACATGATTGAGATCGGTTCTTTCATTGGTCTTGCAGCCATGACCCAATCTGAAATCACCATTAAGGATTGTCAGATTCATCGACTCGGAATCATACCGGAGACTTTCCGCAGGATGGGGATCAAACTGGAATTCAGAGGAGACGATATTTTCATTCCTGCTCAAAAGCACTACGAAATTGAGACTTTCATTGACGGCTCTATTCTTACTGTTGCCGATGCTATCTGGCCGGGATTTACTCCTGACTTGCTCAGTATCGTATTAGTAACCGCAACTCAGGCCAAAGGTACTGTGCTCGTGCATCAGAAAATGTTCGAATCAAGACTCTTTTTCGTCGATAAACTGCTTGACATGGGAGCACAGATCATTCTTTGTGATCCACACCGTGCGACTGTAATTGGCCTTGACAGGAAATATCCTCTTCGCGGCATCAAAATGACTTCACCGGATATTCGTGCGGGAGTGTCTCTTTTGATTGCAGCTTTGTCTGCCACCGGAACTTCTGTCATCGACAACATCGAGCAAATCGACCGGGGCTACCAATACATCGACCAGCGATTGAATGCGCTGGGAGCAGAAATAGAACGCCTGCCATAATCTCAGAGGGAGCTTTCAAAGTTCCCTTCTTTTTTCATCCAAAAATTCTAAAAAAAGCCTTGGTTCAGGAAATCACAGTTCACAGAAATCTGCCGGAAAATCTTCGGAATGAAGATCTGTGGATGTTTAATCCTGCCCTGAAAGCCACTTTTTACACGCTTCTTCCTATTAATCTGAAGAATGTTGCCATTCTGCAGGACACGGTTTTCGACCCAAAAGAAAGGAAGTTTTTCGCATCATACACTCATGTGAATTCTCTTGGATTTCTTCCTTTGGCTAAACGAGCGGCTCATTGCGCGATGAAATCATGGAGAACAATTCCTGACGGAATCTGGATCAAAGACGAATGGAGCGCTAATTATTTTCACTGGATGACCGATTGTCTTCCCAGACTGTGGCTGGGTCTTCAGGAAGGCAGGTCAGACAAAGTCATCCTGATGGAATCCTTCAAGAATCTTCCCTATGTGACTCAATCCTTAGATCTACTCGGAATTCAACCTGTTTACTTTAAGCCTGGCGAAAATCTTTGGGTGAAAAACCTCGTTTTGACAGGCAGAACCGCAAATTTTGCCAACTTCAATTTACCGCTGACTCAACTGACGAGAGAAAAATTATCGGTAAAATCAGCCGAATCTCCTTTTCGGAAAGTTTACGTAAGCCGAAAACTTGCACCAAAAAGGAAAGTATATAACGAATTGGAAGTGGAGCTTTTGGTAAGAAAAAAGGGATATGAGATCATTTACATGGAGAAAATGGGCTTGAAAGAGCAATTGACCTTGATGGCGGAAACCAGAATATTGGTCTCTTTGCATGGTGCGGCTTTGACAAATATGCTTTTTATGCAGGAAGGTCAAACCATCGTAGAACTTCGCAATCAGAACGACGACAAAACAAACTGCTATTTCAACCTCGCCTCGGCTTTGGGCATCAGATACTTTTACACTCTGAACAAGGGTGATTCTGCAAATTCAATAAGCAGTGATTTCACCGTGGATTTGTTCGCATTGGAAAAGGTTTTGGATGAACTGAGTTAACTCAGAAATACGATCAAAATATTTTTTCTCCCCTCGCAGAAATCACAGACCTTCCCTGATTTCGTGCAAAGAATTGATCCTCAATACTTTTTCGGGAAGCATTTATCAAGTACCGTATTTCTCAAAGCCTAAATCGAAAAGAATATCTCATTTTGGTATCTCGCGAAGCATATTTCACGAAGTATATCTCGCTCAACTTATCTCTTTTCCATTTTTTTGGTAACTTCTACGCTCAAAGCTCAACCCAGTTTAACCCTATGACTAAGAAAAAACTCCGAAGCCAGGAATGGTACGGACGTACCGGAAAAGACGGATTTATATACAGATCCTGGATGAAAAATCAGGGATTCCCGCACCACCTTTTTGAAGGAGATAAACCCGTCATCGGGATTTGTAATACCTGGTCTGAACTCACTCCCTGCAACGCTCACTTTCGTGATTTAGCTGAAGCCCTCAAGCGGGGAATCTGGGAAGCAGGCGGTTTTCCGCTGGAATTTCCGGTCATGTCGCTCGGGGAATGCTCGATCAAACCAACAGCTATGCTCTTTCGAAACCTGGCCAGTATGGACGTAGAGGAAAGTATCCGGGCCAACCCGATGGATGGAGTGGTGCTGATGTGCGGTTGCGACAAAACCACCCCTTCTTTGGTCATGGGTGCCGCCTCTGTGGATATTCCTGCAATGGTACTTTCCGGCGGACCGATGCTGGTAGGAAGATTTAAAGGAAAGAAAATCGGTACCTCCGACATCTGGAGATTTGCCGAGGAATATAAATTAGGGAAACTCAGCCAGGAAGAATTCATCGAAGCGGAATCCGCAATGTCGCGTTCTGTCGGACACTGCGCACCGATGGGAACTGCCTCCACCATGGCAGGAATGGTCGAAGCGCTCGGTTTGTCTTTGCCTGATAATGCAACGATCCCAGCTGCAGATTCCAGAAGGAAAGTTCTGGCTCACATGACCGGGATTCGTATCGTGGAAATGGTAAAGGAAGATCTTAAAATGAGCCAGATTTTGACTCGGGAAGCCTTCGAAAATGCCATCATGGTCAATGCGGCTTTGGGTGGATCGACCAATTTTATCCTTCACCTAACTGCGATTGCCAAACGGATCGGCGTGCCTTTGGACCTGGAAGATTTTGATCATTTTTCTTCGAAAATACCTCTTATCGCCAATGTGCAGCCTTCGGGTGAAAACTGGGTGGAAGACCTTTTCTACGCAGGCGGACTTCCGGCTGTCATGAAGGAAATTCAAAAATTCCTGAATACTGATGCTATTACCGTCAATGGAAAAACCATTGGCCAAAATATCGAAAAAGCGGAATGCTACGATCGAAATCTGATCGGAACGGTTGAAAATCCAATCAAACCGGAATCCGGTATTGCGGTACTCAAAGGCAACCTTTGCCCAAATGGAGCTGTATTAAAACCATCCGCAGCCAGCCCGCATTTGCTCACTCATACCGGGCGGGCAGTAGTTTTTGAAAACATTGATGACTTCAAAGCCAGAATCGACAGTCCTGAACTGGACATTGACGAAACCTGTGTGATGGTCATGAAAAATGTAGGTCCAAAAGGCTATCCCGGAATGCCGGAAGTTGGCAATATGGTCCTGCCGAAAAAACTACTCGAAGCTGGAGTTAAAGACATGATCCGAATATCAGATGGCCGAATGAGTGGAACAGGCTACGGAACAGTTGTACTTCACGTATCACCTGAATCGGCTATTGGCGGACCGTTGGCTTTTGTACAAAATGGAGATATGATCGCACTTGATGTGCCTGCCAGGAGCTTAAACCTGCTGATTTCTGATGAAGAAATGAAAGCCAGACAAGCAGGTTTCAAGCCACTCCAACTTCCTTACGAGCGAGGTTATGTGAATTTATTTCTTGACAAAGTAAATCAGGCTCACGAAGGAGTGGACTTTGATTTCCTTCAGGGAAGTTCCGGCTCTGAAGTGAAGCGGGATTCACATTAAAAAAATAAATAAAAAACCCTCCAGGGATTCAGCGATACTTTTGGAACCTTGGAGGGTTAATTAAATAGTTAGGTTTTTTTAACAATAACCCCACCTATGAAAACTCAAAAAGTTGCCATCATCACCGGAGCCGGTCAGGGAATCGGCTTGGAGATAGCCCGTAAACTCGTGGAAGAGGGCACACATATCATTCTGAATGACCTGGAAAAAAGTCTGACCGAGGAGGCCGTCGCTTCGCTTAGCCGTATCGGAAAATCCTCAGTTCTGGGTTGCTCGGGAGATTCTTCCTCAGAGGAAGTAATTCTGGAATTAATTGATTTGGCACTCAGAAATTTTGGACGAATCGATCAATTAGTAGCCAACGCCGGTATTACTTTATTTGGAAGCTTTCTGGAATACAGCCGAAACGACTTCTTTGAAGTAACTCGCGTCAATCAGGCGGGCACTTTTTTCCTGACCCAGGCAGTCGCTCTGGTGATGAAAAATCAGAAATCGGGAGGAGCAATTCTTCTGACTTCCTCTGTCACAGCTCATCAAAGTCATGCAAACCTTGCTGCCTATGCAATGAGCAAGGCCGCAATCGAAATGCTTGCCAAAAATCTGGTTTTAGAATTGGCCCCCATGGGCATTCGAATCAATACCATCGCTCCCGGAGCTACTCTCACTGAGCGAACCGCTTCTGATCCGGATTATGCAAAAACCTGGGCGAAACTTACCCCGCTGGGAAAACCGGCAGCTGTGAATCAAATAGCAGACGCAGCAATCTTTTTACTTTCTGACTCCGCCAGCCATATTACCGGGCAGACACTGATTGTTGACGGAGGCTGGACAAGTATAAGCCCATCGCCGTATGCCTGAAAATAATGAGATCGTTTTCTCAATCTGAAATTTTACCTTCAGGCTCCTGCACCCTGGGACCTTCATGGAGAAGGAATTATTTTGGTTTACAAGTTTTCTAAGGAATGGGTAGAAAGTCACGGGCAACTTCCCAACAATCTGAAGGGAAAGTTTGGGCTATGTGATGCTGGTGAATTATGAAAAATATCCCGTCGGGCCATATCGTGAGCTTCTGATTATTCCCGGCAAATTCAGAAAGTCCCACAAGCAGGCCATCACCAAGATCTACGTCGACTCAGAAGTGAGTACCCAAAATGGCCGTGCCAATTGGGGCATTCCCAAGCAAACTCTTTCTTTTGTCTGGGAGAAAAATGGTGAGGAAGACCCGATTCGGATCAAAGGTGAAAATTAAACCGTTTTCTCAGGTGATGTCAATGCAAGGGGAATTCCCGGCTATAGATTGTATGCCGTCACCAAGGCGGCTTTACTCCAATGGGCAGAAACAGTTTGGTCAGAAAAATCAGGAAACTGGCTGACATTGGTTTTTTCGATCGCTACTAACACAGGTTTTTTCGAAGAAGCAGGAAAAGAAATTCCTAAGTCTTTTCCTCAGCAAAATGCTTCAGCCGTTGCAAAAAGCATCCTCTCCGGAGTAGCTAAAGGAAAAACAAAAATCTTTCCTTCAACCCTTTTTTACGTGATGCTTCGATTGAATAAGATTCTCCCCATTATCCTTCCTCTTTATCAATCAATTGAATACCACAAGTATAAAAATTGGCTTAGTCTGTTAACTTTACCAAAAACCCTTTCTTCCATGAAAAATCTTTCCTTTATCATGCTCTTAATCTGGGCCTTGAGTGCCTGCGAACCAAAAGCAACTTATCCGGATACGCTGCCCATGAAAGTGGCTTTGGCTTATGGATTTGACAAGTTTGACGACGTAAACTCCATCGCATATACCTGGAATGTGAGACGTGACTCAGTCACTGTGATCACTAGGGATTGGAAGTGGAATATCAAAGACCGCACAGTTTACTACGCGACTCCGGACACAAGCTATACTTACAGTCTCGACCTGCCTGCGGATTCTTTGCCGGTTGCAGACAAAGGATTTGTCAATGATAAGTATTGGCTGATGTTTCCATTCCAGCTAGGTTGGGATACGGGCTATACTTATGAAACCACAGAAAATGTCCCTACTCCAATTGCAGGAACAAATTCTACTTTGTTAACAATCGTGTACAAATCAGGCGAACCTGATATGCCGGTAACCGGATACACTCCTGGTGACGCTTACGACCTGTATTTGGATGAAAACAATATGATTATGGAATGGGTCTTCCGAAGAGGAAATGGAACTGAAGGCAGACCATCCACATGGGAAGATGTACAGCAATTCGGTCCTATTAAACTGACGACCACTCACTCAAATGAGGCAGGTGAAAAGTTTATCTGGTTCTCTAATATCTCGGTGAATTGAGTTTTCCCTAAGTGAAAATAAAAAAACCGCTTGTGGAGACGCAAGCGGTTTTTTTTATTTCAAGATCGCTCCTTCCTACCCGAATTGAATTCAGGACTGTTACGGTTCGTGCCATTGGCACTTATAGAAATCCCGTTTCATTTTGCAAAGCCCTGAAGTTACCATTTGATCCTTTCGAATCATGGGAAAATACTCCCTGATTAATCAATCTGAATTCCTAAATTGAAACTCAAACCCAATTTACTGTCATGAATCCGAATAACCTCCCTCGCCGCACTTTCATCAGAAACACTTCGATTTTAACAGCCTCTGGTTTGATCCTTGATCCTTTCTCCGTTTTTGCAGGTTCAGGTGCCAAAGAATGGACCGTCGGAGAAATCATGGATACGTTCATTTCTCAGGTTCCCAATGCTCCCTTCCAAACTACCGTAGACACGCTGAAAATAGGTTCCCGGGATCAGGTCGTGACCGGAATCGTGACCACGATGTTTACCACTCTTGAAATCATCAAAAAGACGATCGAGTTGAAAGCTAACTTGATCATCCCGCATGAACCGACATTTTTTTCCGGAAGTGACGAAACAGAATGGCTGGAAAATGATCCGGTTTTCCGCGCAAAATACGACCTGATGGCCAAACATGGAATTGCACTCTGGAGAAATCACGATTACATCCATCGCATGAAAGTGGACGGAGTGCAAGCCGGAGTTGTTGACGAATTGGAATGGAATGAATACTATAAGCAAAGTCCTGTGCTGGAAATCCCAACTACTTCCCTGGCAAATCTGATCAACCACGTGAAGGAAAAGCTTGGCGTGCCTGCGATGCGATACATCGGAGACCTTAACCAGTCCTGCAGCAAAATACTCTTGCTTCCCGGAGCAGTTGGCGGAAAAAGACAGATTGAATCCATCATGAAAGAAAAACCGGATGTCCTGATCTGCGGAGAATCCAACGAGTGGGAAACTCCGGAGTATGTGCGAACCGCAAACGAAATGGGAATGGAACTGTCCATGATTGAGATTGGCCATTCCGCCAGTGAAGAGGGCGGTTCGGAGTTTTTAACCAGCTGGATTAGAAAACACGCTCCCGAAATCCCGGTGACTCATATTCCGTCGGGGAATTCGTTGTCGATTATTTGATTGATGAAAATATGGTGTAAAAAACAGAAAAAAACCGAAAGCCCGCGATTCATCTCGCGGGCTTTCGTTTTATCACTTTTTTCCCTTCGGAAATCTTCGGGAAAATCAATTACAAACTCCAGGTATTTCCCACATCCGAAAGGGGAATGCAACCCAGGTATTCTCCCGGGATGGGATCATAACTCAGGTAATTTTTCCCGATCTCTTCTGAAGAGAAATATCCTGACAGCGTCATGGATTTGAGCGAGCGGTAAAAACCGACAGGCTCCTGTTTCCCAACGGCTGTACCCCAGACATTCCCATTGAATTTTCCGGATTCTGCATCGGCCACTTTCAGCATGGCTGCTTTATCTTCCGGACTCAGATCGGCAAAGACATCTCCGAATCGCTCTTTGCAGGTTGCATTGAACTTTTCAATTTCAGCCACCACATTTTCCTGGGCTTTTTTATCGTATACTTTGGCATAGACCAGATCGATGAAAATATCCGTCTTCACATCCAAAGCCCCCGGAGTTTCGGTCTTCGGTAAAATCGTGTCCACAAATGCTGAAATAAACCGGGCCTGGTCTTCACTCAGGAAGACAGGCTGCCAATTCAGTCGGGATTGTTCCTTGCAGGATTGAAGCAAGGAAAGCAAGGAAGGTGCAACCGCTGCAGTACCTGCGAGGATTGCTGTTTTTCGTAGTGCGTTTCGCCTGTTCATAGAATCAAAGGTTATTTTTCTTGAGTTCGGATACTGCGAAATTGGCTGCGCGGGCAGTCAGCGCCATGTAGGTAAGCGAAGGATTCACGCAGGATGAAGATGTCATGCAAGCGCCATCTGTCACAAAGACATTTTTGCAGGCATGAATTTGATTGTTTGCATTCAGAACAGATGTTTTCGGGTCTCGACCCATGCGGGCAGTTCCCATCTCATGAATTCCATAGCCCGGTCCATGCTCATTATCAAAGTCCACGATATCCACCAAACCGGCACGCTCCAGCATTTCTTTGGCATCTTGCCTGATTTGTCTGTTCATGGCTTTTTCATTTTCCTTGAATTCACAATCAATCGCCAAGGTAGGCTGGCCCCATTTGTCGAGGCTGTTTTTATCCAAAGTCACTTTATTCTCATGATAAGGCAGACATTCTGCAAACCCGGTGATGAAAAATTCCCAAGGTCCCGGCTTCATCATTCGGTCTTTGAAATCTCCTCCAAAATCTTCCAGATTGGCACCGGTACTCCAGTTGCCTCTGCCCCCTCCGCCCTGGAAGCCAAAACCACGAACAAACTTATCGGTCTTGGTCTTCTCATCCAGGTTGACATAGCGGGGAATGTAGATACCGTTTGGTCTTCTGCCTTTGTAATATTGATCGTCAAAACCCTCAACTTTCCCCATTGCACCAACGCGATAGGTATGATCCATGAGGTTATGCCCCAGTTCTCCGCTGTCATTACCCAGACCATTCTCGAATCGGTTGGAAGTAGAATTCATCAGAATCTGGGTAGTTCCTAAAGTGGAAGCATTGCAGAAAATGATTTTTGCATGGTATTCCAAAACTTCGCTGGTCTCTGAATCGATGATGCGAACTCCGGTCGCTTTTCCTTTTTCCTCATCATAAATAAGGGATTGAACGATCGAATAAGGTCGGATCGTCAGATTTCCTGTTGCATTCGCAGCAGGAAGTGTCACCGCATTGCTGCTGAAATAAGCGCCGTAAGGACAACCCCTATCACAGCGATTTCGGAACTGACATTTGCCGCGTCCATTCAGAGGTTCGGTCAGGTGTGCCACCCGGCCAATGATCATATTTCTCCCGGAGAATTCCTTTTCAATCCGGCTTTTTACATGTTTTTCCACACAGTTCAACTCCATCGGAGGCAGGAAATGGCTGTCCGGCAACTGAGGCAAGCCTAAAGCTTCTCCGCTGATTCCGGCAAACTTCTCCACGTGAGTGTACCAGGGTTCCAGATCCTTATACCGAATCGGCCAATCAACCCCATGACCATCTTTTGCATTTGCTTCAAAATCCAGGTCTGACCAGCGGTAGCATTGCTTTCCCCAAAGGAGAGATCTTCCTCCCATCTGATGCGCCCGAATCCAAAGAAATGGCTTCACCTCGGTATAGGGATTTTCTAAATCATTCGCATAAAAATGCTTGTTGTTTTCTCCGACAAATCCGGATCGGATACCCACTTTATGGATTTCCCTTTCCTCCGGAGTGAGCGCTCCCCGGAGTTCCAGATCCCAGGGATCATTGGTCATCGTGGGGTAGTCCTTCACGTGCTCGACGAGTCTGCCTCGTTCGAGGACGAGCGTCTTCAAGCCCTTTTCACAGAGTTCCTTCGCTGCCCATCCCCCGCTGATTCCGGAACCGATGACGATGGCATCGTAGGTAATCTGCTGTTTTGCGTCGATATTAAAATTGGCCATTACAATAGGTTAGTTTGAATGGCAAAATATAAGGATTAATCGGCAAAGGCGAAGAATCAGTTTTGGAGAAATCCTGAAAAAATACTTTGTGTAGGGTATGGGACGGGAAGAATTAAAAGAAGATCTTAGAGCGCTGAGTTTCAAATAGCTCTCAGGATTGGGGGAAAATGTCTTAAAAACTCTACTTAACAAATGAGTTATCGGCAAACATATTAATAGAACTTTTGAATTATCCGAAAGGAGCTCATTAGTTTATGAAAGCAAAATTGAGGTGAAAATGATTAAGTTTGCAGATAGAAAATGACTAGGCCAAATTACTTTAATGTCATCGAAGAGCGGTTAAACCACCTTGCACTTCGGATCCTTTCAAGAGGCAGGTTGAACATTTTAGACTTTCATGGCCACGCTGAGAACTTCTATCAAAACTTTTTGAACGAGGTTTACGGTTGGAAAGTCCAAAATGCAAATGACAACAAGCAAAATATTGAGGCAATTGATTTGATTGACTCCACGAACAACTTTGTAATTCAAGTTTCATCAACGGCAACCAAACAAAAAATTGAATCCTCACTTTCAAAGGACTCAATGAAAAATTACAAAGGATATACCTTCAAGTTTATTTCCATCGCAAAAGATGCTGATGATTTAAGAAAAGACAAATTCAAGAATCCTTATGAAATTGATTTCACCCCTTCCACTGACATCATTGATAAAAATTCAATCCTTTCAACAATAAGAGGTTTGCAAATTGATGACTTAAAAAGGATTTACGATTTTGTGAAAAAAGAGTTGGTTATTGAAATTGACCTATTGAAATTGGAAACCAACTTGGCAACTGTAATAAATATTCTTTCTCAAGAGAATTGGGATAAGTCAGAGCCTGTTACAGAAATTAATAGCTTTGAGATTGACCGAAAAATTACTCATAACAATTTGAATGGAGCTAGGGCAATCATTGACGATTATACGGTACATTACGGAAGAGTGGATAAAATCTATTCAGAATTTGATTCACAAGGTAGCAATAAAAGCAGTACCGTTCTTGGTACAATAAGACAAGAATATGCTAAAGCAAAAAGCAATTCGACTAATGACCAACTTTTCTTTGAGGTGGTTTGTAAAGTGCAAGAAAAGGTATTGAATAGTTCCAACTATTCTCCAATTCCATTTGACGAACTTGAACTTTGCGTTAATATTCTTGTGGTAGATGCATTCATTAGGTGTAGAATTTTTGAAAATCCAGCCAACTATAATTATGCTACTTCCTGATAACATTCACCCCGACAATAGCATCTATTATAACGGTTCATTTGTAATTGAATCTTTGAAAAAAGGGATAAGTTACACTTTGCTCGACTTATATCAGGAGGTAAAATCAAAAAAGAAAATGTCCTTTTCAATATTCATACTATGCTTAGATTGGTTGTATTTAATAGAGGTAGCAAGATTTAATTCCAAAGGAAAAATAGAATTATGTTCATAAAATCATTAGCAATAACAAGTGGACCGAAAGTCATTCGTGAAATTGAATTTCATAAAGGACTTAATTTGATTATTGACGAAAGTGAACATCATATCACAGGAAATAGTGTTGGCAAAACAACCGTTCTGAAATTGGTTGATTTTTGTTTGGGGGCTAATCCTAAACACATTTATGTTGACCCTGAAACAAAAAAACAAGAATACAAACTTGTCAAAGATTACCTGATTGAAAATAAAATTATCATTACACTTGTCCTAACAGTTGACATTGAAAAAGGAACTGAAGACATAGTAATACAAAGAAATTTCTTAGCGCGGAAGGAAATTATCAGAACTATTAATGGAGACTCATTGACAGAAGAAGAATTTGATTTAAGATTATCAAGTGTCCTTTTCCCAGAGCATCTAGCAAGCAAACCAACATTCCGGCAAATAATTTCACACAACATCCGATATAAAGACGAAAGCATTAATAACACTCTCAAAACTCTTGACTCTTACACTTCTGATGCTGAGTATGAAACACTTTATCTTTTTCTTTTCGGTTGCGAATTTACAAAGGGTAACAGCAAACAAGAAATATTAACCAATATAAAGCAAGAAGATACTTACAAGAACCGACTTGAAAAAAATCAAACAAAGACAGCTTATGAAACTGCTTTGGCTCTAATCGATAATGACATTGAGGAATTAAACAAAAAGAAAAGTAGTTTCAATTTAAATGAAAGCTTTGAGAAGGACTTAGATAAGTTGAACGAGGTCAAATATCGTGTCAATAAATTAAGCTCAACTATCGGTAAGCTGAATATTCGTAAAGACCTAATAAGAGAAACAGAGGAGGAGCTTAAATCCAGTAAGTCAAACATCGATCTGCGACAGTTGGAGATCATTTATGAACAGGCAACAAAAAAAATAACGACAATACATAAGTCATTTTCTGATCTTGTCGCTTTTCATAATACAATGGTTGAGGAGAAAGTGAAATTTATTACAAAAGAATTACCTGTACTAGAAAAATCTATTTCAGAAAACAATAATTCACTAAAGAGTCTCCTTGCGGAGGAAAAAAAGTTAGCAGCTGCTATTTCACAAAGCGACTCCTTTGAAGAACTTGAAAAAGTGATAAGCGAATTGACTGAAAAGCACAGGAAGAAAGGCGAATATGAAAACATTATTCAACAATTGACTGAAGTTGAATCCAATATCAAAGAATTCAACAAACAACTGCGTGAAATTGACAACGAACTTTTCAGCGACAGTTTTGAACTAGTTGTAAAAACTCAACTTAATAAATTCAACAAACAATTCGCTGCTATTTCAAGTGAATTATATGGCGAGCAATATGCTGTCAAATACGATATAATTACAAATAAAAAAGGACAGAGATTATATAAGTTCAGTTCATTCAATGCTAACATGAGTTCAGGCAAAAAGCAGGGAGAAATTTCTTGTTTTGACATGGCTTATACCCTATTTGCCGACGAAGAAAATATTCCATGTTTACATTTTTTATTGAACGACAAAAAGGAGCTAATGGACGACAAGCAATTAGTTAAAATCTCCGATTTCGTAAACAGAAACAATATTCAATTTGTTGCTTCAATCCTTAAAGACAAACTCCCTGATGAGATTAATAAGGAAGAATATTTTGTGGTTAAGTTATCACAAAGTGATAAGCTATTTAGGATAAAGGAATAATTCTAAAAAAACAATGTGAGCTGCCTGTCTATGCATGTCGATCTGCTCACATTTGCAAGAGACGAGGTTTCCTACCCCGAAGACATTTTTTATGTTTAAAAGAAGAAAGTTCTCTAAATAACCATTCGTGTTGGAAAGCCCTCTTGGCAAAAAGTAAATCCCAAAAACATTCCCCCTCCCCCATTTTTTACCGACTTCTTGCCTCCCCTCCTATTTCCTGCTATTTTCCCGTCATGAAAAAAATCACCCTACTCCTGGTTATAGGCTTTTTGCCTCTTTTCACTTTTGCGCAGCAACTCAGCAAAGAAGAAAAAAAACTGACCGAACTGATCGACGCTCATTACGCCTCCACGATTGACTTGCTGAAAGAAGTGGTCAATATCAATTCCGGTTCTCTCAATAAAGAAGGTGTACGGGAAGTTGGGCGGGTTTTTGAACGGGAATTTCAGAAAATCGGCTTTGAAACCGAGTGGATCGAACTTCCTTCCGAGCTCAATCGGGCCGGCCATTTCATAGCCACCCGAAAAGGAACCAAAGGAAAAAAGCTTTTCATGATCGGTCACCTCGATACAGTTTTTGAAAAGGATATGCCCTTTTCCCCCTACACAGTTTTGAACGACACCACCGCAACCGGTCAGGGACTGAACGATATGAAAGGCGGTGATGTCTTGATTTTCGCAAGTCTGAAAGCGCTTCATGAAATGGGCCTGCTGGAAGACAGAACGATCACGGTTTATTTCACAGGAGATGAGGAGAGTGGAGGAAATCCTGCTATTTCCCGACAGGATTTTATCGAGCGGGCCAAACTTCATGACATTGCTTTGGCCTATGAAACGGCAGCCGGATTTGGTACCGTGACCGTAGCCAGAAGAGGTGCAAGCGGATGGACACTTAAAACTTCAGGCCGTCAATCTCATTCCAGCGGTGTCTTCAGTCAGAACGCAGGCTTTGGAGCGATTTACGAAGCTTCCAGAATCCTGACGGAGTTTCGGGAGCAGCTTGCCGGAGAGCAATACCTGACATTCAATCCCGGACAGTTTATCGGAGGTTCGGATGTGACCATGGATGAAATCACCGGAAAAGGTGAAGCTCTTGGCAAAACCAATATCATCGCCCGTGAGGCCATCGTCACCGGAGATTTGAGATTCCTCGGGGAAGCTCAAAAAGAATCTGCTCGCGCAAAAATGAGAGAAATCACAGACAAAAATCTGAATCAGACAGATGCTGAAATCACCTTCAAAGACGGTATTCCTTCCATGTCCCCGACTGAAGGCAATCTTGCTTTGGCCAGACAGCTGAATGATCTTAGCATTGACATGGGCTATGGCGAAGTGAAGCCGGGAGATCCGGGAAGCCGTGGAGCGGGAGATATTTCCTACGTGGCGGATTATATGGATTGTCTGGATGGATTGGGGGCTTCCGGTCGAGGCGCGCATGCACCCGGTGAGACGATCAACCTGAAAGAATACCCTGCGCTGATCAAGAGAAGCACGCTGTTTATCTATCGCCTGACCCGATAATTTCGGTAAATTAAATCCCCATTTATTCTTTTCTCACTAGCTGTACTTTTGCTAGCTTCCTGTAAGAAGCCAGCTCCGGATACCCATGAACCAGAGACCATGAAGCCTCAGAAAGCAGTCGTTTATCAGGTTTTTACCAGACTTTTTGGAAACACAAATACCACCAAAACACCTTGGGGAACAATAGAGGAAAATGGTGTCGGGAAGTTCAATGACATCACGGATATAGCCCTGGAAGAACTGAAAAAACTGGGAGTGAGCCATGTCTGGTACACAGGCGTTCATCACCATGCCGTAATCCGGGATTACTCGGCAATCGGAATCAGTGACGATGATCCGGATGTGGTCAAAGGCCGGGCGGGATCACCCTATGCGGTGAAAGATTATTATCAGGTCAATCCCGATCTGGCTGTATATCCTGCAAAGCGGATGGAGGAATTTGAAGCGCTGATCGCACGAACTCATGCCCATGGGTTGAAAGTAATCATCGACATCATCCCCAATCACGTTGCCCGGAAATACGAGGGGAAAAACAATCCCGAGGGTGTTTCGGACTTTGGTGCCAAAGATGATACGTCTAAAGATTACACGCGCGACAATAATTTTTATTATGTGCCCGGACAGCCATTTCAGGTTCAGAAACCCATAAATGGATATCAGCCCTTGGGAGGAGAAAAGCATCCGCTGACTGGTGGAAAATTTGATGAGAATCCTGCGAAATGGACCGGAAACGGTTCGAGGAAATCGCAGCCAGATTTCAACGATTGGTACGAGACAGTGAAGATCAATTACGGTGTAAGTCCTGATGGACAAAAGGATTTTGCAGAGCTGCCCGCAAGTTACGATACGCTGGGGTATGAAGCCCATTACAAGTTTTGGCAGGGAAAAAAAATCCCTGATTCCTGGATCAAGTTTAAGGATATCACACAGTTTTGGCTGGGAAAAGGTGTCGATGGATTCAGATTCGACATGGCGGAGATGGTTCCTGTTGAGTTCTGGTCTTACCTCAATTCACATATTAAAAACACCAATCCTGAGGCTTTCCTTTTGGCCGAAGTTTACAACCCGAAAATGTATCGGGACTACATTCACTTGGGCAAGATGGATTACCTTTACGACAAGGTGGAACTCTATGACACGCTGAAGCATATTATTCAGGGTCATGGATCCACAGATAAACTGGCTTCAATTCAGCAGGGACTTTTGGACATAGAGCATCATATGCTGCACTTCCTGGAAAACCACGATGAACAGCGGATTGCAAGTCCGGAGTTTGCCGGAGACCCTTGGAAAGCTTTGCCTGCGATGGTCGTCTCTGCGACAATCGGCACTTCCCCGACGATGATTTATTTTGGGCAGGAAGTGGGCGAACCCGGAGCGGAAAATGCCGGATTTGGGTCTGCTTCCCGAACATCCATTTTCGATTACATCGGTGTGCCGCATCATCAGCGCTGGCTGAATGGAGGAAAGTTCGACGGTGGACAGCTTTCCGCCAGAGAAAAAAAACTCCGTAATTACTATGCACTACTCCTGAACCTAACCCATGAAAATGATGCGCTGATGGGCAACTATCAGGAGCTGCATTCTTACAACCGGAGAGATTCTGCCTCAGCCTATGGCAATAAGGCATTTGCTTTTGCACGCTGGTCGAAAAATCAAAAGCTGGTCATTGTTTCCAATTTTGATTCTGCGAATCCACTGAAAACAACCCTACTTCTTTCTCCGGAACTCCTGAAAACCTGGAAGCTTGAAACGGGGGAACAGGAACTCCAGGAACTGCTTTTGAAAAAGAAATCCACCAAGCTAAAAGTCAGAGAAAATTCAGCTGAACTGGAATTGGACCTTTCACCACTTGAGTCCTGGATTTTGGAAGTGAAGTAGAAAAACTTCGCGATTTGCAACCAGCAGCACTTCGCGATTTGAAATCACGAAGCTTTATTCATGGACCTTGAAAAACAGTGAAGTTGTCAACTCCCCAAAATCCGGTACAACTCCAGATTGAGATAGTAGTGACCTCCGCTGATTTCCCTTTTTTCACAAATCCCCAAATCGACCAGCTGATTCAGATATTGTCTTGCGGTGTTTTCGGCATAGAGTCTCTTGTCAACCAAGTGTTTGACCTTGGTGAAAGGCTGCGTGAAAATCGCCTCTACCAGAGATTCAGGTCGGGAAATACTGGTGTCCTTTTCCAAAACCTGAAGAATCGCCTCCTTGGCACTGAGGATATCGGTGATTTTTTGAAAGGTATCCAAAGAAGTCACTTCAATGCCTTTGAGGATAAATAATAGCCAGTCCTTCCAGGCAGCCCGCTGAGTCACACCGGCCAGATTGGAATAATATTCTTCTTTATGGTTGAGAATATACTTGCTGAGGTATAAAATCGGCAAATCCAGAAGTCCACTCTGAACCAGGTAATGGATATTAAAGATCCTGCCCGTCCTTCCGTTTCCATCCCGGAAGGGGTGAATCGCTTCGAACTGGAGGTGAGCTATGGCCACCTTAATCAAGGGATCAATTGGCTGAACTTCGTTTTGGTTGACAAATTGGATCAGGTTGTCTATCAATTCCTCCAAAATCCCTTCTCCTCTCGGAGGAGTATAAATGGGTTTACCGGCATTGGGTCCTGATCCTCTATGTTTGATGTAAGTTTGGGCAAAAGGCTTTCGGATCCCATCTGTCATTTGGGTGGTTGTCTGATAGACCAACTCAAAATAGTTTAAGTTAAATTTTCCTTTCTCCTGCAAATACGCCTGACCGGACCAGATGGATTCGCGGTATCTCAAGACTTCTTTTGCAGGACCATGGATTAGATTGCTTTCGTCACTGAATGCTTTGTAAAGCTCGTCGTCCGTCGTAAAAATATGCTCAATTTCGCTGGAGGCTTTGGCTTCCTGCAGACTGATCGTATTCACCAGAATTCCTTGGTTTGGAATAGCGATGCTTCTCCCCTGAAGTTTGCCCAAGGCCGCTTTAGCTTTTCCGAGCATCTCATATACATCCAAATCCCGGTAGAAAAAGGAATCAATTGGAAGTTTTGGCAAATCATTCCAAGGAATGGAGCGGTCTGGATTAATTCGATAGAGTTGATCTGACATTAAAATATTTAAATTTTAATGTAAGGTAGGAAATCTGACCTTAAAATCAATGTCTGAAAAGCATCTTAACATTAAATTTTCTCTTTTTTAATGTCAGTTCCAATATCCGACCTCAATTTTAATGTGAGAAATGAGTCTAACCTCAAAATATTGAATTTTTGAGGTGAAAAGTGAATTTTAGGAATTGAATTGGTTTCACCAATTTGCAGTCCGATTTGAATTCATTCCATGCCCCGAAAAAAAACCAAAAATCCTAAATGGTTGATTGCACTTGCCATTGTGATTATGGCAGGAGGTTTTTGGGCGGTTTATAGATTTTGGACTGCTTTTAAATATCGATACGAGTTTGAACATGCGGATGCCTCTGAGCGGGAAAGCTTGAAATTCCGGCATGTCTTCTACAGCATTCCGGATGGAGTCCTGGGATTGGACATTTCCCAATATCAGGACAAGATTCGGTGGGAAGAGTTCCATCTGAACCACCAAAATGAATTAATTGAATTCATCGTGGTACGGGCAACTTTTGGGAAGGATCAAAAGGATATTCAATTTGAGCGTAACTGGAAAAACATATCCGATCTGCCTGTTAAAAAAGGGGCATATCACTATTATCGCCCGAATGAAAACAGCACTTTGCAGGCTGAGAATTTCATTAATACAGTCAACCTTTCACCGGGAGATTTCGCACCAATCCTGGATATTGAGCGCCAATCCACCATCCAGACAAATGAGAATCTGCGAAAAGGAATCCGGAATTGGCTGGCTATCGTGGAAGCCCATTTCGGAGTAAAACCTATCATTTACACAGGAGACAGCTATTTTCAGGAAAACTTAGACGGGAATGATTTTCAGGATTACCCGCTTTGGATCGCGAATTATAACCTGGTCAGAAAACCCAAAACCAATCACTGGGTTATTTGGCAGTTTTCGGAAAAAGGTGAAATGCCGGGAATCAAAGGTAAAGTGGATTTGAATGTACTGAGAGGCAAAAACGCGTTGGAAAATCTGCTAATCTCCGAATAGTTGGATAAATCCCGGAAAGCGGTTAAATTCCAATTTGCCCCGTGCTTATGAAAAATTTCCTCCTCATCCTTTGCCTTTGTTTATTCTATTTTCAGTCAGCCGCGCAAAAAAAACAGCCCAATATCCTTTTTCTCATTGCTGATGATTGGTCTTTTCCTCATGCGGGAGTTTACGGAGATCGAGTGGTCCGTACGCCTACGTTTGACCGATTAGCGCGAGAGGGAGCTCTTTTTACCAATGCCTACACAGCTTCACCTTCCTGCTCTCCTTCTCGAGCGGCTGTTTTGCTTGGCAGGTATCCGCACCAAAATGGAGAAGGGGGCAATCTCTGGTCTGAGTTCCCAAATGCACATCCTACCTATGTGCAGATTCTGGGGGAGGCGGGATATTTCACAGGCTCCACCCGCAAAGGCTGGGGACCGGGAGAATATGAAGTGACCGGGTTTGAGCATAATCCGGCGGGGAAAAGCTTCGAAGATTTTGAAGCATTTTTAGACGCAAAACCAGCCGAGGAGACATTTACTTTCTGGTTTGGCAGCACGGATCCTCATCGGGAATATGTGCCAAATACGGGGATTCAGTCAGGAATGAAACTACAGGATATTACTGTTCCTGGATTTTTCCCTGATAATGACTGTGTACGAAATGATATTCTTGATTACTACTTTGAGATCGAGCGATTTGATCGGGAATGCGGACAACTCATTGCCCTACTGGAAGAACTAGGTGAATTGGATAATACTATCATCGTGATGACAAGTGACAATGGGATGCCTTTTCCCCGAGCAAAAGCTAATCTCTACGACTATGGCACTCGAATGCCTTTGGCTATTCGATGGACTGAAAAAGTCAAGCCCGGAACGGTAGTGAATGACTTTGTAAACTTAGTGGATCTTGCCCCAAGCTTTGTCGAAGCGGCAGGATTGAGTCAAAACAGTATGTCAGGGCAACCCCTCTGGGGGCTTCTGGCAGGTGAAAAGCAAGATCGAAATCAAGTCTATCTGGAGCGGGAGCGTCATGCCAATGTCAGAAAAGGAGATCTGAGCTATCCCATGCGAGGGATTCGGAATCAGGACTATCTCTACATTTGGAATCCTATGTCCGAGCGAAATCCAGCCGGAAATCCTACGGTTCACCAATCAGTGGGGCAATACGGAGATGTGGACCACTCGATTACTAAGTTTCTGATCATGGAACTGGAGGGAAAAGCAAAAGCCGGAGTGCCCGACCTTTTCCAATTGAGCTTTGGTCAAAGGCCCGAAGAAGAACTCTATGATGTGAAAAACGATCCTTACCAACTGAATAATCTGGCAGCAGACCCGGCTGTTTCGGCTATCAAGTTTAAAATGAAATACGATTTGCTAAAGTGGATGAAGGTGACGGGAGATTTACGGGCAAAAGACCCCCATTCCACCTATTGGGACACCGTCCGCTACACTCCAACCTATCAAATGGGAGACACTGATTGGAAAAAGCGAATTGAAGATTATCGTATTATGCCGCCTTTTGGGAAATATGCAAAAGAGGGGATTCCATGTAATTGATTTACTTTTCCGAAATAACCACTCTCCGATTACCGATAATTATCAGCAGCAAGCTCGATCCGAAAATTTGTAATCTTTAACCCATAATATGCATTAGCAAATCTATTACGGCTTGAAAACTGCTGCATAATCCAAGTTAAAGTGAAAAAGCTTTAAGGATAGTCAGTATATTCTATATGGGGTCTAAAAGCCACCAATTTCTCTATCAATACTGCTTGATTTGCTGTTTACACTCCTAATCCAGAATCCTGAGTGAGTTCAAAGACATCTGTTTGCAAGCGGCCTTTTCAAAAAGCTTTTTGAAAATTAAACTAAGGGGCCTGCAATAGCCAGTTGTTTAACTTATCTAAAAAGCTTCAGCGCTTGATGGATGAAACCTGAACAGCTAACGCTTATTTCGCGAAGCATATTTCAACTGTATTTCGTATAACCTATTTCACTTCAACACCACTGCTAGTTCACTTGGCTCAAATCCTATCCGATGCGCCAAAACATACAGGGAATCCCCATCCTGCATTTCTATCGGTCTTTGGAAAATTGTCCAGACATCTTTGGCCGATTTTCGGTAGCCAATTGATGCTCCTTTGGTGGCTGAAGAAATTGAAACTTTCCCTCCGGTAAATTCCACTTTGGGTTCAGCAGTGATCGGTGCCTCATCTTTTCCACCCCACCAGTTTCGGACCATTTCCATTTCAGGAATTGCACTCATATCCGGATAATCCTTCATCCATTGCTCATGGGCTGCCCGGAGTTCTTGCAGCTTTTCCTCATAGTCTGGATTTCCAATCAGATTTTTGAATTCGTAAGGATCGGTTTTGGTATCGTAGAGTTCTTCCAAAGGCTTGCTTTGGGCAAACCAGCGCGCCTGATCCGGTGTCAGTTTCCCTTCCTCATTCAACTTCAATAAATGAGGCATCAAGGGATTTTGAAGTCGGAAACGTATATTCTGGTAGTTAGGTTTGTCCGGCATATAGTTGCGGATGTATTTATATCGCCCATCCGAAACCGCCCGAACCCGGTCGTATTCAGAGTCCATTCGGTCCCTTCCTGCATAAATGTATTTCCGGGGAGTTTCGGATTTTTGCTTTCCTAAGAAGGCTTGTCCCTGAATGTTCGCCGGAATCTCCACTCCTGCCAGTGACAAAACGGTTGGACCAAAATCAACAAAACTTACCAATTGCTCATCGACAGTTCCGGGTTCTAAAAATGGCGCTTTGATCATCAAAGGTGCCCGCAAGCCCCTGTCATAAAGTTCTCGCTTCGCATAGGGAAGTCCATCCCCGTGGTCAGAATAGAAGAAAATAATGGTGTTGTCATACAGTCCATCTTCTTTGAGTTGCTTCAGGATCTCGCCAACCTGTGAATCCATCGTCATCACATTGGAGATAAATCTGGCCATCACAGCCCGGCTGATCGAGTCATCGGGGTAATACGGCGGGATCGTAACGTCTGACGGATCGACCAAAAGCGGTTGGTTGGCTCTCGCCCAAACCTGAGATTCATGCGTGACTTCAATGTTGAAAACGGAGAAAAATGGCTGATTTTTATCGGGGCGATTTCTCCAATGTCCTTTGCGGCTGCTTTCGTCCCAAAGCGTGCCAGGCGCCACAAACTGATAATCCTGCTTTGCATTGTTGGTCACGTAGTAGCCAGCCATTCTCAGGTATTCCGGAAACCCTTTCATTCCCTCCGGAAGCATTGCCGAGTAAGCCTTGAATCCGAGAGGATAGGCATCACTTGCTACAGCTGACACAGCCAACGTTCTCATGTGCTGTGCTCCGATCGCCATCTGGTAAGCTCCCGTAATTATAGATGCGCGACTTGGGGCACAGACACCGGCGGTGGAAAATAGATTCGTAAATCGGACCGATTCCTTTGCAAAAGCATCCAAAACAGGGGTCTTCCCACCCGTTCCCCCATAAGATCCCAAATGCTGAGGAGACATATCTTCCGTTACAATCCAGACAATATTCGGACGATCGGGGTGATTGATTTGCTGTGCATTTACAGGCTCTTTTTGAAAAAATAATAGTGAAACTATCAACAGAAAATGGATAAAATACCGGGAGCGGTTCAAGTTCTTCATATTGGCTAAATTGGGCTGGTTGCTTAAGTTATCCCTTTTTCTATAAAATTCAGAATGGTCTCCGACCAGGCTGGAATTTTCAGGTTGCACATAACAAAATTAAGTTGGGATTCGGATTAAAAAATCCCCCGGCCCCTTTAAAGCAAAAGGGAATCACATTACCGCATCCCGTAGCTATCGGGATTAAAACCGATAAGCCTCTACCCATCGTGCAGATATCCGTGTCTACACGGTTTTGGAAAATCAGGAAAAGGGAAAATAGAAATCCTCCAAACCTGATCTTTATAATTTGGCTTTGACTTAAGCAGTTAGATTGGTAAATTAAACCCTTTACTCACCCAAATGCCTGTTAATGGATTCCAACAAATTAAACCGAAGAGAGTTTCTGGGTTCGGCAGCCACTGTCGCCGCTTCCATATCCATAGTCCCATCAAATGTAATCGCAGGCTTAGGAAAAGTACCTCCTTCCGATCAGATCACGGTTGCCAATATTGGTTGCGGCACGCAGGGCTTGCGAGAGATGGGTGAATTGCTCCAAAATCCCAAAGTCCGGGTGGTGGCAGTTTGCGACTCCAATAAATTCTCAACTGACTACATCGACTGGTCGGCCAATGGAATCCGGGACGATATTCGGGAAGTGCTGGAAGACAATTCCTGGTGGGAAGGCAAACCGGGAATCCCCGGCGGACGCGACTTCGGTCAGGAGTATGTTGAGAAATACTACGCTAAAAACAAACCATCCCGCAGATACAAAGGCTGCGCTTCCTACGAGGATTTCAGAGAATTTTTTGCAAAAGAAAAGGGAATTGACGCGGTCAAAATCATGACTCCGGATCATACCCATGCCTCTATTGCTTTGGCAGCAATGAATAAAGGAATTCATGTGATCACCCACAAACCGATTTCCAACCGGCTCATCGAAGGCCGAAAAGTCATTGAAAAAGCCAAAGAATCCGGTGTGATTACGCATCTCCTCGCCTGGTCTGACAGACCTGAATACCGACAAATCAAATCATGGATGGATGAGGGATTGATCGGCGAACTCAAAGAAATTCACAATTGGTCTTATCGTCCGGTTTGGCAGCAGTGGACCAAGCGACCCACCGAGATCCAACCAATTCCGGCAGGATTCAATTGGGATCTTTGGCTGGGACCGGTTCCGGATATGCCCTACCATAAAAACTACACTCACAATGTCTTTCGTGGCTGGTATGAATTCGGAGGAGGATCTGTCGCTGACATGGGACATTACAGTCTTTTCCCTCTTTTTGAAACTCTTGGAATCACCAAATCACCGACAAGTGCCAGAGCTTTTGGCACCACCACACGCGAGGAAATCAATCAGGTATATCAATGGGTGAAAAATGACGTGGCTTTCCCGGCAAGCTGCATGATCAAATGGAAATTTCCTGAGCAGGTTTCTCTTCCGGCATTTGACCTTTTCTGGTACGACGGGGGAATGAAGCCATTTGCCTCTGAAGAACTGGAAATAGATGGAAAAGACACGCCGGATGAAGGACTTTTGCTGGTAGGGACCAAAGGCAAAATCCTCGGTGGTTTTCGAGGTGAGAATCCGGTGCTTTTGCCAGAAAGTAAAATGGCGGCCAGACCTGCCACAGAGCGAATCGACTCAAGAAGCGTCGAACGAAATACAGCTGCATGGGTCGAGGCAATCCAATCCGGAGTGCAAACCCCCGGAAGTTTCATTCGTGCTCAAACTATCACCGACACAATTAATCTGGCTTCAGTTGCGCTTAGAGCAAATAAGAAAGTTGATTTTGATGCAGAATTAATTAAAATCACGAACGATGAAAATGCAAATCAATTCTTAACTCGCCAATACAGAGCTGGCTGGGAAATATGATTCAGCGATCAGTCTCAGTACCCAGTGAACAGAATGAAGTCAAGAGCGACATTTCTTAAATTGACCAAATAATAAATAACCATTAACACTTACCCTTTAGCAATGAACAACCGAAGAGAATTTCTAAAAACCGCAGGCCTGGCCTCAGCCGCTATTGGCTTGGGCTTACCTCAAATGGCTTTTTCGCCCAAGAATGCAGCTCCTATTTTCAAGATTTCTTTGGCAGAATGGTCTCTTCAAAGACCCCTTTTTGCGAAGCAGATGGACCATCTTGACTTCGCAAAACTTGCAAAGCAGCATCAAATAGACGCAGTTGAGTATGTCAATCAGTTTTTCATGGACAAGGCAAAAGACATGAATTACCTGAAGGAAATGAAAACCCGGGCGGATGGGGAAGGTGTCACTTCCGTCCTGATCATGTGTGATCGGGAAGGAATGCTGGGAGCAACCACTTCCGAAGAGCGAAAGCAAACTGTGGAGAACCATAAGAAATGGGTCGAAGCCGCCAAATTCCTCGGCTGCCATTCCATCCGGGTTAATGCTTATACAGCAATTCCCTACACAACAGATGAAAGATTAGCAAAAGACGCCATGAATATCGCAAGCTCGGGCTTGCGCCAGCTTTGCGAGTTTGCGGATGATTTTGAAATCAATGTGCTGATCGAAAACCACGGTGGATTCTCCAGCGATGCCAAATGGCTGGCTGAAATGATCAAACAAACAGCTCATCATAGGGCTGGAACGCTGCCTGATTTCGGAAACTTCAGAATCCATACCGAAGGAGAAAGAATCTACTCTTACGATTCTTACCGGGGTGTCGATGAACTCATGCCAAGAGCAAAAGGTGTCAGCATGAAGCCAACCGTATGGGATGATCATGGAAAAGAACATCCGCTGGATTATGAGCGAATGATGAAAATCGTGGTTTCACACGGGTTCAATGGATACGTGGGAATCGAGCACGGTGAAAAAGACCGGGAGTGGGAAAGTATTGATGAAATTCGTGCGAATCTGGATATTGTGAGAAGGACTCTGGAAAATGCCAGAAAAATGTAAATGATTTTCCCTGGGGAAATTAAAGTGGCCACAAGGATTTCTGTCTTTGTGGCCTTTGTTTTTAACTTCGTGCACAAAGCATCCAAAAAATGAAACAACAACTCGGACAGATTGCAATACTTGTAAAAGACTATGACGAGGCAATCGCGTTTTATACCAAAGTCCTGGATTTCGATCTGATCGAAGACACAGTCATGAGCGAAACCAAGCGCTGGGTAAGGGTTTGTCCTCCCGGTTCCTCCTGCCAGTTACTTTTGGCAAAAGCTGCGAATGAAGTTCAAGAAAGCCAAATCGGCCATCAGGCCGGAGGCAGAGTTTTCCTGTTTCTTTATACGGATGATTTCTGGGGAGACTATCGAAAATACACATCAAGAGGTGTGGAGTTTCTCCGGGAACCGAGCCAGGAAGCCTATGGAACCGTCTCAGTTTTCAGGGATATTTATGGGAATCTTTGGGATTTAATCGAGCCTTTACAACAGTAAGCAGTCGCAGTAATCAGTTTGCAAAATCGATTTTCAATCATCAAAGCAAACAAATTCTTGTCACGTGATTTAAATGGAGATTCTTAGCTAATTTTAAATTCATTCATTTTACATTTTAAATTGGAAACTTCTCAACCCAAAAATCCCCTTCACGGAGTCAAACTTGCGGATATCGTAGCCAATTTGGTGGGCTTTTATGGCTGGGAAGAACTCGGTCAACGGATTGCCATCCGATGCTTCACTCATGATCCTTCGATTAATTCCAGTTTAAAATTTCTCAGAAAAACGCCATGGGCAAGGGAGCGAGTGGAAGGATTGTATTTGAAAATGTTGAGGGATCAAAAAAAGACTTAAAGCCAAAACATTATACGATGGCGAATCGTATCATTTTTTATAAATTGAAATCGAGCATGAGTCAAACATGACACAGAGGGATGATTATTCATCTTGCGAGATTCCACCTGCCTGACGTCAGTCAGGTGTGGCCATTAAAAAAGAATTATAAACACATGAAACACTATGAAAGTCACTGCTTTAATTTCGGATGAATTGATCTCAGAAGTAATGAAAGTCTCAAATGCAAAAAACATAACTGAGGCCATAAAAATCGCACTTTCAGAATATTTATCAGTACAAAAGCTCAAAGCCACTTCAAAGTTAATTGCTGCTGAGCCTTTAGAGTTTTATTATACTGCAGAGGAGTTGCGAAAAAACAATAATTCATGAATGGAGTTATTTTCGACACCTCCATTTGGATTGAGTATTTCAAAGCCAATCCCACTTTTTTCAACCCCTGCCAAGAACTTCTTGATAAAAGAATTGTCCTGACTTTGGATTTGATTTTTGCAGAATTGGTTCAGGGAGCCAAGGGAGAAAGAGAAATCACTATTTTAAAAAATTACCACGAACTATTACCCAGAATTGAGGATCCTGGTTTAATATTCGAAGCAGGTATTTTCTCCCAAAAGAATAAATTGATAAATCAGGGAATAGGCCTGATCGACACCATCATAATTTTTGCCGGACTTAAGAACCAATGCAAAATCTGGACATTGGACAAAAAGATTATTCGCTTTTTAGAAGCCGAACACTCCTCCTATTTCTATGCGTGTGACTAAACGGTAGAAAGATTTGCTCCGATAGCCATTCAATATTTGAGACAGAACACTCATGAATAGGACGAATTCACCCAAAGCCAAGAATGAGTGTAAAAGCTAATAATTAATAGATTCGTGGAAACCTGCGGCAGGCAGGTCTGTGGGAACTTTTCAGGGTATTTCAGAAAAAAAAGCCTGAGCAGAACCCAGGCTTTTTGCTTTATAGAAATTGTGGTTGTTATACGTAGTTATTGAGCATCACAGGCATCACGAGCATCAGGATATCCTCGTTTGCATCTTGCTCAGCCG
>JAKFCO010000135.1:0-35771 GCA_036676605.1 Algoriphagus sp.
CCTGCCAAATCAGAAGGCTATGGAGGAACCCCCGTTTCAATCACCTATACTGGCTCAAATGTAATTGTTTATCAAGGAAATGCAGGGGGGGATGGAGATTACAGCGAACCTCAAAATTCTGTTGCAGGTGGTGGTGGTGGTGGTTTAATTCCTTGGAAACCCCTCCCTGCAAACGATGGACAAAACGGTAAAGCAGCAGGAGAAGGCCAAGGCGAGGGAGGAAGAGGTGGAGATGGTATAGTCCTTACACTTGGAGATTCTATTCGATACTACGGTGCAGGTGGTGGTGGTATTGGAAGGTTTTTTAATGGAACTGATAAAATAGGCTTGGGTGGATCTGCCGGTGGCGTGAAAATTGGAGGAGACGGAAATCTTACTGTACCAAACCCTATTGGATATCCTGGAATGAATAAAACCGGTTCTGGTGGAGGGGCAGGTTATAGTGGAGGAGGAAGAGGAGGAAATGGAGTGGTTTACATTGTTTATTACAATGTCAGAATCCTTGGTGTCGAGTATGAATATTTCACAGCTAATTATAACCAACAAAACAGATCCGGGGAACTTAATTGGGCTACTGCCAAAGAATGGGAAAATTCCCATTTCGAGATCGAGCGCTCAGTAAATGACACCCGTAACTGGACCAAAGTAGGTGAAGTTACAGGTAAAGGATATTCGGATGTTCCTGTGGAGTACAGCTTTACTGACCTTAACCTTCCCGCTTCAGGCGGAAATATCTTCTATCGATTAAGACAGGTAGATTTGGATGGTGACTTTTCGTATAGTTTAACGCGAGCAATACAAGTTGAAGCATTGGACGGAAGCACTTCCTGGGTTGCTTACCCGAATCCAAGTGCTATGCGTTCATCCATTACGGTTGATCTTTTGGATAGATCAGGCTATGGCGATGAATCAATCCTGATAAGAATCTCTGATGCAAGAGGAATTTTCGAATCCTATTCTGTATCGAGTCCGGAAGAGGTGTCAGCTGTAGTAAATTCTTACCTCGACCAGGCCCGTCCCGGACTGCATATCCTTCATCTGATTTGGGGGAATAAAAGCGAGCAACTGAAATTGATCAGGGAGTAAGTGATTTCTTGACCTTGATAATTGGAGCCGTGATATTCACGGCTTTTTTTATTCTTGAAAATCTTAAAAATAGCAATGGGATTTACGGCATTGTTGCAAACAGGATTTCATAAACCAAAAATGGCTTCAACTTAGTTCGACAAGCTCCCAAAACTTAGCTCAGCCGAAGGGTTTTGATTTTTATTAGAAGGAGGAAAAAATATATTATTTATTTCCGCAATCGTGCCATTAGGTATTAAACAATATGCGTATCCGGATATCTGCACGTATGTCCAATCAGGCTTCGACTTCGCTCAGCCTCCGGCTAATTATAGTTTAGAGGGAGGTGGAGGGAATGCGGCGGTGCCGCATTCCCTCCACCTCCCTAGGCTTAAAACTAAACTTCGGTCCCTGAGCGAAGTCGAAGGGATAGGTATTCAAAATATTATTTTGGTACGTGCAATCAACCGAATACACATATTGAACAATTGAAAATCCTGAGGAACGTTTGATTTTGGATTTCTTCGGTCTTCGGTCATCGGTCTTCCAGCCCGTTACCTTAAGAAAATTCACTACGTGACCTGATACCTCGAAAAATTTTACTCCTCCTCTCTTCGCTTCGGCATTTTAGGTTTACCCAATCCTATGCTTCCTCTGATTCCCGAAAAAGTAGCTTTCCACCAGGCACCAAATATAAACTTCGATTTATCACGCTCCAGATAAATAGGGGAATTAACCCGATTATTCATGAAACTTCTCGGGTTACTTCTTTTAGTCAGGGTATTTGCTAAAAATGTATAAAGGCTAAGTCTGCCCCTACCCCTTTCGAGCGTCAATGAATCCAAAAATTCAATTTTCAAGTTCTCATATTGAAAATCCATATCGCCAATCGCTTCATTTTCATCCAACCTGAACTTCCACTTTCCATCGGTTACACGGCCGTCAAGGATCCTGATAAATGTTCCGGTGGTAAGTAAATTATTGGCTAATCTCAAATCAAACTTCTTCATCCCAATATTCACATCCATTGGATAAGGCTTTTCGAAGAACATCTCCCCATCCAATGCCACTTCACCTTCTCCCATCAGTTTGGCAGTGACCGATACAAAACTGGATTGAACAGGGTAAGAATCTCCTTCTTTTACCAAATAAAACGGAGCTATCGAAACATTAATATCCTGAAATGAAACCGATCCCGGCAGCATGGATTTTGGTCCAAATTCCTTGTACCGAACTATCCCACCTTTAATTATTACAGAATCCAATTCAAGGTAACCCGAAGCATTTTGCATCATCTCCTGTGGCATCGGCTTGATCACTCCTTCTTTTACCGGAAGGCGCTTATCCCGGAAAACATCTAATTCCAATTGATCCAATTTGAGGGCATGTGCCCTGACTTTTTTATCATTTAAAAACGCCTCGATGTCCAAATCCTCGATCGTTACCTTTTCCACCGCCGCATCTATTGCATCAGACTGAAAACCCATTCTTCTCAGGTAGTCGAATTGTCCGATGGTCGGTCCAAATTTTACCTTGTCCAAAACCAGATTTTGGTTCTGATAGCTGATTTTTCCTACCGAAAGTTTATTCAGGCTGTCTTTCGTATAAATATGGTAGTCACTTAAGGAAAGGTTCAAATCCTTTTCCAGCAGCAACTGAGGATCCAATTTAGTCCCTCTTGCCAATAAATCAAGGTTCAAGTCCTCCACTCCAAAAAACACCTCTTGGAAAGCAAGTTGGGGAATCGGGCCTGTTTCCTTATTATGAACTTCAAATTTTCCATTTTGAATCAGGACATCCTGTAGCAAAAGAGAATTTACGAATGCATTCTCTTTTGGAGCTTTTGGGGCAGATTTTCCGGTTGCCTTTTTCTCAGAATCAAGGTAGATATCAACCCTTGGGTTTGTAAGCCGAACCTGGGTAAGGTCAAAAATTCCCGTTTCCTGAATTTCTTTCAGCTTATTATTATGGATTGCCAGTTGGTCAATTGTTGCTTCTATAATAGGCGATCCCGGATATCCGGTTTTGTTTTTTGGAATTATCCGCACATCGGAAAAGACCGTTTCCTGTACCAGATTATCAAAAGCCAAATTGGAAAATCTGATCGTATGAATACTATCAGGAAGCGCAAATGAAAAATCCTGCAAGGATAAATTTAATCCTTTGTAAAGTTCTGAGAGGTTTTCTATCCCTCTGTTGGTGGCAGAGTCGAGGTAGAGGTCTTTGACAAGCAATTCGAAATCGGTCTGGATCGATTGGACATCTTCCTCCCCGAATCTATAATTGACATTTAGCTTTGAATCCCCAAGTTTGACCTGATTAATTTTTAAGGTCTCTATTGTTTTCCTGATTGCCAGTCTGGAGGAGGGAGACCCTTGGGGTTTAATCGGAGTTTCATTCTTTTTAAAATCCGGATTAATATCCAAATCTATTTTTCCACCAATTACATTAAACTTATCCAGAATCAGTTCATTATCAAATAAGAAGGTTTCGATGTCAATGCCATCCAAAGAAACGCTTGGCATGGTCAGTGAAATCGCAATTTTACTATTGACATCAGACCCGGGGGTAAGGACCAGGTTGTCTATTTTGAGCGATTGATCTAAAGAGTTGAACTTAAGCCCATCTGTCTCCACGAGGTAATTTCCCCCGGCAAGACTAAACGAATAATTTTCCAGACTCAGGTCAATCTCTTCTGAAAAAAATGTCCTTTTCTTCATGTATACAAGATCTTTCTCTACTAAAAATCCTCTAAGAATCAGTGAGAATTTATCTTCATTGAATGAAATATCTTTCTTCCCGGAATAGTTGCTGTACTGAATTTTACCATCACTGAAGTTCAACGAATCTATTCGAATCGAGCTGAAATAAGAGGTAAGCAAATTCGCAAATTCTTTTGAAGACTCTAATTGGTCCTGAGGACTTCCGGATGATTGACCTTTTCGATATCTGGTTAAAGCCAATTCAGGGTTTGGAATCAAAATTTGTTTCACAATGAGCTCCTGATCTACAATCGCAGCATGTAAGTCTATCCCCTCTGCGCGAAACTTAGGAACTTTCAAGTTAATGGTGGACGATTTCCCGTAAGCATCCAGGGCGCCTTGGATCTGTCCCTGATTTTCCGGACGAAGAACAAAGCCGGTGATTTCTACCAGGGAATTTTTGGAGTCAATCAGCACCCTGTCGGCTAAGAATTCATGAAGATTATCTCTCAACTTCAACCTGTACTTATCCAGCCTGAGTACAATTTCATCTGCCAATAAAAACTCATTGAATGTTTTGGTAGAAACTCCCGGCTGTAAAAAAATATTTTCCAGCAGCAAACTGAATCTTTCAAATCCAATATCATTACTCCTGACTCCTGCATCATCCTTAAACTGAACTACACCATTTTGTAAATCAAATTTCTTGATCGCCACGCTCTCCAAAAGCCCCTTCATCAGATCAGGAATAGATGAACTTCCTTCAGTACTCTTTCCATTTTGGAGCTCAGTATATTCTATTTGAGGAGAAATAAGCTTCATTTCACCTATTTCAAGAATTCCCTCATTGTATAGCTTTTTTAGATTCACTTCTTCCAATGAGAATTCAGGCAAGGAAAGCTGAATCAGGCTATTGGGATTTTTTATCAGAATAGACTCAGACCTTGGTTGAATCGAGAAATTTTGAATTTGAATTTCATCCTTAAAGGAGGACACCATGACTTTATCTCCCTTTAAGACATGGACTTCATCTGACAGGAACAGGCTTGCATCTCTGATTTCCATGGAGGCATCTTCGCCATAGAAAAATTGATTCTCCTTTTTTGATCCATCTTCTCCCAGGTAAAATTTGACCATTTTAAAATCCAGTCCCTGGATATCAATTCTGTTTTTCAGCGTATCAAAAAAATCACTTTTTAAAAAATTTCCATTGTTGACTGCAAGTTCCTTGATTTGAATAGACTTCAGGATCCCTGAAATCAATTCATTGAGATCTCCGGTTGCAGCACTATCCTTTTCTACTTTGTCTTTCCGCTCAACCTTAAACTCCGGAGCATCCAGAATCAATTCATCTATTTCGACCTCCGAAGTCATAAATGCCTTATTTAAATCAACATTTCCGACTCGTAATTCTTCGAGATTGACTTCATAATAGGATTTACTTTCCCTGGATTTATCCGGAGTAAGTTCAAATTCATTGATGTCAATCAGCTTATCTAAAGAACTGATATATACTTTATCTGCACGAATGGAATGGACTCCGTCAGGAAGCGGGAAATCAACATTCTCCAGATCAAATTCGAAACCCCGGGCATTGAAAGGAGTTTTCCATATTTCTTTGGTCGTCCAATTGATATCTTTTATAACTAGCCTTGTGTTTTCGGCCTTTAGGGAGTTTTGACTTAGGAAATCAAGGAAGAATAAGTCAGCGTGGCTGATCTCTATTTCTCTGATAAAAAGTGCTCCGAAATTTAATCGACCAATACTTTTCTGAATTTCCTCCTCAAGTTCTCTTACAGCAGATTTTTTCTTTTCAGTACTGCCTGCTTTCCTATTTTGATTCTTATCCACCACAACGGAATCCGCATTTTCAGGCAAATCAAGTTTCACATCAGGATTGTCAAATTCTATTTTCCCAACATACAAAACCTCTTCTGAAAAGCTATACCACAGGTTTCTAATGGCAAGCTGGTCTAAGGAAAAATTAAATAAGGTTTGATCTTCCGGAGCAATTTTTCCCGGGATGGGCGTCATGACTACTCCATCCAAAAAAAATCCTCTTCGCAGGAGCGAAAAATTGAATCTGTTAAACTCTATCAGATAAACCTCTTTGGTCGCTTCGTTAATCTTTCTTTCCGCCCATTTGGATAAAAATATATTAGAACCAAAATAGAAGAGGAACTCCAAAAAAAGGAGTGTCATAAAAATAATGGTCACCACCCTGATTATCTTTTTTCTCGCGGGATGTAGAGAATGCTTTTGGTGATTACCCGGTGACATAAAATAACATTTACACAAAAATAGACAATTCAGTCCAAAAATAGCTTTAGTTCTATAAATGCAAAAAGCAACACAATGTGTTGCTTTTTAGCTGTAGGAGAAGGATTCGAACCTCCACGGGGCAGTTAGGCAATAGTCCGGTTCGTTCTACGCTTTTTTCAGTCCCGATAGCTATCGGGATCCCCACCCCCGAGACAGGAGGGCTTGTCTGCCAGTTTCAACATCCTACAGTATTGATTTATTCTAAATGTTAGTTTATTCTGTTTTCAATCGATTTCGTCCAATCGATTGGCAAAAATAGGAATACCCTTGGTTTATTAAAATTTTGTCAATAAATAAATTAATTTTTTACACTTTATTTAACAAAATGGTTAAATAAATAAATATTCAGAAATTCAGCCTTGAAATTTGGCCAAATATTTATCAAATCATCAATCTATCCCCATATTCGATTATGAAAGCATATAATTTTGAGTTTAATAAAGTATTCGGAATATTAATTGCCCTCAGTTAGGTATGGGCATAAAAAAACCATGAAACAAAATTTCATGGTCTTAGTCAATTAACAATAAACCCAAAATAACCTGCTGTAGGAGAAGGATTCGAACCTCCACGGAGTAGTTAGGCAAATTTACGAGCTCGCTAAATGCTTTGTCCTATAATCCCCACCCCCGAGACAGGAGGGCTTGTCTGCCAATTTCAACATCCTACAGTATGTGTGTACTCGTTTAGCTCTTTTGCTTGTACAAATATAGAGACAAGGAGTCTTAGATTGCAAATAATTCAATATTTAAAGTAAATATTTACAGTATATTTAATGAAATCGATTGAATTATGACGATTTATTAAAATCATAACCAAAATCGATTGTATAATTAATGATTTCCTAATATTGTTTGATAAAAATATTGTATTCGCACATAAACAATGTTTTTATTGAGTATTCGTCAACAGATTGATTAAAATATTGCCGATTTGATCAAAATCTCTTACTCAAAGTTGACGTAAGTTTCCCATTTTTCTAATACAGAGCGGAAATCTTCAGGAAGCGGAGCTTCAAAATATAACTTCTCTTTAGTCATCGGATGAATAAAGCCAAGTGACATGGCATGAAGGGCTTGTCTCGGCATCAGGTCAAAGCAGTTTTGCACAAACATTTTATACTTCGCAAACTGAGTCCCTTTTCGGATCTTATCACCTCCGTACATCGCATCATTGAAAAGTGGATGTCCGAAATATTTCATATGGGCCCGGATCTGATGTGTCCGACCGGTTTCAAGATTACACTGAACAAGCGAGACATATCGGAGTCTTTTCAGAACTTTCCAATGAGTAACGGCATGCTTCCCCTGGCTGGCATCCGGAAAAATGTCCATCACTTTACGGTCTTTGGCACTGCGCCCGATATGTCCGGTGATGGTTCCGCTATCTTCTGCAGGCTCACCCCAAACCAAGGCCAGGTAAGTTCGCTCGATTGTATGGTGAAAAAACTGAGCGGCAAGTTTGGTCATTGTCTCCTCTTCCTTGGCTATCACCAATAGCCCGGAAGTATCCTTATCGATTCGATGTACCAATCCAGGCCGGCCTGTATTCCCTTTCATTTCCGGCAAATCCTGAAAATGATAAACCAGCGCATTCGCCAAAGTTCCTGACCAATTCCCATGAGCTGGATGCACTACCATCCCGGGAGGCTTATTTACAACGAGAAGATATTTATCCTCAAACAGGATATCAAGTGGAATATTCTCAGGGTAAACTTCCGTATCTCTCGGTGGCTTTTCCAGCAAAATCCGAATATCATCCTGAGGTTTGATTTTATAATTAGCCTTGGTGGGAAGTCCGTTCACCAGGACAGAACCTGCATCAATAGCTAACTGAATCCGGTTCCGTGAGGCATTTGCAATTTTTTCAGTTAAAAATTTATCGATGCGAACAGATGACTGTCCTTTGTCGACCAGGATCCTGTGGTGCTCAAAAAGTTCGATTTCATCCTCATCAAAGTCATCTTCCGCTTTTATATTCATGCCACAAAAATAGGAGGATCCGCCTAACTTTGGTATTCTTTAGCGAATCTGGCCAAATGCTTATCCCATCCACTATCACAATTCAGTATCTCTATCATCCACTTTTAGAGTCGAAAAATATTGAATTGGCTATTATGAGACTGGATTTGGTTCACCCTGGAGTATCCGGAAATAAATTTTTCAAACTTAAATACAATCTTGAGCAAGCCAGGAAAGAAGGAAAAGATACCCTTTTGACTTTCGGAGGGGCATATTCTAATCACATTTTTGCAACTGCCGAAGCGGCAAAAGCTGAAGGTTTTCAATCGATCGGAATCATCAGAGGTGAAAGAACAGATCCCCTCAATCCTACCCTCACTCATGCTGAATCTTTGGGAATGAAACTTCATTTTGTTGACAGGGAAACTTACAGAATGAAGACTGAATCCAATTTTACCAATCACCTGAAGGATCTTTTTGGAGACTTTTACCTGATTCCGGAAGGGGGAACCAATGAATTGGCTATCAAAGGTACTCGCGAAATCATTGGGGAAAACGAAAGCCAATTTTCGCATTTCGCAGTTTCTATTGGGACTGGCGGAACTTTTGCGGGATTGGCAGCTTCCATTTCTTCTACCCAGAAATTGATCGGCTTCTCATCCCTGAAAGGAGAATTTATCCATTCAGAAATCGAAAAGTTGCTTTTTGATCACCAAATCCTTTCCGCAGGAAGCTATCAGGTTAACAGCGATTATCATTTTGGAGGCTATGGGAAATACACTCAGGAATTGGTTGAGTTCATTGGGGAGTTTTACGAAAATTTTGGAATCGTTTTGGACCCGATCTATACAGGAAAAATGGCTTTTGGAATCTGGGACTTGATTAAAAAAGATGTCTTTGAGCCTCAGAGTAAAATATTGATGATCCATACTGGTGGTTTGCAGGGAAATATTGGATTTGCGGAGAGGGCAGGGATCAAGCTACCGGGCTCTTGAGTGTAAAAAAATCTTCAGATTCCTGTGGATGAATTTGCAAGACATTCGCAAGAACGAGTTTCACAAGAGTTTTGGAAGCCATAAAACGAGGCAGATTGGCGACTTTTGAAAATTCCTTCAATGTAATTTTGCCGGTTTCTTCAATTGCTTTCATCAGGATTTCTTCCTTTCTCCCATAGGTAAAAACCGTGTCTTTGGGAACTCTTCCCCGTCTCAGGATTTCCCAAACTTCCCGGCTAGCCTGCACGCTTCGGTCCGCCACCCTGATAAATGCCTGCTTTTTTTCGTTCTCTTTGAGGTAATGAGGTCGGGAAGGGCTGATTGGAATTTTAAAAATTGCAACTCCCTTTTTTTCATTCAGTTTGAGGGTAAAAACCTCATATTCCAAAGGAGGAAAAATCAGCTCTCGAATAGCTTTTTCCATCACAAAAACTTCTTCCTCAATGAAGCGCTGACCGCTTACCGTCCCGTCATCATCCACCCCGATCAATAAATCCCCCCCGGCAGTATTGGCCAAAGCAATAAACTCCCGAACAATCTTTTCGGGAAATGATGCTTTTTTCTTGAACTCAATCTTCAAGCCTTCGCCTTTAGCTGCCAAGGCCCTGACTTCCTGCAGGGTCATTTAATCTCTCATTGAAAATTTTCTACTTTCCAGGACCTCTGTTAAGTTCTGCAAGTCTGTTTTTCTGCGACTGCCATTCATCCCGGAGCCTTGCAGCTTCCATAAAGTTGAGTTCTTTAGCAGCTTTTTCCATGGACTTTTGAGTCTGTTGAATCAGCTTTTCCAATTTGTCTTTGCTCAAATATGCTACAACCGGATCGGCGGCCATGAAGCCTTCACCCGGCATTGGCTCCGCATACATCCGTGGATTTTTCTTCGAATCAGCCACTTTCGTCTGACCCATGATTTTATCACGAGTCTTAGTAATCGTAGTTGGAGTGATTCCGTGTTCGGCATTATATGCTATTTGGATAGCTCTTCTGCGCTTAGTTTCGTCAATCGCAGATTCCATGGAACGGGTGATTTTATCAGCATACATGATCACTCGTCCATTTTGATTTCGGGCAGCCCGACCAATTGTCTGTACAAGGCTTCTTTCATTTCGAAGGAAGCCTTCCTTATCCGCATCCAGAATAGCAACCAGAGAAACCTCCGGTAAATCGAGTCCTTCTCTAAGCAAATTCACCCCAACCAAAACATCAAAAATACCTAGTCTTAATTCTCTGAGAATCTCAACTCGGTCAAGCGTTTTCACTTCCGAGTGAATGTAGCGCGACTTCACTCCCGCTCTCTCCAGGAATTTCTGAAGCTCCTCAGCCATTCTTTTCGTCAACGTTGTTACCAGTACACGGGCATCAGTTTTGATGGTTTGGTCAATCTCTTCAAGTAAATCATCAATCTGATTTTGGCTTGGCCTAACTTCAATTGTAGGATCCAGCAAGCCGGTCGGACGGATGATTTGCTCCACCACCTCACCCTCTGTCAATGCAAGCTCGTAGTCAGCCGGAGTAGCAGAGACATAAATGACCTGATTGGACATGGTTTCAAACTCCTCAAATTTCAGCGGTCTGTTGTCTAGGGCTGAAGGAAGTCTGAATCCAAAATCAACCAAGTTGACCTTTCTGGAACGGTCACCTCCCCACATTGCCCGAACTTGAGGGACTGTCACGTGACTTTCGTCAATCACCAATAAGTAATCATCCGGGAAATAATCCATCAGACAGAAAGGCCTCATTCCGGGTTGTCTCCTATCAAAATACCTGGAGTAATTTTCGACTCCGGAGCAATAGCCCAATTCTTTAATCATTTCCAGATCAAACTCGGTTCGTTCCTGAATTCGTTTCGCTTCCAGGAATTTTCCTTCTTTTTCGAAGAAATTGACTTGGGCAACCATGTCATCCTGAATTTCCTTCATCGCAGTTTCGATGAGATCTCTTCCTGTAACGAATAGGTTGGCGGGGAAAATCGAGACGATTTTTTCATCCGATAGCTTCTTTCCGGTTGCCGGATCAATTCGCTGAATCGCTTCGATTTCATCTCCCCAAAAGAATATCCGGTAACCAAAATCTGCATATGCCAGAAAAATATCGACTGTATCTCCTTTGACTCGGAAAGTACCATGTGTCAGGTCAAACTGCGTCCGGCTGTAAAGGATGTCCACCAGCTTGAAAAGCAATTGATTTCTTCCAATCCGGTCCCCTTCCTGAAGTTTGATTACGTTTTTGGCAAATTCCTCCGGATTTCCGATACCATAAATACAAGAAACAGAAGCCACTACGATCACGTCTCTCCGGCCCGTAAGCAAGGAAGATGAAGCGCTTAGCCGGAGTTTTTCGATCTCTTCATTGATAGAAAGATCCTTTTCTATGTAAGTGCCCGAGCTGGGAATAAATGCCTCCGGCTGGTAATAATCGTAATAGGAGATGAAATATTCGACCGCATTCTGCGGAAAGAACTGCTTGAATTCACCATAAAGTTGAGCCGCAAGCGTCTTATTATGGCTCAGTACCAAAGTGGGTTTCTGAGTTTGCTGGATAAGATTTGCGATGGTGAAAGTCTTACCGGAACCAGTTACTCCAAGAAGTACCTGTGCCGGATCGCCATTGTTTACACCTTCGACTAGCTTAGCAATAGCCTTGGGTTGGTCGCCGGTAGGTTGATAATCGGAGGTAAGTTTGAATTCCATTTGACTTGTCTTAAGATACCAAACACGCGCACCCTATATAAAAGTTTGTAAAGTCGAAAACTTACCTTTCAATTGGTTTGTATTTACCCACATTGTAATAGAGGTAATTAGTTCGGAGAATCAAAACCAGCATAATCGGAATCAGACTTGGATGGAAAGATTCCCATCCCAATATCCAGAATACGACAGCAGCATCTGCCATAATCAAGGCAAAAAGCAGGTATTGCCTCACCCATGGCTTGATTGTCTTGGACAAAAGTGAAATGGCTAAAACCAAATGCCCTGGAAATGCCCAAAGCAAATTCCAATTCCACTTCGTCGCGGTATGTTCTGTAGCAAACCAAAGGAAGAAAACCACAATCCCAAAAATGCCCAGAATCCCAAAGAAAGCTGCATCAAATCCAATCAGGAGCTTTTTCTTCTTGAATCCAAAAAAGGTGATGGCAGTAAAAAGAATTGCAACCACCCAGAAAATCCAATAAGGATTGATCGCGCTCATACCGAATTCATTGTTTGGATATTCCAAAATCACGCTGGATTCCTTCACGAAAGGCCGGGTAGGTCCATCGCCCTGGATTTCTGCTCTCGCAAAAGCTGCTTCCATGTAATCGGGCAAAAACTGCTCCTCGCGTGGTGTTGCATCCCGATCAATGACTGCTCCAAGTGCAAGGTCAATTCCCAAATCTGCCCAGGGTAATCTCAAAACATATTCATCAATCAGATTCCTGAAAGTCTTATCATCAGACTCTTTCAGCTGATCATTCCATATCAGTTTATCTCCCAAAGTGAGCTCCATTGCATCCCGAATCTTGGTAGCGCAGTTATTAAAAAAGAACTCATAGCGATAGTTCCTTCTCTCAGGGGAATAATTTACCTGAAGAAATTCGACCAAAAATTGGGCTTGCTCTGTGCTCAGATTCAGTACTTGCTCCCGGACATTTCGCTTTTGATTGTGGTAATCTTCCAGAAAATCGGCATACGTGCTTACGCTGAGCATGTAGTCCAGTTTCCCTCCTGCGAATTTGCCATAGAAATTGGGCGTATTAAAATTGAACGTCCCGTAGTTGAAAACAAAATCCTGACCTGTCTCCGGATCCAACACCCGGATCGCACTATGGCCAAAGGCGCTGTATAATTCCTCTCCGGGATCGCAGGTCAGAAGGCTAATCCGGTAATCCTGGGCCTGAATTGAAGATAAACTAGTGAATATCAATAAAAAAAGGCTGAAAACTTTCTTTTTAAAACTCATTTGACTATATTGATAGGACTTTTTTTTAAATCTTTTTTATATGGACTTTATGGGCAAATCAATCGCCTTTCGGGCACTTTTTCGGAGCCGAATATACAGCATATTCCTGGCAGTTGTAATGAATTGCCTTTACCCGTATTTCTCGAAATCTCAGGAAATCAACGCTTACCGAACCATCAATTCGGGCAATTTTTCCAACATAAACATTTGGGAAGTGTATGACGGAAGTCTTTGGCAACCTGCCATTTCCAAACCCGGAGCATCTAATGACATCTACATCAATCAGACCCATCTCCTTACTTTAAATACAAACGAACAGGCAAAAAGTGTCTTCATCAATTCGGAAACCGGTGCAAGCCAAAAACTGAATTTGAATAACTTCCAATTGGAGATTTATGGAAGCCTGCAGGCTTTTTCCGGCCCGGCACCGGGAGTACCTTCCGGAACCTGGAATAGCCAGAACTGGATTGGAAATTCGATTAATAGCTGTTTGGTTTTCAAAGGATCTTCCAGGACAATAATTCCAAATAACGCATGGAGCGGTTTCACTACTAACAGCAGATATTCGGTCGTTTTTGACCCGGGTGATGGGGTTGAATTGATTGTGGAAGAAGTTTTTAAAGCACTTCGATTTACGATTATATCTGGTTCTGTAAGACAAAAGTTAAATACAAGTATTATCCCGGCTGCTTGTGCCACTTTTTCATTCAATACTGAAACGGGCGTTTTCGGCTCAGGACCTTTCGGGAATTTTATCATTGAATCCGGAGGCACATTTATCTCAGAGTGTAATAGTGACATTATTGCAAGATCAGTTTCCGGGACCATTAGCGCCGATCTCTTTGATCTTCAAACTGGCGGTAATTTAATTTTGGAAGGAGATGAACCGCGAATCGAAGCCGCTTCTTATCAGTTAAATGGAAAAGTAACATTCAGAGCCGGGGTCAATTCAAAGTCATTTCTCACGGCATCTTTTCCTGATGCAGGGATAGTGAATTCAGTACATGACCTTGAAATTCAAGGAACTCAAAATCTCACTTTACCATCCGAACTCTTTGTTTCCGGGGACCTCATCCAAAGTGGGTCCGGGCAATTTCTCACTTCTGTTTCGCATCTGAAATTCATTGGAAGTGAAAATCAGGAAGTCATCGGCTTCTCACTCTCCCCTCAAGATTTGACTTTGGATAAATCCGGAGGAACTTTGAAATTAAATGAAAACCTCAACGTACTTCGAAACCTTAATCTGTTTGAAGGTCAAATCGATTTTCAAGGGAAAAATCTTTTCCTGAATGCGTCTTCATCCGGGGCCTTAAATTATCAGGGAGGATCTTTGAAAACCCTTACAAGTTTTAACTATTTGAATGCCCCGAGCACCTTTAATGCACTCAATGGGACTTTCCCTTTCGAAGACCGTTACCAGGGAGGCGTCAGAAAAGTCCAACTTTTGGGAAATACCGCAGGAGGGAATCTGGCGATAAATTTCACAGAATATGCTGGTGCCGAATACAATTCCGGATTTGCGGATACGGATGGCACTCCGATTTTGTATAGGCTTTTTAGCTATTTTCAATTTTCAGGATTGGCACCTTCTTCCAATCCGATAGAATTACGGATTTCAGCTGATCAATTGATTGTCGATCAAGTCGATGATTTGAGAATAGTCGGTACAGGATATGCCGCGCCTGGAAGCAATTTGCCTGGACTCGATCCTGTCGAACTTTGGGCCAGGCGTAATTTGACAATATCAGAGCTGAGTGGAGTCAATTTCACAATTGGAAGTTTTAGAACCTTGAGTGTATTGCCTGTGGAATGGCTGGATGTGATGGCAAAGTATACTCTTGATTCACCTCAACTCACTTGGTCTGTTGCGAGGGAAAATGACAACGAAAAGTTTGAAATCTTCCGGTCTGAGAAACCCTCAGATGCTTGGAAAAAAGTAGGTGAAGTCATGAGCAAGGGCAATTCTGATGAAAAAATTTCCTATTCTTTTCAGGGTGAAAATCTTCCTGCAATGAAGGATTGGTATTATCAGATTAAGCAAGTCGATTTATCAGGGAAATGGTCCTGGAGCAAAGTAGTTCTCTTAAAGTCCGTTTTAAATAGGATTAGTGAAAAGGTTTTAATCTTCCCCAATCCTTATTCTTCCGGACCAATCAACCTCGATTTCCCCGATATTTTTGAAGAAGATGAAGTCATAGTAGGTATCTCAAGTTCAAATGGAATTCTGATTTCGACCCGACTCTTTGAGAAAAACTCATTTTTGGATCAGTTGGAAAACTTGAAATCAGGCCTTTACCTGATTCAATTTACTTCCCCTAAGGAAAGCCAAACCATCCGATGGATCAAACGGTAGAAATTCATTTTTGAGAATTTTATAAGCTGAAAGGGTCTTTCTTCCAATTTTTTTATCTTGGCAGCTTAACCCGGAATAACCCTATGACCATATTGCTCGTCCTGCTCAGTATTGCGATCCTTGTACTCCTGATCGTCTGGGCCAAGCTCAACCCATTTCTTTCCTTTTTGATAGCCGCTATTTCCGCTGGGTTCCTGCTTGGCCTTCCGGCTGATCAGATTGCAAAATCAGTCCAAAAAGGAATGGGAAGTCTTCTGGGAGATCTCGTCATCGTGATCGTAATGGGTGCGATGCTCGGAAAGCTTGTTGCCGAAAGCGGTGCAGCGCAACGAATCGCAGGTTTTTTGATGAAGATTTTTGGAGAAAAGTATATCACCTGGGCGATGGCTTTCACCGGTTTGATTGTCGGAATTCCCTTATTTTACAATGTTGGTTTTGTTCTTTTGGTGCCTTTGGCTTTCACCGTGTCCTACCAATACAAGCTTTCGGCGGTCTATGTAGGGATTCCCCTCCTGGCCGCGCTTTCGGTAACTCATGGTTTTTTGCCTCCTCATCCATCGCCGGCAGCATTGGTTGCACAGTTCGATGCAAATATGGGATTGACTCTTTTTTATGGTTTCCTGATCGCAATTCCAACCATCATGATAGCGGGGCCACTTTTTGCCACGCAACTTAAAAATGTCAAAGCAAATCCTCTGAAGACTTTTCAGGCAGAAATCAAACCTGAGTCTGAACTTCCGGGAATCGGAAATAGCTTTTTCACAGCTCTATTGCCGGTTTTCTTATTAGTGGGAACCACCGCATTGAGCATCTACACTCCTAAGGAAAGTCCGATGGGGCCTTTTGTTGCATTCATCTCAGATCCGGGAATTGTGATGCTGGTTTCAGTCTTGGTAGGAACCTATACACTTGGTCTGCGAAGAAAAATCAAGATGACTCAGCTGATGGATATTTATACCGTTGCGACCAAAGACATCGCGATGATTTTGCTGATCGTGGCTGGTGCCGGTGCATTGAAGCAGATATTTACTGATACAGGAGTGAGTCAAACCATTGCCGAAGGTCTTCAGACTTGGGATATGCATCCGCTCATTCTTGCATGGCTGATTACTTCCATTATCCGGGTTTGTGTGGGTTCGGCTACCGTGGCGGGTCTTACCACGGCGGGAATCATCGCTCCGCTGGTAACAACCATGAATGTGGATCCAAATCTATTGGTACTTTCTATCGGCGCAGGAAGCCTGATGTTTTCTCACTTTAATGATGGAGGATTCTGGATGTACAAGGAATTTTTCAACGTCAGCATCAAGGACACCATCAAAACCTGGTCTTTAATGGAAACAATCGTCGCTGTAATGGGATTGATTGGTGTGCTCATTTTGGATCTTTTTGTCTAATTTTCATCCACAAATAATTCAACCCATGGAATCACCTGAAGGCAATTTCTCCAAACTAGGCCTTACTCTTCCTCCGGCACCAAAACCTCTCGGAGTCTACAAACCTTGTCTGATCGATGGAAAACATCTTTATCTATCAGGCCACGGCACTGTAAAAGAAGACGGAACTCTGATAATTGGTCGGGTTGGTCTGGATATGGATATGGCAGACGGTAAACTTGCAGCAAGACAAGTAGGGCTTGCAATGCTTGCCACCATCAAAGCTAATCTTGGATCGCTTAATCGTGTAAAGCGAGTAATAAAAGTCCTCGGAATGGTGAACTGCACAGCTGATTTCGAGCGTCATCCATTCGTAATCAATGGGTGCAGTGAGCTTTTTGCCCAGATTTGGGGAGAAGAAAATGGAATTGGAGTCCGATCTGCGGTTGGGATGGGATCCTTACCTGACAATATCCCGGTTGAGATCGAGGCTCTATTTGAATTGCACGAAGGAGCTTAAGGCTCAACGAGTGCTTTATAGGATTCAAACAAACCCATCACGTCTTTCACGTAATTGACGGCAAGGTGACCTTTTGCATATCCGCTTTTCACCACAGGATCGCGATAATACTTAGGGTCACTTTTCATTTCTAAAAACTCAGAAACTTCACTCCAGATTTGGGTGTTTTGCCCATATTTCATCGTCAGTCTCCAGGCGTCTTCGACATGTCCCTGACCAATGTTGTAGGAAGCAAGAATGAATTTGATTCGTTCATTGGTTTCCGGGACACGCTCCATCCAAAACTTGTCCAGGTATTTGAGGTATCGCACACCCCCCATTAAGGATTGTTTCGGATCGTTGGGATTCGTAACTCCAAATCGCTCCAATGTGACCGGCATCAATTGCAAAAGTCCCTCAGCACCTGCATACGATAATGCGGTGGTATCAAATCGAGATTCCTTGTAAACCAGCGAAGACAGCAGCCTCCAATCCCAGCCAAGTTCCTCAGCCCCACCTTTAATAATCTCATCGTAAACAGAAATTTGATTTCCTGCCAATGAGGAGTACGGACTATTATTTCGGAAATAGCTGTTCTTTGAGTTAAGAAAATACTTGGCATACAGATCAGGAATAAACCTTTTCTGCTTGTCTCCTAACCAGACATTCAGCGAATCCAAAAGCTCCGGAGAATTCTCCCTCACCACCCAGGCTACTTCACCTTCCTCTTTCAATTTCCAGGAAATATCCAGCCCGTCATAATAAGTTGCATTTGCCTGAGCAATGTTTTGATCAGCTACAGTCCATTTGATTTTACCGTCAACGACCTCATCGATGAGAGTCTCTTCGTGCTCGGGAGACTCGAACACATAAAAATTAACCTTTAGCGAATCCCTGACGGCACAAAGTTGGTCCTTATAGACGGCGCCTTGTCTTACATAAACAGTATCCCCTTCCAATTGCTCCCATGAAGTAAATTCTTCGGAATTCTTTGTTCTAACAAGCACTGTACTCATTTTTCCCAAGGGAATCGAAAAAGAAGCCAGTTCGGATCGATCTTCATTTTCCTCCAAATTCATGGCAATCAGGTCAACTTTCCCTTCCTGGAGGTAATTAAATGCCTTGTCTATATCAGCGACTAAAACCAAATGGAGCTGCACATCGAGTCTTTTAGCAAGATCCCTCAGCAATTCATATTCGTAGCCCATCCTCCGGCCACGATAGATGTAATATCCAGCGGAATTGTTATCCACCGCAGCAAGGATAAAGCCCCTTGCTTTTATCCCGGCAAGGTCCAGGTCATAGGTTTCTTTGAAAACTTTTTCAAAATTCTTTTCCAGAAAAGTACACTGAACCCCGAAGAGCATCACAGTGAGAACAGAAAAGAAGATAATTAATGCTTTTTTCATTCAAATGGATCAGGCTCGATCCAGGATGGTTAACAAAAGCCCATTGGCAAATGCTGTGCCAAAAGAAAAATGAAGCATTTGTTAAAAAAAGCAAATAAAAAAATGAAGGCTGCGATCTGCAACCTTCATTTCAATTTTATTCTACTGTTGGGAGATTCAAATCTTCAAAACTATTCTGGAAAAATATTCTTCCGGAAAGTCTCTTTAATTCAATTTCCTGCTCCTTGATGCTAAAAAGTGAAGTTATCAATCGGTTCTGGGCAGTAAGCAAATTAAGCTGTGCATCTCTGAATTCCAGGTAAGAAGAAATCCCCAACCTGAATCTCTCCAGGGCAATCTCTGTACTTTCTTTGGCTACAGCGTAGTTTTTTTGCTCAATTACCAAGAGCGCTCTATTGTTTTGATAGGTATTAAACGCCCGATGAATGTCAGACTGCAGTTGGATTTCATATTCATCAACCGCATAACTTAATGCGTTTTGCTGAACTTTGGAATTTTGAATTCTTCTGTTCAGCGTAAGACCGCTAAAGAGGTTGACAGTTATATTTCCACCATAGTTAAAACCTTGTCTTTGGTTTTGAATCAGGAAACCTGCGTCAGAATTTGAGGTGTTGTTGATGTAATTTGCGTTCAAATTCAATGCTGGAAGCCTTGAAGCTTGTAATTCCTTCATTTGAAGGAATGCTACATTTTCCTGCCGCTGAGCGACCAACAAAAACTTGTTATCCATGAAGGCATTTTCTTTTAGTTCCAAAAGAGAAAGGCTTTCTGAGATCACAATGGTATCCCTAACCATGAATTCAGTATCAGGCTCTAAAGCCATCAGCTCGTTCAAATTCACACGCGCATTTTGAATGTTTCGTTCCTGGGCAAGGAGAAGACTTAAATCCGAGTTGTAATCTACCTCTGCAGTCAGGAAATCACGCTTTCCGGCTCCTCCCAATTCATATTGAGCCTGAGCAATGTCTAATCTGGATTGACTTAGTTCCAGAGTGGTCTTGAGCACATTATATCTCTGAAGCTCCAAAACAAGTCTGTAATAGGCAGTTGAAATTCCTGCAACTGTGTTTTCTACAGCGATTTTGGCCTCTAGCTCACTGATTTCAGCAAGTTGACCCAGTTGCTTCATTATAGCGAAACTTTCGGGCCTGAAACCGTAGATTCCAACTACCGAAAAGTTTTCAGTTCGGGATTTCGCATTATCTATTTGTCTGGGCTCAGGGTCGTTTACAAACTTCTGCTCAACATCCTCTTTCGCAAAGGATCGGGCATACGTCGCATCCGCGGTAGGCATGAATAAAGTTCCTAGCCCAATTTTCTGATCCCCTTCACGGAGAGTCACATTCTCAACTGCGATTTTGATCTGAAGATTCTTTTCCAAACCAATCAAAATCGCCTTTTCCAAATCCAGCGACTCTTGACTTTGTGCAAAAAGAGGGGTTCCAAATATGCTCAAGACGAGCATGGAAACTAGTTTCTTCATCAAATTTGAGCTAATCTGCCTTTTTTAGAGGTGAGGTAAGTATAAATAGCCGGGATAACGAACAAGGTTAGGATTGTGGCAAAAGTCAAACCTCCGATAATAGAAACTCCCATCGGCACACGACTTTCAGCTCCCGCTCCCAACGCAAGTGCAATTGGAAGAATACCAAGAATGGTAGATAAACTAGTCATGAGAATCGGACGGAATCGGGCTACTGCTGCTCCGTAAATTGCTTCTTCCGGAGACATTCCTATGTCTTTTCTTTGATTTGCAAATTCCACGATCAGGATACCATTTTTAGTTACAAGTCCAATCAACATGATGATCCCGATCTGACTAAAGATGTTCAGCGTGAAATTGAAAATCCAAAGGGTAAATAAGGCTCCAAACAATGCCAAAGGAACTGTGAACATGATCGTGAGAGGATCCATGAAGCTTTCAAACTGAGCCGAAAGAACCAGGTAAATCAGCACCAATGCGAACACAAATGCAAAAAGCAAGCTGTTTGAGCTCTCTCGGAATTCCTTGGATGGACCAGCCACGTCCGTAGCATAGGAATCATCCAAAACTTCTGCGGCTACCCGATCCATTTCATCCAAACCGTCTCCGATTGTATATCCGGTTGCCAAGTTGGCTGAAACGGTAGCACTCACAAATCGATTGAAACGATATAGCTGAGGCGGAGTACTTCTTTCCTTCACCTTCACAAGGTTATCAAGCTGAACGAGCTGTCCATTTTCAGCACGCACATATAGCATTCTTAGATTTATCGGCTCGTTTCTATCCTGTAATTGCATTTCTCCCACTACCTGGTATTGCTTGCCATTCATGATGAAATAGGCAAATCGCTGTCCCGAATAGGATAACTGAAGTGTACGGGCAATTTCCTGAACAGATACTCCAATATTTCGGGCTTTTTCTCTGTCTATTTCTATCTCAAGTTCCGGCTTCGTAAACTTCAAATTGATATCAGTGAAAATGAATGTCGGACTTTGACCGACTTTCTCCATAAACGGCGGAATCACTTCCTTCAATTCTTCGAGAGAATTGGCCTGAATCACATATTGTACCGGAAGCCCTCCTCTTCTGTCTCCAATGGATTGGGGCTGGGAAGCAGAAGCCCTTACAGAAGTGAATTTCTTGAGCCTAACATTTACATCTTCAAAGATTTGTTGCTGACTTCTCGTTCTTTTGTCAGCATCTGTTAAAATAAATCTCACAAATCCTGAATTTGTATTAGCTGTTCCAAAACCCGGAGAAGTTACTGAAATAAGCCCATCAATCTCCCCAGCAGGCATTTCAGTAGTGAATTGTTGCACCATATCATCTATGACGCGATCCATGTAACCAAAAGTAGCCCCCTCAGGTCCTGCAAGGTTTATCCTGATTTCACTTCTGTCTTCCATAGGGACAAGTTCCGTCTTGAGGTTAGTCATCAGAAAATAAATTCCCAATCCCATAAAGCCTATCAAAACAAACGAAACCCATCTGAACTTCATGAACCAGCTAAGAGCCCCATCGTAAAGGTCGTTTAACCAAACAAAGGCAGGTTCTGTAAAATTGTAAAACCAATTATGCTTCTCTCTTCTTTTTAGCATCCTAGCACTGAGCATAGGAGTCATAGTCAATGCCACAAAAGATGAAATAATCACAGATCCTGCTACTACAATGCCGAATTCGCGGAATAGTCTACCTGTTGTTCCTGTAAGGAAAATAACCGGCAAGAATACAGCCGCCAACGCAACAGTAGTGGCAATAACTGCAAAGAAAATCTCCTCTGATCCTTTTTTGGCTGCTTCAAGCGGGCTTTCTCCTTTTTCGATTCTCGAATAGATATTCTCTAAGACTACGATCGCATCATCGACCACCAGTCCAATCGAAAGTACAATTCCCAAAAGGGTCAATACGTTGATCGAGAAATCCATCAGGTACATGATGAAAAACACTCCAATCAGGGAGATTGGAATCGTAATCACCGGGATGAAGGTAGTGCGCCAATCTCTCAGGAAAAGAAAAATAATCGCTACAACCAAAATGAAGGCTGTGATAATAGTCTCCTCTACTTCAGCAATAGAACTTCGGATGTATTGGGTTCCATCAAAAGCAACGACAACTCCAATATCTGCCGGAAGATCTTTTTTAATAAACTCCAATCTTCGGTATAACTCATCTACTATTTCGATGCTATTTGAGCCCGGGAGAGGCACCAAAACGACAGCTAACATAGGAACTCCATTCCGCTTCAATACCGTTTTCTCGTTCAATGCAGAAAGCTCAGCTTTCCCTATATCCTGAAAACGTACAATATTGTTCTGATCTTCTTTAATGATCAGATCATTGAACTCCTGAGGTGAACTCAGGCGACTTTTGGTTCTTACTGAAAGTTCAATATTTTGACCCTCGATTCTTCCTGAAGGAAGCTCGATATTTTCACTTTGAACTTTACTTAATACATCGAGCGGAGTGATACCATAAGAAGCCATTTTGAGAGGGTCCATTCTCAATCGGATGGAGTATTCCTTTTCTCCCCAAATCTGCACTCTGCTTACACCAGGAATCGTCTGAAGTCTCTCCTTAAAAATATTGTCAGCGATGTCCGAAATTTCAAGAAGGCTCCGGGTTTCGCTGCTGACATTTAAATAAAAAATAGGTTGAGAATCTGCATCTGACTTTGAAACTACAGGTGGCTCTGCATCCGGTGGAAGATTTCTTTGCGCACCAGCCACTTTATCCCTCACGTCGTTTGCTGCAGCTTCCAAATCTCCTCCTACTTCAAATTCGACAGTAATATTACTGCGTCCGTCGGCACTTACTGAGGTCATGGATTTGATACCCTGAATTCCATTGATTTGCTCTTCAAGTGGTTCTGTAATCTGAGCTTCGATTACATCCGCATTGGCGCCGACATAACTGGTGCTTACACTTATAACTGGTGGATCTACACTTGGAAACTCCCGAATACCCAATAACGAAATACCGATAGCCCCGAATAGTAAAATCACCAGGGACATCACGATGGCCAATACTGGCCTGTTAATACTGATCTCTGAAAGACTTGCCATCTTAATTGATTTGAGTAAACTTCACCGGCATTCCCTGCCTTGCTTGCATTACACCTGTTGTGAGAACCAGATCCCCTTCATTCAAGCCTTTCAAAACTTGAACATGTGTATCTGTACGAGTGCCGATTTCAATGATTCTTTCCTCGGCTTTTCCTTCAGCATTTACAATAAAAACTTTATACCCTGTCAACTCAGGAATCACTGCCTCGGCCGGTACCATCAAAGCACTTTCCAAAGTCCCCAACACAAATCGAATCCTAACAAACATCCCTGGCAAAAATCTTCCTTCACGGTTAGAGCTTTGGGCTCTCAATTTCAAGGTTCGCGTAGCAGGGTCAATTTGAGGTTCAAAAGCAAAAACCTTTCCTTCTGCTTCAGGATTAGAAGATTCATTGTTGAAGTATACAGATGATCCCACTTTAACTTCACTTGCATATCTTTCAGGGATTGAAAACTCAATTTTGATCGGATCAATATTTACGAAGGATGCAATCACATCGTTTGTTCCGATCACACTTCCTTCGCTTATCATTCTCAAACCAAGCGTCCCGTTAAAAGGAGCTCTGATTACTGTTTTGGAAAGTTGAGCCTCTACCAGTTTAATGTCAGAAAGAGTAGTATTAAATTGATTCAGTACGATATCATACTCCTCCTGGCTGATTGCTTCTCTTGCCAAAAGTTGTTTTTGCCTGTTTTCCTGACTTTCAAAAAGCTTCTGTGTAAATTGAAGCTTTTGATATTGCGCCTGCAATTGGTCGTCATTCAGATAAACTAGTGGCGTTCCTTTTGTAACATATTGACCTTCTTTGAAGGCAATCCGCTCCACCAATCCGGAAATTTCCGATCTCAGATCCACAGATTCATTTGGCAAAATGGTACCAGTTACCTGAAGCTGATTTGTCAAAGTTTCCAGCTTAAGCTTCACACCATTAACCTGCAAATCCTGCGAAGCACCAGCGGGACCTCCAGCAGTCGGAGCCTGCTCAAGAGCTTTCTGGGTATTCAATCTGGGATAAAAAAAGGCTATCGCAATGATTAGAATAATGCCAACGATCACAATGATCTTAGTCTGTTTTTTCATAAAGAAAATAAAATACTCGGTTTAGGATTGACTTTGGATAAAAGCAAGAGAAAGTTCATTGAACCGCTGTGGCTGTTCAACATTGACTACATGCCCGCATTTATCCAATATTTTTAGAATTGAACTTGTGTGATTTTTAACAATTTTCTTTACCGGCTCCAAAAACATCACATCCTGATCACCCATCACATACAAAGTCGGTATACCCAAATCGGATTCTTTAAAATACCTCAAAAGAGGATTAATGTCTTTTGTCAGTTTGAACCAACGGATAAACTCCTTTTGGCAAAGCTTCTGAGCTTCTCTGATAAACAAGTTTCTGGATTCAGCATGTTGCTTTCTTGGCATGATTACAAAAGCAAACAGACTGTACAACCACATGTAGGGAATGATTCTTTTGAAAGCATTACCAAGAAAAACCAGAACTCTTGACTGGGTATTCAATCGGGTCACAGCTCCTGCCATTACAAGGGATTTTACTCTTTCAGGCTGAATCTCGGCTAATTGTCTTGCCAGAATCGTCCCTAATGAAACTCCCATAAAATGAGCAGGAGGTAATTTGGTATACTCCAAAACTTCAATGATATCTTCGGTGACCGCTCGAACGGAATATTCCTCGTTATAGATGGCCTGGGGAAGCTCTGCCGATTTGCCATGACCTCTCAAATCGATCAATAATAAATTGTAATGCACTTTAAAATCCTTCAACTGCTTATACCAAACAGCGGAAGAACCGCCTGCTCCGTGAATGAAGACGATCCATTCGTTACTTACAGAGTGAATGAATTCTTTATAGTACAGCATGGAGGTTATACTCAAAAACCGGTAAAAAGTTTACTGGAATGTAAAATTAACTCAGAAATTCCAGTAAAAGGCTACAAAACATACTGGAGGCAAATCTTTGCCATCAATGGTAGAAAAATGGGAATGTTTTAACGAACTGTCAATAAACTACTTAAATCAAACTACTTGGTGTAATTATCCCTGGAAGGAGTACAAGAAATTCAGGGATTCGCTTTATAATTTCCAACCTATGTTGGTCTGAAAAATAAGAGTATCATTCTGGACAATGGCAGGAAGTGCTCAAAGGAAAAAAAACTAAACACAGAAGACTTTATTTCATAGGGCCTCTTCTGGTAAGAAACTAAGATCTAAAAGAAACAAAAAAAGCACCCTTTGAAGGGTGCTTTTTTTGTTTCTTTAATTCTAAACTTTTAATTGAAAATATATCTCAGACCAAACTGCATTCTCCAAACGTCATTCACCCCGGAAGTTGGAATGAAAGACTGAGAAATCAAATTTGTACCAAAGTTTCTCAATCTGTACTGAGAAGCACCGGCCGCATTAGCTGGTCCGCCTTGGTTGTTAGGAGCAATAACCAATGGCTGAGTAGTTCTGAAAGTTTGTCCTACACCCCAATCTGAATTTAACAAGTTTCCAACATTAAGAATGTCAACTCTGAATTCAAGTGCATTTCTCTTTCCATTGATATTGGTGAACAATTGCTGCGCAAAAGAGAAGTCAGCTCTGCTAATCATTGGCATGATCACTGCACCTCTTTCGGCATATTTACCTCTGTTGGCACTCAAGTACTCATCCTGCTGAATGAACGCTTCCCAAGCAGCAGCCTGGTCAGCTGCAGTGAATGTTTTTCCACTGGCTGTGTATTGCTGGAAATTCATTTCGCTTGTATTTGCAGCGATGTAGATCAGGTCGTTTGAAGTACCACCGTCACCATTCATGTCTCCACCGAACACGTAGCTACCGTTTCCGATTGTTCTGCTTTCCCAGAACAGTGAGAATGTTGAAGTACCAAACTTGAAGAAGTCTTTGCTGTAATTGATAGCAGCGAATACTCTGTGGCCCATGTTATTCCCAGAAAATCCAAGGGTTGGGTTGTTAGGATCTCCCTGATGTGCATTTCCAAACCAAGAACCTGATGCAATTGATCCCGGATCAACTGTATTTTTTGATTCACCGTAGCTATATGCTGCTTTCACAAACAAGCCATTAGTAAACGGTCTTTCCAAAGAAAGGGATGCTACCCATGAGTTACCTATTGCCTGGTTTCCGAGAGTTACTGCGTTAGGGATTTTAGTATTTATTCTGTTACCAGTTGTCCATCTTGGTCTGTTATCCGGGCCAGTGAAGGCAGTGTTTGCAACTGGAAGGTTGGCATTGTAATAAGCTACACCGTTTAAATCTGAACTGTAGATAAATTCTCCGGTTGCCACGATTCCGGCAGGAAGTTTTTGATCAACCGCAATATTCGTTCTCCAAACCTGTGGGAATTTGAAAGTAGATTCTGTCAAAGCCAATTCGTAGCTGGCAGCAGGGTTTCCATTTACAGAAGTTGGTTTGTAAGCATCCGGATTTGGATTGAAAGGTCGGTCTGTAACAGGAACAGTTGCGGTAGGATCTTTCTGCTCGAAACCAGTTAAGATACCATTATTACCAACCTGATTAGAAATCCAAACGTAAGCCGGACGACCTGTGAATACACCTGTACCACCTCTCACCTGAGTACTCTGATTGTTGAAGACATCCCAGTTGAAACCAACTCTTGGAGACCATAACAAATTAGCTGCAGGTAATTCATCTGTTCTGAATTTGACTGTTTCACTAGCAGGATTTCTAAAGTTAAATCCTTCAACTTCCACGTTTCTCAAAGCTGTATTTCCAAAGAAAGGAACATCAACTCTCAAACCTAAAGTTGCTTTGAAATTGTTTCTTACCTGAATTTCATCCTGACCATAAACACCGAAATAGTTCACATTAAGTGCCTGAACTGGTTTTTCCTGACCCGGAATGTTATTATATCTTACCTGGAATCTTCTCAGGTTGATTGGAGAAGTTGTGCTATTTGGGTTTTGCAAGTACGCATTTGCATCTGTGTAGAAGTCTTCAAGAGAGTTGTACACATAGGCACTCTGGGAACCCGGGAAGAAAACGTTTTCAGACTCATAATACTCATAGCTGAAACCGGTAGTGATCGTGTGGTTGCCTTTGAAGATCTGAAGGTTGTCCTGAATCTGGAAAGTCTTATACCTCAATTCGTTGTTTGGAGTAAAAGGCTCAAAACCAAAGCTGGTATAAGTAGCACCGTTATTCAGGATATCCACCATTGGGAAAAACTGACCTCTTGAACCACGGCTTTCATCCTGATAAGTATATCCGATGATTAAGCTGTTAGACAAGTTTTCTTTCAATCGTGAGTTCAATTCACCTACGACAGAACGGATGTTTTCAAAGATGATGTAGTTTGAATTCTGGAAGTTCAACGCCTCAGGTCTCAAGTTTCTGCTACCAAAACCTAACGAAGAAGAGTTAGACATCAATACATCGGTTGATGAATCAAGGTGATTGTATCTTACGCTCAGCTTATTCTTGTCATTGATGTTGTAGTCAAGCTTAACCAGGAATTTGGTAGAAGCTGTCTCGTTATCATAATTTTCGTAGGGACCAGTTTCGTAATCGAAATTATCTCTCAAAAATGAGCTAAGTTCATTCATATCAGATGCCAAAACTCGGGTGGTGTTCCCTTCAATCGGATCGTTACCTGAATTTGCCCTCCATGTTGTACCTGGTCTTACTTCTTTATCGTCCTCAAATGAGGCAAAGAAGAAAAGTTTGTCTTTGATGATGGGACCACCTACTCTGAATCCATACTGCTTGTAAGTAAAATCCCCGGGGTTGAATGTGTTATCACCTGCTTCAGTACCTACGTTATTGTTGTTTCTCCAGAAATAATAAGCCGAACCTGTAAATTCGTTCGTACCGCTTCTGGTTACGGTATTTACACCTGCACCTGTGAAGTTTCCCTGTCTTACGTCATAAGGAGCTACGTTTACAGAAATTTGTTCAATGGCATCGAGGGATATCGGAGATACACCTGTTCTGCCTCCCGGATTGCTTCCACTTCCCAAACCAAAAGAGTTGTTAAAGTAAGAACCATCTACTGTAATGTTGTTCAGCCTTGAATCCTGTCCTGCAAAAGATTGTCCATTTGACTGAGGAGTCAATCTTGTGAAGTCATTGATATTTCTTGAGATAGTAGGAAGTTGATTGATTGTCCGGTTGTCAATTGAAGTATTTGCACCAGTCCTTTCACTAGAGAAAAGGTTGTTCTGCGCGGCAGTTACCACTACTTCAGAAAGCTCCTGTCCATCTTCATACAAAACCAGGTTGACATTGGAAAAAACTCCCAAAGAAAGTACTATCCCCTCAACTTCCTGGGTAGCATACCCAATAAATGATGCTGACAATCTGTATGGACCCCCTACTCTCATCCCAGGGATTGAAAAGTTTCCGTCCAAATTTGAAACAGCACCGTAACGAGTACCGGATGGCAAGTGAGTTGCCACCACGTTTGCTCCGGGAAGGGGCTGACCATTAGCTTCGGTCACTTTACCGGACATACCGGCAGTTGTAACACCCTGCGACAATGCAAGACCTGTGCTTAACACAAGGAACATGACTGCCAACAAGTTTTTCAGTAAGTTTTGCCTCATAGTTTTTTTTTTAAGAAATAAGTTGGTTTTTGATAGAATTCGTCGCAAAGGTAATCTTGGGCAAAAGGAAGTAAGGGTAGTTACAGTTAAATTTTCTCAGGTAAATTTCACATTTTTTAACAATTTATTAACATGTGGAAGCAAATAAAATTTTCATTAACACATGAAAAACAGTGGATTATTAGCGGACTAGCTAGTTATTTTGATGGTTTTCAGAATAAAATCAATGTTATACCCAATTGCTCCACCAAATTGTTAATTGGTCAAAAATCAAAATCTACATTGGGGTCGCGGACCATTTACAGTCAATACATCTATATTTATAATCAAACTCCAAATATTCTACGCATTGAGAAATAAGAATTTACTTTGGCTTTACCTGTTTTTAGTGGCTACACTGGCAGATATTACTTTCCTTTTGGAAGGAAAAAATGATTGGAGATTTTTTTCTAAACCTTTGATTCTGTTGGGTTTGATCTTGTATTTCTATCAGATCACAAAGCCAATTTCTACTACATTGCTCGCAAAAGCTGTACTTGGAGCGTTGATTTTTTCGTGGATTGGGGATATTCTTCTGATGTGGTCAGATTTATTTGCTTATGGGCTTGGTTCCTTCCTTTTAGCACATGTTTGTTACATCATCGGTTTCAAAGTCGCTCAAAAAGCCCCTGAAAAACTCAGGAACATCAATTTCATGAAGCTGTTCCTTTTCAATCTTCCCATTTACATTTCAGCAGCAATTATCTATTACCTGGTCAATCCAAATCTGGGAGTTCTAAAAATTCCGGTCATTCTATACATTTTGGTCATTGTAAGCATGCTCAGTACCGCCAGGGATCGATTTGGCAAATGCAATCCCTCCTCATTCTGGCAAGTGTTCATTGGCGCCTGCCTGTTTTTCATTTCGGATGGAATAATTGCAATCAGCAGATTTTACGAAAATTTTCCTGAAGCTGGAATTCTGATCATGGGAACTTATGCAATCGGCCAATTACTGATCGTCATGGGTATCAGATCCCATATCATTCAACCCCAATAAAAAAGGGGCCGAAGCCCCTTTCCTTATTTCTTTAAACTAACCCTGATGGATAATTCCTTAAGCTGATCGTCGGCGATCGTGCTTGGAGAATCTATCATCACGTCCCTTCCTGAATTGTTTTTAGGGAAAGCTATGTAATCCCTGATTGAGTCTGAGCCTCCGAAAATGGCGCAAAGCCGATCAAATCCAAATGCAATCCCTCCGTGTGGCGGAGCTCCATATTCAAATGCTTCCATCAAGAAGCCGAATTGCTTTTGTGCCTCCTCGTCTGAAAAACCAAGATGAGTAAACATCAATTGCTGAGTGGGACGATCGTGGATTCGGATCGATCCTCCTCCAATTTCCACTCCATTGATGACCAAGTCATAGGCATTCGCACGAACTTCTCCCGGATCTGTTTCCAGTAATGGAATATCCTCTCGCTTTGGAGAAGTGAATGGATGGTGCATTGCATGGAATCGCTTTGTCTCCTCGTCCCATTCTAAAAGTGGAAAATCAATTACCCAAAGTGGTTTGAAAACTGTCCTGTCTCTCAGGCCCAGGTCTTCTCCCATTTTAAGTCTCAATTCAGACATCTGCTTTCTGACAGACTTCGCATCTCCGCTCAAAACCAAAATCAAATCTCCCGGCTTGGCTTCAAAGGCATTTGCCCAGGCTTGAAGGTCTTCGGAGGAATAAAATTTATCAACTGTCGACTTTAATGATCCGTCGGTATTGTATTTCAAATAAACCAGGCCTTTTGCTCCGATTTGCGGACGCTTTACCCAATCTGTCAGCTCATCAAGTTGCTTTCGGGTGTATTCAGACGCCCCTTTGGCGCAGATACCCACAACCAGTTCTGCCTGATCAAAAATTGAAAAACCTTTTCCCTGAACCAATTCGTTCAGTTCGACAAATTTCATGTCAAAGCGAAGATCCGGTTTGTCATTTCCGTAATACTTCATGGAGTCCGCATAAGTCATGCGCTTTACTTCTTCCAATTCCACTCCTTTTACTTCTCTGAAAAGGTGTCTGGTCAGGCCTTCGAACGTACTTAAAATATCCTCCTGAGTTACGAAGGCCATTTCGCAGTCAATCTGAGTAAACTCTGGCTGACGATCTGCTCTGAGATCCTCGTCACGGAAGCATTTCACAATCTGAAAATATCTGTCAAAACCGCTTACCATCAGCAATTGCTTGAAGGTCTGAGGTGATTGAGGCAAAGCATAAAATTCACCCGGATTCACCCGGCTTGGCACTACGAAATCCCGGGCTCCTTCAGGAGTTGATTTAATAAGTACGGGAGTTTCTACTTCGATGAAAGCCTGAGCATCCATGTACTTTCGGGTCTCTTGCATCATGCGATGACGAAGCTGTAGTTTTTCACGCACCACATTTCTTCGCAAATCAAGATATCGGTATTTCATACGGAGCTCGTCGCCGCCGTCTGTTTCGTCTTCAATAATGAATGGAGGTACTTTGGCAGAATTGAGAACTTCAAGTGATTTCACTTTTATCTCAATGTCGCCTGTAGGGAGCTTATCATTTTTGGAAGTCCGCTCGATGACAGTTCCAGTAGCCTGAACGACAAATTCACGACCCAATTGACTTGCCTTTTCCAAAAGAGACTTATCAGACGAGCCTTCCTCAAATATCAATTGTGTCAATCCATATCGGTCTCTCAGATCTACCCAGATCAATCCACCTTTATTTCTTACCCGCTGTACCCAGCCTGCAAGAGTTACTTCCTGATTTTGATGATTTAGGCGCAGTTCGCCGCAAGTGTGCGTTCTCAGCATGATTTAATTCTATTTTGGGAGGTCAAAGATAAAGAAATGAAAATCACCACACACTTATGGTTGAATGAATAGCTTCCATTTTGATTAATTCTTTGAAGAAATTTAGAGTAAGAGCCTGTTTTTTTGAAAAGAGTGTAATATTATAGGGCCTTGATCGAATTGATTAAAATTAAAAATTAAATAATAAATCATAAGTTTTCCTCGTTGGCATTATAGTTGATGATTGGTCGCCGGAAGGTTTCTTCCTCAAAACTTGGAAAAACCCCCCGTTTTCCCTTTTTTGAACCAAATTTCTATTTCCCCCATAAAGATTAGATAGTAATGAAAAAGATTTGGATTGGTATTGCAGCGCTTTTACTCACCCTAGGCGTAGCAACCTCCCTCCAGTATTTTAGCTTACCGCTTTTTTCAAAAACAGAAACTACTCCGGTAAAAGAAATCAAAGAGACGGCTCCCAAAGAAGTATTTCTTTATGGAATCAATGTAACAGGACTCAATATTGTGGAAGGCACGGTGAGCAAAAATCAAACGCTTGGATCGATTCTGGCACCATTTAATGTACCGTATCAAATCATCGATGAACTGGCAAAAAGATCAAAGGCTGTATTCGATGTAAGAGGAATTTCTATTAATAAGAAGTTCACCATTCTCACTCCGGAGGATTCTACCAAAGCTCAATTTTTTATATACGAGCCAAATCCCGCAGAATTTGTAGTATTCAATCTGGATTCACTTAATATATATAAGGCTGAAAAGCCAGCAGAAATCAGAAGCAGAGAAGTGGGCGGAGTAATTCAGACTTCTCTCTATGTCGATATGGTGAAGCAAAACGTGTCTCCTGACATGATTGACCAGTTCGCGGATTTATACGGTTGGTCAGTGGATTTTCAACGCTTGCAGAAAGGAGACAAATTCAAAGTCGTTTATGAGGAAAAAGTAATTGATGGAAATGTCATCAGCGTTTCCGATATCAAGCTTGCCTATTTTGAGCATATGGGAGTTCCTTATCATGCAATCCCATTTGACCAAAACGGCGAAGTCAACTTTTTTGATCAGGAAGGAAACAGCTTGAAGAAAGCATTTCTCAGAGATCCTCTCAAATACTCCAGAATCAGCTCCAGATACAACCTGAAGAGATTTCATCCGGTACAAAAACGATACAAAGCACATCTGGGAACTGATTATGCGGCACCTTCAGGCACTGAAATCAGATCGGTTGGGGAAGGGACGGTTTTAGAAGCCAAATACACTTCTGCAAACGGAAATTATGTGAAGATCAAGCATAATGGCACTTATACCACGCAATACCTTCACATGTCCAAAATCGGAAAAGGTGTAAAAGCCGGTTCAAGAATCAGACAAGGTCAGGTGATTGGGTATGTGGGAAGCACAGGTCTTGCGACAGGACCTCACTTGTGTTTCAGATTCTGGAAGAATGGAAAGCAGGAAGACTGGCTTCAGGAAAAAATCCCTCCTTCTGAGCCGATTTCCGTTTCTAATCGAATTGCTTTCGAATCAAAAAAAGCTGAAGCAATGGGTTTATTAGCCAGTATTTCTCTCACAGGAGAACCTGAAAAAATGCTGGCAAAAGATGTCCAGGACGAAATGGGTACACCCGGACATTAATTCAATTTTCTGAAAATAAAGATTGATTGATCCATTGGCTTTATACCAATGATTCTTCCTACTCAATAGATGGACCCAGAACAATCCATACGGATCAACAAATACCTGAGTGAGGTTGGTTTTTGTTCCAGAAGAGCCGCTGATCAGTTATTGGAGCAGGGACGAGTTACCTTAAATGGTAAAATTCCTGAATTGGGAACCAAAGTTGGTCCGGAAGATGAAGTAAGAGTTGATGGAAAACTGGTGGGAAAACCCATTGAAAAACATACTTACATCGCTTTTCACAAACCTGTCGGAATTGTTTGCACCACCGATACCAAAGGTGAAAAGGATAACATCATTGATTATATCAAGCATTCTCAGCGGATTTTCCCGATCGGAAGACTGGACAAAGACAGCGAAGGGCTAATTTTTTTAACGAGCGAAGGCGATATCGTCAACAAGATCCTGCGATCCAAAAACAATCACGAAAAGGAATACATCGTAACAGTAGATAAACCTGCCAACGATCATTTCATCCAGAAGATGTCGCAAGGGATTCCAATTTTGGAAACGATGACAGATCCCTGCAAGGTGGAGCGGATAAGTAAATTCAAGTTCCGGATTATCCTCAAACAAGGGCTGAATCGACAAATCAGAAGAATGTGCGAATACCTTGGTTTTAATGTGACTCAACTCAAAAGAATCCGAATCATGAATATCCATTTGGATATCCCTGTCGGGAAATGGAGGGATTTGACGGAGAAAGAATTGAAAGAGCTGAAGGAACTGGTGGCTGACAGCTCCAAAACCTTTGATGGATATAGTTAAAAAAAAGACTTTCTGGTTTTCAAGCGATAATCATTTCAATCTTGTCACCAATATTTTATCAATTCTCTGCCCGTCTTTATCAACTACCTCAAATTCGTACCCTTCTAATTTAATCTTTTCACCAACAGCAGGGACTTGACTGCTCTTGTGAATAATTAATCCTGCCACAGTCGTGAAAGGATGATTTTTACTTTTCAGATTGAGATTGAAATACTTTACAAAATCAATCAGAGAATACTGTCCATCTACGAGCCAGCTATCTTCATCCCGCGGAATAATCTGGTACTCGTCCTGATCAAATTCAGTGGATTGCCCAACCAATGCATCCACAACATCATCCATGGTCACGATTCCCATAGTAGATCCATATTCATCAATTACAATTCCATAGTGCGTTTTCTCTTTTTTGAAGATCTCCAGGACGGGATATGCGAAGGACGTTTCGTAGATGAATATTGGTTTTTTGATGTAATCAACAAGTTTAAATCCTGACTCCAATTGAGGTGAAAAAAGGTCCTTTAGAAGCACTATCCCGATGATTTCATCGAGATTATTGTTTTTACAAACCGGATAAGCAGAATGCTTTTCCAGATTGATTTTAGCACTTATCGTTTCCCATGAATCTGCAATATTAAAAAAGACCAATTCTGTCCTATGGGTTAATAACGTATTAATTCTTCTGTCTCCTAGTTCAAAAACTCTTTCAACTATATCCTGCTCAATATTCTGAATCTCTCCGCCTTTGGCACTTTCCTTAATCAAAGCCTTAATTTCTTCTTCTGAAACACGGGAGTCAGTTGGTTTCTTAAACCCAAATACCATCAACAGGAGGTCATTAGATGAGGTAAGCAACCACACGAAAGGGGCTGTGATTTTAGATAAAATATTCATCGGTCTTGCCAATGCTATTGCTATCGGCTCTGGAAATGTCATTCCAAGTCTCTTCGGAAACAATTCACCTAAAACAATGGAGAGATAAGTGATGAAAATTACAATGATTCCTGTTGAAAAAGTTTTCGCATAAGGTGCAATGAGATCAAATTGAACCAGAAAACCTTCTACATCATTCGTAAGGTTTTCTCCACTATATACACCTAGCAGAATTCCAATTAAAGTAATTCCTATTTGAACTGTGGAAAGAAAACGGGTTGGGTTTTCAGATAATTCCAAAGCTTTCTTAGCTCCCTTAATGCCTTTTTTACTAGCGGTTTCCAGTTTGAATTTTCTGGATGACACCAATGCAAGCTCTGACATTGCAAAAACACCATTGAGTAAAACCAAGGCGATAATGATTAAAATTTCCATTTGAGGAAGATCTTTTTTTATTCAATTAAATCCCAATTTAATCAGGTTTCTACGAATACTAATTCCAAAAAATAATAACCCCCGGAATTGGAGTCTGTTAAACTGGAAAGATTGATAAAATTGTGAGCAGTTTACAAAATTGAAGTTTAAGTAAAAATCCAAAATCCCATCTATTTTCCCTTTTTCCCTTAAACCAAAAGAGGCCTCGCTTGAGGCCTCTTTTGGTACTAGTATTTGGTGTGTTTTGGATGCTGCTTGTCGGATCTTCTTGGTTGAACTTTGGCTGTTACAGGGTATCGATCTTCTTCTGTCTGCCTGAGTAGCTGAAGCTCGACTTGCCCACTCGCAGCTCTGTTCTTCTGTTCAGCTGGTGCATCGCAGGAGTACAGGTCACCCCGTTGCAGTCGTGGATCGGCTTGGTCTCTCCAAACCACTTGTAGTCCATTCGGTTGGAT
>JAKFCO010000136.1:0-95704 GCA_036676605.1 Algoriphagus sp.
AAAATCAGTCACTTTGGAGAACGAGGCGTAGCACCGCTACGGTGAGATCGAAAAGTGAAGCGAAGCGACTGATTTTGAGGCGGTTTGAGACCGCAGTAGATTTTCTAATGCATATTGCGGGTTTAACATTCAAATAAACAATACTCTTTGACACTCTGTTGAATGAGCATAAAAGAAACATCATGAAAGAGCTGTTAGAAGTTGTCAGAATAAGTGGAAACGGAAATGGTATTATCCAACTGATGTTTCCGAAATAGCAAATGATGGACTTTTGATTAAGGATGCCCTTCTTGTGAGGCATGATGGTTCTTTGGTCAAGCTAAAGCATGTTATATTCTTTGGCTGAAAGACGATGGAAATCATACCACCATTGTAGCGAGACATTCTGTTTTTTCAGTAAGAAACCTTCTCAAGGATTTCGAAGATGTACTTCCCTCAGATCAATTCATCCGGATTCATAAAAGCTACATCGTCCGAATCGATGAGATCAGTTCAATCAACACTAAGGAGATGAAAGTTGCCAAAGATTTAGTGCCTGTTGTAAGGACTTATTATCACGGTTTGGTGAATAGAATTCAGAAACTCAGTCCGTCCGGAGATTAATCTATCCATAGCAAACTGCTGTCGCCGTAGCTCAGGAATCGATAATCTTTGTCTAATGCTTCCTGGTATACTTTTTTCCAGTTTTCTCCCAGGATACTTGCAATAAGTAAGACAAGGGTTGAACCTGGCTGGTGAAAGTTGGTGATCAATCCGCTCACAACTTTAAAATGATAGCCCGGGAAAATAAAAATCTCAGTAGTTCCAACAAGCGTTTCTGTTCCTTTGATCTTCATCATGTTCAAAACTGCTTCAAACGCATTTGGAACGGTAGGTAAGCTAATTCGATGTTCGTAAGGAAAAAGCTTTTCGATCAAAAAATCCTCACCTTTTCCTTCCAGGATTTTTACACCGTACCAATACAAGCTTTCCAAAGTTCTGACGGAGGTAGTTCCTACAGCCACGATTTTTCCTTTGTGATTCAGGATTTTTTCAATCGTTTTGCGGGTAACCACAATCTGCTCACTATGCATTGGGTGCTCGGTCACCTCAGATGCCTTGATTGGTTGGAAAGTTCCTGCGCTCACATGAAGCGTAACCTGAGTTTTTTGAATCCCTTTTGATTCGAGTTTTTCGAAGACTTCATTGGTGAAATGAAGTCCTGCAGTCGGTGCGGCTACCGCTCCTTCCTTTTCAGAATAGACTGTTTGGTATCTGTTTTTATCTTCCTCGACGGGTTTGCGATTGAGATAAGGAGGGAGCGGGACTTCTCCGCTTGCTTCTACCACATCGACAAAAGCAATCTCCGAATCATTCCATGAAAATTCCACCAGCTTTTCTTCCCGGTTTTTAAGTGTTGCCGAGAGCACAATCTCTTTGTTTCCAACTTGAACTTTTCCTTTCAGAATCTCCCCATCCTTCCATTTTTTGACATTTCCGACCATGGTTTCCCAAGTGACTGGATACTTGGCAAGCATGATTTCCGGGATCACGGTTGTTGGAGAGATTGGCTGAAGCAGGAAGATTTCGATTCTGGCACCGGTTTCCCGTTGGAAAATTAATCTGGCAGGGATGACTTTTGTGTCATTGTAAACCAGCAAGGTGTCTAGCTGAAGTAAATCCGGGAGATTATAAAAATGTAAATGGGAAATCTCACCATTTTTGCAAAGCAAAAGCTTGGAATCAGCACGCTTTTCGAGCGGGAATTTGGCGATTCTTTCTTCTGGGAGCGTATATTCGTAAGCCTTAAGATCAATCTTTGGGATTTGCATAAATGAGTCGATTCCGGGCGCAAATATAATCCAAGTCGCTTCAATTACCGGCTAAATCCGATACAATCCATGCCTGATTCCCCTTCCATCCGATTCGAATACATCAAAAGAACGCTCCAATTTCGGTTCGATGCAGGAACTTCAAGAGGAGTTTTGCGAAGTAAAGATGTCTTTTGGATAAAGGCTTTTCGAGTCGAATCACCGCAGATTTGCGGTTGGGGAGAGGCTGCACCTTTGGTGAAATTAAGTCCCGATGATCGGCCTGATTTTGAGGAAGTTATGGTGAAAGTGATGAAGCAAATGGAAACAATTTCCTTGAACATGGAAGAGGATTTCATTCTTGAAAAGCTCAAAGAGGTCATACCATTTGAATTGCCAAGCATCCGATTTGGGCTGGAAACAGCGCTTTTGGATCTGAAAAATGGAGGAAAGAAAAAGCTTTTTGATAATCCATTTTACGATCGAAATGAACCGATTCCAATCAATGGATTGATTTGGATGGGGGATCGGGAGTTTATGCTGGAACAAATTGACCAAAAGATCGAAGAAGGATACGACTGCATCAAAATGAAGATCGGGGCGATCGATTTTGATCAGGAATTGGAATTGCTCCGATACATTCGAGACCGATTTTCTCCGGAACAAATCACCTTGCGGGTGGATGCCAATGGGGCATTTGCGAAGGAAGATGCTTTGGTGAAATTATCCAAACTTGCTGAATTGGGAATCCACAGCATCGAGCAACCTATAGTTGCCGGAAATGTGGAAGCCATGCGAAAGCTTTGCGAAGCAACTCCTCTTCCGATTGCACTGGATGAAGAACTGATAGGAGTGAATTCAAAAGCTAATTTGCTGGATCAGATCAAGCCTCAATACATCATTTTGAAGCCAACATTAGTCGGTGGAATCTTAGAAACAAGAGAATGGATCAGGCTGGCAGAGGAGCGGGGAATCGGCTGGTGGATGACCTCAGCTTTGGAAAGCAATATCGGTTTGAATGCCATCGCTCAACTTACCTCCACCTATAATCCTACAATTCCCCAAGGATTGGGCACAGGAAAGTTGTATCATAATAACCTCGAATCTCCGCTTGAAATTAAGTCGGGACTGATCAGGTATTCTGCTGAGAAATCCTGGGAGGAGCCATCTTAATTTGGCAATCGGAAAAGGTAAACAGGTTTATTGACTGAAACTTTCCAGTCAGTTTGAGTAAGCTTTCCCGTTTCTACATCCCGCTCGAAAACCACAATATCATTGCTTGCCTGATGAGCTGCAAGCAGATATTTTCCATCTGCAGTCATGTTGAAGTTCCTCGGCATGATTCCTCCGGATGATATCTGCTGGATTCTTTCGTATTCTCCCGTGGACTTCTTACCGAAGACGCTGATTGTATTGGCATCGCCCCGATTGGATACGTAGCTGTATTTTCCGTCAGGAGAAAAGCGAACTTCCGCAGCTCCGACAGCCCCGGTGAAACCATCTGAAAGAAGAGAAAGTCGCTGTTTCGGGGAGATAACTCCATTTTCAAAACTCAATACCTCCAAAGTTGCAGTCATCTCCTGCACAACCAGGATCTCATTTCCTGCCGGAGAAAAAACCAAATGTCGAGGGCCGTCTCCGGGAGTTACCGGATATTCTGTTGCCAAAGTGAGTGGTTTATCCTTTGATGGGTCAAAGCTGTAAACATAGATTTTATCTGTTCCTAAGTCGGCTGCCAATAAGTATTTTCCATCCGGGCTGAAAACCGTGCTATGCACATGCGGTTTCTCCTGTCGGGCTTCATTGATGCTTTTTCCTTTGTGCTGAATGGTCTGGAGATAGTCCAGTTTACTCTCAGAGTACACCCGAAAAATACTCAAACTACCTCCGGTGTAATTGCCCACTGCCAGGAAATCTTCCTTTGATGAAAGCGCCAAATAGCACGGGTGATCTCCATAGGAAGGAATGGTATCGATTGGTGCCAAAGATTGTCCAGGCTCAGATCGATTGAAGACCATCACATTTCCTCCTGTCTTACTCATGCCTTCTTCCAAAGAAAAGACTAAATTCCCTTTGGAATTGGCCACCACGAAAGATGGGTTTTGAATTCCCGGGGCCACCAGTTTCACTTCCAGCTTATTTTCTGCAGGAGTAAAAGTCAATTCATTTATCCCTTGACTGGCTGAGTCAGTATAAGCGCCAACCAAAAAAGAATAAGTAATTGCCGGTTCAGTGATTTCGGTTGGTTCAGGAGTTTTGGATGGACTGCAAGCCCAGGTCAAAATCAAAATTGCGATCAGGAAAATGGATTGTTTCATAATCGAAATATATTAAAAAATCCGGTTATGAAATTTTGCTTTTATTTCTAAAAAACCTTCCGAAAACTAATGAAAAATAAGTGAAATGGATATTTTGTTACTGAAAAGGTAAAGTTTGTTTCATTTTTTAGAATTTTCACTAATTTGCTCAGCCATTAAACCAGACCCTGGGATGTTCAAAACCTATGACACCGAAGTCGCCAAGCGATTTACGATTTACAACAGTTTATTTTTAGACTTACCCTTCGATGATATTTATCGAACGGGAACCTTGTTGCCAATCCTCGGAACGGCTTGCCAAAATGGTTTTCAGTCCGGATTAAGCCCAAAGGAAATTATTGCAGGGTTTTTCGAAGAAATGTTTCCGGGAGCTACCGAGAAGCAACAATCCGATTTGCTCTTTCAAATGATCCAGTACGTAGAGCGTCAAGTGGTTTTATTTGACTCCATTGAAGATGCTGCCTACGAGAAAATAAATGATTTGGGTGGAAAAGGTTCTGTTAAAGCTTTGATAAACAGAGTTGACAACGATCATAAGCGTGAGGAATTGATCAAGAAATTGAAGACGTTCTCAATTCGATTGACGCTTACGGCGCATCCGACCCAATTCTACCCCGGAACTGTCCTGGGTATTATTACTGATCTGGAAAATGCCATCCGAAATAATGATTTAGGAAGCATTAATTCATTGCTTCAGCAGCTTGGCAAGACCGGATTTATCAATCGGGAAAAACCAACTCCTTTCGATGAAGCTGTAAGTTTGGTTTGGTTCCTGGAAAATGTATTCTACCAAAGCATCTCAGACATCATGATTCGGATGCTGAATACCCTGAATATTCCTCTTCACGAATGGGAGAATCCGGGATTGCTTAAAATCGGTTTCTGGCCCGGTGGAGATCGCGACGGCAATCCATTTGTGACACATGAGACAACTTTATTGGTTTCAGAGCGGATGAAAAAATGGGTGTTGAGATGCTATTACCGCGACATGCGAAAGATCAGGAGAAGGCTCACTTTCAAGTATGTTGAGCAGTTGATCCTGAAAGTTGAAAAGGGAATATTTTCAACTCTTTTTGAAAATAAGGCTGTTTATGCATCTTCTGAAGAGTTAATTGCAGATTTGCTTTTAGCGAGGGAAGCCTTGATTACACACCATCAAGGATTGTTTTTAGAATTATTGGATCAGTTTATTCTGAAAGTGAAAATCTTTGGATTTCACTTTGCCTACATGGATATCCGGCAGGATAGCCGAAAACATGATGACCTGTGGGAAGAGGTTTTCAAAATAAAAGGGATTAAGCTGGGAGAGACCGAGGATGAACAGATTGGCCAAATTCTTTCGACTTCAAGTTTACCTGATTTAGCCTATTTCAAAGACGCGTTTAATCGGGAGATGCTCCAGACATTTTCAGTGATTGAGAAGGTGCAAACCAGTAATGGCGAAGATGCGCTGAATCGATACATCATATCAAATTGCCAGTCCGCCAGACATTTGCTGGAAGTTTATCAGTTGGCGAAACTCACGTTGGGAGAAGGTAAAAAAAGCATGCCGTTGGATATTGTTCCTCTTTTTGAGACGATAGATGATCTTGCTGAAGCACCGGGAATCATGGCAGGGCTGTATCAATTGCCGGATTATAAGGCTCATTTGGTAAACCGAAATGGTAAGCAGACGATTATGTTGGGCTTCTCTGATGGTACTAAGGATGGAGGATATTTGAAAGCCAATTGGTCCATCTTGCGAGCAAAAGAAGAACTTACGAAGGTTTCCAGAGAAAATGGAATTGAAGTCGTATTCTTCGACGGTCGGGGAGGACCTCCTGCAAGAGGTGGGGGAAACATGCACAATTTCTACGCTTCTCTTGGGGAGCGAGTGGAGAATTCAGAGATCCAGGTGACTATTCAGGGCCAAACTATCTCTGCCAATTATGGCAAACAGGCTTCCTGTACCTATAATTTTGAGCAGTTGCTCAGTGCAGGGATGGAAAATCATTTGTATCCGGATGCTGAGAAGAACCTGACAGATGTACAGCGCGACCTGATTCAGGAATTAGCTGATCAATCTTACGAAGCCTATAAAAACTTTAAGAATCATCCAAAATTTGTTCCTTATCTGGAGCATGTCACTCCATTAAAATATTTTGGAATGACCAATATCGGTTCCCGACCGCTGAAAAGAAGCAAGGATGAAGGGTTGAAATTTGAGGATCTGAGAGCAATTCCCTTTGTAGGTTCATGGGCGCAAATGAAGCAAAACATTCCGGGTTTCTATGGAGTGGGAGCAGCGATTACTGAGTTGGAGAAAGATGGGAAATTAGGGGAATTGAAAACCCTGTACGAAAAGAATCTTTTCTTCAGAACCCTGCTGGGCAATTCCATGCAATCGCTCAAAAAATGCTTCTATCCCGCGACGGCTTATCTGAAAGATGATGAGACTTACGGAGAGTTTTGGGAGATTATGTATCAGGAATACCTTCAATCTATCGAAAAACTTAAAGAGGTGTCTGCCATGACCGAGTTGATGGGAGATATTCCTGTGATCAGAACCTCGATTGCAATTAGGGAGCGAATCGTCCTTCCGCTGATCACGATTCAGCAATACGCAATTCAGACGATGCTGGAAACCGGGAAATCCCCTGAAAACCTGCAGAAGCTGATTCTGAGGAGCATGTTTGGAATCATCAACGCTGCAAGGAATGCTGCATAAATGAAAAAGCCCTGACATCGATCGGGGCTTTTTTAATTCATTTACCTGAAGATTATTTTTTAACAATCAGTCCGTCTTTGATCAATTGATTCACAACTGTTAGAGAGAAAGTAGGAGCAAAAGACTCCAAAGATGATGGATTGGTGGTTTCAGATTGAGATGACCAAACTAACTCATCAGTTTCTGCATCGTAGAGGTTAATTTCTATGTAATATTTTTTGTCAGTGACGTAGTAGCCCGGAGTATACATGTACGGGCTGAAGAAGGAATAATACCCATAAAAACTACCGTATCCGCGACCATAACCCATTGGAGAATACATAATCGTTCCAGGTATATATCTGGTTTCGGTTGTTTGATCCAAAAGCGCCATAGTCAGGATAGCATCATGACCACCCGCTTTAATAGCATTAATGACCTTGTCTTTATTATTTGCATTGGGAATAAATCCCGGAGGAATGATCTCAAAGCTGCTTACAGCGGCAATTCCTTGCTGGTTCAATAGTTCATCAATATCATTTTCAATCTTTTGTCTTGCCAAAAGGTTTTCGGTGATAGCCGTTATAAAAATGTTATTGTACCCACCGGCTTTTTTATCCGGACTGGTCCATGATCCCAGAATTGTTGTGCTTGGAGCGCATCCGCCCACCATAGCCAAAATCAGGATTCCAACGATTAGATTAAGTTTTTTCATGATATTTGATTAGTGAGATACTATTTATTTGGATTTAAAAAGATCTTTGAAGAGTAAGCTTCTCAGGCCAATTGATTGAAATCCCGAGAATCTTATCAGAAGATTTCGATTATTTTTCTCCGATAAATGGAAGTTCTTACTGCATCGCATTTCGGATCGTATTCTGGAAATAATCATCGATATGAATTAATATAGTAATTTTAGGTAAAGAGGTCGCTTCTTGTAATTAGTTTCATCCAGCAAGGCTAACTCAATGTCATTTTTCAATTAACTTAAAGCTAAGGCATCAGCTTCATCTTCGCCCAGATTTGCAAATGACACCAGGTAATCGCTGATGATTTTGATTCGTTCTCTGGCATTTGCAAGTCGGGTAGTTTCGTATTCACTATAAGCAGCCCGGAATGCAGGTGCCATCACTTCAGGAAACTCCATCGAAGCTTCGATAATAGCTTTTTTGTCTTTGCCAAAAGCTTCCTGAACCAATGAAATTTCATCATCGATCGTCTGTGCCATGATAGGCTGGAATGCCAGCATAAAAAGTCCGGCAGCGATAAGTAAGTTTTTTTTCACTACATCTAAATTAATTAAGTAATTTGATGATGAAAGTAAAAGTAATCGATTAATGAAAATACGATTTAAATCAGGGGAATGTGTTCATTTATTGAATTTAAGCAAGAATTAAAATGACTCGTTTACATTGAGATAAAAGCCCGAGTTTCCTTTTTGCCCAAAAGCATAATCCGCTGCGATAGTTGTCCGGTTTTCTTTATTGATCATTACTCTGAAACCAACTCCATATCCCGGATTGACTTGTTCCATAATTTTTTCGCCGGTCGTTTTACTGTTAAAACTTGCAGCGTTCACAAAAACAGTTCCTCCGAATGTTTCCTTATTTCTCTGAAGCGGGAAGCGGTATTCAGCCTCAGAATAAACCATGCTTTCGCCTCGGAATCTGCCCTGAGCATAGCCTCTTCCCGTGCGGCCAAACATATCCCAGCCGATTGAAGGGAGATTCATATAGGGTACATTTCCGGAAATCACAAAATTGCCAAAACCCCAAACTGAGATCAGATGTCTTTTGCGGGTTTCACTCAGGTTGAAGTAATGACGGTAATCCAAAAGCAGGGTAGAGGAACTTTGATCCGAGCCAAGGAAGGTTGGGTTGATCTTGTAGGATACGAGTGCAAAGTTTTTCTCATAAGGAGAAACGGCGATGTCACGGTTTTCCATCATAGCATTCAGGGTAAATCCGGAAAGGGTATATTTCTCCAGATTAAAGCCTTTTTCAAGGTTGTAAACATCATGTGAAAAAGGCAAACCCGGGTCAATTTCGTCTTTGATAAAGCTTTCGACTTTTGAATGTATATCCAGATGATAGCCCATTCCCAGGTAAAACTTGGAATCACCAATTCTCCTGAGTACTGATTCATAAAACCGGATCAGACTAAAGTCCATCTCCTGTTGCCCCCACACTACGCCCGGTTGATTTGGATTTTCAGCAAGGTCATTCGGTGTACTGCTTCCCAATCCGAAGGTTCTCTGAGAAGTGATGAAATACCTCCAGTCTCCCACCAGGATCCACTTATTCTCATCGAGAAAAATATTGCTTCTGGAACTGAAGATCCATTGCTTTTTGGTCGTGTAGAGGAAATTCCCAACGAAGTTGGAAAGCTTGGTGTTTGCCGGATTTCCCATATACCAGGTTGCTGAAGGTGCCAGGCCAAATAGCCAGCCATTGGCCGGATTTGAACCGATTGCAGGTAGCGGGACAAATTTGAAATTGTTGATTTTATTCGATTCGTAGGTAGTGGTGTCCTGCGCCTGGACCTGAACAAATGAGACTAAAAGGATAAAAAGCAGGAATGTGATTGATCTCATCGTAAAGTTTTTCGGTCGGGAAGATGGGTTATTTATAAGTTGAAGATAAAAAAGGTCCCGGAATAACAATTGGCAAAATTCACTAATTCCCAAAATTGATTTGGGGTTTATTCGGAAATACGAATGTCTCTGGTTTACAAAAGGAAGGTGCTTTTTCCCAGGGGAAATTAGACTCCTTTGTCGGCAGGTGCTCCACTTTCGGTAAACAGGATTTTGGAAATCGGGAAAAATGCATCGAATGAGAAAGAAGAGAAGTTTGACCTCGTCATGGGACAATCTTTTCCGCTGGATGAGGTGAGTTATAAAAAGATAACCGGACTTTATCAGTTTGAAAAAGGAATGGCTGAATTCAATAAGGAAGATGATCTTTTGTTCATGAATATAAAAGGTCAGTATATGGAAGGGGTGGCTTACAAAGGCGATAATTCATTTGTTGGCGTATTAAACTTTAACCGGGTCAAATTTGAAATCCTTGCGGATGGAAGCGCGAAAGCTAAAATCACTATGTGAGATGGCTGAGCCACAGCTGCTCATATCAAAGTAGAATTTGAAGGGATTAAAGTATTGAAGTATGGAGCATGACTCAGATTCTAAGAGTTTTTGCTAACGAAGTAATCTGAATGGATAGGGGATGAATTGAGCGGAAGAGTTGCTCAATTCATCCCTTTTACTTTGGTTTAAAAACAATTCTTGAATTCAAAAATTTTCATTTTAGCAATTGATTCGGAACTCTTTCCTTTTCCGAGGACTTCTTTTCGGTAAGAGAAATTAAAGAACCATGAAAGAATTTTGGAATGAGCGCTACTCAGCTCCTGAGTATGCATACGGAATAGCCCCCAATGAATTTTTTGCAGGAGTATTGGCAGGTTTGAAGCCGGGAAAAATTCTTTTTCCGGCAGAAGGAGAGGGGCGCAATGCGGTTTATGCAGCTGAGGCAGGTTGGGAAGTTTCGGCTTTCGATCTGAGTGAAGAAGGAAAGAAAAAGGCTGACCAACTTGCTGCTTCCAGGGGAGTAAGTATGGATTATCAGGTTGGAAATCTGTCCGAAATGTCATACCCTGCGGAAAGCTTTGATGCTCTGGTGTTGATTTTTGCACATTTTCCTGCTTCATTGAGAGAAAGCTTTCATCGCAAACTTTTTACTTTTCTGAAACCGGGAGGGGTCCTGATTTTGGAAGGATTTTCGAAAGACCATCTAAAATTCAGTTCCGTCAATCCATTAGCCGGAGGCCCAAAAGATCCTTCAATGTTATTTTCTGAGGAGGAATTGAGGTCTGACTTTAAGGAAATGGAAATCCTGAATTTGGAGGAGAAGGAAGTTGAGCTAAAGGAAGGATTGTATCATTCCGGGAAATCAGCAGTTATTCGATTGGTTACCAGGAAGAAGTACTGAAACAGAATTTCTAAATTGAAAGGGTTCGTCGATTTCACCGGTATTGGATTTTTAAACTAATTCTCTAAATTGGTCTCATAACTTTTTGTCTATGAGCCCTGAGATCAAAACCTGTTTGAATTGTGGAAAGCCCGTCTTGGGCCGCGTTGATAAGAAGTTTTGCGATGATCAATGTCGCAATACCTATAATAATCAGCAATCTGCCGCCAGCAATAACCTAATTCGAAACATCAATCATGCCCTAAAAAAGAATCGAAACATCTTGGTATCCCTGATTCCGGCTGGTGAAGAACTCACAAAAACCACTCGTGATCGATTGCTGAGAGCAGGGTTTCAGTTCAGGTACTTTACCCATCTCTATCAAAACAAAAAGGGAAACCAATACCATTATTGCTATGATTTTGGATATTTGGAGTTGGATGGAGATTGGTTCCTGGTGGTGAAGGGGAAAGAGATGTAGGATGGCGAATGACCGATGCTGGATACGTCACTCCGAGGAGCTAGGAGTCTCATTCGGGGGATTTGGGGTGATGAAATGGAGATTAGAGATTGGAGACTGAAACTGGAGCAACTTCCCCTTTATATTCCATATTTTGTTTTTGGAATTGAATAATAACCAAAGGGGGTAAGGGGGATTTGTCACGAGGCAATCCGACAACTGACAACTCATAACACATAACAAATAACCCAATAACTCAATCCTCTTAACAAACCAATGGAAATCCACCATCAAACCGACGGACACAGAGGTTCATTTTTTATTGAGAAAGAAGGGAAAAAATTAGCAGCAATGGTTTACGTAATGGCTGGTCCCAAGAAAATGGTCATTGAGCATACTGAAGTTGACGAAAAGCTGAAAGGTCAGGGAGTCGGAGTCAGGCTGCTCGAGCACTTGGTTGATTTTGTCAGAAAGGAAAACATCAAGGTCGTTCCATTTTGTCCTTTTGCAAAAGCAACCTTCCGGAAAAGAGAAGATTTGAAAGATGTGTATCCATCCGATTAAACCATATTGCTAGTTGAATCCTGAAAGCTTAAAGTTGCAGGATGAAAAAGACAGCAACTGAAGAGTACTATTCCCAGTTCTGTAAGTGGCAGAAATCCGGCAAGAACTAGGCAGCCTTTGCCGCATCAGAAGGCATCCCCAAAAGCCACCTTCTATCATTGGTGCAGGAAGTTTGACACCGTTCCGGCAGCTTCTCCTTCCCCGTTTTCAATTATCCCGATGGATCTCATACCACGGCAAGTCCGGTAGCCAGGATCAGCTATCCCTCGGGGATCTGTGTGGAACTGTTTGGGGCTGTGGATGTGGTTACCGTCCGTGAGTTGGTGGGCTGATGCTGGCCCTGTCAAGCTCTGTCAGGTATCTCATGTACCATGAGCCGACGGATATGCGGTTTGGGATCAGCTCGCTTGCCGGGCTGGTCCGCAACAGGCTGGGCTTTGATCCCATGAACGGAGACGTATTCGTTTTTCTGGGCAAGCGTTCCAACCAGATCAGGTTGCTCCAGTGGGACAGAGACGCCTGCCTGCCGGCGAGGCAGGGATTTGCCATGTACATCAAAAAGCTTGAACAGGGCACTTTTGAACGCCCTGTGCTGCCGGGAAAGATAATGGGGTAAGAAATGCCATCATCAATAACTTCAATTCTCTGGCACTGCGCTCGGATGTAGGGGCTCTTTGGGAGAATTTCATCATCAGTGAGCGAATGAAATATCTCCAATACCACCGTATTCCCACTGATGTTTTTTTTGGAGGACGACGACAGGGAAAGAGTTGGATTGGCTGGAAGAGCGAAATGGTAAACTTTTCGCATTCGAAGCCAAATGGAACCCCGCGCGCAGGTCCAGGATGCCTTTAGGCTTTGAAGAGGCTTATCCCGGAACTGAATTTCAGGTAATTCATCCTGAAAATTATTTTATTGTACTTAAGTAGTTAGGCTTGAAAATCTATTTTCTCTCGAGTGTACCCTAAAAATTACATGTTTATTTTCGGTTATGTCCCATTTTAAATTCTTCATTCTCCATTTCAAATTCTAGATCGCCATCCCGTTAAACGGATTAAACCTCCTTCTACCCACGCTCATTCCCACTGCACGGCAGACGGCCTTGTCTCCGAACTTGGTGTTGATCTTGTCTAGAGCCTGATAAAGATTGATTTGCTCCTGCGTGTCTTCGAAGAGATTGATCTGATAATTGCCATAGACGAGCGAACTGAATCTCACTCCGATCAGGCGGATGAGTAAGCGACGGTTGTAAAGCTTGCGAAAAAGCTCCTTCACGATCGGGATCAGCGTATGATCCGCCGAAGTATAAGGAATCCGATGCTGTACCGTATGGGTATCGAAGTCAGAGTATCGGATCTTCACACTCACGCAGGCGCTGAGTTGGCGATTTTGGCGAAGCTTGGTAGTGAGTTGCTCAGTCATGGCGATCAGCGTGGCTTCCAGCATCCGGACGTCAATCGTATCCTGTTCGAACGTGTTTTCGGTGGAGATCGACTTGGCTTCCGAGTAAGGTGTAACCGGAGACAGATCGATCCCGTTGGCCTTTTCCCAGATCATATTTCCGTTTTTCCCGAAGGTCGCTTCCAAGAGTTCGGCGGGCATCTGCTGGAGTGTGTGGACTTTTTTCACACCCATGTTGTAAAGCATATAGGCCGTCTTTTCGCCGATCATAGGAATTTTCCGAACGGATAGGGGAGCGAGGAAAGGCTTTTCTTCTCCGAAAGGAATCTGCTTTTCGTTATTGGGTTTGGCTTCCCCCGTCGCGACTTTTGATACGGTTTTATTTTCCGATAGGCCCAGAGAAATAGGCAGACCGGTTTCTTTGATGATGCGCCGGCGGATCTGCTGCGAAAGCTTAAAACATCCGAAAAACCGATCCATCCCCGTGAGATCAATGTAAAACTCATCGATGGATGCCTTCTCGAAAAGCGGAACTTCCTCCCGGATGATCTCGGTGATTTCGTGAGATTTTTGGCTGTATTTTTCAAAATCTCCCCGGATGATCAGTGCTTCAGGACAGAGCTGCCGAGCCGTCCGCATGGGCATAGCCGAATGTACTCCAAACTTCCGGGCTTCGTAGCTGCAGGAAGCTACAACTCCCCGGTCTCCGGATCCACCGATCAGAATCGGCTTGCCATTCAGTCTGCTGTCAAAAAGCCGCTCCACTGACACGAAATAGGAATCCAGATCCATGTGTACGATACTTCTTCTCCCTTTCATAGCTTTTGTTGATATAATTGACATTTTATTGTTTATAATTTAATCATATCTTTTATATTTGGATTGGCAAATTTTGGAAAGTGGCGGAGAGTGTCAGGGAAGTTGAAGAGAAATACAGTGGAAATACGGTAGAAATAGGCCTCGCTACGCTCGGCGAAAAATATGGAAATACCAGATTCTGCAGATCTTCAATTTTCGTTTGTACTTCTCCTGAAAAGTGTATTTCAAGAATTGTCTTTTTTAATTTAATGAATGAAATATGGAGTCGAAATCTAAATTTATTCCGCTTCAGGAGTTGGATGTATATCGTTTGGCAAGGAAGCTATCTTCTATTGCTTGGATCGTTTATCAGCGTCTGAGTTTTCAGGAGAGGAAAGTTTGGGGAGATCAAATGCTTTCCGCTGTAGATTCGGTAGGAGCCAATTTCGCCGAAGGATATGCCCGGTTCCATTATTTGGAGAAATGTCGGTTTTATTACATCTCAAGAGCTTCCTTATCTGAAGGAATTGAGCATTGGATTGATTTGGGGTTTGAGAGAGGAATAGTGAATGATCAGGAATATCAAGAATTAAATAAAGTCCGAATGGATATTCAGATCAGATTAAATAATATGATCAAGTCAACATACAATGCTAAAAATCAGGAAGGAAGTTCCAAATGAGGCAATATTTCGTCCCGCTTGCGGGGACTTATTTCCACGGTATTTCCATTGTATTTCTAAAAACATCATGAATCTGAATAACAACATCAAATTTCTCCGAAAAAAGAAAGGCCTGACTCAGGAAGTCCTGGCTGAAGCCTTGGGAATCTCCCGGTCCAAGCTTGCCGGATACGAGCTGAATATCAATCCTCCAATTGAGACGTTGGTGAAAATCTCCGATTATCTGCGCGTCTCCCTGGATATTCTCGTGAAGGAGAATCTTTCATCTTATACTGAATATAAACTGCGCGAACTCCTGGAGACAGATCAGTTTCTTCGGGGGCGAAAGCTTCGAATCCTGGCAACAACCGTCGATGATCAGGGAAGGGAATTGATTGAAGTGGTTTCGCAGCGCGCCAAGGCGAGTTATCTGGCAGGATTTTCAGATCCGGAGTTTATTGCGGAGTTGCCGCGATTTGCTTTGCCTTTTCTACCTATGGACAAGAAGCACCGGGTTTTTCAGGTGGACGGAGATTCCATGTTGCCAATTCCCGACGGAGCCTGGATCGTCTGCGAATACGTGGATGACTGGCTGGCGATCAAAGACGGCGAGCGCTATGTGATCGTGACCGAGCAAGACGGAGTGACTTTCAAAATCGCCTACAACCGGATCAAAGAGGAGCAGAAGTTATTGCTATGCTCTGCAAATCCTATTTATGTGCCTTTCGAAGTCGAAATCGAGCAAGTGAGGGAAATGTGGAGGTATCGATTGGCAATGGTTTAGGGAGTCTTATTCAGTCGTAGTGATTAGTCACAGAGAAGCAGTATCAGTATTCAGTCGCAGTGATCAGTCAGGCCATGCGACACCAGTAACTCAGTAACCCAATAACTCATTACGAATTTAATAATCAAGGTTTCCGTAAGCGCTAATAACCAATAACTCAGTAACCAATAAACCAATGCCCATCATCCCGTCAACTCTTGGAAATATTCTGATCAACTCACGAGAGGGCTGTCTCTCCGAACTCCGGTTTACGGATGAGGCGATTACGGATGAGCTGCTGGATGAAGTAGTATCGGAAACCAAAAGGCAGTTAGACGAGTACTTTGCCGGAAACCGAAAAATCTTTGATATCCCGATTGGACTGGATGGAACAGATTTTCAGAAGAAAGTCTGGATGGCCGTGAATGAAATTCCTTTCGGGCAGACGACTACTTATATGAAGATTTCGCAGAAACTCGGAAACCCTGCAGCTATCCGCGCAGTCGGTGCAGCCATCGGTGCAAATCCGATTCTGATCGTCTTGCCCTGCCATCGGATCATCGGGACAAACGGGCAACTGACCGGCTACGCCGGGGGACTCGACAGAAAGCGATCTCTGCTAGATCTGGAAGGACATGCTTCTCAGGGAAGTTTGTTTAAATAAAATCCGGAACCTTTCAGCCCCGGATTTTCCAATAACTCAATAACCAATTACGGGTTACCCCAGCTTCGAAAGACTTTCCTCCAGCGTCTTGATCTTCGCTTCGGCGTCGGCTTGTTTTTTTCGTTCCATTTCCAAAACCTGAGCAGGAGCCCCTGCTACAAATCGCTCATTGCTGAGCTTTTTCATCACCGAATTCAGGAATCCTTTTGTGTAATCAATCTCCTTTTTCAGGTTTTCCTTTTCCTCTTCCACATTAATCGAGTCGCCCATCGGTACAAAGCACTCGTCTGCTTTCACGACGAAGCTCATGGCGTTTGGTACATTTTCTCCGAAATTCAGAGAAGACAAGTTCGCCAACTTGGTCAGCACTGATTCGAATCGGCTATAGATTTCCTCATTCTTGGCGTTGATTGTCAATTCCAGCGTTTCTTTTGGAGACATGCCTTTGGATGCCCGGAGATTTCTCACCTGAGAAACTACCTCAAAAACCTGAGCGGCTTCCTCGGTGATCTTACCATCAAAAGCTTTTGCCGAAGGCCAGGAAGCCAGAATCAACGACTCTTCCACAGCCCTTTCTTTGATTTGGTGCCAAAGTTCCTCCGTGATAAAAGGCATAAACGGATGCAGAATCTTCAGGATTGACTCGAAAATCACAATTGTCTTGTCGTAAGTCGCCTGATCAATCGGATGCTGATAAGCCGGCTTGATCATTTCCAGGTACCAGGAGCAGAAGTCATCCCAAACCAGTTTATAAGTCGCCATCAGAGCATCTGAAATTCTGAATTTTTCGAAATGCTCATCGATCTCGGCAAGCGCCTGATTGAAGCGATTTTCAAACCATTCGATGCTTGCTGCATTTGCCGAACCGTCCAGACTTGGATCGATTTTCCAGCCTTTCACCAGTCGGAATGCGTTCCAGATCTTGTTGGAGAAGTTTCTTCCTTGCTCCACAAGCTTGTCATCGTAGGGCAAATCATTCCCGGCAGGAGAGGAGAAAAGCATTCCCGTTCTCACTCCATCAGCGCCAAACTGAGCAATCAGTTCCAACGGATCAGGTGAATTGCCCAGAGATTTGGACATTTTTCTGCCCAATTTATCCCGTACAATTCCGGTCAGGTAGACATTTTTGAAAGGCTTTTCGCCCATGTATTCATAGCCCGCAATGATCATTCTCGCCACCCAGAAGAATAGAATCTCCGGAGCTGTGACAAGATCATTGGTTGGGTAGTAATATTTCAATTCTTCATTTGGCTTACCGGTGGTAAAGACATCGGTGTCAAAAACCGAAATCGGCCAAAGCCAGGAGCTAAACCAGGTATCCAGTACATCCTCGTCCTGCTTCAAGTCTGCCAAAGTGAAATTTGCGTTGAATTGGCTGTTGGCAATTTCAAGAGCTTCTTCAGCAGTTTTCGCAACCACATATTCACCGTTTGGAAGGTAGAAAGCAGGGATTCTATGTCCCCACCAAAGCTGACGGGAGATACACCAATCTCGTACATTCTCCATCCAGGAGCGATACATGTTCTTGAACTTTGGCGGATAGAGTTGGATCACATCATCCATCACCGCACTCAAAGCCGGTTTGGTGATATCGTCCATTCTCAGGAACCACTGCAAAGAAAGCTTCGGCTCGATAATCGCATCGGTTCGCTCCGAGTGACCAACATTGGATTTATAATCTTCGACTTTCTCCAGCTGATCGATTTCTGCCAGCATCTTTCCGATTTTCTTTCTGGCGATGAATCGATCTTCACCTACGAGGATTTGCGCTTTCTCATTTAGCTTTCCGTCGTCGGCCAGAATGTCGATTACTTCGAGTTTATGCCTTACGCCAAGTTCGTAGTCATTGATATCGTGAGCAGGAGTCACTTTCAGACAGCCCGTTCCAAATTCCATGTCCACATATTCGTCTTCGATAATCGGTATTGCCCGGTTGATCAGAGGAATAATGGCTTTTTTACCTTTCAGATGCGTGAATCTCGGATCATTCGGATTGATGCAGATCGCCACATCGGCCATGATGGTCTCAGGACGGGTTGTGGCAATGGTCAGGAATTGATCTTCGGTTCCTTCGATTTTATACTTGATGTAGTAAAGCTTGGACTGGATTTCCTTCATGATCACCTCGTCGTCCGACAAGGCAGTTTTGCCCTGAGGATCCCAGTTGACCATGCGGATGCCACGGTAGATTTTGCCTTTTTTATGCAGGTCCACAAATACGCTGAGCACCGCATCGCTCAATCCCGGATCCATTGTGAAGGCCGTCCGGTCCCAATCACAGGAAGCGCCCAGTTTCTTCAGTTGTTCCAGGATTATTCCTCCGTATTTCTCTTTCCATTCCCATGCATATTTCAGGAATTCCTCACGGGGAATTGCTTTTTTATCGATTCCCTGATCCTTCAGCATGTTTACAACCTTCGTTTCCGTTGCGATTGAAGCGTGATCCGTGCCCGGAACCCAGCAGGCATTTTTGCCTTGCATTCTGGCACGACGGATCAATACATCCTGAATGGTATTGTTCAGCATATGTCCCATGTGCAGCACTCCGGTGACGTTTGGCGGAGGAATCACAATGGTATAAGGCTCTTTGCTATGATCAACTTTCGAAGAAAAAAGCTTGTGCTCCATCCAGTACGCGTACCATTTGGCTTCGGTCGATGCTGGATCGTATTTGCTGGCAATAGACATTTGAAAGGAAATTAATTGAGGGGCAAAAATAGGAGAAAAAGGGGAAAAGGCCTGATTGGAATCGAAATCAGGGCAAACAAAAAAGACCGATCCGGCTAACGGTCTTTATCCTTTTTAAAGATTCCAAATATTGGTGATCTCAATGCCCTCCCTTTCCTGATTCAATTTTCCCCCATAAATCAATCTCAAATCGGTATCCGGTGCAATTTTCTGGAAGTATTTCAGACCTTTCAAAAAATCTGAATGATAGGTTTCCGAGGATTTGATTTCAATGGCGGTCAGGAATTCATACAGAATGACCCCGTTTTGATAAGTCCACAGAAATCCCAACGGGTCTTTTTTGGCAAAAGATCGTTCTTCAGACAATTCCAGATTGACATAGGCATAGTCGGGTTTCAGACGCTTGGCAAAGGTGGTTTTTCCGGATTGCCTTGGTCCTGTGATGGCTAGCAATGGAAATTTGCTCAAAAGTGATAAGTCCTTAGATTTAAGACGTCTGTCCAAGAATTCCATTTTATGCAAATTTGGAATTCAATTCCAAATTTGCATAAAATAAAACAACTCAAAATTATCTGCTTGATTTTCAAAAGGTCAAGTGACCTTTTTGATTCTTGAAGAGCCTGAAATCCCTAAAGAAATGCATAAAAAAAAAGTACAAATGCCGACATCGTTGAAGGACTTTGTACCAAACTTTTTGAATTGGAATTACTTTTTCATTATCGGCAACACAATCCTGCTCAGGCTTTTGCCTCCATGATGAATCGAGTTGGTGGCGATCACGCCTTCGCTTTCGTCGAAGTTATTTCCGCCTGTATTCAGGTTTCGGTCAAATCTCGGGAAGTTGGAGCTGCTGACTTCGATCCGGATGCTATGTCCTTTTTCGAAGTAATTACTGGTGCTCATCGGAGTCATTTTGACCTCATAGACTTTGCCGTCTTCCATCATCACTTCTTTGTCGTAGCCTTCTCTGTATCTCACGCGCTGGATTGTTTCGTCCAGATTATACGCTTTTCCGTCAGGGTAAACATCGATCAGTTTGATGGTCACATCCGTGTCTTTGGCATCAGAAGAGAGGTAAAGATACGATTCGATGAAGCCGGAAATCTCAATGCCTTCTTCCAAAGGTGCGGAAGTATAAACCAGGATATCGTCTCGCAGCTCCATTTCCTGCTGATCATATGCTCCGCCCTGCACGGCATTTCCGGTACAGCAGACATTGCCTCCGTAAGAATTCACAGGATTCATCGGGTCGTATTTGAAGGTGTCCAGATTCGCTTTTCTTGGCTTTTTGGCGGATAGGGTTCCGTTACCATTTCTCGTATTTGCTTTTCCTTCGGAATTCAAATAGTAGGTCGTCATTACCGATTCAGCCGGAGGCCAAACATCGCTGCTCTGCCATTTATTGGAGCCCATGGTGAAGTACTGGACTTTTGGCATTTCAGAGACCGTGTCTGTTTTTTCGCCTTTCAGCCAAAGATCAAACCAAGCTGTGATGATCTCATCGTAGTTCAATCGGGCATCTCCCACGCTTCGTTCACCGATCATCGTATTCTCGGTAGCACGTGTGTAAGAGCAATGTAAAACTGGTGCGATCACCAGATATTGATTGTTTCTCGCCATCTCAGAGATAGCATTTTTTCTCACATGATTGTAAAGGGCGATGTTTGGACTGCTCGACACATCGTACCAGGACACAAACCAAAAGCTCGGCTTATCAAACGGCATATCGTCGTGATACAATCCGCCCTGATACCATTTTGCATCATTGGGATCGCGGGTGATCATCTCTTCATAGATGCCCATCGGGCCGTTCACATTTTCGATGATGTCTTCCACCGGCAAGTGACTCAATCCGGCTTTCCAGTCAACTTTTGGGTATTCCGGAGCCATGTCATAGAATCTCTGAAGTCTTAGCAGGTCTTTTTGCTCAATTCCAACCGGCAGTTTGGGTGCCATCGGATCGTGTTGAGTTCCGTAAAGCCAGGCGGTGAAAAGCATTTGATTTGCGCCGCCTCGATAGAAATTTCCCTGCTCGAAAAACTCACCGATTCTTCCCACACCTGCGCCAAATCCCTGCGGAACCAAAGCCGCATGTGCCGGATGATTCATCGACGCGACTGCCATTTGCCACTCTGCAGTGGAGGAGCAACCGAGCGTACCGATCTTTCCATTGCTCCAGGGCTGCTTGGACATCCATTCCATTGCATCGTATCCGTCACTCAGCGGTATCCCCAAAATATCCCATTCTCCTTCGGAAAAGAATCTTCCGCGTTCATTTTGAACCACGTAAGCATATCCTTTTTTTACCCATTCCAAAGCAGTTTGCATACCCCGAGTGTTCATTTCCCCATTTCCGTAGGTGTTGAAATTATAGGGAGTTCGGGAAAAGACGATCGGAACAGGATCATCGCCTTTCGGTCGGTAGATGTCTGTTGCCAGGCGAACGCCGTCGCGCATCGGCATCATGACTTTTTGGTCCACGATGGCGATTTCTTCGAGCTGATCGATGATTGATTTTTCCTGCGGAAAAGCCACTCCGTGAATCAGGAGAAAAAGGAAAAGCAGTAAGAATTTAGGATTGGATTTCATTTGAAAATCATTTTGAATGAAACAATTTAAACAGGCTTTGCCAAATCTGAATCAGAATTTGATAAAAGGTTACAGATGATCGGGCTCGATTTTTTTCATCTAAAGGAAAAGAAAGTTGGTTGGGGTTTAAATCTCATAAAGTCAGTGTGTTGGGCGAATTTAGCTTGGCTCATTTTCCTGATATGGGTTTTAATCCTTTCGAATTCCTCTTTAAAGCCTAAATTTGCACCCTCTAAGATTTTTAAAAATGAGCCAAAGCATACCCAACGCCCTGATTACTTGGGTGGATATTCCCAAGAATTCAGACTTTACTATTTATAATCTTCCTTTTGGAGTTTTCAAAAGTAAAAAGCTCAGTCCCAGAATCGGGATTGCCATCGGAGACAAAATTGTCGATTTGAGCATTTTGGATCAGGAAGGATTCTTTGCAAACATGTTTCTCCCGGAAGGGATTTTTCTGAAAGAATCTCTGAACGAACTGATTGCTTTGGGGAAAGTGCAAACCCGGAAAATCCGCGAACGAGTTCAGGATTTGCTTTTAGCCGACAATGAAAAACTTCGTGATCATCAAAGCCGGGGAAAAGCGATGGTCAATCGCAAAGAAGCTGAGATGCTGATGCCGGTGAAAATCGGAGATTACACGGATTTCTACAGCAGCATTGAGCATGCGACCAACGTGGGAAAAATGTTCCGGGATCCGGAAAATGCACTTTTGCCAAACTGGAAACATTTGCCGGTTGGATACCATGGAAGAGCATCTTCGATCATTCCTTCGGGAGTTCCAATCCATAGACCAAAAGGCCAATTCAAAGAAGCTGATGTGGAAGCCCCGGTTTTCGGGCCAAGTAAAAGACTCGATTTCGAATTGGAATTGGCTTTCATCACCGGAAAATCCACCAAGCTGGGAGATTCAGTTTCCACAGCTGAAGCAGAAGATTATATTTTCGGATTCGTGCTGTTCAATGACTGGTCAGCTCGTGATATTCAGGCTTGGGAATATGTGCCTTTGGGGCCGTTTTTGGGGAAAAGTTTTGGGTCCTCGATTTCTCCCTGGGTAGTAACACTCGAAGCGCTTGAGCCATTCAGAACACAGGGACCCATTCAGGAGCCTGAAGTTTTACCCTATTTGAAATCTGAAAAGCCTGGCAATTTTGATGTCCAACTGGAAGTTTACATCCAGCCTGAAGGAAAAGTTGCGAGCAAAGTCTGCACTTCCAATTTCAAATATATGTATTGGAATATCGCTCAGCAACTGGCGCATCACACGATCAATGGATGCAATATCAATGTTGGGGATATGATGGCTTCGGGGACAATTTCGGGACCGACAACGGATTCATTCGGCTCTATGCTGGAGCTTTCCTGGAAAGGAACAAAGCCTGTCAAGCTTGAAAAAGGCGAGGAGCGGAGATTTATCGAAGACGGAGATACCGTGATTATGAAAGGATTCGCAGAAAAAGACGGAATCCGGGTTGGCTTTGGAGAAGTCAGCTCGCAAGTCTTGCCAAGTAAGTAATTCTCTTCAAATAATAATATAGAGCCCTTTAATAATTTTATTAAGGGCTTTTTCTTTGATCTTTTCATCCTTTTTTCTTCGATAATCTTTATTTTAGGAAACGGTTGAATTTCAGTTGTACGGGATCTCAGTTCCCGGCTGAGCTTTTCAGGTTCCCGAAAGATAAAGCATTGCTTTATCCGGGCGGGATTTTAGTTTTTACCAGTTCTCTAATTTTTAGAAGGAGACGAATCAGGTCTTTCAAGTTCTTCAAACTCCAAAAATCATGGCCAAAGTTGTCAAAAGCTTATCCATTACCTCTCCCATTCTTTTTGCTTTTCCGCTGAAAAGTGAATGGGCAGTTACCCCGATTGACCTCAACAAACCTGCCTCGGCCGGAGATTGGGATGGCGCCGGTCAACTCAAATTTCCAAAAGGATTTGTGATGGCAAAAAACGATGCAAAATTCCTCTACCTGGCGCTTGATCTGGTGGACGATACAGGAAATGATCCCGATACCCATGATTATTTCTGGCTTTCTTTTGATAAGGACAGAGACAGAAATATCACCGCAAATGTCGACGTGAATTATGGTTTGTATCCAAATCAGCCCAATAAAATTGCGAGGCAATATTACCTGGGACCATCCACCTGGACGGGGATTTTGGGAGATCCTACGCTTTCAGAAGTTAGAAGGGAGTTTGGATCAAGCTCCAATTCCTCAGAAAGCCATCGAATCTGGAAGTTTAAAATTGACCTGAAGGAGATCAATGTGGCGCTTTCATGGCCGCTGAGTACTCCCTATACCTATTTCGGATTTCGGGTGAATTCGGTCAACCCTGAATTCACGCTGGATTTTCCGACTGATTTCTCTAAAGATTTTACCAAACTTCTTCAGCTCATTCTTTCCAGAAAACCGACTATTCCGGCAACAGAATTGGGTCCTTTGGTCGGAAGTGTGGGATTGATTCCAACGACAAAAATTCTTGCTACAGGAAGAGCCACGACTGATCCGGGATATTATGTGCATGTCCAAAACGCTGCCTTCGGAGGCACGCTCAATCTGATCGGAAATCGAACCAAGCTTCAGAACTTGTGGGCCAATAATATTAAAAAATACAAAGTGGAAATCGCACCGCCTGCAGGTTCATTCAATAAGCTGATCTCGAACTGGTCAAATTATCGATGGACCGGAAGCGATTATGCATTGGAGTCTTTTGCTCCATCCGCATCGGGATTTTACGAGATGGCAAATCCGGGACTGGATTATTCCATCGATGATCTCCTGATCCAGTTTCCAACCACGGCGCTCCTTCCCGGAGTCTATCAGTTGAAAGTGACTTTTTACAAACGTGTGGGATTTATCGATGTGGCTGACGAAACTCAGACCCTTAAACTATTTATCGATAACCATGTGCCTGCCACAATTATCGAAAGTATCAAGCACGGGACAAATGAGGTTTCTGCCTGCGCAATAGAAACAATCGGCGCAGCTCCGGATGGATTAAACTTCCATATCACAGCCGATGATGCGGATGGAAATCTGCTGGGAGTGAATTTTTATGCAACGTATGGAGCAGGACTTTCTGCCAGTATTTACACTGAATCGTATACACCTGCCAAAGGAAATTGGGGCGGGTTTACAAACAAACTCATTCCTGCGTCAGGAAATTGGAGACCACCTCAATCCTGCGCTTACAGTTTTGTGCTTGTCGCCAGTGCCAGAACAACGAACGGATATAGCTACATAGGACAAAATTCAACTCATCGAAATCTGACTTTACTCTTAGGTTGATTTCACTTGAATTTTAATTGAAAAGCCATTCTGTAAAAGCGGGATGGCTTTTTTTCGTTATTGCGAGGGACTGAAAATCTTTGAAGGGCAAGCCGGCTCTTAAAGCCCCGAAGCAATCTTTTGAATTTTGGGCAGTTCTCAGATGATCTTACATCCTAAAAAGTGGACTGGATTCCCTTTCTTTCTGCTTCTTTGAACCTTACTTTTTCTCTTGCTCCTCTGAAGATTTCCCTCCGAAAATCTTGTAAAGCAAAAACCCAATACCTGCAAGAAAGTGCAGAATCAGAACTCCCACGATAATGTACAAACCTGTGTCGGACATGTTTTTATTATATGTTAGAGGACAAAGCGAGTTCGTAAAAACAAAGAAAGCCAACCTGTAAGGGTTGGCTTTCTAATCTTATTGGTTTCAGATTCGATTTATTTAAAACCGATCTCCTTCAAACCTTTATGGCTGATTTTGATTGCTTCCAGCGGATCAAGTCCGAAAGTATTATCCTGCTCTACGAGGTAGAATTTCATCCCTGACTTCTTTTTTGCTTTTAAAATTCTCTTGAAGTCGATAGTTCCTGTTCCTACAGGAGCAAATACTCCTTCGGTGCTCATGTCTTTCACATGCCAAGCCTTGAATCTTCCCGGATATTTCTCGAAGTAAGCCAAGGGATCAACTTCAGCCTTGGTCACCCAGAAGAGATCCATCTGGAAGTTGACGTATTCCGGATTACACTTTTCCAAAAGAATATCCTCGATCACTGTGCCGTCAGCCAAGGGCTTAAACTCAAAGTCATGATTGTGGTAAAGCAATTTAATTCCTGCATTATGGCATTTTTCTCCCAAGGTGTTCATGATTTTCACGAGATCATCGGCAGTGCCTTTCATGGCCATGGAGCGAGTGGCTTGGTCAAATGTAAACATGCCCATTGGAGGTACAGGAATCACGAAATAAGAAATACCGGCAGTCTTCACGTCGGCAATCAACTGGTCCGCATTTTCCATATTAACCATGCCCATGTGGGCACTTTTGGCAGTTAGGCCGAGGGTTTTCAAATAGGATTTGAATTCAGCAGGAGTCATTCCGTAGAATTTACCATCCGCATAGTTGGCTGACTCAACGTAAGCATAACCGGCGTCGGCAACCGCTTTCAGCGTTCCTTTCGGATCTTTGGCCATTGCGTCACGAACTGTGTAAAGAGCAAGTCCTCCAAATTTCTTGGCTTTTTTAGGCGGGGAGGACTGAATAGTTTTTGCGTTGTCTGCCGAGTTGGTTTTTGGGCTGAATGCTGTAAAAGCAAACGTCAGTGCCAACAAAAGGGTAAAGGGTAATTGTAGGTTTCTTTTCATCTAGGTTTAGGATTAAATGGGGGGTAATATACCCAAATCAGACAAATATTGAGCATTATAAATAGCTAGTTCTTACAATCACAAGGAGTATAAAACCTGCCTGAATAGAAAGCTTCTAAAAAGCCGAAGCCATATATAAGTTGATGCTCAAAAAATTGTCAAAGAGAAGTTAGTCCTGGACAGAATCCAGATAGCTCTTCTGGATGGGAATTGTCATTGAAACCAAATCAGACCATCCTATCCAGACTTAATTGTTTCAAAAAACCTTTTCCCCTATTATTTCCCCTTGATCATCTCCAACAGCAGTTCGGGTTCGTCAGTAGTGATGAAATCAGTGTTATGATCAAGAAGCCACTTCATATCTTCCGGATTATTTACTGTCCAGGCGTTTACAGTCAGCCCAAGTTTCTGGGCTTCACTGATCCATTCAGGCTTTAACCTAAGTACCCGGATGTTGTAGTCAAAGCCGAAAAAGCCGTCTTCCTTGAGTTGTGCCGGAGTTTTGTCACCTGTGAGGTAAGCCACATTAGCTTTCGGGTCAGCCTTTATAGCCTTTTTGCCGCCTTCGTAGCTGAAGGTGATGTAATCGACCCATTTTTCAGCTTTGATTTCTTTCACCATTTTGACAGACATTTCGCCAATTTTTTCGCTTCGCTCCACGCTTATACTCGATGGTTTAAACTCGAGAATCAGTTTTGTGCCTGATTGCTTCATCCCTTCTGTGAGGTATTCTTTCAGGGTAGGGATTTTCTCACCGTTTGGAAGTTTTTGGGTCAATAACTGCTCATAAGTCGATGTCTCAATAGGCATCTCTTGAAAATCAGCATCATGATTGACGACCAGCACATTATCTGCTGTCATCCACACGTCAAATTCAGAACCTTCACAGCCTAAACGCACAGCTTCACGCAGGGAAGCCAGGGAGTTTTGGGGAAGTCCCTGAGATTTCCAGGCTCCGCGGTGGGCAATGACTTTGTTTTTTTGGAACATATTCTGGGAGAAAGTATTGAAGGCAATCAGGGAAAATGCAAAGCAAGTCAGCAGAATTCGAAACATGAAAGTGTCGTTTGTAAAGTAGAATGGATGGGCTAAAGTATCAAATCCTTTGAAATAGACTTAACTGGAAGACTGATTTCACAAAAACTTCATCCTCGGATAATGTGGGGCTTTGAAGTTTCGAACAGCTTGATTCCTGCTTTTCTGGTTAACTGAAGCCAAAAACCAGTGGAAATACAAAAACTACCACGATGGTCCAGACGATGTAGACCGGTAAGTAACCAACGATAGTTTTCCCGACTTCATCCGATGCAGCTTTTTTCGCAACGGCTTTATACAGACTCCAGGTTACCATCAGTAGGTGTATCAGTATTAACAGATTTCCTCCCAGGACTGCCATTCTGTTTGGCGTAATTCCCCATTCTGATATCCGGAATACGATGGCAGACAGCGCAATTCCATTGATTATCACGGTGACAATAGATAACAAAAGCAGGGTCCAGTTTCCGGAAGTACTGCTTTCTTTGGAGGAACTTTCAGCCACAGAAAAGAAGATCAAGCCCATCACACCAATCAAAAGCAAATTGAAGATCAGGAGAAATTCACGGTCGTTGTAGGGATCTTTACCCGAATAAATAATGGCTCCCAGGTAGATCACCAGCATCACGAGAACTAATGGACTGAAGATTTTGGCAATTACCGGAGATACTTTGTTGACCAACTGGGGATTGGAGTGGGTGAGGTAAACACCAAGAATCGGAACTGCTGGAAGTCCAAATGCCGCCACGTAATGGGCCCAAAAATCCTCGATTTGGACACCTATCAATGAAAATAAATTGATGGTGATGGCACTCAGTAGCATGCCCGCTATGCCGATCAAAACAGACATCACCGCAGCTTCGCCGTTAAATCGAAGGTAACTTAAGCGCTTTTCCCAATTGAGCAGTTCAGGCCCGGAATATGCAAATCCCAACATCCCCCAAAGAATCAGAGGCAGGTGGATACAAGCCAAAATCAGCGTGTCGGTATCTTTTCCCGGCAGGGAATTGATATAAACCAGAGAAAGGCCTGTGATTCCGGCAAGAATGGCTTTGGTGTTAAGTGAGAGTTGATTCTTCCACGCAAAAAATGCCGTGATCAAAGGCAAGATGATGAAACTGATATTTCGCGGATAGAAAAGCTCCTCATCGATGGAAAAGATTTCGGGGATTTTGGCCAGGAAACCCGCTATCAAAATGGCGAGAATTATCCAGAGGTGTTCTTTTTTTGAACCCCAGGAAATGGTATCTGTCTCATCTTTCAAGCGTTCATTCCAGAATTCAGCCAGGTCTTTGTCTTTGATTTCAGGATAAACGCGAAGAAAGGCCTGCTTGAATTCGGTCTTGTTGGATCGGTAGAGTTTTTCAAGTTGTCCGGGTTGGTCGAGGCTGGAAAGGATTTCGTTGTGCATTAGTGAGAGTGGAGTTGTATGTGAGAGATATTGAAGTCGGTTAGAATATTCAGTACCAGGATGAGAGTCCCTCTTTTATTTTTTATACCAATCAATTTTCCTTGAGATGTACATTGTCACTGCCAGTACAATGAAAAGCCCAAGACTTCCGATAAGAAGCGCGTAGTCCTGTTGCTTCACTATAACAAAGATGAATATGTAAAATGCTATCAATATCCCTGCAAAAATGCCTGTGTTTTTGAATTGGGAAAAGAGGCTTTTGGAATACAAGGCCAAGAGTCCTACGGTAGCCAAACTGGCAAGTAGATAAGCCAAGCTAAATCCAATCTGCTCTGAAAGAGCAATGAGCAGGGTATAATATAAAACCAAGGTGAAACCGATAAGGATATACTGTAGAGGATGGATTCGGGTTTTAGTGAAAATCTCCATCAGAAACAAGGCAAGAAAACTCAGAATAATAATCAAAAGGGCATATTTGGAAGTTCTTACGCTCTGCTGATACTGATCTGCCGGCAACTTAAGTGAGAGTCCGAAAGCACTCTGTTCCACTATCGGCATCGAGCCCAAAAATTCCTGCCCAAAGGGTCGGTTGAAGTGAAGGACTTTCCAACTGCTTTCGAAGCCTTGGTCGCTCATATTCCGGGTTTCCGGTAAAAATTCTCCCTGAAAACTTGGGCTGGACCAATTTCCCTTCAGTTCCATTTGGGTGGTTTTCCCCAGCGGTGTCACTTGGAAACTCTTGCTTCCTTTGAGCTTCAATTTAGCTTCAAAGTTCAGTCCGTTTTGATTAGCCGAGTCAAGAAGCAACTTGACTTGAAGGCCACGGAGCTGATTGGGATCATCCGTAAACGGCTCTGAGGAGTGATTTGTGCCATTGATTATGAGTTGGGGATTTTCTCCGATTCCCCTCAAGTCGCTGACTCCTATCATCAGGCTGGCCTGGTCCCAGAGTATCTGATCAGGGAGGAGACCGAGTTTTTTGAGAGGCAATTGAGGAAAGTTGGCATTGAGCGATAGCTCACCAGTATAGACTACCACATCGAAAATACCACGATGTAGTGGCTGGGCTTGGATATCTCCCAAAATGTTCAGGTTTTCCGGGAAAAAGTAAACCGATCTAAGTTCCTTAATTAGCTTTTTCTCAGTTCCTGACTCGATTTCCCGGTAATGATGGTAGGGGATGACCAAGTATGGTCCGGTGAGTGTCTGTTCTCTGGACCATTTTGAGCTTATTTCGTCTTCTGCTTCTTCTGACCGAAGTTGGCGCTCCTGGATCAGATCCATAGTCATGGATTGGGGAATCAGGAGAATCAATACTACGAATCCGATCACCATTAGTTTGAGACTTGTTGAGCTGGAGATCCATTCCTGGAATTTTTCCAGAAGAGAAAGATTAGAGTTTACTTCCATTTTCATAGTTTTTAAAAGTACTTTGATTTACAAAGTGAATGAATAAATTTTTTTAGGTTTTGTTTTCTTTGATCAAATTTTCGAGGAATTCAAGGTGGGCTTGAAAGGCGTTTTTCCCTTCCTCCGTTGCCGAATAATTCGTCAGAGGTTTCCTTCCCACGAAAGTTTTATCCACCCGGATATACGCGGCATTTTCAAGATTCCGAAGGTGAGAGGCCAAATTGCCGTCTGTCACCTCCAGGAGTTCCTTGAAGGAATTGAAATCAAACTGCTCATTGACCATCAGGATGGACATGATTCGCAGTCGTATGACGTTTTCAAATGCCTTGTCGTAAGTTCCTTTCACTTTATCGGTCGTATTTGTAGTACATCATGGAACCATAGACGATATGGAGAACTCCAAAACCCAAAGACCAAATGATTAATCCAAAGCCAGGAAAAAAGGCAGATATTATTCCCAAAGCCAATTGGCAATAGCCAAGGTATTTAATATCGCTTAAGGTGTATTGAGAGGCATTTATCAGGGCAAGACCGTAAAAGATCAGCGTTGCAGGAGCAACTATTATAAGGTATCCCCGGAATACCAAGGCGAGACAAAAGATGCCTCCCACCACCAAGGGGATGAATAAAGCTTCGGCAAATCGTTTGCTCGCAGGAGTCCAAAGTTTGCTTGCAATCCGTTTGCTTTTCTTTTGACTGAGTATCATTGCTGTACAGATCGATAGGGTAAGCACTACAGCTGCTGTGAGCAATAATTTGGTCAGAGTGCTTTCCTCATTGATGTAAGAAAGTCGTAAACCAAAAGGTGGATTAGGATAGTAGATCCAAAAATAGGCCAATGCCGCCGCGATCAGGGCATAGATCCCAGCCAGTACTCCTGCCAATCCGCTGAGCGAAAGGAAGCGGGTACTCCGCTCCATCATGGATTTGATTTCGGCTAATTCTTGTTCCGGTTTTTTCATGTGTTTAAAATTGATTTTTTATGGCCACACCTGACTGCCGTCAGGCAGGTGGAATCTCGCATGGTGGATAATCATTTCAATGTGCAAGGCTCACAACATGCTCGATTTCATAGTTAAAAGTACTTTGAAATACAAAGTAAATGAAGTTTTCATAACTTGGTTCTCCTCGGTGGATATTTTTTTGGTTTGCCAGAGGTTAAAAATCCCCGAGGTTAGTAGCGCCATTTTAATAGCTTTTTAATAATGACACGGAGATGAACTGAGGAGTCACAGAGATTCACGGAGGAGTTTTAGAGAGAATCTTGGAAAGAAAAGCCCTGAATGGGCGCTCTGTAATAACTCAGCGGGGGAATTCTCTTCGTGAATTTTCAAAATGGAAAAACTTAGGAGTATTGTTTTAAATTGGCTAAAATTATCAACTGTCAGTTTTAATTTGAATTTCAAAGTCCCAGAAATATGAGATACCAGTTAAGTTTCGTCGCCTTTTTGATTGCAATGGCTTCACCATTTTTTTTGTTTGCGCAGCAACCGGAAAACTACGATGAAATCAAAGTTCCCAATCTTATTCTGCCTGATTTGTTCGTGGACTTTGATGGCAATATTGTCAATTCACAACAGGACTGGGAAACAAAGAGAAGACCGGAACTGGTCAGCATGTTTGCAGAGCTGGTATATGGTCAACTTCCTACAGATTATGATGAGATCAACTTTGAGGTGATCGCCAATACGAATAACCTGCATGATACCTACGCTGATCTTAAAACAGTTGACATTACCGTTTCCAGAAATAATAATCCACAAACTATCCGGTTGAATATTTTTCTGCCTAAAGATAAGAAAGGTCCTTTTCCGGTTTTTCTGCTGATCAGTCATAGGAATGTCCAAAAGGTAACAGGGGATCCTGAAAACGGGTTTTTCCCTGTTGAACAACTAGTATCGAGAGGTTATGCAGCTGCTATTTTTGATGTGGTGGATGTTTCCCCTGATGACAAAGCCAGATTTACTGAAGCAATTTTAGAAAAACTTTATCCGGAGCAGCTTGATATGCCTGACGGTATGCGTGGCCTGTCATCCTGGGCTTGGGGAGCTATGAGAGTAATGGATTATTTTGAAAAAGATCCCGATATCGACACTAAAAGAGCCACTGTTGTTGGTCACTCAAGGGGAGGCAAAGCAGCATTATGGTGTGGAGCCAATGATACCCGGTGGGCAATTACTGTCTCGAATGAGTCGGGCTGTGGAGGTGCCGCCTTATCCAGGCGGAAATTTGGTGAAACGGTGGAGCGGATCAATACCTCATTCCCATTTTGGTTTTCCGAAAATTTCAAACAGTTCAATGGGAAAGAAGTAGAATTACCACTTGACCAGCATCAATTGATTGCCACCATAGCTCCCCGGGCGGTGTATGTTACCAGTGCCAATGAAGATCAGTGGTCTGATCCAAAAGGAGAATATTTATCCTTGAAACTTGGGGCCAGAGTTTATTCTGACATTTATGGAATCCCGGTTAGCCTTCCGGAGGAATATAATTATGATGCCCATACTCTTCATCAAGCGGCAGTTGGATATCATCTAAGGGAGGGAGCGCATGATTTAATTGGTTATGATTGGCAGAGAATTATGGATTTTGCCGATTTGCAGTTTGGTATCATACACAAGAATGAAGGGAAGAGGTAGGAGCGTGAAGAGAATCTTCGATTTTTCAGTTCTGATCATCGGAAGACTTGGAGCCGAAAATCTTGTAAAGCAAAAATTCAACACCTGCCAGGAAATGCAGAATTAGTACTCTCACATAATGTACAAACCTGTATTGGACATCTTTTTTATTGAAACCCGGATTATGCATTAGGATTCGTAATAGATTTGCTAATGCATATTCCATCTAACTTAAATCAGAGCAGCGTTCAGTTCTTCAACTGACATATTTAGGCTATTCATCTTTTTTTTGATTGAAGCAAGAATATTTGTCTTTAGTTGCTCTTGGTACAGTTCTAAATTTACGGGTTGATACGCCTTTCCTTTCACAATCATGGTCCAGATAATGACTGCCAATTTTCTGGCAGTGGCAGTAATTGCCGCACCCCTGCCTTTTTTATAGGCCACCCGTTTGAAAAACCTTGTCAAAGCCCCGTCTTTTGTCTTGTCAATGGTGTTGGCGGCATTCCTTAAGGCTAGGGCGAGCCGGTTGCTCCCTTTTGGAGTCCGGCTTGAGATTACCTTACCCCCTGATACCCGGTTGTTGGGTGCCAGTCTGAGAAAAGAGGAAAACTGCTTGGCTGAATTAAAATTAAATATACCATATCCCACTTCACAGATCAGTGTCAATACCGTACTTGAACTGATCGATTCAATGGCGAACAGATCCACCCCATAGAATTTATAACTGAGCTCGGGCAGGTTGAATTTGGGTTGGTTCTTCCCCTTCACCTGTTTTTCGGAAAGCTTCATGCCCTCTTCCATTTGGATTTCCCTGGTAAACTCATCCAGCAAATTTTCAAGTCTTTGCTCACAGGATCTGATTTTTTCCTGTAGAAAAGTATAGATGTGATAACATTCGGTCATTTCATAAAGTAGTTCTTCATCCCAATGCCCCTGCAGGGCGAAAGCAATTTCCTCACGGGATTTTTTCACTCTGGGATCAGTGAGCAGGGACAGTGCTTTTCCGTCCCTTTCCCCATCGATGATGGCACGGATGATGGATGTGCCTGTTTTACCGGTAATATCGCTGATTACCACATCAAGTCTCAAGTTCATCATCCTCATGGCTTTTTGGATCTTGTTGACCATCTTGGAGGATTCCTCAATCAGGCTGGACCGGTGCCTTTGCAGGGTTCTTAGTCTGGCGGTCTCCTTATCGGGCAGGAAGCAGCCGCGCAAAAGCCCCAGACTGTGCAGCTTCTGTATCCAGACACAGTCCTTGACATCCGTTTTAGCCCGTACGTTTTTGGTCTGGTGTCCGGATACCAACAACACCTCGAAACCAGCCTTCTGTAGCGCAAAAAAAAGTGATTGCCAGTAACTTCCTGTACTTTCCATAGCCACAGTTGTGACTCCGTGGTTCTTAAAATAACCTACCATCATCTCATGGTCCTGGGAATAGACACCAAATTCCCTGACATCTTTTTGGGGATCCTGTCCCACTGAGACAAAATGGCTTTTAGAACCGACATCAATCCCTGCTGCGCGGGGGTTGATCACTGCCATACTTTCAAATGTTTTCTCTTTCATTTTTAAAAGGGATTGAGTTAAAAGCAGCAAGGGAAATGTATCTTTGTTTTGATTATTCCATACGGGATTCATGCTTAGGCATGATCACCAATCAACGTTTCAAAATCCCTGGCGTAAGAAGCCATTGATTTTTACATTTCCACCAGAATTCGGGAGGGGATAAAATCACCAGTATATACATAGGCTTGCATGCTGCCAACATAAGTTAGCCACACTACGTTACTTTTCCCAAGTCTTAGAATTTGGGTTAAAGCTAGGGCAAAGGATGGAAAAGTTATGCGATATAAGTTTCACAAACTCAGGATTTGGAAGGTAGTATCTACGGTTAGGTCGACGCTCTTCTACGCCCAAATTGGCTTGAAGGGGTTGATGGAGCTGTATTATTGGTAAAGATTCAATCTTTGGCCAATTTCAAATTGGATTGGATAGAAGGGTCTAATTGCTCCCGAAGACTTTCGTGGATTCCACCCAGCGTCTTGCTGAACTTGAAAGGTAAAAAGGTTTATACTACTCCGAGTAAGGACCTCCAGATGAACTGTTGAAAATAATTTCGGGCGGGTGGTTTTAATTTTTTTTGTCAGGTAGCGCAAAAGCAATAAAAGTATCGCCAGAAGGCGTCCCCATCCTGTTGCCTCCTCCTGCTGCAATAACCACAAACTGCTTTCCATCAATTTCATAAACTGATGGAACAGCATAACCTCCTGCCGGGAGCTTATAAGACCAAAGTTCTTTCCCGGTGGCAGCGTCAAAAGCCCGAAAAAGCTCGTCAGCAGTGCCTCCCACAAATACCAATCCTCCTGCAGTGGCTACACATCCTCCATAGCTCATTGTACCGGTGTCTTCCATAATCCCTTTTTCGCGCAATGCAGGGTAATAACCCAGCGGAACTTTCCATTTTACGGAAAGTGTAGTAAGATCAACGGCTGCCAAAGTGCCCCATGGAGCCTGGCTGGCTGGAAATCCCTCTTGGTCGGTAAAAATCCGAAACCCTTGAAGCACGTATTTTTCCAAACCATTTTGTAGGACTTCACTTGACTGGGAATCAGTTTTCCCTTCCAGTAAATAAACAGCCAGTTTTTCAAGTTCTTCTTCTGTGAATTGGGGAAAGGCCGGCATTACCCCTTTTCCGTTTCGGAGGGTTTGAATGAGCTGGGACTTATCCAGCCTGTTTTCAATTCCTGCCAAAGCCGGATACGACCCTTTAGCACCCTGTCGGTTGGCCCCATGACAATTGGAGCAATTGAGCATATACAATCCGTATCCGCTTATGGCCTCTTTTGCGGAGTTTTCTTCAGAATTCACTCTGGTCAATTGCAAAATCATGGGGATCTCGTTGAGGTTGAGGTACATCATATTGCTTTTGGAGTCGTATGAAACTCCTCCCCAAATAGACCCTCCTCTGGGTCCCGGCATGGCGATGGTCCCTTCCAAACTTGGGGGAGCGTAAATTCCCTCATTCCGGTATTTGGCAAGTTCCTTTCGGGCGAATTCATTTGCTTCCGGGGAAATAGTAGTCAGTTTTTCAGGATCCAATCCTCTCGTGACCAGATTGATTCCCTGATTTAGTTTTTGTGTGGGATGAGCCAATTCACCGGGGACAATGGATCCGGGAACTGGAGATTCTTCGGAAGAAAGCAGGGTTTCTCCAGTGTTTCTGTCCAGAATTATCAATTCTCCCATTTTTGTGGGCTGGGCCAGGGCTTCTTTCCAGCTATTTTCCCAGGGAATAGTAATCAAAGTCGGTGCACAGGGAAGGTCAAAATCCCATAAATCATGATGTACGGTCTGGTAGTGCCAGATTTTCTCACCGGAGGCAGCATTCAAAGCGATTACTGAATTGGCATAGAGATTTTCCCCAAGTCGGTTGGCACCATAAAAATCATAAATAGCCGAACCGGTGGAAACGAATACCCAACCTTTATTTTCGTCCAGGCTCATTCCTCCCCAGTTGTTAACTCCGCCGTAATTCTCTCCCTCTACCCATTTCCAGGTGTCGTGACCAAACTGGTTTTCTTGTGGAATGGTATGAAAAATCCAGACAAACTCTCCTGTTCTGGCACTGAAAGCCCGAACATGCCCGGGTGCAGCGTTGTAGCCCTCTCCGGTTGTGGAACCGACGATGATCAGATCTTTGTAGATGATTCCCGGTGTTGACAATCCTATCGAGAGACGCTCCGGATCCATTCCCAGATTTTCCCTTAAGTCAATTTTTCCCTGATTCCCGAAATCCGGATGCAGCTTCCCGGTTTTGGCATTGACGGCGTACATATAGCTGCCAGCAGGCAGAAAGATTGTTTCTTTCTCCCCGTCTTTGAAATAGGTAACTCCCCTGTTGACCCCAACGGCTGTTTCCCCTGCGAAAGGATCAAATCTCCAAAGTTCTTTTCCTGTCGCTGCTTCCAAAGCAATCAATGCAAGGGCAGGAGAGGTGATGTACATCGTCTTTCCGATGATGATCGGATTGCACTCAATGGTGGTTTTCTCTCCTCCATCCAGGGTGTTAAAAACCCAGGCAGGCTCAAGCAAATGAACATTTTCCACATTGATCTGATCCAGATCTGAAAACTGGGCAGCGTCATTTCCTCCCCGGTACACCGTCCAGTCAGCATGGGGATGATCTGTCTTTTTTCCACAGGAAAAAAAAGTCAAAACCAGAAAGGCATAAATCCATGATTTTACTTTCATAAGAAACAGGGCTAGTTCATTTAACTTTTGCCGTTTATAAAGAAAACAGTTATTTTTTAATATACATAAGCAGGATGGTTTGTATCAGCCCAGAGTGCAACTCTGGGTTTATTAAATGAATGAATAGGTTTTGGTTTTTGGCCGTTTTCTCGCCAATTGATAAAAAATGTGTTGCCAAAAACAGGCGGTGAGGATGTTGGTTTTTTTGAAAATGATTGATCCGGGAAAAGACCTTTAAAAACCATCCGTTTCCACCTCTGGCCATAAACCTTCAATTCCTAGAAACATCCTTGGGCCAGAGAACACCGATCGGCATTCCAATCCGTGGGTTCCGCCTGATAAAATTCTAAAATGCCTTTGGCGAAAATCAGGAAAAGGCTGCACCCACGGTTAATACTATTTCACCCTTTCAGGGTTTTTGTCCGAAATCCAAGTTCCAATATACTCTCTGGCGAAAAGGAAATTTTGGTTTCTAATCGAAGCTTCAAAAAATAAGCATTCTGCCAATTCATTGGATTAATCTTAGAGGGGGTTTATGTTGAAGTTCCTTCCAATTCCTCCCGCCAGCAGTACTGGATCCACTTCAGCAAGGGAGATTTTTTAAATCTCCCTTGAATAAATAACGCTCTGATTTAATTCAGTGGGATAGAAAAGCTGAGCGAAGGAATTGCTCTTGGAATGTTCCCTACATACTTTGGATTATAGGTGGGCTCATTCCGGAAACTCATTTGAGCTGCTTTCCTGGCATTTTTACGGGAACTGATAAAAACTGGAATGCTTCCTAATGCAGCTAATCCGCCAACTGCAGATATTACCATTCCGGATTCCATCCCACTGCCAGAGGAACAATTTAAATAAGTGCATGAAATTGCGGTATCAGCAAGGTCACCCATAAATAATGCTGATCCTACTGCAATCATAGCAACACCTCCTCCCAACAAAATAAAGCCTGTTGTTTTTTGGGTGCGACTTTTGGCCAGATAGTCCTGCTTGCTCATTTCCTGAGCAAAGGTTTGAGAAAAAAGGCCTGTCAAAAGGGCTGAAAAAATCAAAGCCCAAATTATTCGTGTTTTCATAGTTTTAAAAAGTTTAGTGTGAGTAACAAAATCAAATACTATTGAAATCTTCACAAATTTAAAGCATTTAGTGTAGAAATATCCTGGTTTAACCCTTGATAAATAATGAGTTGCATTATTTGAAATCTTTAGAAAAAAATTAAACTATAAGAACTGGTAATCGAGGGAAATTAGTGGAGATTGAGCAATTTGGCTTATTGTAATCCTAAAAGTACCTGAAGGATATGAATGATTCCTTTCAGGCTTTGTCTAATTCGAATTTTAATAGAAGTGATGCTTCCGAGTTGATTTCTGAATTGAGGAAGTTAACCTATCACTCTCACATGATATTTTATTTCAGTAAAGAGTACGGCGTGTTATTCCTTCGCGTATTGCACCAGAGCATGGACTTCCGGTGGCATTTCTTGAAGGATGAGATGGAATATTATACTCCTATGGTTTTTGCATTTCAGGCTAATAAAGTCTGAAATGAAGGAAATGAAATCATAGATTTTTTGTCTGAGGATTCGGCCTTACATCGAAAAATGCCAGAATCAGAATATACTTGGGTTTAATGGTATAAAAGAACCTGGTTTGCCGGGTCAACTGAAAACCCCGGATGTTTTTCTCAGTAAATTCTAAGGCACCGATTTCAGGAAAGCTTTCTAAAATGTCCAAAAAATCATTCGTTAGATTCAGAAGTTTTTCGACCGAACTGTTTCCCCAAGTTCGCTCCAAATAATCCTTAATGATCAAAAAATCATGATTGGCTCGCTTGCTTACGAGGGTTTTTCATCTTTTCTTTTTCAAAAAATCTTCCCTTGGGATCAAAGTTGATTCATCTTCGGATTCATCTAAGGCATGTAAAATTTCCTCCTTTTTTTCTTCGGGCAACTCTCCCCAAAGCTTTCCATGCTGAGTTTCCTTTCGAAGTACAAGGAAATCTCTGAGCGTCTCCAAGAGTTGCTCATTTTCAATTTCTTCTACTAGCTGATGAATTGATGATTTGAGTGTTGCAGACATAATATATTTGCTTCTATTGATTTCAAGTTACGAGACATAGGTTCGAATGAAAAAATTTTCTCCGTTAATTCAATTTCCGAATCTGTATGAAATGCTTTGTTTCGGATATTGTCCAATCCTCGGAAAACTCACTCCGGAAAATCACTGGAGATAGGAGGAAAGCTGGGAGTGGTAATGGATTTTGATTTTTATGGTCAGTTACTCCCGACAATTGTCGGGGTGGTCAGGATAGGAGGGTTCCCTGTGGGGATTTGAAGCGGTAACCAACGGAGATGATCACATCGAGATTATAATGTTTAACCTCTTTTTCTTGAGTTTTTTCGGCTATTGCGCCATGTGGACTGGTTAGTCGGAAATTCCGACAGACCATATTTTTCGTTAATTCTCCTTCTTTAAAGACATTTTGAATATGTTCGGTAACTGTGCTTCTTCCTTTTCCGAAAAGCGAAGCCATTTGCTCCTGTGTCAACCAAACCGTTTCTTCTTCCAGGCGAACGTCGATCTTGATCGTTCCGTCAGCGTTTTTGTAAATCAGGATATCACTCATTGAATTTTCAGAATCAGATTTCACACCAAGTTAAAAATAAATAGTTGACCAGGTGAGGGAGAGTTACCTAAGTCTTTGATGCCAAAAGGCAGGAATTAGAGATCTAATGGTAAAGGAAAGCGCAGTTAATTATGACTGTTGTACGATATGGCATTCAGTTGAGTCACTCACTTATTTTTTTCGGGATTTTCGGAAGATCAGTAGGATTATTACCTCTTTCCCAATTCGGCTACTTCCAATTGATTTAGTCTTCGAAAAGCGAATTTATAACCTTCAAAACCAGCCATACCATAAAAAAGTAGATCCATAAGTTGTGCAGTCTCAACTAGCAGATCAAAGGTGTACGAATAGTCAAAATACATCAGAGTTTCGATATAGCTAATTCCTTCTTGATTAGAAATATAACCCATAATGGTAAAGAAATTGCCTAAAACACAGCTTAAAACTGCAATTATAGCACCGGCTATTCCAAATTTCTGATCAATCCCTTTTCCCAAAAATTGCATGGTAAACCCTACCCCTGCTCCAATCGCTAAAGCCATGTATCCAATTTTCCAACCAGTTGCTACAGTAATTGCTGCCCAAAGCCCTGCACCTACCAAGCCTACAAAGATACTACCTGCAATTCCCATTGAAAAGTTCTGTTCCGAATGGAGTAATTCGATCTTTTGGGTATTCAAACTGGAGTAAAGTTCCGTGCCTGTCAGCGGGACGGAGTCGGCCATTTCAGCCTGTGCTCGTTCGTCAAGTTGAAAATTTCCACAGGAATCCTCAAAATCCGCCTTTTGTCCTGTAATTGAACAAAGTAAACCCTCATTCATGTCCATTTGGCGATTTTGACATCTTTTACAAAAAAGTAATTGTTCTTCTCTATTCATATTTGTTGGTGATTCAATTGCTTCGAAAATAGGAAATGAAAACCATCTGAAAAATACCCAACATAGGGTATTTTTTAGTAAAAGGAATTACAGAGGTAACCATTTAGTATCATATTATTTTCTAAATAGATAGTTTGTCTGCTGACACCATCCTTTTTATCAAATTGTGGAAAATAGTTTGCTTAGACTGAGATCTATTTATTCGGTAGGAATATTCATTCATATACCGTTCAATGTGTTTTTTGCTTACCCAAGAGTAGGTTGTTCGGATCCAGGATTTGACTTGATGGATCAGATTGTGTAAAGCGATGAAATTAAGCCCAAGTTTACTGGGGATTTGACTGATGGAATAATCTTTCCCTATAGGAAGATAGCCTTTCCATTCATCGGTTGTGACTTGAGCCTCTTTCGAGATATGTCTTTCGAAGATGGGACGTAATGATTTGGATGAAAAATCCTTGATTTGCATGGCATAAAACCGCTTCACTTTACCGGAATCGGTCAATTCAGCCGCACAGACCACTTTTTTCTTTTTCCCTCCATACCCTCTTCCTACATGCCCTGTTTCCTTGCCTCCGACGACAAACTCATATACATGCACCGCTCCGGTGAGCGGTTGAGACTCACTTGATTTCATCGCCTCACGCACTTTGTGCATGAACATCCTGGCTGTTTGTGGGCGGACAGCATAGCGTTTAGACACTTGAAGGGCAGAAAGACTTTTGGTTGTAGTTGCCATTTGACTCCGTCGAATCTTCGATTTCAAAGCAGATGTGAAAAGCCTTCAAAAGACCAAATTTCACCTTATGGAACAGTGTGCCAGCACCAGGGCTTTCCGTATCACTACACTTGTTGCAGGTTCTGGAAAAGTCTTTGCGGATTTGGCTTCCTTGATGGCCGCACTTCCTGCATATAAATTCCTGATTCCACTTCAATTCACTGAGGTATTTTTTACAATCTTCTTCCGTTTTGAACCGTTGAGAAAACTATATGATACCTTGTCCTTTAAAAATGTCCATTTCCTTCATTTGATTTAGGATAATGATATGAAATTAAGTGGTTACCTCAGTATATTCATATATGATAAAATGTATTTAAAGCAATCTGATAATCCATAAATATGCTATTAGCCTTATCTTCTTAGCTTTTCTGGCTTGGAGACGGCAGACGGAAGCAGTCTAATACCTTAAGGAAACCCCCTTCTTAATTGCTTTTAGATCCATACTGGCAAAAAAGCGGATTTACATTTTAAATCATTTTCTCAAGTTCTTTATTTTCACTAAAACTAAAAAATCATGAAAAAGTATTTAGGAAATTATTCGTCTGAAATTTATGCGATTTTAAGAATAGTCGCAGGATTTATGTTTTTAATGCATGGCACCCAAAAGCTTTTTGGATGGCCTGGAGATGGTGAAACGGTAGAATTATTTTCACAGTTGGGATTGGCTGGTATCATTGAATTGGTAGCAGGAATTCTTATAATGATCGGTCTGTTTACAAGTCTAGCTGCATTTATTGCCAGTGGTGAAATGGCCGCTGCATTTTTTATAGCACATGCACCTCAAGGATGGAATCCGCTAATGAATGGTGGTGAAAAAGCCGTCTTATACTGCTTCTTATTTTTATCCATTGCGGCATATGGAGCAGGTATCTGGAGTATAGATGCCTCAAAAAAGAAAAACAATGATGCTCCCGCTCTTTAATGAGCTAAAAGCTTTCTTATATAAAATACCAAGACCCCGGAAATTAACAAATTGCAATTCCGGGGTTTTGTTTTTAAGTGTTACTCCAGGTGTATTCAGATTATCGTTTGGAACTGAGTGGAATTTGCAATTGCCCCTAGTATTTTTACCAATTATTAATTGGGTTCCCTACTTCATCCCCGTCTTCTACCATCTTCCGGGACATGTTCTCCAAGAGAAGTTCACCGATACAGCTAAATATTTTAATAGATAGGTGGTTGAGTTATCAAAGTCATTTTGATTGGAACTTTTGAAAGGAGAGATTTCATTTGTTGGAGAAGTAAAAAAATGAGAAGTATGGAGTTAGGAGTTTTGAATTAGAAATAGAGGCATTGCCTTTCTCTGAAATCATGACTAGTTTTAATAAACTAACTATTTTGCCATGAGTTTGAAGATCATTATACCAACGGAACCCCCTATTTCTGCTGAAATCCCAAGCGACTATCCTGTTCCTCCAATCGGTGAAGAATTCTATATCCGTTTCGAAACCTTCATTACCGACCCTGAAGATTGGAAAAAAGTAAAGAGCTTACTTGAAATTGAGGCCTTGACCGTAGAGAAGGTAGAAGACAATAAAATCTTTCTTTACCCAGGACAGAAAGGGGATCTTCATGGAATAATCGAAAGCGATGAATATATGCCTTCCATTGTCCAGTATTGGGAGAAACACCCGGAAACGAAGCCTGAGCTTTAGTTTCCTATTTCTTTATCCTTAAAGCGGCTCTTAAATTCAAAGTAATTCCTACTTTCAAAATCCCCTGCTAGGCGTAGTCTGTCCCTTCCAAGTATGAAGTTCAGATTGGCGCTGGGTGATATTTGCAATTCCACCCTCTTATTTTTCCATCCCGACAATTGTCGGGAGTAATTGGATTTATAACAAGAATCTCATTCGCTAACCAATAGATCCCTCTCCAATATCTTCCAATGCAGCTTTTTTCCATCTCTAATTTCTCCACATTGTTGTAGCTGTTCGGGAGTGGCATTCTTGAGCCTCGGAAAATCAGCCATCCAAAAACTCCGCCTTTTTCCCGGATTCCTGAATAATTATCAAAATTCCGTGTTCAGTCCTGACCTCCCTGATTTCATATCCCCAAAATAGAAAAATCCTCCAACTTTTTAGGTCTCAATAGAACCCGAATCTCAAAATCTCTTATTCTCCTAATCCCTAATCCCTAATCCCTATTCCCCAATCTCCATTTGCCAATCCCCCCCGTCCAAGGTATCTTTGCACCTCAATCAAAAGAAACAACCGTGGCAAATAAAACTGTAAAAGTTGGCCTAGTCCAGTTGAGCTGCTCCTCCGATGTAGCCGAAAACATGGTCAAAACCATCGCGGGAATCCGTGAGGCGGCTGCCAAAGGCGCCCAAGTGGTGGTTTTGCAAGAACTTTTTCGCTCGCTTTATTTCTGCGATGTGGAGGAATACGAAAACTTCAAACTCGCCGAAGCCATTCCCGGTCCATCCACGGATGTGATGGGTGCATTGGCAAAAGAACTCGGCGTGGTGATCGTGGCTTCTCTGTTTGAGAAAAGAGCAGAAGGATTGTATCACAATACCACAGCAGTTCTCGATGCTGACGGAACTTACCTTGGCAAATATCGAAAAATGCATATTCCGGATGATCCGGGCTATTTTGAGAAATTCTACTTCACTCCGGGCGATTTGGGCTACAAGGTTTTCCCAACCAAATTCGGCAAGATCGGAGTGTTGATCTGTTGGGACCAATGGTATCCTGAGGCAGCAAGAATCACTGCTTTGAAGGGTGCAGACTTTTTGGTTTACCCTACAGCAATCGGCTGGCACAAGGATCAGGATGCGGCGACGAATGAGGAGCAATACGGTGCCTGGCAGACGATTCAGCGCTCCCATGCGGTGGCAAACGGAATCCCTGTGATCTCTGTAAACCGAATGGGAATCGAGGGTAATATGAAATTCTGGGGAGGCTCGTTTGTAGCCAATCCATTTGGTCGGGTGCTGTTCAAGGCAAGTCACGACGAGGAGCAAATCCACGTCGAAGAGCTTGATTTTGCAAGTTCCGACCGATACAGAACGCATTGGCCATTCCTGAGAGACCGTCGAATCGACAGCTATCAGCCGATCACCAAGAGATTTTTGGACGAAGAATAATTCCTGATGCAAGATATTTTCGAATTGGCAAAGTCGGGTGTTGCTACACCGGCTGAACTGGGTTATTATTTTCCTGCGGAATTTGCCCCACATACTTCCACCTGGCTGAGCTGGCCTCATAAAGAGGAATCCTGGCCGGGGAAAATCAATACCATTTTCCCGCGCTATGCTGAGTTTATCAAGTATGTGTCGTTGGGTGAGCGTGTGAATATTAATGTGACGGATGAGACGATGAAATCTTTTGCCACCGGACATTTGCTGGCTGCAGGAGTGGATATGAGTCAAATCAGCTTCCATTTTTTTCCCACCAATGATGCCTGGTGCAGGGATCATGGCCCGGCATTCCTGATCAATCCAAATGCGGATGTGAAGAAAGTTTTGGTGAAGTGGGACTACAATGCCTGGGGAAATAAATATCCTCCTCACGATCTCGATAATCAGATTCCGATTCGCATAGCTGAGAAATTGGGAATTCCTTGCTTCAGGCCCGGAATCGTCATGGAAGGAGGTTCGGTCGAGTTCAATGGAAAAGGAACGCTCCTGACTTCAAAAGCCTGTTTGCTAAATGAAAACCGAAACCCACATCTGAACCAAACTCAAATCGAGCGATTCCTCCAGGATTTTTATGGGGTAAATCATATCCTTTGGGTTGGGGACGGGATCATCGGAGACGATACTGACGGTCATATCGATGACATCACCCGCTTTGTCAATGAAGACACAGTCGTAACCGTGGTGGAGGAAAATAAGCAGGATGAGAATCATTTGATTCTGGAGGAAAACCTGGAGATGCTGAAGCAAATGCGTCTGGAAAATGGCAAGCAACTCAATATCGTTGAGCTTCCTATGCCTTCACCGGTGATTTGGGAAGTGCAGCGACTTCCGGCCTCCTACGCAAATTTCTACATCGCAAACCATGCGGTGGTAGTGCCGACTTTCCGTGATAAAAATGATCAGAATGCGCTTGATATTTTGACCCAATGCTTTCCTGACAGAAAAGTAGTCGGGGTAGATTCCACCGATATCATTTGGGGATTGGGATCTTTCCATTGCCTGAGCCAGCAGGAACCGGCTGTTTAGTGGTCAGTGATCAGTCTCAGGAAAAGAGTCTCAGTATTCAGTCTCAGGAAACAGTTAGCATTGATATTCTTTCAACTGCGAGTCCCTATGCCAACTGCGACTGATCACTGCGACTCCATTTTCCCACTGCGATTCCCTCTGCTTACTGCGACTGCCCACTACGACTGATCACCGCGACTGCGACTGCGCACTGCGACTGCCCACTGGGACTGGGACTGTGACTGAAAACTGACAACTGCGACTGCTCTCACCTACTAAAAACTGATCACCCTTCCATCCTCCATCTCAATCGTGCGATCTGTTCCCCCCGCAAACTCAGGATCATGGGTGACGATCAGCATCGTTTGATTAAAATCTTTAGCCAGACTTTTGAAAATATTGAATACGATATCGGAGTTTTTCTTGTCCAGATTTCCGGTAGGTTCGTCTCCCATGATGATCAGAGGATCATTGATCAGGGCGCGTGCGATGGCTACCCGTTGCTTTTGGCCTCCGGAAAGCTGATTCGCTTTTTTCAAAGCATGGTCCTGCATGTCAAAAATCTTCAGCTTTTCCATTGCTCGGTGCTCCATTTCCTCTCTGGAATATTTCCCAAGTTTCAGACCCGGAATCATCACATTTTCCAACACAGAAAACTCATTGATGAGGTAGTGGAACTGAAAGACGAACCCGATGTTCTCATTTCTCAGATGAGAAAGGTAGTCGGAAGGTTTTTTGGTAATTAACTGCTCATCCATGAAAAGTTCGCCTGTGTAGGAAGTATCCATGGTCGAAAGGATGTAGAGCAGGGTAGATTTTCCGCAACCTGATTTTCCCATGACCGATACAAATTCTCCCCTGTTCACGCTGAAACTCACTTTTTTCAACACCTGAGTTTTAGTGGGATTGTAGAAAAACTTATCGATGTTTTTCGCTTCGAGAACAGGCTTAATAGGTTCTGTCATTTTCCTCTGATTATCTCTACAGGATCCACGCTGCTAGCTTTTCGGGCTGGGAAAAACCCTGCCATATAGGTGGTTATCAAACTAAAAACTCCTCCGATTAGGTAGTATTTTGGATTGAAATCGACAGGAAAAGTCTTGATAGTGGGCAATGCTTCCGTTTCGAATGGAATTTTCTCAATCCCAAGGCCGGCGAAAAATCCAAACAAAAGCCCTGCAGTGCCACCGATTATTCCGATTGACAAAGCGATGGTGATGAAAATCCGATTGACATCCTGACTGTTGAATCCGATAGCTTTCAGGATGGCGATCGTATCCAGTTTTTCATAAATCATCATGTTCAGGATATTATAAATCCCGAACCCAGAAACCACCAAAAGGGTGATTCCCACAGCGTAGCTGATCAGGTTTCTGATATTTGTACCGGTTTCGAATTGGGCATTGACGGTTTGGATATCGTCCGCATCAATCCCAAAAACCTGACTGGTTTCTCTGGCCATACCGGGAGCAAGAGCAAAATCCTTGAGCTTCACTTGGATGTCTGTCACGTAGGAGGGAGATTCCCCGAGCATTTTCTGGACGTTGGAAATGGATGCAAAACTATTCGCGTTATCGTACTCTCCCAAACCAGATTGGTAATATCCGACAACTTTGAGCTGAACCCGATTTCCTTGTGCGGTTGTAATCTGGATGACATCGCCAATGCCGGCTAGCATCCGATCAGCCAGCCCTTTTCCTAAAATAATTGCATTGCTTTGGTTGAGGTCCGGATAATTACCGGAGGTCACATAATCCTCGAAGCTGAATAATTCCGCCTCTTTCTCCACATCGATTCCATTGATTACCCCGGTAAGGTCTATTGTCCCCACGTTGAAAAATACCTGAGCGGAGATTTTTCGGCTGAGTCCAAGAACCCTGGGATCTTTGGTCAGGGTTTTCATTATCGACTCGCTGTTATGAATCGCTAATCGGCTCGTGCTGGGTTTGATGGATCTGATGACATTCAGTGAATTTTCAAATTCTCCGGAAAGCGATATCGGTTGATCAGGATTCGGTTTGATTTCGTTGTAATAACGGATGTGAGGCGTACGATTTAGAATCAAGCCATCGAGCATGGAGTTCAGCCCATTCATGAAACTGAGCAAAGCAACAAACATGGTGATGCTGAAAGTAACCCCGACCGCTGCAATCAGAGTTTGCTTGAATCTCGCCAGCATCAGCGCCTTCGAAAGCTCAAAAATCAGGGACCATTTCATTTCTGAGGTTTGATTAAGGTTGTATTCTCATCCAATCCTTCGAGGATTTCTGCAAACTGATAATCTCTGATTCCCACTTTTACGAGAAGTGTATCCCCATTTTCCATGATTACACGCTCGTCATTGATCAGATAGTTTCGGGGGATTACCAGCGTGTTTTCTTTGGTTTCGGTAATGATATTTGCCTCCAAAGTCAAATTTGGATAAAGCCGGGGAGGATTTTCAAGGAATTCAGCCTCTACCGTGAAGCTCTTTGATTTGGTATCCATGATCGGATAGACCTGGGTTACTTTGGCTTCAAAAACTTCCCCTTTGTAGCTATCCATACTGACCATCACGCGCTGACCGGGAATGACTTTAGAGATATCGTATTCATCTACCTGGAGTTCCAACTGGAATTTATCTGCACTGCCAAGGATTGCAAGAGGGATCTGAGCTGTGACCATTTCCCCTTTTTCCTTGAGAATAGCGTAAACTTTTCCCTTGATTTTACTTTTTAGAACGTATTCACTTTCCAAAACCTTACTGATATCCAGAGTTTTGGATGCGCTTTTGGAGTTGAATTCAACTTCACGTTTCAATTCCTGATAGCGAAGCAAATACGAATCATAGCTGTTTTTTGAGCTTTGGTATGAAAGCTGTCTCTGTTCCAGTTCCACAGCCGATCCGATTCCTTTGCTCCAGAGATTTTTCTGTCTTTCATAGAGAAGCGAATCGTTTTTCATTTTGCTTTTCGCCAATTCTATCGAAAGCTCCAGATCTCTGATCCGGCTTTGATTGGCTTGCTGATCAGCAAAAGATCTGGCCAATTCCGCACTTTCCCGGCTGAGCTTTTCCCGCTCGCTGAATACTGCCAGAATCGGAGTTCCTATCTCTACGGTGTCTCCCTCCTTCACGAAAATCTCCTGAATTGGTCCGCTTGCGAGTGTAAAAGCTTCATATTGATCCAATGCTTTCACTGTTCCGGAAGCATAGACGGATTCGGAGATTGATCGTAATTCCGGTTTTATGGTTTTATTTTCAGATTTTCCGCAGGAAAAAAGAAAGATGAAGGACCCAAAGAGGAACAGGATGCTAACCAAGTTTGAATGGCCGGGATTTCGGCGAAAAAACGGTTTTGAATTCCTCATGCAGATTGTATTTAAATCAAAGTAACATCCTAACTCGCTAGAAAACACTGATAAAAGTCGCTTATCGGGTAAAAATCAGAAACTGGTTCATTATATCAAAATTACACGGAGATTCACAGAGAAATATTGGAGTTAAAGCCCTGAAGGGGCACTTTTTGAAAATTACACGGAGTTACACCAAGGAAGCACGGGGAGATACACAGAGGAGGTATAGAGATTCACAGAGAGATATTGGAGATAAAGCCATGAATGGGTGCTTTTTGAAAATTACACGGAGTTATACCGAGGAAGCACGGAGATACACGGAGGAGGAACTGAGGTGTGGATGATGGTTTTTTTAAGATGACACGGAAATACACAGAAGAGGCACAGAGGAGGTATGGAGATTCACTGAGGGATATTGGAGGAAAAGCCCTGAAGGGGTGCTTTTTGAAAATTACACGGAGTTACACCGAGGAAGCACGGAGATACACAGAGGAGGAACTGAGGTGTGGATGATGGTTTTTTTAAGATGACACGGAAATACACAGAAGAGGCACAGAGGAGGTATGGAGATTCACTGAGGGATATTGAGGAAAAGCCCTGAATGGGTGCTTTTTAAAATTACACGGAGTTACACCGAGGAAGCACGGAGATACACTGAGGAGGAACTGAGGTATGGATGATGGTTTTTTTAAGATGTCACGGAAATACACAGAAGAGGCACAGAGGAGGTATGGAGATTCACTGAGGGATATTGGAGGAAAAGCCCTGAATGGGTGCTTTTTGAAAATTACACGGAGTTACACCGAGGAAGCACGGAGATACACAGAGGAGTAACTGAGGTGCGGATGATGGTTTTTTTAAGATGACACGGAGCTACACAGAGGAGGTATGGAGATTCACGGAGTATTTTTAAGAGATGAAATTCAATTGAACATCTTATTTCAATTGGATCGCTCGTAAACATCTCTGCCCAATCCGAATTTGACTTTAGGTGCGTTTATGACTCTGAAAAGTAAAATTTATTTCGTTAGATTTTGAACATATTGCCGCCTGCAAGCTTATTTATCCATGCTATTTGAAACCCGAAAACTGATTAAAGTATCCCTGTTTTGTTTATTGATCCTGCTTCAGGGATGTGCATTTCAGACGATTTCGAGAAGTAAGAACCTGACCTATTTTGAGGCGGATTCAAAACAATCCTTGCCGGAAAAGCAGCTGAATGTTTTTGCTCCAAAGGGAGCCAAAGATCTTCCGGTTTTGATTTTCATTCATGGCGGAAGCTGGAAGAGCGGGAACAAGGAAATCTATGATTTTTTGGGCAGCAGATTGGCCAGGAAATCTGTGGTTACAGTTGTGATCGATTATCCTTTGGCTCCGGACTTTCAGATCCAATCTATGGAACTGGCAGCTGTTCAGGCTGTGATTTGGACCAAAAAGCATATCGCGAATTATGGTGGTGATCCGGATCAAATATTTATTTCCGGGCATTCGGCAGGCGGACATTTGGCAGCTTTGCTTGCCACCAAAGAGAGTAATTTCCTGAATTCAGAAATGGAAAACCCTCTGAAAGGTGCGATTCTGATAGATCCGGCAGGATTGGACATGCATTGGTTTTTGCAGGAAACCAAGGGTACAGACGAGGGAACCAAATATTTGGGTGCCTTCACCGAGGATCCGGAGGTTTGGAAAGTAACTTCTCCGATTTACTTTTTGGAAGGAAAAAATATGCCCATGCTGATAATGGAGGGTGAAAAAACCTATCCGGGAATCCGGCTTACGATCGATAGATTCCGAAAAGAAGCGGATGAGAAGGGGATTACAATTGACTATGAGTATTACAAAAAGAAGAAACACATCCCGATGATCACCCAGTTCTTCTGGACCAATAATCGGGGATATAAGGAAGTTTTGGGTTTTATGGAGGAGAATAAGTAGGAGGGATACTGGACGAAAAGTTTCCCACAGATTTTCACAGAAAAAGTCACGGAGCGACACAGATTTTAAACTTGGTTTCTTAGAGTCTTCGGGGTATAAAAAAAAGACATCCTTAGGAATTGCCTTTTCAAGTTAAAATTGATGCAAACTGCGACTGATCACTGCAACTGATCACTGCCTCCAACCTCCAACTTCCAACCTCCAACCTCCTTCAACTCGGGTCCACATCTGCTATCCATCTGACGGATCTGAATTCCGGCCTTGACTGAAGTTCTTCGATGATTTTTGCCAAACTCTCTTTGAATACCACCTGAGTATTTCCCGATCGATCCAACTTGATCAGGCTTTCGAACTGGTACTGATTTTTGATCCGTGCAATAACTCCTTTCTCAGGACCGAGTACAATCTTCTTCACGGCGATATTGGCCATTTCCCGATGGAGTGAATTTGCAGCTTTTTCTGCCACTTTGAGATCTGAATGTCGCGTTGTGATCTTGACAAGTTTCACATAAGGCGGATAGTAATACTTCTTTCTGTCAAACATTTCATGACGGAAAAACTCCGCGTAATCCCCCTTGATCACTTGTTCATAAAGTTGCGTTTCCGGATTCCGGGTTTGGATGATTACCTGGCCTTTGGCATCTCTTCGGCCTGCTCTTCCGGCCACTTGTGTTATTTGCTGAAATGCCCGTTCTCCTGATCTGAAGTCAGGGAAGTTCAAAATTCGATCCCCATCCCAGATTCCCACGACCGTCACCCTACCAAAATCAAGGCCTTTGGTAATCATTTGTGTTCCGACCAGGATGTCCAGGTTTCCGGCGCCAAACTCATCCAGTATTCGCTGATAGCCAAATTTATTCCGCGTTGTATCCAGATCCATTCGGCCCAATCTGGCTTCGGGGAAAAGCAAACTTAGCGATTCCTCGATCCGTTCGGTTCCCATTCCCATGGTCGCCAATTGCGTACTTCCGCAGGCAGGGCAGGAGGAAGGTACTTTTTCCTTGTACCCGCAATAATGACAGCGGAGTTCCTCGGCGAATTGATGGTAGGTCAGACTGACGTCGCATTGCACACACTCGCCCGTCCAGCCGCAATCCTCGCATTGGATATAGGGAGAATAGCCACGACGATTCTGGAAAATCAGAACCTGCTCTTGTTTGGATAATGCTTCCTGGATTTTTTCTCTCAAGATACGGGTTGTTTCCAGTTTGAGGAGATTCTTTTTTCGATCGGCAGTCAAATCCGCCAGATGATATTCCGGCATACTTGCATCTCCGAATCGATGATTGATTTCAACGTACTCGTATTTTCCTTGAGTCGCATTGAAATATGATTCGAACGATGGAGTTGCCGAACCTAAAAGTGTGCGCGCCTGATGGAAATAGGCCAGCATAATCGCTGCATCCCGGGCATGGAATCTCGGTGCCGGATCAAATTGCTTATAGCTGGGTTCATGCTCTTCATCCACGATGATCATTCCCAGACTATCAAAAGGAAGAAAAATCGAAGAACGAACGCCCACGACAAACGAGAATCTTCCGCTCAAAACGCCATTCCAAACTTCCACGCGCTCGTTATCCGAATACTTCGAATGATAAACTCCCATCTGACTGCCAAAGACTTTTTTCAGGCGGCTTACGATCTGAGTCGTCAGGGCAATTTCCGGCAAAAGCAACAAGACCTGCGAACCGCTTTCCATCACTTCCCGGATCAGTTGAATATAGATTTCAGTCTTTCCGCTACCGGTTACCCCGTGCAATAAAACCGTCTGTTTGGTTTCATAATGGTTTTTGATTTCCGCGAAAGCCGTTTGTTGTGTGGAAGAAAGAATGGCCGGTTCTTTTTCCGGTACTTCCTCTTCGATTCGATTGACAACCAATTTGAAAGTTTCGAAAACCTTATTTTTGATCAGGGTTTTCAAAGAACTCTCAGAGTCTCCTTCTTCCAAAAGGCTGGCTTTGTTCACTCCTTTTTCATTGAGAGGGGCTTTCTGAAAAACCGGAACATCGCGCAGGTATTTCAGCAGGATGGATTCCTGCTTTGGCTTTCCAGCCAGGGCTTCAAAAACTGCCTCCAAAGCTTTTTTATCAGACGCGATTTCGGAAGTGAGCCGAACGCGGGTCTCTACTTTCGGGGTGTATTTCTCCTGAACTTTCTCAAAAATCAGAATCGCTTCTTTGCCCACCAGACTTTTCAGGATCGGATGGATAGTCTTCACTCCGAGGATTTTTTCGCAGTCCTCGTAGCTGATCTCTTCCGATTTATCCAGCGCTTCCAGGATTTTGATTTCCCTGTCATCGAGCGGATAATCGCTTTCTTCCCGGTCAAAATTCGGATTCAATTGCACCTTGCTTTCGCTGGAAAGTCGTAATCCGGAAGGCAAAGCCGCATGCATCACTTCTCCGATATGGCAGCAATAATACTCTGCCATCCAGACCCAAAAGCGGATTTGCAAGGGATTGACGCTCGGCTGAATGTCCAGAATATCCAGAATCGACTTGGCTTCGTAAGCCTGTGGAGGTTTGTTGTGAACCTTTCCGATGATTCCTGTGAGGATTTTCTTTTTGCCGAATTGGACGATTACCCTCGAACCCAGATTGACCTGAGGTTGAAGGTTTTTCGGAATTCGGTACGTAAACATCCGCGGGATCGGCACGGGCAGAATGATATCCGCGAAGTTATTTCCGCTTTCCTGAGCAAAAAAATCTTGATCTTCAAACAGGCTTTCCACCAAATCAGGCTAAATAAGGGAGTTGTGCGACAGCTTCTTTCAAGTTGCTTACCGGCTTTCGGCAGGCATGATCGAAGCAGACATAAATTAAGGCATTTCCCGTCGAATCCGAAGTTTTGCCCTGAAGAATCGGGACAGTTTCTGTCGGAGAATCAGAAAAAGCCAAAATTAAATTAGGGAAATAAGCTTGCTGAAACTCTCTTGCTTTGGCTTCGGCATCTTTTCCGACAATCGCAACTTCGGCAGTTGGCAAAAGTATTTCCAAAAACAGATTTGCCCAATTGCAAAGGAATCCGGGATCTTTCAAGACCAGATCTTTCATGCCTCCCAGCATTTTGGAAGCGATTTCACCATAATTTTCTTCGTAAGTAAAAAGCGAAAGCCGATGAAGGTTTCGCGCCATGATCGAGTTGGATGCAGGAATCACATTATCGAAAAGTTCTTTTTTATTTGCGATAAGTTTCTCGGCTTTTGGGTTGTTGAAAAAGAAAAATCCATCGCTCACATCGTAAAACTTCTCCAGGCAAAAGTCTGTAAGTTGCTTCGAAAACTGCAACCATTCAGCTTTTCCGGTTGCTTCGAAAGCCATCAAACTAGCCCTAATCACCGATGAATAATCTTCGAGAAAACCGGGAGTGTAAGCGTTCCCATTTTTATAGGATCGATAGAGTACACCCTTTATCATCATCTTTTCACGAATGAATTCCAGGTTTCGGATCGCAAGATTTAGCGTGTTGTCATTTCTGGTTGCATAAAAAGACTGGATCAATCCGGCGCTCATGAGTCCGTTCCAGCCACTCAGGATTTTATCATCCTTGCCCGGAAAGATTCGCTTATTTCTGATTTCCAAAAGTCTGGATTTGACAGCATTCAGCTTTTCGATCAACTCCTTTTCCGTCATTCCAAACTCTGCTGAAATTTCAGCATAAGGACTCGTTTGGAAGAGAATATTCACCCCTTCTTCCCAGTTTCCTCCGGGTCTCAGGTTGTATAATTTGCTCAGCCAGGGCATTTCTTCCGGCATCAATTTTTTCAAATCTGAATAGGACCAGACGTAAAATTTTCCTTCCACACCTTCGCTGTCAGCGTCCTGAGCGGAGTGAAATCCACCTTCTTCCTGAAGCATTTCAGCTTCCAGCCAGGCGATGGTTTCGGTTACTTTTTCTTGGAAAAATGGGTCTTTGCTGACTTGCCAGGCTTTGGCATACATCTCCAGCAATTGCCCATTGTCGTAGAGCATCTTTTCGAAGTGAGGGGCAAACCACTCTCCATCGACTGAATAGCGCGCAAATCCACCGCGGAGTTGATCGTAGATTCCTCCCATTCCGATCTTTCTCAGGGTGAAAAGTACTTTATCGAGCAAACCCCGATTCTTGCTTAACAGCGCATAATCGAGTACAAAATTCCAGATGGCAGGCATGGGGAATTTGGGTTTTCGATTCATCCCACCCCATTCCGGATCAAATTGGGCCGTAAGTTTGGCGATCACTTCTGCGAGTTCGTCAGGATCGAGTTCCTGATTTCCGGCAGTAATTCCATACTTCTCCGTTTCTTTTCGGTTCAGGCTATGCCCAAAACCTTCGGCGCTTTCCGCCAATTGATCCTCGTGCTTCGCAAAGGCGTCGGAGATATTTGCCAGCAGGTTTTTCCATTGGTCATTTTTGAAATAAGTGCCGCCATAGAAAGGTTTCTGGTTTGGCATCAGGAAAACATTCAGTGGCCATCCGCCCTGTAATCCCATGTTTTGCACCGCATCCATGTATATATTGTCGATGTCCGGACGCTCTTCCCGGTCGATTTTGATGCAGACGAAATGTTCATTCATCAGATCCGCGGTGACTTCATCTTCGAAACTTTCCCGCTCCATTACATGGCACCAGTGGCAAGCCGAATAGCCGATGGAAACGATAATTGGCTTGTTTTCGATTTCTGCTTTTCGCAAAGCCTCCGGACCCCAGGGAAACCAATCCACCGGATTATGAGCATGCTGAAGCAAATAAGGACTTTGGCTATTGATGAGGCGATTTGTGGACATTGGAAAATTGAAAGGGTTTAATCTGTATTTACGCTTTTCTACCAGTAGGCGAATTTTCCTTAGTTAACGGGTCGGAAGACCGATGACCGAAGACCGAAGAAATCGAAAATCAATCGTTCTTCTGGATTTTCGATTGTTTAAATAAGTCAATGGCAAGATTGCGGATTTACATAGATTTTAAAATTGATCAACCAACAAAATTAAAGCCCTTCGAGGTTTTGTTTGGTTGTTTCGATTTCCCTTGAAAAATCGAATTCAGGTTGCATTCGTTCCAGCTTTTGCCTTAGGGTTTGAAGGAACTTAAGATGTGCCTCACTGCCAGGATTCAGTGCTTGATGAGCAAGTTCCTGCCTGATTTTATTTATTTGATCGATTTTGGATTGGGTTTCCGAAGTAAAGAAAGCCGCTGCCCACTTTTCCCAGATGTAATTCTCAGCTTGCTCCGTAGGATGAATTAAGTCAGATTTATAGAAACGATAATCCCTCAATTCATCCATCATGATCTCATAAGCCGGGAAGTAACTGACGTTTTCAGAATCCCTTTCCATGTCTGCGCAAAGAACCCGAAGCAGACTTTTGCTGAGCTGATTTTCAGGGATTCCATCTTTGATATGGCGAACTGGGCTGACAGTGAGGACGATTTTTAGGTTTGGATTGAAAACCGAAAGTTTTGAAATCAGCTTTTCCAAAGCCATTTTCATTTCGTCCAAACTCAACAAGCGTTTTTCGAAGAAATTCGAAGGCTGTTTATGGCAGTTAGCGACCAAGGTCTGAGTTTTCTTAAACTCGTAAACCCAAGCTGTGCCGAAAGTCATGATCAGGTGAGTTCCGGTTTTCAGATATTCTCCGGTCAATTCAATTCGCTGATTGAGCTTTTCCAGCAATTCTTCCTTAGACTTTCCAACCAAATCAGAATGAGCAGAATAGTGAAAAAACAATCTCTCCCGCTCTGAAATCAGGTTTTCATCCGGTTGATTTCCGGAGATTCCCGCTTCCAAAAGATCCGCCAGAGCATTTGGATGAAAGATTGTTCCGAAGGGATTGACCAGAATATCCAGTTTGGAATCCAACATTTTCTGCCCGATTGTCTGGGCAAAGCAGGAACCCATGCTCAGAATTTTTGAACTGTGGGAAATGGGGGACTCTGATTTGGGAATGGGGAATTCTGTGAACCAATGCATGTGGTGAAGTTAGGTAATGAGGGTAGAAAAAGCAGGTTTGCTCACATGAAAAATAATGACTCAATTTTCTGACTCGGGAAATATTGCGGGTGTGGTTAAGTTGGTAGTCTGCCGCGGCGGATCCCAAGCTGAAGGCCATGAGTTCGAGACTCATTACCCGCTCTAAAAGCATGGACTCAGTTTATGCTTTTTTAATTTCTTTTAAGAGCCTTTTCACCTGCAAATCACCAAATCCATAAACAGGCAATCGCTTTTGAAATTCCTTGAAAAGCGGCTCAAATTCCTCGGTTTGAAGTTCTTTTTGGATTTCCAGCAAAGTCGCTTTTGGTTTTCCGGGATAGTCTCCTACCGGTATCATATCTCGCCAGGCTTCAATTGCCTGCTTCAGAAAGGGAAAGCGCTCGTTAAATAGTTCGCCGATCTGAATTGCTTCAAAGATTTTCTCATTTTGAAAATGTTGCCAGAGGGTTTCCAGAATTTTACGCTCTTTGGTATTCAGGAAATGGGCTTTGGACTCAAAAGAATTTACCAAATCCTGTTCGCTTAAGCTGCTGAAATGATAGGGAGAATCCGGATAGGGAAGAACCAGGAAAATGTCCCCGGGATGGTTGTGAAGCAAATAAATCACGAACCAAAGATTCACCTGACAAAACAAATCCTCCTCAAACCAGCAATAGATTTTTGAATCTGGCGGGAGGTTAAGGATTTTTTCGAATTCCGAAACGGTGAGTTTTGAATAATTTAAATCGGAAGCGTCAGGGTAGTTTTCGTTGATAAACTTGCCTCTGATTTTCCAAAATTCATTCAGGGAATCAGCTTTCACCGGTCCGTCGATCAGGGCTTCCCGAACGATTATTTTCTCCCCGGGAATGGAGCTCGGAACCTTCATCGCTAATGCGTCTCCGTTCAGGATATGAATCATTTGGTTGGATAATTAGCTTTCATGAAGTCGAAAGATTCAGAAATCAATTGCTTCAAAATATCCGGATCTACGTCAGTCAGTTTCTTGATGTAAAGGCATCCGACTCCCATTTTATATTTGCCCAGCTTTTCCATTAAATGAACGAACTCATTCTCCATGCAGCCCATCAGGTAAAGGGTCAAAGCTGCTTTTCTGGGAGAAAATCCGGTGATCAGAAAGTCGCCTTCCCTACCCGAAGCGTACTTGTAATGGTATTCCCCAAATCCAATGATCGACGGTCCCCACATGACCGGTTCTTCTTTGGTGATCGATTTGAAGAGTTCCAAAAGAGCGAAGCTGTCCTTCCTTTTCTGTTCATCTTCCACTGAATTGATGAAGTCCGGAACGGAGGTCTTTTCGGGTTTGGTTTTGTTATCCGCCATAATTTTCCAGAAACTTAGTTGGTAATATCCGTCGATATAAGTGGTGCCCTTACATTTGTTTATGCCGAATAATGGGAGGAGACACTCCCGTTGGCGAGTTTATCTTGCTTTCAATTGCCGCTGTGAGTGTCTTCATCCACAGCTACTCATAAAGTCATTAATCCATTAAATGCTTTTTCAGGAAATCAGCCGTAGCCTGATCCATCCGAATCATATTGCTCCACTTCATCCAATGATGTGTGTCACCCGGAATAAGGATCGATTCGTATGGCTTTCCCAACTCTTCAAATCTTCGGATCAGATCCACCGTCTGACTTATGGCTACATTGCGATCGTCGTCCGCATGGATGAATAAAACCGGAGAAGTCCAGGTCGCCAGATCCGGAATAGGCGAGGATTCCCAGGCGACTTTCTTTGCTTGCTCGTAGTCCGGAGCTTTTTCGTAACCGTCAGGAAGCGCATATCGTCCATCCAGATCGTGTACTCCATGAATGTCCACCCCGACTTTGAACAAATCTGAATCTCGTGCCAGGGCAAGAGAAACCAGATATCCGCCATACGAACCACCATAAACACCGATTTTCTCCCCATCAACCTGAGGCAAAGAAGCGAGGTATTCTCCGGCAGCTTTCACATCCTGATATTCCACAGCTCCCTGATGATAGGCGTTTGCAGGACGGTGAAATTCATACCCATAACCGATACCCAGTCTGAAATTCACAGACAAAACTGAGAATCCAAGTTCTGCCAAATACTGATTCAGCGAATAGGTATTCGAATAATAATCCATGTAACTCCAGCCCAGAAGCATTTGTCGCTGCGGTCCGCCATGTACGAAAACCACGCCGGGCTTTTTGGCCGGGCCACCTTCTTTTTCGAAGAGTTGGCCAAAGATGGTCGTGCCATCCGGAGCGGTGAATTTCACTTGCTTTGGAGTTACGAGTTTTGCCTGCGGAAAATCAGAAGGAATAAGTTCCAGCTGTAAAATTCCGGTGTCCGTCCCATTATTGATCGTCACCAAATGTGATCGCTGGGCGGTTGCTGAGAAAAAAGCCATTTTTCCGGCATTTCCCACATAAACCGGATAGGCTTCAATTCCTGAGCCTGAAGTTTCCCAGGTGAGTTTGGCGCTTGCGATTTCTACAGAGCCGATGTGGCGTCGATCGATATCTTCCGGTTGAGAACCTGCATTTGCCGCAAATATTAGCTTTTTGCCATCCGGGCTCGGCCTCATTTGCTCCACCATGTAATTGCCGGGAGTCAGAAGTTTGGTCTTTCCGGAGGAAATATCCAGGGCATACAGATGTGGCCATCCGTCTTCATAAGACAGGTACGTGAGTTGATTGTCGCCAGCGAAATTTAAGTTGATGCTGCCGGTCGTTGTTGGGATGGAACCGCGAAGAGTTTCAGGGGCTTTCCAAAGCTTTTCGCCTTCGCCGGTTTCAGTATTGGCAATCCAGATTTCCCATGGAGTATGTCTTGGTACCAAAAGCGGATATGCCTCACCTTCGCCTCCACGGGTTCGGATGAATGCAATTTGTTTGCCGTCAGGAGACCATTTTGGAGTGATGTCGCGGTGAAAGGAGGGGGCCATCCATTGGATTGGTGTTGCATTATCAGCATAGATTCCGACCAATGAATGGGTGCTTCGATTGGCTGTGAAAGCCAGTTTTTTTCCGTCCGGAGAAAACTGGATCGAGTTTACATTTCCCTTGGTCTGAAATAATTGTGCGGGCTTGCCAACTCCTTCCAAATCAACTGTCCAAACCTGACCGGCTTTGATGAAAGCAAGTTGGTGAGGTGCACCCAAAGCGATGTCGTCACCTTCTGTGATAATTTCGACTTTCCTGGTTTGGAGATTGATTTTCCAGATCTCAACTTTTGGAAGCCAGGGAAGATTCTCAGCATTTACGGTTGAGGAAGCATTGCCTCCTCCATGGTCACCGCCTCGCACAAAAGCCAGAAAGTTGCCATCCGGACTGAACTGCAGACCGCTGATTTCCTGACCGTCATCCTTGTCGAATGCGGTGAGTTTTTCTGGTTTGAATTCAGGCCCTTTTGCCAGATAAATATTCCTTTTTCCCAGTTCATTCAGCGCCCAGGCGATCATTTCCCCGGAGGGAGAAGAGGTGAGTTCGGATGGGAAACTGAATTTTCCCACCTGCTCCATTGTGAAGGATTGGGAGAAAAGAGATTGGGAGATCAGGAAAAAAGCGATAAGAAAAATAGAGATTCGTTTCATGGTTTGGTCGGGGTAAACTTGCATAATTAGGCTTCGACTTCGCTCAGCCACCGGTCAGTTGTGGTTTAGAGGGAGAGGGAGGGAATGCTGCGATGCCGCATTCCCTCCCTCTCCCTAGACTTAAAATCTAAATTCGGTCCCTGAGCGTAGTCGAAGGGGAAGTTTTCAAAATATTATTTTGGTTCGTAAAATCAACCGAAAACACATATTACAATATTTTCTGACGAGTTACGATCAATTCTTTTAACTCAGAAGAAGGGAGTGGACACTCCCGAAGGCGAAGCTTTTCGACGCTCCAGTTTTCTCGTTCAGACTGTTTCGTGTAGAAGCTGATTTCGAGGTCATTATCTGCTTTCATGATTTCTGAGTAATGGCTCCAGCTCAATTGTCCAGACAGTGTCTGGATTTTTGGAAACTTAATGTAGAACTGTCTGATTTGAAACAGACTGGATATGCTGAATCCTTTACCATATTCCAGATTTAAATCTCTGGAAAGTCTATCCAAGAGGTTTGATCCATACTCTGCCTTTTCCTTTCCTCCCTGCTCAAATTCTACAATCTGCTTCCCAATATGCCAATAGGTTTGAACCAAGATTGTATTTACAACTTTTCCGGCTTGCTCACGACCTTGCTTAAATAATTCTCCGATTTGGGTTTTCAGAGATTGATAGGGGAATGATTCAAGTTCCTTTGTCATTTTAATAGCGATCGTGGATCATGTAAAGTGTCTTTTCCAGTTCGGCTTTCAGGTCATTCGCAGGAATTGGATAGTTATTCATCAGGCACGAGAAATGGAGAATTTTACCACTTTTGGTAAGCAGAAATCCGCTCAGGGCATTGCTCATGCTGAGCGTACCGGTTTTGGCGTAGATATAGGGTGGCTGCCCTTCATCAGCTTTGTACCAACTTTTGATCGTACCGGATTCACCGCCCGCCGGGAAGTAGGCTTTGATTTTTTCCAAAGGAACTTCCGTTCTGATTTTTCCCAAAAGCGCAATAATTGACCTTGGGGTAAACATATTTCTGGCAGAAAGTCCTGAACCGTCTACCCAAATCGGTTCGTCTGGTAAATCTTGGAGCAGATTTTCCTTGGCATACTCGATCGCATTTGCCGTACTGAGGGTATTATTCAGCTGGTCCGAGACCAACAGCATCACTTGTTCGGTAAGAAAATTGTCGCTGATTTTCATCATTTGGGCATAGATGCTATCCGCTGGCGTTGTCAGGAGTTTTTGAGGATCCTGATTGAGATAGGTGTTGTTTTTAATCAGAGTGACTTTTTTATTCACAAGCTCGGAGAGGATTTGGGAGGTCAATTCCGCTGAAGTGATAAATGGAATGTCGGTTTCAAAGGCCTCGTCAACTTTTTCATAGGTAATCCGGTAAGAAAAAAGATTGGAAAATCGTGCCCTTCTAAACTGATAGCCCTGCCAGTTATCGGTTTTCTCCGCAGAAAGAAGTGGTCTGAATCGTTCAGGTATTAGAACTATTCGCTCTTCACCTTTTTCCTTTTTGAACCGAACCACATTTCCATAAACCGGAAAAGCCGATCGCTCCGCAGCGTAGTATGAATTATACCAATCCCAGGACCAGCCCGGACCGAAAGCATTCACCTGATCGAAGTTGTCAAGGAGATAGAGTTTTTTGGTTTGCTTGCGCAAAAAGTCCAGCGCAACTTCACTTTTCAAATCAGGATGAAGGAAGCCGGGATCGCCTGTTCCCCAGAAAATCAGAGAATCTCCGCGCTCCAGATAATTCAAGCCATTCACCAGGCTGTCTCCCAAAACGGTATAAGCTGTGTAAAATGTAAAAAGCTTGGTATTGGAGGCAGGGATGAAGTATTTGTCCGAATTGATATCTACCAGAACCCGGTCCTTGTCAGGATCCACCAGCATAAAACCCAGATGGCCTTTGTCGAAGACATCAGATTTTGTGAGGGAATTATTGATCTTTTGGACAGTGCAGGAACTAAGGGCAATCAGCAGAGGGAACAGAAATTTCTTCATTCCCTTAAAATAAGAAAAGCCACTCATTTGAGCGGCTTTTCTTCAACTTGGTTATGGTTTTTTATTGTTTGGTTATGGTCTTAGTCTCTGTAATGATTTCTTTCCCGTCCACGATTTCGATTTCTCTTTTAATCTCGATCTTTTCACCCATCGTAACTGGGCCGCTATGCGTTCCTTCGCTGATGTGAGGTGCGATGACCAAAGCCACGATAGACATCAATTTGATCAGGATGTTCATAGAAGGACCGGAAGTATCTTTGAAAGGATCACCAACAGTGTCACCGGTTACAGAAGCCTTGTGTGGCTCTGATTTCTTGTAGTACATCTCACCGTTGATTTCAACACCTTTTTCGAAAGACTTCTTCGCGTTATCCCAAGCGCCACCGGCGTTTGACTGGAAGAGACCCATCAGTACACCTGAAACGGTAACACCTGCAAGCATACCACCCAATACTTCCGGACCGAAGGCGAAACCAACGATGATTGGAGAAAGGAGTGCGATTGCACCAGGAGCGATCATTTCACGGATTGAAGCTTTTGTAGAGATCTCAACGCATTTTTCATACTCAGGCTTGGCCTTGTATTCCATTATGCCCGGAATCTCTCTGAACTGACGTCTTACTTCATTCACCATGTCCATTGCTGCACGACCTACAGCAGCAATCGCAAGGGAAGAGAAAATAAACGGAATCATGCCGCCTACAAAAAGTCCGGCCAATACATCCGCCTTGTAAATATCAATTGCGTCAATTCCTGCGATTCCTACGAAAGCCGCAAACAAAGCCAAAGAAGTCAAAGCCGCAGAAGCGATTGCGAAGCCTTTTCCTGTTGCTGCTGTAGTGTTACCTACGGCATCCAAAATATCTGTTCTCTCACGAACTTTCTCAGGAAGCTGACTCATCTCAGCGATACCACCAGCGTTGTCCGCGATAGGTCCGAAGGCATCGATTGCCAATTGCATTGCAGTAGTAGCCATCATACCTGCAGCAGCGATTGCCACTCCATAAAGACCTGCAAATTCATACGCTCCGTAAATACCACCTGCCAAAACAAGGATAGGAAGAACGGTAGATTCCATTCCTACTGCCAAACCACCGATGATGTTGGTTGCGTGACCAGTTCCGGACTGCTTGATGATAGACAATACCGGGCGCTTGCCCATTGCTGTATAATATTCAGTGATGATTGACATCAATGTTCCGACTACAAGACCCAGGATGATTGCATAGAATACATCCATGTTGGTGAACTCATATCCTCTGATGACAAGAGTTTCAGGGAGCATGTACTGCACCACAAAGAAGGATGCAATACCGGTGAATAGGATGGATGACCAGTTACCCATGTTAAGAGCTTTCTGCACATCACCCTGATCATCTTTAATTGTAACGAAAGCCATTCCCATGATAGAGAATACGATTCCCAAACCTGCCAATACCATTGGAAGCAAGATTGGAGCGATACCGCCAAATGCATCCACAGATACAATCTCACGGCCCAAAACCATAGTAGCAAGGATAGTAGCCACATAAGAACCGAACAAATCGGCACCCATACCGGCCACGTCACCTACGTTATCCCCTACGTTATCAGCGATAGTTGCAGGATTTCTTACGTCATCCTCAGGAATTCCTGCTTCTACTTTTCCTACCAGGTCAGCTCCGACGTCAGCGGCTTTTGTATAAATACCTCCGCCCACACGAGCAAAAAGTGCGATTGACTCAGCTCCAAGAGAGAAACCTGCCAATACTTCCAAAGCTTTTTCCATTTCGACGCCATTCACTCCTCCGTCTACACTGACCACAAACACTTGATATAATATGATGAACAATGATCCAAGACCTAAAACAGCCAGACCTGCCACTCCAAGACCCATCACAGATCCGCCGGTGAAAGACACTTTAAGCGCATGTTTTAAGCTGGTTCGGGCTGCCTGAGTTGTTCTTACGTTAGCTTTGGTGGCGATTTTCATTCCTATAAATCCTGCGAAAGCAGAAAGAAATGCGCCGATAAGGAAAGAAATAGCAATTGTAGGATCTGACGTTTCTACCAGAGTTCCGGACCAAGCCAGGACAATTGCGGCAATCACTGCGAAATAGGAAAGAACTTTCCATTCTGCTCTTAAAAATGCCATGGCTCCGTCGGCAATATAGCCGGCGAGTTCAACCATGTTTTGATCGCCGGTGTCTTGCTTGACAACCCAGGCGGACTTAATAGCCATTACAATCAGGCCGAGGACTCCCAGTGCGGGAACCATGTAAATCAGCGCTTGTTCCATAGAGTTTTAAATACCGTTGTATTCGTTCGTAATAAATAATTGCGCAAAGATATAATTTCTCTCGTACCTGCCAACCCAAAGAAAAAATCGGATTCTTGAGTGTTTTCTAAGGTTTTATTGAACATTTTTCAATCATTTATCCATTTTAATCCGGATTCCAGACTATAAGAGCTTAAATTTTTCCAAAAAGTAAACTTCCGCTTTCAGTGGTTGAGTATAGAAAACGAAGAATTTAACAGGAATAATTCTGTTCCGGAGGTCAAAATCAAAAAGAAAGGTGAAGGATCTAAGAATCGATAGAATAGCTTAAGGTTTATATCGGAAGATTAGAAGATTGGGCCGACCCCCAGCAGCTTCATTGGAAATATATAGGTTCCCGCCGGGATCAAAAGCAATCCCTTCCGGTTGCTTGAAAAGTTTGGGGTCCAGCCAATGTACTTCCAAAGGATTCAAATCCGCATCCAGGATCGACAGCCAATTTCCGGTGGAAGAGATCATGTAAATTTTTTTCTCGATCGGGTGAAAAGCAGCTGCGGAAGGCTGGATTTTTAATGAATTTGAATCCTGATTTTGGAGAAGAGGATCAAAATCTTTTCGTTCCAGCTTTTTGAAAGGCAAAGAATCGAATTGCAAAGTTTCCATAGCAAATCTGAATGCAGATGCTTCCTCAGTTCCCTTGTCAATTTTACATTCTTTACAAAAAATCCATAGAGCCTTTCCACTTTCCGAAGCTAACATGGTTTCCATATTCCTTTTGCCAATATTGGGAAATTGAAATTGAGTGGTTTCGCTGGTTTCGCCGAATGGATCTGTGACCCGATAGAAATCGCCGTTGCTTTGAAGGACCCAGGCGGTTCCATCGATTACCACCAAGTCTTCGAAATCAGCTTTCTTTCCAAATTTCATTTTTCGGATGATCTCACCGGTCTTTGCATCTATCTGAAAAATCTCTGCAGATTCATCTTCCACAGCCCATAACTGATCTTCACCGACCCATTCCAAACCCGAAATTTCTTTCAGTTCCATAGGCAGAAAGACCGTTGTCATTTCATCCATTGAATAGGACTTCAGAAATTTTTCAGACATATCATCAGGTTTTTTTTGAGTGCAATGGGATAAAATCAAAAAACTACAAACGAACAATTTGGAGATTTGCATAATATTCAAACGAAAACTTTATATTCCATTTTAATCTGCTCAAAATAAGCTGTTAGAGATGGAAATTCAACTTGAAAATTTTGAAACCTGGATCCGAAAGTTGTTTGCAACTGAATTGAAGCCTGAGGTATGTTACCATAATCTGGATCACACAGTTTCTATAGTAAGGCGAGTAGGGGAGCTCGCACATTTTTACCAACTCCCTGAAAGAGATCATTCAGACTTGTTTTTGGCAGGTTGGTTGCATGACATTGGGTATTGGGATGGGAATCCGATAGAGCATGAAGCGCAGGGAGCCGAAATGGCAGGTGAATTTTTGGGGCAATTCGGAGTCCATCCGGCCAGAATTGAGAGAATCCAATCTGCAATCCTCGCAACAAAGATTCCTCAGGAGCCTAAAGATTTATTCGAGGCGATTCTTTGTGATTCCGATCTGTTCCATCTGGGAAATGAAGATTGGTTTGATCAAACTCTTCTTTTAAAGAGAGAGCGGGAGCAAATATCTGGAAGGGTGATGGAGTTATTGCCTTTTTTGAAGCTTTCAAGAGAGTTTGTAAACAAGCATAATTATCATACTGATTTTGCGAAAATCCATTTAGAACCCAAGAAGCAAATCAATCTTGTAAAACTCGATGGCATCATTTACCAGCTCGAATATTTCGTTCATGTCTGAGACAAAAGCTGTTTTTTAAATCTTCCTGTTTAGAAAATCCCCCTTTGGAACCAATCGATCAGTAATTTCCAACTGACTTTTTTGAAACAACATAATGAAAAAACTTGGTTTTGAGTATAGGGAAAGCGTAGATTGAAATTCAGATTTGTTTCCCAAGTCGCCGGATTCAGATTTGTTTAAAATCAACTTTCCTGTCAATCTCTAAAAAATGAAAAAACGGCTTTGGTTCCTCTTCCTTGCAGGGGTATTTTCTGGCTTTATCATCTCACAGAATTTCGAATCCATCAATTCAACTGATGTAAAATCCGCCCAAAAAATCCTCAACCTGAATTTCGGAGATGCAGAAATTGACACACTTTTATCCTATCTGGAAGACAACCGAAAAAGCTATGATTCCATGCGGACTTTCCCGCTGGGAAATGAAATCACACCTGCTGTTTCCTTTGATCCCTATCCCTTGGATCTCCTGATCAAACCCTCAAAAGGATTGAATAAATGGGAAGTCGATGAAAATGTAAAACTCCCGAAAGACAAAGAATCCATCGCTTTCTTATCAATCATGGAATTGGCTGGTTTGATCAGGTCAAAGCAGATTTCCTCACTTGAATTGACAGAATTATACCTGGAAAGGATAAAAAAGCACGATCTTAAATTGCTTGCTTTCATTACAGTCACTGAAGATTTGGCTTTGGAACAAGCACGTCGGGCAGATGCCGAAATCGCGAGCGGAAATTACAAAGGACCACTTCATGGTCTTCCTTATGGAATCAAGGATTTAGCCGCGATTCCCAATTACCCAACCACATGGGGAGCGGCTCCTTACAAAGATCAGGTAATCAATGAAACAGCAACTGTGGCTAAAAAGCTGGAGGAAGCAGGTGCGGTGCTTCTTGGGAAAATGGTATCCGGAAGTCTGGCGAGAGGCGATGTCTGGTTTGGCGGTAAAACCAAAAATCCATGGGACCTCACTCAGGGAGCTACAGGTTCATCGGCAGGCTCGGCTTCGGCAACCTCCGCCGGATTGGTCGCTTTTTCCATCGGCACAGAAACACTTGGATCCATTATTTCTCCCTCCACGCGATGTGGAGTGACCGGGCTCAGACCAAGTTTTGGAGCAGTGAGCCGATCGGGTTTTATGACACTTTCCTGGAGTATGGATAAGGTTGGCCCCATTTGCCGTAATGCGACAGATTGTGCGATTGTGTATGATTACATCAAAGGGCAAGATCAAGCCGACAGATCTGTTCAGGATGCAGCATTTGAATATCTGGATGCCGCCAAACTGAAAGATCTGAAAGTCGGATACTTTTTCAGTCAGTTTGAATCCGATACTTCTGCAAACCGAATTCATAATGAGAGGACATTGGCGGAATTCAGAAAATTGGGAATCGAACCGGAAAAAGTTGCCATGCCGGAAGGATATCCATTTAAAGTTTTTGATATCATCCTCAGAGCTGAATCAGGAGCCTTTTTTGATGAATTGCTTTTATCGGGCAGAGACAGCCTGATGGTGGAGCAGCATAAAGAATCCCGCGCCAACTCCCTGAGACAGTCCAGGTTCATTCCTGCTGTGGAGTACCTCCAGGCCAATCGGCATAGACGATTATTGATTGAAGAAATGCAGGACCTGATTGAAGATTATGATGTCATCATTTCTCCGACTTTTGGAGGGAGACAGATGCTGATCACCAACTTGACCGGGCATCCCGCATTGAGTTTGCCAAATGGATTTGACGAAAAAGGAAGGCCGACAAGTATAACCTTGGTTGGAAATTATTTTGAGGAGGGAAAGCTTATTGCTTTGGCTGAAGCCTATCAAAAGAAATTTTCATACCATGGAAATGTACCTAAAGAAGTGAAATAAGACTGAGAAAGAGAATTCCGGAAACCGGAATAATATAAAGAAATCACTTGTCCACCATCGAGGAAAGTCATCATGAGTAACTTAAAAGAATTGTTTCTAAGCCAAGCTGCCCCGGAAAAAGAACTCAGCCCTGAGCTCAAAGCACTTTGGTACGATGCTAAAGGCAATTGGAAGCTTGCCCACGATCAGGTTGATCATTTAACTTCCAAGTCTGCTTCGCGGGTTCATGCCTATTTACATAGAAAGGAAGGCGATATCTGGAATGCAGATTATTGGTATAGAAAAGCCGGTGAAAAACGTCCTGAGATCTCTCTGGATGAAGAGTGGGAATTTCTATTCAACAGATTTTTTTCGGAGAATCATTAATAATTCAAAACCTCCGGCCTTTGCATAGTTAAAAGGATATGTTTTGGATTTTTAACTTATTGATAGTGATGTGATTCTATCAAACCGGAGTCCCATCAACTCCGGCTGATTTCGTCTGGCAAAACAGGCTTATCCTTGTTAATGGAGACGGAGATTGCTCATCATGGTTTGATGAAGAGCTTCTAAGAGATCTTTCAGTCCGGAAACTCCTGGTTTTTCATTTTAATGAAGGTTCTTTGGCGGGATCTAACTTCGAAGAAAAACTGAAAACTTATTCCCAAAAAAAGCTGATCAATCTGTCACCTGGATTTTAGTGGGTCTGGATGGTGGGGAAAAAAAATCTGGTCTTTCTGGTCAAAATCAGGAGAGATTTTCAGGATCATTGACGCCATACCGATGCGGCAATCTGAGTTAATCAAAAAGGGTAATCAGGATAATTCTCTTAATAAATGACAATAAACTGCCGAAAAATACCCGATATAGGGTATGTTTTCGAACGTGTTGGAATGGTATTTTTGGACCTACAATTTAACCCAATACAAAATGAAATTCTTTTACCTTTCCTCGAAGCCAAATACAGGAGGCAAATTTGAAGTCCACGACAGGGAGTGTGAGCATTTGCCAAACGCACTCGATCGTGATTATCTGGGACCGTTTAACAATGGCAAGGAAGCCATGAGAAAAGCCGAGTCCTTGAAAACAGAGGTTTGCGTTTGCCCCACCTGCTGCGTTTCAAATTTTCAGGTTATTATCAAAAGTATCAGCTAGGTAGCAGTTGGTAATTTTTCAGAAAGGAAAAGTTGGCTTAAAGTTGAACCAACTCTGATTTTCAGATAGAGCAAACCACTCGACTTATGATTGAAATTGGGATTGTTTTTTTTTAATTTCATAGTAAGATCGGGGTGTGGCGCAGTCCGGTAGCGTACACGTCTGGGGGGCGTGTGGTCGCAGGTTCAAATCCTGTCACCCCGACAAAATAGGGTTTTAAACGAAATCAAAACTCTGTAAACAGCTGAATTACAGAGTTTTTTCTGTGAGCCTGGCATGGGTGGCAACTATAGGGTGAAAGTCCCGAACTCGCTTGGCAGTAGGGAGTGTTAGCTTAAGACAATTTTTAAAGTCCTGAAATAGGTTGACCGTTGTGTAGTTGACAAACACATTTGCGAATTGGAGCGGGATCCCGGTAGGGATATCCCTGACTTGCCCGGAGACGGTAATTTCTCCCCGAACCGTGCATCATCTTTTCCCTACGAGAGTGAAAGGAAGCATAAAAAGATTTCGAACGAAAGAAAAGGATAAATCGACTGCTAAACCCAGCAATCGGAATGGTAAAAGTAACAGCCAAACAATTGGATAAAGTATCAATGCGATCAGGGCGAAAGGCCAGCAAATCACAAACAAAAGGCACCAAAGTAAAAAGGTAAGCATGTCCGGTTTTTAGGTTTTATGTTCAAAATTGCAATCCCTGTACCAATTCAAAAATAGCCCTTTAGATTGATTGAGGACTATTTTTGAATTGGAAGCTGTAATGAAAGTGAACGGTTTCGGAAGAGAAAGCGAACAATTGATAAGAATTTATGATTATCCGAAAGTTTGCCAGTATTGAATATTCAATCTCCGGATTAGTGGATAATTATCGTCCACGGACGACAGACCACAGCACCTCTAATTGGACTTTAGACCTTGTTTTAGTTGGTTACTGGTGAGAAAGCGGATTTGCATCTGGAGGATTTTTGGGATTGATATTTTTAGACCTCTATTTCATCCTCATCAGCAAATCCCTGAATTGGGGCTGATACAAGGAGCAAATAAATTCACGGTCTTCATCAGACAGCTTCACGATTCCATGGGTGTTCTGCTCCGCCTGTTCGGGCGTTTTAATTCCGGGGATGACTGTGGATACTCCTTCGAAACTGAGAATAAAACTCATCGCCAGCTCTGTTTTGCTGATGCCGTACTTTTGGGTTAGCGGCCAAATCTGCTCCAGCAAATCCAGGGAATCCGACAGGATGTCGGGAGGCAAGCGGAAAACACGATGGTCATCTTGAGGGAACCGGGTTTCCTTCGTGAATTTGCCCGTGAGCAAACCAAACTGCAAAGGCATCCGGGCGATGATTCCATATCCTGCCTTTTGGGCTTGATGGACAATTGACAAAGCTTCCTGGTTGATAATGTTCAAGACCAACTGAAAACCGTGACCGATGCCATGATTCAGCATAAAATCTGCCTCCGAAAAAGGGTCAAAAGTGTTCAGTGAAATTCCCCAATACCGGATTTTTCCTTCCCGCTTGAGCTGGTCCATGGCTTCCACGCAGCCGCTGCTCTCAAGATCAGAGACTTTGGCAGTATGCAACTGGTAATAATCAATGCTTTCCCGCTTCAATCTGCGAAGGCTTCCCTCACAGGATTTTAGAATATAGTCTTTGGAATAATCGACAAAAATGCTCCCATACTCATTCAGTCTGTGGCCGACTTTCGTCGCTACGATCACGTCGGAATTATTGCCAAAAACCTCTCCGATCAATTCCTCGGAATGACCCAGGCCATAAAAATCAGCCGTGTCATAGAAGTTGATCCCAAGTTCCAGAGAGCGGGTGAGTGCTTTCCGTGAAGTATCATCATCGACATCGCCCCAACCAATCGGAATATCTCCGGCCATGGCAGGTCCGCCGATTCCCCAGGCTCCAAATCCAACTTCGCTGACGCTCAGGTCTGTATTACCAAATTTTCTGTAGTTCATTGCTGTATTAAAATGTTCCCTTTTTGATTTGAATGAAAATGATAATGAGTTTGCCGAATGACCTGTTCTATGGTTTCTGGCTCGGTTTGAAACCAATATTTGAAGAATTCAATTTAATTAAATGGATTCTATAAGTGAAGGTCTTCCAAATTAAATGTTGGATGAGATTGATCTCATCCTTCAATTATTGTCCATCTCTTGGCCAGGGGATTTTCAATTCTGACACCGGTTGCATGAATTTTTAACCCATTTATATCCTTTAACAACCAGACCAAAATCCCTATTTTCGCTTATTAATCTCCCCATGAATCTAATCCCGAAAGCAGTAATTTTTGATATGGATGGCACTTTGGTGGATAGTATTCCCTATCACCAGGAAGCCTGGCTTACCTTTCTCAGGAATCATGGAATTTACCTCAACAACGAGAGTTTTTACGCCCAAAATCATGGCACAATTGAAGAAATGATGTTCCGGTTTTTTGGGTCGAATCTGACGGAATCCCAACTCCTCGAATTCAGTGAAGAAAAGGAGCAAACCTATCGGGAATTGTATAGTACTCAAATCAAAGAGGTGGAGGGTCTTACAAATTTTCTGGAATTGATTTTTTTTCAGAATGTGAAAATCGGGCTCGCTACCATGGGAGATCAAAACAACATTGATTTTACAATCGATTCATTAGGAATTCGCCACTTTTTCCACTCAACCACGGGTGGACATGAAGTAGGAAGGGGAAAGCCAGATCCTGAAATCTATGAACTTGCACTGACCAAAATTGGAGTGAAAGCCAAAAATTGCCTGGCTTTCGAAGATTCAATCGGAGGAGTTCGTTCGGCGATTTCAGCAGGGATCAGGGTTGTCGGAATTACCACAACTCATACCCGGGAAGAATTGCTGGATTTCGGCTGTGCCCGTACAATTCAAGGTTTTGGGGAGCTTCTGGTCGGGTTTTAAATTTGAGACCCCAGCTTTCCGATTGATAAAATGAATGTCTCTGTACCTGGTTTTTTGGTGAAGTTCAGTTCCTAAATCAACTTCATTTTCATAGGGTCCCACAAGATTGGTTTCTCCTGCTCGATGCTCAGATTACAAGCCAGCGATGGTGCAGCAGCTCTCAATCCAAAAGAAGCATCCTCCAGAATCGGACTTCCGGTTCGGATTCCGTTGAAGAACGTGATCAGGTGATCCAATCGATCGTCGTAGCCTTTAGGAGCAGTGAAATTCATTTCAGTGGCCATCTTATATCCGCCATTTCCAAAGCCATAAGTTGCCTTATACCATTTTTCGAATTCCTTTTTCTGCTTTGCTGAGAAACTTCCATAGGAATCATATCCTCCAAAACCAGGTTCAGCATGCCGCTTCAATGTGGTTACTTTGAAGTCATTCCAACCTATATCAATCGCTCCATCTGTTCCGAAAAATTTCAATCCAAACCCACTTTTCCCCTCGCCATCACAAAGATTCACCCGTGTGTAAACCTGAAAGGAATTATGCTGCTCAGTTTTCTGGTAGCTCATCAGCGCATTGATAATGTCGTAAGCGTCCCGGCCATCTTTCCAATATTTCAATTCTCCGATGCTGAATATTTTATCCGGCCCGTATGAATCGGTGATTGTATGAATGCCAGTCAGTAAATGGACGATCAAGTCACCGGCAGCACCGGTTCCGTAGTCTTTGTAATTTCTCCAGCGAAAAAACCGGGTTGCATCGAAAGGAACTTTTGGAGCTTTCCCCAGGAAGGAATCAAAATCCACGGTAGATGGGGAGGCGTCAGTAGGAATGGAATATTGCCAGGCACCACGAGCATCGGTTCGGTCACAAAATGCCTGCACATAGGTAAGGTCACCTATCATTCCACTTTGCAGGATTTTCTTGGCTTCCAAAATAGCCACCGAACTTGCCCGCTGACTTCCTACCTGAAAGACTTTTCCGGTTGATTTTTGAGCTTCAATTATAGCATGTCCTTCTCCGATTTTTTGAATCATGGGTTTTTCACAGTAGGCATGCTTACCGGCTTTCATGGCATCGATGGCGATCCTTTCGTGCCAATGATCAGGAGTGCAAATCAACACTGCGTCGATATCAGTTCGGGCTAAAATCTCCCGATAATCCCGGGTGGTGAAAAGGTCATTTCCCCATTTCTCTTTCGCGTATTCGATTCTTCCGGTGTATAAATCACAAGCTGCGACTAGTTCGACCCCATCAATCAGCAGCGCTGTATTGGTATCGTAATGACCGATAATCCCGGCACCGATCAATCCGATCCTGATTTTATCATTTGCGCTGACTTTCGCAGCCGACTTTAACTCAATGGATTTTGCCGAAGCCTGGGTTTGTAAACCCGGTCCGATGGTTGCAAGGGCTAAAGTTCCTCCTGCTTTTTTCAAAAAATCTCTGCGTTGATTCCCCATTTTACAATGATTTGATAATGATTTCCCCTGTTTTTTTCTGCTTCAATATGAGTTTTTTATCTCCGTTTGGCAAGACTTCCTCTTTGATAAACCAGTGAGTTTCGTCATAGTCCTGAAACACCGATGGCTTTGTCAGACCTCTTTTTCCTCTCCATTCAGGAAGCTGAACAGATTCCCAAAGTTTGGTTTTTGCAGATTTGTAGGCTGCATCGAGAATGGCATTGACTACATATCCGTCGTAGAAAGTTTCCCGCGGTTGCAAGCCTTTTTCGAAGGATTCAAACATGTCTGTAAACATGGTTGGATAGCCTAATTCATGGGCCTCATCTCCAACAGGAAACTGCCATCCTGAGTTGGATTCGGCTTTTTCCGCCACGTAATCATTTCCGGTTCCGCTGGTAAACATCTCAAACCCGGTTCGGAGAAAGGAGTTGATCCAGATCGTTCCATCTGTTCCCATGACTTCGTCTCGAAGATCCATTCCACCGCGGAAAGTCCAGGAAACCTCAAACTGGCCGATGGCTCCGTTTTCATATTTCACCAAACCAATTGCATGATCTTCCGCATCGATTGGCTTCACTTGGGTATCTGCCCAACACATGACTTCCACAGGCAAAACATCTTTTCCGATGAAATTCCTTGAAATCTCTACACAATGACAACCTAAATCGAGAATTGCTCCTCCGCCTGCTTTTTCAATATCCCAAAACCAATCCGAATGGGGACCAGGATGAGTTTCTCTTGACTTTGCCCAAAGTACCCGACCAATTGCTCCTGATTCTACCGATTTGACGGATTTCAAAAACTTGGGTGTGTAGCAAAGATCTTCAAGGTATCCGGCAAAAATTCCGGCTTCCTCACAGGCTCGGGTCATTCGAAGAGCTTCATCGGCATTTCTGCCAAGCGGTTTGGTACAGAGAACAGGTTTTTTATGCTTTACGCAAAGCATCACCGCTTCTTCGTGAACATAATTCGGCAAAGCGATCACGACCATTTCGGTCTCAGGATGCGAAATAGCAGCCTCCATATCAGTGGTATGATAAGGCACGGAATAATCCTTGGCAAATCTTAAGGCAGTTTCTTTTTTGCGTGCATAAACCACCTGCACCAGGTCTCTGCCTCGTCTTCCAATCAAAGATTCGGCGTAGAATCGACCGATAAATCCTCCTCCGAGGATGCATAATTTTACCATAATCAGGATTGAAAGAGGTGATTGATTTCTCTGAGGTTGATTTTGTGGGCTTGCACGACATCCAATTTCCGGACAGTTTTTTCTTCGAGGCATTGCTCGATTACCAGATGGGCATTGATCCCCATTTTTTTGACTTCTTTTGCAAACTTCTCATAATCTATGTCGCCTTCTGCCTCAAAAGTTTCTGTCCAAATTCCATTTTTGGACTGGCGCAAATGAAAAGAAATGATCCTGTCTCCGTACATTTTCAGTGTATCGAAAACTGCCAATTGGGAATTACCTGAACCCCGGTAAATCCAGTGCACATCCATGCAGAAAGACAAAGACTCTGAGGAAGTATTTTGTAAGACATGGTGAAATTCTCTCGCACCGGCTTTCAATTCCATATCATGGGTGTGATAGGCAAGTCTGATTCCAAGCTGGCGAAGGGATTTCCCTAAGGATTCCAGGTGGGCACTTTGGCAAGACAGCTGCTGATCGGTTTTTAGCTGTTCATCTCCCCATTGGATGGGATTTGGGTTGGTTACAATGATTTTTGTGCCCAGACTTCTTGCTATTTCAGCTATGGACAAGATCGTTTCGGAGGATTTTATAGCTGCACTTTCCTCGTGCATGATGCTGGCAATGTAGACCGAGGGGAGTTGGATTTGATATTTTTTGAGAAAGGGGATCAGCTTTTCCAATTGATCAGGATGATTCAGCGAAAGTTCCAGCCCCGGAATTTTGGCAGAGGAAAATTCAGCGAGACAGGCATCCGGGTTTTCTCCCCATTTTTTACCATCCCTTGCATAAAAAGTTATCCAGTCATACTCACTACAAGAAACGGGTAAAGAGTTAATCTTCCCCAATCCCTGAGTACTACTTCCCATCAACAGGAATGCAATCGCTGGAAGACTACCTACAAAATCCCTTCGGTTCATGTCGGTCACTTTACTTTCAGGGTTATTTCCTGCTCTTTATGAAGGAAATCTGCTTTCGCAACTCCCCGTTTTCCGCTTGCTAGAATTGCCTCATCGGCAACCATTTCAACCGGGGTGATGCAGGACGTGTGTTTTTCCCGGAACGGAATATTGTAAGACAGATTATAGGCTGAAATCACAGACCAGCGAGCATTTTCGGATAAATTGGCTTCTGATCTGTGAAGGAGGTTGGGGTGGAAAAACAAGACGTCTCCTGCTTTCAATTCGCAGTAAACCAAGTCTGCAACTTTCTCTGCCTCATGTACGAAATCAAGGTCCGCACCTTGTTGTTCGCCGACAAAATTATGTTCAAATCGTTGCATCTTATGAGTTCCTTTCAGCACTTGCAGACAACCGTTCTCCCCATTGGCTTCTGTCAAGGCCAGCATCACCGAAATCATTGCTTCCGGATACAGAAATCCGTTTTTATACCAATAGCCATAATCCTGATGCCATTCCCAAGCTCCTCCAATATGCGGTTGCTTTTGCATGATTTTAGAATGGAAATGGCAAACTTCACCGGAACCCAGAAGTCCCTGAACACTGCTGATCATTCTTTTGCAACGTGACATCAAACCAAATGAATCATCTCCTGCGGTAAACCAGAGTGTGAGTTTTGTTTTCCTTCCGTCTTGATCATTCAGATCGAAGGAATTGTTTGTAACCGTATCGTCACTTGCCACACTGTATAATAAGTCGATTTCTTCTTTAGTGAATAATGTTGGAATGATTAAAAAACCATCCCTGTGATAGGCTAGGATTTGTTCTTGGGTGATCATGGGCAGAGTGAGGCTTGATTGTCAGGTTTCATGGAAATATAACAGATAAAAAGTAACTGTTCAAAGGTTTCGAACGACCGGGTATATTTATTACTCTCCTCGAATATTTGCGTTGCTATTTTGTAACTCTTTGGAATTAAGGATTAGAATTTAAGAGAATAATGGGATAGGATGCGGAATCGCGGGATGACTTTATAATGTTGTTGTTTTTTTCTGCTTTGTTCCCATCGTCAGCAAGACGATTGTGATCAGGATGAAAACGGTTCCGAGCCAGTCCATTTTTCCGAAGGAAACATCCAGCCATAAAACCGCTACGAAAGCCGCAGATAATGGCTCGACCGAGCAAAGCAGACTGGCAGTTTGGGCTCCGATGATCGTCACAGAAGTGAGAAAAAAGTAAAAGGCAATCAGGCTTCCAAACAGGACGATGTAAGCAAAGGCCGCCCATGTTTCCCCGTCCCAGGTTCCGGAGATCACCCAGGGTTTGCTGACAAACGAGAAAGCGATTCCTCCGATGAGCATTCCCCATCCGGTCACTGTGGCGGCAGAATATTTTCGCAGCAATTGTCCGGGTTGGATCGTGTAGAAAGCAAGCGCAACTGCCGACAAAATACCCCAGAAAAACGCCTTTTCAGTAATTACGAGTTGATGAAAACTGCCATGGGTGACCAGCAGGAATGTACCGGCTAGCGCTAAAACCAGTGAAGCATATTCAACCAGGATTGGCCAACGCCTGTTTTTGATAGCGTAAAAAGCTACCACCAACAAAGGACCGATGTATTGTAAAACCGTGGCTGTCGCTGCGTTGGATAAGTTGATGCTGTAGAAATAGGTGAACTGAACGGCGACCATTCCGAAGATGCTGAAAAGCAATAGTTGGAATGCATCTTTGGGATTTTTCCAGATTCGGAAAGCATCGGTTTTTTGGTTGAAAACAGAAAAGATCACCAAAATGAAACCTGCCAAAAGCAGCCTCCAGCAAACCAGCCAGGCGGGATCGATATTTTTTTGCTCAAAGAGAAACTGAGCGCAGGTGCCGGAAATCCCCCAAAAGATAGCAGAGGATAAGGCCATGATTAATCCGGGAACCTGGCGTTGGCTGGTATTGATTGACATTTTGGGTGATTGCTTGCCTTCAAATAAAAGCCGAATTTAAGGAGGAGAAAATCGATTTGATAGAAACGCGGTAAACAAAGTTTGGGCACCGGATTTTGTTTCTGATGAATGAGTGGAGATACTAAAAAAAGATTTACCACAAAAGGCGCTAAGGTCAAAAAGTGCTTTAATAAAGACTACCACAAAAGGGACAAAGTTCACAAAGAAATTTCGCAACGGCGCAAAGGCGCAACGAAAATTAGCCCCGCAGAGGAGCAAAGTCGCAGAAGTGTCATTTTGAAGTGGGAGGTAGGTTCATAATTTCTTGAATCTTGTGTCTTGTTTCTTGTTTCTTTCCCTTTTTTCTATTGTTGCCTTTTGTTCCTTTGTGGTAAAAAAAAAAATCTCTCTTTCATCTTATTCCCCATATTCTTATTGGATTTCTAATCCTTCGAGGTTCTAAAAACCTCAAAGGATACTCTTACCACTTTGCGTTACTTAGCGAACTTTGTGGTTAAAAAAACACCACCACCACAAAGGAAACAAAGTTCACAAAGGCTCAAGAATCTCAGTCAAGGGCTGTGTCACCACATACCTCAATTAATAATCTGGCTGCCTCAAAATCGATACTAATTATTTTTGAAAAAAAATACGTAGTATATAAGTAATAATACGTAATTATTTTTTACTTTGGTATTCCTGATAAGAGTCCTATGGTATCTGTATCCTCTGCGCTTTCTATTATTAATCAGCACGTTGCTGTTTTAAAACCCGTGATGATGCCTTTGGGGCATTCTTTGGGGTTTGTTTTGGCGGAAGATATTTTTGCTCCGATTTCTTTACCTCCTTTCAGACAATCAGCAATGGATGGATATGCGCTGCGACATGGTGATTTGACGGATTACGAATTGATCGGGGAGTGCAAGGCCGGTGATTTCAAAGAGTATGAATTGGTAGAAAATCAGGCTGTCCGGATTTTCACCGGAGCAAGAGTTCCTGACCAGGCAGATACGGTCATTGTTCAGGAAAACATTCAAAAGGAAGGTTCCAGAATTCAAATCAGGCAAGTGCCAAAACCATTCTCCAACATCAGACCGATGGGAGAACAGGTAAAGAAAGGCGAGCTGGTCGCAAAAAAAGGAACGAGAATCAATGCAGCATTAATTGGTTTTCTGGCCGGGTTTGGACTGGAGGAGGTTTTAGTCATTAGTAAACCCGAAATTATGTTGATCGTCACCGGAAATGAGCTTCAGGGTCCTGGCAAACCCCTGAATCCCGGTGCCGTCTACGAAACCAACGGGATTACAATTCAAAATATCCTGGCGGAAAATGGCTTTTCGGTCGGAAGTTTGGTCTATGTGATGGATGATAAAAGAGCAATTGAAGAGGCAATTTCTAATGCCCTGGAATGCGATCTGGTTCTGATCTCCGGGGGAATTTCGGTCGGAGATTATGATTTTGTGAAAGCAGGACTGGAGTCAAACCGCGTCGAAGAGAAGTTTTATAAGATCAATCAAAAACCTGCCAAGCCTGTCTGGTTTGGGAAAAAGGAGGAATCGATAGTTTTTGCCCTTCCCGGAAATCCTGCCTCTCTGTTAATCTGTATGCTCGTTTATGTGATTCCTGCTGTCCGCAAGATGGTTTCCGGAAAGGATCTTGAGCTGAATTTCAAGAAAGGAATATTGAACGGTCAGGTAGAAAACCCAACCCATAAGTCACTTTTTCTTTTGGGAATCGAGGAAGACGGGATTGTGGAAATCCTGGAAAAACAAGCATCCGGTATGTTGGTTTCTTTTGCAGAAAGTAACGCGCTGGTTTTCGTCGATGAGAGCATCGAAAGAATAGAGTTCGGAGGAAAAGTCAGGTTTATCCCCATCAATAGAAGCTAACATGAATATTTTCCCAAACCCTGAAATCATGATGAAAGATAAACCGGCAGCCTATATTCTTTGTGGAGGAAAAAGTACCCGGATGCAAGAAGAAAAAGGACTCGTTCTTTTTCAGGGGAAGACTTTTCTCCGGTGGATTTTAGACGCAGTCGGACCTGTCACCAAAGAATCAATTTTGGTAACCAAAAATAGCGCTTACCAATCCTATGGTTTGGAAATGATTCGGGATGTTTTTGAGGATAAAGGTCCTGTTGGAGGAATCCACACGGCTTTGCTCCATTCTTCGCAGAACCAGATTCTTATTTTAAGCTGTGATATTCCAAAAATAATTACCGAAGTTCTGGTTTACCTGATTGGAAAATCACACGAGTTTCCGGAGAAAATCACCTTCCTGTCGGATGGAATCAATGACTATCCATTGATCGGAATTTATCCTAAAACTGCCCTGGAAACTTTCAGTAAATCCGTTGAAGCGGGGCTTTTAAAACTTTGCCCTCTGGTCTCTTCCCTTCCACACCAAAGAGTGGTACTGGATCAGGCAAGTAAGAATTCCCTCCAAAATATCAATTCCAAAGAGCAACTGCTAAGCTTAACCTAAACCTTTGTGATATGAAAAATTCATTGGAAAAAATACCCCATCTGACGCTTATCGGAGCGGGTCCCGGAGATCCGGATTTACTTACTCTGAAGGCTGTAAAAGCCCTGGAAGAAGCAGAAGTAGTGCTTTATGATGCTTTGGTGAATGAAGAGATCCTGAATTTGGCGACCAAAGCGGTAAAAGTTTCCGTGGGAAAACGGAAAGGAGCACATTCATTCACTCAGGATGAGATCAACAAACTGATCGTGACTTATGCTTTCGAGTTTGGCAAAGTCGTTCGTCTGAAAGGCGGAGATCCGTATGTTTTTGGAAGAGGGAAGGAAGAGGAGAATTATGCAGCGTTGCATGGGATCGGAACCACGGTCATTCCGGGGATTTCTTCCAGTATTGCCGTGCCGGCTTCCCTGGGAATTCCGGTTACGTACAGAGGGATTTCCGAAAGTTTCTGGGTGATTACAGGTACTACAAGTTCCGATGAACTCTCCGGGGATGTGGCATTAGCTGCTCAATCGACAGCGACCGTTGTGATTTTGATGGGACTTTCGAAGCTGGAGGAAATAGCGAGGATTTATTCTTCCCTTGGCAAATCAGAAATGCCGATTGCAGTCATTCAAAACGGGACAAGGCCCGATCAAAAAGAAGTAATCGGAACGATGGATTCGATACTTGAATTGGTAAAAGACCAGGGAATCCAGGCGCCGGCAGTGATGGTGATTGGAGAAGTGGTTCGTTTGGCGAAGCCAAAGGTTTCGGAAGATTTGGAATATGATTGGGAGGATGAGTTTATTTTCCAAAACCTGGACACGATTCCGTTTTACAACTGATTATAACAATGATCCTGAAGTCTGCACGTAACTTTATTAATGAGATTTAAATGAAAACCCTAGCTCTCTTAAAGGGGGAGTTGCATTTTCTCATCATTAAAACTGAAAAGCTTCTACCTATTGTCCAGATATCTTTGGGTGCCGCCGGAAGTGTCATCACTCCGGCATTGCTTAACCTTGAAAACGTGAGTGGTGACACTCACGTTGGCAGGAAAAATTCCGTGTTCCTATGTGCTTCTCCGTGTTACAAAAAAAACTCTTTATCGTCCAATTGAAACCAAAAGGTATGTGGACACAATCCTAGGTGATGTCAAAAAACTCCGTGTTCCTCCGTGCCTCCTCAGTGTAACCAAAATCCCTGAGTTACGATGTCATTACTCCGGAACTTTGGAGAATTTTTTCTTCACGAAACTTGATTTCGGTGCTTCGCAAAGTGAGCAGCAATAGGATTCAGGCAAATCCTCAAAGGAAGTTCCCGAAGGAATTCCCTGCGTCAAATCTCCAAAAACCGGGTCATAAACGGTCAGGCAATCTTTGCATTGGTAAGCTTCCGTCACGATAGGAGGGGCTTTTGGGAGAGGTGCTTTCTCGGATTCCGTTTGCTCATTCCCCAATTGCTCAAAATACATTTGACTCAGTTCGATGAGTAATCCGGGTAATTCCTCTTTATCCACTTCCTGTACGTAGACAAGATATTCCTGAGTATTGGGGTCAAAGTTTTTGGCGTAAAGCAGGTTAAACGTATTTCGGATTTTTAATCCTTTCATTTCCATTGGAGGCTCATTTTTCTCGATAATTATCGAGGTGAAATAATAAGCTTTTCGGGTATAATCCGTGATTCCAAAAGTGAGACCATACGTACTGATGTCGTGCTTATCAAAGTAAGTGACCAGGAATTCTTTAAGTTTTAATGCGGATTTATTATTGACAGGCAAGTGCCAGTTCAACTCCAACATCGAGTGGCGAACGTTGATTCCGTATTTACCCAGCAGTTTTTCCCATTCAAGTTTGGACTGTTCAGGGATGCCTTTGATGATCAGGGATTTCCAGGGCGTGATCGAAATCTTACCGATTTTACAATCCGAGCAGAGATCACAAAGTATCTTGAGGAAGTTGGTATAGTACTTATTATTTCTCCAATAAAGTCCTAGCCAATAGCTGTCTGATCCCACCTGATTGATCCCCTCGTAGTATGGAAATGGGGAAAAGGGAACCTCAAGAGGCTTATCCACTGTCCTGTTATTGGAATCAATGGCATCATTTACCAATTCAAATAAAAACTCAACCGTTTCGGGTTCTTCCTTCAAAATATCCTCGATCGCTGCAGCAACTTTGGCCAAATCCCAACTGTAAATCAGTGCGGGATACATTTGGTTGGATTCCCATTCCGGGAGTCGGACATAGAGATACCAGTAATCTTCATGCTCCGACGCTATAAAATTCAAATGCCCGGTGAACAAAGGAACTAATCGCTGCCTTGGATCGGTGATGTTGATTTTCAGAGTTGGCTCAAGCCGGAATTGCTCCAGAATATACAGATATCGGTCGCCTGTCAGCCAGGGAGTATTTGGGAAAATGTCCGCCGAAACGTAAGAGGAAACAATGTTTTCGGCTCCTTCTTCTTCCGGTGGAATGATTTGAAACTTGTTCTGAGCGTCAACATTGACGGCCTCATCTTCCTTGATAAACAAGATGTCCTGTCTGGAACCGAGCGAAATAGTGTCCAGTCCGGCGCTTTCTGCCAGTTCCAAAATTTGCTTTAATTCGGCAGGGGAGAGAACCCCGCCTTTGACGACTACTCGTGAAAATGTCTGTTTCATGCCGGTGTTTTCGCTTGGTTTAAGATTTCCCGAACTTCAGTCTTACAGCTTCCACAACCCAAGCCAGCTCCGGTTTGCGTACAAAGTGCTTCGAAATTTGAACAACCGCCGGCGATCGCCTCTTTGATATTTCCTTCACCCACCCGGCTACAACTGCAGACGAGTTTCCCCAGGATTGGGCGGGTTTCTGAAGAACCCATCAGTAAGGATTTTCTTTTTTCAGAAAGCTCAATCTTATTTTCGATCAGGCTTTTAAACTCAGCGAATTCACTTTTATCTCCCATCAAAACCGCTCCGATCAGCAAGTCGTCTTTTACAATACATTTCTTGTAATACCGCCTGCTCAAATCGGTGAAGATGATTTCTTCGTAGCTGTCATCGTTTTCAGGAATCAGAATATCTCCAATGCTGCAGAGCTCCAAATCTTTGAATTTCAGGATATTCATCAAGACCGAACCATGATAGGAACTGCTGATGTCACCGGCAATGAAATTCGCCAAAATTGCTGCCTGCTCTTCCGCGGCTGAGGTGATCCCGAAAAGTTGATTTTCGAATTCTGCGATTTCGCCGATGGCAAAGATGTTTGGAAAATTGGTCTGCAAATGCTGATTTACCCTGATCCCCCGGCTACATACGATCCCGTTTTCCCGGGCTATTTTAATATTGGGCTGGGTGCCAATCGCATAAACAATCGCATTTGCCTGAATGATTTTACCACTTTTCAGGGTGATATTCAGCGTTTTGGAACTTTGGTCATCAAAGACAGTACTGACTTCGTTGTCAAAATAAATATGGATTCCTCGTTCCTGTACATCAAGGGAGAGGAGTTTGCTCGACACTAGGTCCAACTGACGCTCCATTAATCTGGATGCCCGCTGAACAATGGTCACTTTCACATGGGTATGTTGCAGAGCAGCTGCTAATTCCAAACCCAGCAAACCTCCGCCCACAATCACAACATGTTGTTCTTCCAGAGGAAGGTTCGTTGATTCAAGATAGGATTTGAATCGGTCTGCATCGACTTTGCTTCGCATTGTAAACCTACCCGGTAAGTCCAGTTGAGCATCTTTGGGAACAAAGGCCCGGCTTCCGGTAGCCAGGACCAACTTGTCGTAGGGATGTTCCTGACCCAGACTATCGGTCACAATTTGGTTTTTAGGATCTATTTTTTCGATTGACAAATCTGTGTGAAGGCTGATCCTAAGTTTCTTGAGCTCATGTTCCTTGATTTTTTGGAGTTGCTCCCAAGTCAGTTCCTCAGTGACATATTCGGGCAATAGAACTCTGTTGTAAAAAGGGTGAAGCTCTTTTGAAAAGACATGGATAGAGTCTGATTCGTTGTGTTCCCGATAATTTTGGATGAATCGAAATGCAGCGGCACCCGCGCCGATCACGACGATTTTTTCTATCGGCTTTTTGTATTTGGTGACTGAAACCGTGGTGTATTTGAAGTCAGGCTCTTTGGATTGTGGATCTACCAACGTATTGGTGAGATTATTAGCCCGGTTGAGGTCATTTTGCAACTGTTTCCCCCAATGCATTGGCAGGAAAACTACTCCGCCCCGGATCGAATTGGATAATTTGGTCCGCACTCTCACTACCCCGTTTTTGCTTTTTACTTCAACCACATCACCTTCTTTAATTTTAAAGATGTAGCCGTCTAATTGGTTTATTTCCAGAACTGGATGAGAATAATGAGTTCGAAGTCGCGCAACCTTTCCGGTTTTGGTCATGGTATGCCATTGGTCGCGGATTCGGCCTGTGGTTAAAATAAACGGAAATTCAGCGTTTGGTTTTTCAGAGGCATTTTCAATTTGTGCCGGGATATTGAAAATTGCTTTCTGGGTTGGAGTGAAGAATTTTTGATCCAAAAACAGGCGGGGAGTACCGGTGTGCCTGTATTCCGGAACGGGCCATTGAAAGCTTCCCTCATTCTTCAATCGATCATAATTCAGGTAAGAAATATCGATGTTGGTGCCTTTGGTCATCGCACAATATTCCTCGTAGATTTCTTCCGCATTGGAGAAATTGAACCCTCTGAAACCCATTCTTTTTGCAAAATCACAGAGGATTTCAGCATCTGGGCGAGCTTCACCGGGCGGGTTAATTCCTTTTGCCAGGTAAGAAATTCGGCGTTCCGAATTGGTCATGGTGCCTTCTTTTTCCAGCCAGCCCGCTGCGGGAAGGACCAAATCTGCGTAGGCAACCGTATCGGACTTGTGTGAAATATCCTGAACTACCACGAACTTGGCATTTTCCAGGGCTTTCTCTATTTTCTTCAGGTTAGGAAGGCTGACCATCGGATTGGTACAAATAATCCAGACAGCTTTCATTTCCCCACTTGCCAGCGCATCAAACATTTCGGTGGCAGTGAGTCCCGGTTTTGGAGAGATTTGATCCACTCCCCAGAAGTCGGCTACTTCCTGACGATGTAGGGGATTTTGCAAGTCTTTGTGGACAGCCAGCAAATTTGCCATTCCCCCAACTTCTCTTCCACCCATTGCATTGGGCTGGCCGGTAAGGGAAAAAGGTCCGTTTCCGGGTTTTCCGATTCTGCCGGTGACCAGGGAAAGATTAAGCAGGGAAAAGTTTTTGTCTGTGCCGATGGCACTTTGGTTCAAACCCATGGCCCACATACTGATGAATCCATTGGAAGTACCGATGAGATCGGCGACACGGCGAATTTCATCTACCGTGATTCCGCAAAGATTAGCAGCATCCTTAAGCGATGTCGCCATTACCTGTTTTCGGTAATCGAGGTAATTTTCTGTGTGGTTTTTGATAAAATCAGCATCAGCCAGACCTGATTCAATCAGTCTCCGACCAATAGCATTGTACAAAATGATGTCTGTGCCCGGAATGATCTGAAGGTGAATGTCTGCGAAATTGGCCGAATCCGTTTTTCTGGGATCGACCACAATGATTTTTACATTCGGGTTTTTCTCTTTGTGTTTTTCCAGCCTTCGGAAAAGGATAGGATGGCACCAGGCAGGATTTGCCCCGGCAATCAGAAAAACATCTCCTAATTCTATATCTTCATAAGAAACCGGAACGATATCTTCTCCAAAGGTTTTCTTGTAAGCCACCACCGCCGAACTCATACAAAGTCGGGAGTTGGTATCAATATTATTCGTTCCCAGAAATCCCTTGGTAAGCTTATTGGCGATGTAATATTCTTCCGTCAGGCATTGCCCGGAAATGTAAAAACCCACACTGTTTGATCCGTATTTCTGAATCAAGGATTTGAATACCCCGGCAGCTCGATCCAACGCATCATTCCAGGTTACCCGCTCTCTGGGATGTGACCGGCTCCATCTCATTTCAGGATAAAGAATCCTGTCTGAGGTGTCATTGACCACATAATGGAGGTTCATACCCTTGGAACAAAGCATTCCTGCATTGACCGGATGATCCGGATCACCTTCTACCTGAACCTTATTTTGAGCATTGACACTGGCTACTATTCCGCAGCCAACTCCGCAATAGGAACAAGTGGATTTTATTTTTTTGTTGGGATTCACACGAAAGGCATTTTAGCCGGAATACTATTTATTAATTCGGAATAACTCCTCCCAAGGTTGTACTTCATGGGAGAGTTATTCCAAAATGACTTCTACAATTTAATCCTCAATGCGGATAAATTCAGGTCTTAGCTGTTCTAATTCTTGTTTTGCGATTTTTTCATCTTCCAAACTGAATCGAATAATCAATGTAGCGATCCCGGAAACAACAATTGCGACCCCGATTATCAGGAATCCTTCCGCAACTGCCTGAGCAGCCGCTGCAGACTGTGCAGCAGCCGCTGCTTCTGCTCCAAGACCTTCATTTGCTATCAATGCAGCCTTTTCAGCAACTGCAGATTTCGATTTCAGAAAAAGAGCTGCCAGGAATGCTCCAAAATTTCCGCCTGCTCCGACTAGTCCTGAGATGGAACCTATTGCTTTTTTATTAATAAAAGGAACGACTGAAAATGTAGCTCCTTCGGCCATCTGAACAGCAAGACTAAATGCAATCAATAAAATAATTCCGATCGCAAGGGTAGTTGCCAGAGAAAATAAACCCAGCATAAGACCTTCTGCGACGATAACGGCAGCCAGGAACCAAACACGACCTTTCAGCCCATTCGATTTACCGTATTTATCACCGTAATAACCACCGAGTGTTCTGGCGAAAATATTCATCAAAGCAAAAGAGAGAACCAGGTTTCCGGCAGTTATTCTATCCAATTGGAAGGTATTCTGAAGGTAATCATCCATTGTTCCATACACTGTCAATTCGATTCCAAAGCAGGCGGCATATACTACAAACAAAACCCAAACGCGGTAATCTTTAATTACTTCCAGAAATCCGACGCTATCTTTTTTTCTCTTCGGGATTTTCTCCCCTTTAGCCACCAATTCAGAGTAATTGCCTTCAGGAGTGTCTTTTGTGAAGAAGTAATAAAGTAATCCTGTCAAAAAACATACACCTCCAACTATCACCATTGAGTATCTCCAGGCGTCACCCTCAGCTATTCCAAAACCAATCACCAAAGCTGCCAATATTGGCATTCCCAATCTGTTTGCCCCGCCTCCGAGGTTTCCCCAGCCGGCCGAAGTTGCATTCGCAGTTCCGACTACATTGCTGGCAAACATCAAAGAAGTATGAACCTGAGTAATGACAAAGGATGCACCGATGAAGCCTGTAAATAGCCGGCATAGGTAAAACTGCATCGGAGTCTGGACGAGCCCGCTGAGGATTACCGGGATTGATCCAAGAATCAAAAGCCATGTATAGCAAAGCCTTGGGCCATATTTGTCACATAGTTTTCCGATCAATAATCTTGCGAAAATCGTTCCTGCAACAGCCAAAACTACGGAGTTCCATTTTTGGGCGGGTGTGAGTCCCAGATCCCTGACTACATCCGGCATAAAGGGAACGATCCCAAACCAGGCAAAGAAACAAATGAAAAAGGCAAATGAAGTGATCCAAAACGTACGGATCGGAACGCTTTTTAAATCTCCCAGATTTAGGCGTGTAGCTTTGTGCGAAGTCTGACTATTCATATTACTTATTTTATTTGATTAAAAATAAGTATAAATACTTATTTAAAACAAATAATACGTAATTATTTTAGAGAAAAAATAAAAAACCCTTTCAAAACGAATTTGAATGGGTTTTTGCTACGTAATTTTTATACGTAGAATTGGATCAGATTAAATTTAGCTCCCTGGCTTTATTGTTTAGCTCGATCAGGTTTTTGACGTTGAGCTTTTTCATCAGGTTGAATCGATGTACTTCAGCTGTTCTGCGGCTGATATCAAGAGATTCAGCAATTTCATTATTGCCTTTTCCCTCAAGGATCAATGTCAGGATTTGTTTTTCCCTATTGGTAAGAATTGAAGCCTCTTCAGAAATGGGATCTGCTTTGGTTGCGGCTTTTGCCTTTCCATTGACAAAGTTATTGATGATAATCTCAGAAATATCACCTGCAAAATACTTACCTCCTCCGGCTATTGTATGAAGCGCTTTCAGGAATTCGGCTTTGCTGCTTCCTTTTAGTAAGTAGCCGTCTGCTCCGGCTTGGATGGATTCGACAACATACTCTTCCGAATCATGCATGGAAAGCACCAGCTTTTTTATTTTCGGGAAGTCTTTGGTTAGATTTCTCACCACCTCAATTCCATTCATAACGGGCATTCGGATGTCTACAATCAATAAATCAGGCTGATTTTGGGCGATTACTTTTAAGGCTTCTTTTCCATCTGAGGCCTCAGCGATTACTTGAAAATCGGCCTCATTTTCTAATAATGATTTGATTCCATCACGGACGAGTTCGTGATCATCAGCTAAAATAATACGGGTTGGGTTCATGGTCTCTAAAGTTATTACGTAGTAAAATTACGATTTTTACGTATTAAAATCCATAAAATTAGATCAACGGAATATTCAGGGTGACTTTGGTGCCTTGTTCGGGAGATGAGTTGAGAAACAGGCGACCATTGATATACTTGATCCGCTCCTTCATAAAAGTTAGCCCCATTCCGCCGTCTTTATCAGGTTTGCTTTTCAGTTTACTCTTGTCAAATCCCTTTCCGTTGTCGTCAATGATGATGCTCAGGATCTTCGAACTATGCGAGATGGTGACGATAATATGGGATGAATCCGCATACTTGATCGCGTTATTGATTGCTTCCTGCGTGATCCGGTAGAGATTAATTTCGACCAGGGAATCAAGCCTGAGATTGAAATTGGATTTGTTCAAAAGGACGATATCTTTCCCGGTAAGCTTGGCAAGTTCCTGAGTTAGTTCGGTCAATGCCGGCACGATGCCATAGTCTTTGAGTTCCGGCGGGGTGAGATTGAATGTGGCTGTTCGCACTCCCTTAATAATATTGGCAGTGTGTTCTTTAAGTTTGTTCAGTTTGATTTGAGCCTTTTCTGTGTCAGAGAGATCAACGCTTTCCAGCAGATATTTCAAACCTGTGAGCATTTGTCCGATTCCGTCATGGATGTCCTTTGCAATTCGGTTTTGCTCATTTTCCTGGTTTTCGATGATTTGCCGGCTGATCACCTTCTGTTGTTGCATTTTTTCTTCGAAGCTTTCCTTCGTTAATCGCTCAACTTCCAGTTGCACTTCTTTGCGCTTAGTGATGTCCAGGCAAATAATAATCAACTCAGATTTATCCTCTGCGGAGTGAAAAGGGATCATGGAAAAGTCCAGCCAAAGATCCTGACCGGTTTGGGTTGTGGCTTTAATTTCTCCCTGCCATCCGGATTTTTTGTTCTCGGAAATGATCCGATCTATCGTCAATTGTTCGTTTTCCTGAACAGTTAGCACATCGGAAAACTTTGCGTTTTGATTGAACTTTTGAAATTTGAGAAGTTTCGCAAACTGATCGCCCATGTGAGTGATGTAGCCATCCGGCGATATTCTTGCAAAAAGCAGAATCTGATCCATGGCTTGGCTTAATGCCCGAAGTTCCCGCACAGATTTTTCTTTTGCCTGACTGAGAATATCTGCATCCCGGGCCATTTTTAAGGCTTTTTTCTCAGCTTCCAACAGGACGTGAATGCTTTGACGCATTGCTTTTGCCGAAGGCCAGAAGATGATCAGGAATTCTCCGAGCAATACCAAAAGTGTGAAGAGGGTAATAATCAGTTCCAACCGCTGAAGACTGGAAACTTTCTCTTTTGCCTCATAATCGTACTGATTAACGATTCCTTCCATCCGAGCAAGAAACTCATTGGCATTGGACTGCATTTCAATCAACTCTTGTTGAAAGGCCAGTGAATCAGCCGTGTTTGTCCTCGAAAGTGTGAGAATGGATTCTGTGGAGGAAATTACTTCATCGAAATAAGGCTGAATCTCTTCGAACCTTTTCGAGATCTCCGGACTGTTTCCGGGTTCCAAACCCAATTTCTCATCCCCAAACTGCAAGGCATTGTGCGCATTTTCCCAGACAGTTTTGGTGTCTAATATGCTGTCAGCGAGGGATTTATTTTTTTCTTCCGAATTACTCAATGATAAGAGTAAAATCTCTTTGCTGAGCTTTTGACTCAACATTCTTTGCCTTCCAGCCACATTGACGAGGAGACTATCATCTTCCTGATCGGAAAGATACCTTCTGATCAGAAACTGGCTGGTGAGTAAGGAAATCGCAATCGCACCAAGGGCGATAATGTACAAACGCCTGAGTCGATTAAAGGTGTATTGGTCTAGCGTTTTGGTCTTTTCAGCCATTTTAAGCGAATAAAGCTTCTTGGATTAAGCGAAGACTTTGTGAGGAAAAAGAGAGTAGGAGGGCAGATTTTTGGCCTTTTTCAGACATTTTAGCCCAGGTTTTTTTGAGGATATCTTTGACCTTTTCGGGTTCATGTTTGTCGACAAATTCTTCAAAGTAATTTTCCAGAAATACCAGACAAATGACATCTTCCAAAGCCTGAGTTTCGGGGTCTGATTTCAATTGTTTTTTCCGGATCAGGAATTTGACTTTTGAAATAAATTCCTCTTCGTATCCCGCCTCGGCAAGTATTGTTCCGGCGATTTCAGCATGCATTTTCTTTAATTCTTCCCGCCAAATCAGATAACCTGTTCGATCCATTGGATAGTCCGATCGGGGGATTTTCCATCTGCCTATATGCTGAGCACGAACGGCAATCTTCAGGTGTTCGGAAGCATCAGGAGCAAACTCCTCCAGCTTCCTGGTCATACGTTGGGAATAGAGCAATTCTTTTGGAATCTCTCTTCCTTCAAACACTTCGGTAACAGGGTCTTCTGCGTTGATTTGGTCGATCAGCAAGATAGCTTTGTCGAATCGGATCATTTGGGATGGATTAATCGGCAAATCCAATATATACATTTCCCTCTTCAATTTTGACCGGATAGGTGGCGATGCTGTATTCCTCACCATTGAGGTTGGAGCCATCTTCCATCGAAAAGGTCTTCTTGTGAATAGGGCAGGCGACCTTGGGAATTCCCTGTGAATCGCCGATCATTCCGCGGGAAAGAACCATTTCCATTTTATGAGGGCAGAGATTTTGGCAGGCATACCACTTTTCGGTTCGGGCAAAATGATACACTGCAATTTGCCTGGAATTGTGCCGGATACAGGCACCGGCATTTTCCGGAAAATCTTTTACCGTACCAACCCTCACCCAGGATCTCACTTCAGTTGAATTGACTGTTTGATATAGACTTACGATTTCTTCCATGATTTCATCAGTTTTAATTACCAGGGTTTTGGCATTTTTTGATCGCGAAGAGGCACAAAAACCAATTGATCGTCCGGTTCTTCCGTATTGACAAAAGGCTTGAATCGCTTCATCATCTCAGGATCTTCGATGGCTTCTTTCCATTCGCAGGCATACTTTTCGACTAATCCATCCATTTCTTTTTCGAAATCCTCTGCCATTCCCAAAGAATCCTCAACCACCACTTTTTTCAGGTATTCAATTCCACCATCCAGCTTTTCCAACCAAGTGGCTGTTCGCATCAGTGGAGCTGCGGTCCGGATGTAGTAGATCAGAAAACGGTCGAGGTATTTGATACAGGTGTCATCATCCAATTGGGAAGCCAGTAAAATAGCGTGTTTTGGAGTTGCCCCGCCATTTCCACAGACGTAGAGATTCCATCCTCCTTCAACCGCAATTACTCCAAAGTCTTTGCCTCTAGCTTCGGCACATTCCCGAATGCATCCGGACACTCCGCCTTTTAATTTGTGGGGAGAACGAAGACCCTTGTAGCGCTCCTCAATCCGGATCGCGAAGCTGACACTGTCGTGCATTCCAAACCTGCACCAAGTGGAACCCACGCAACTTTTGACAGTTCGGAGAGATTTGCCATAAGCATGTCCGCTTTCGAATCCGGCGTCAATCAATTCTTTCCAGATCAAAGGCAATTCATTCAGTTGGGCTCCAAAAAGGTCAATTCTTTGGCCACCTGTTATCTTGGTGTACAAGTCGTATTTCTTGGCAACCTGTCCCAAAACCACCAATTTTTCAGGAGTGATTTCTCCTCCCGCAACTCTTGGAACGACCGAATAGGTGCCGTTTCGCTGGATATTTGCCAGGAATCGATCGTTGGAATCTTGAATGGCTACTTGCTTATTGGCAGTCTCCATGAAGATACTGGCGAAAATGGAAGCCATCACTGGCTTGCAGATTTCACAGCCATGACCTTTGCCGAATTTGTCAAGGGCCTCATCGTAGCCGGAGGTATTATTTAATTTGACCAGATCGAATAACTCTTGTCTGCTGAAATCGAAATGCTCGCAAATAGATTCTTTGACTTCCCTTCCAAGGGATTTCAGTGTTTCGTTGACCAAGTCGACTACCATTGGCTTGCAGCCGCCACAGCAACTTGAGGCTTTTGTTTGTTTAATTACTTCTTTCAGATCAGAGCAAGCGCCACTTTGGATGGCTCCGCAAATGGTTCCTTTGCTGACCGATTCGCAAGAGCAGATTTGAGCCGTGTCAGGGAGATCCATCGCAGAGCCAAAGGAGCTTTTACCTTCTCCGCCGCGCTGACCGAGAATCAGGTCTTCTGCATTCTCCGGCAGCTTCAATCCATTGATGTAGAGTTGGAAAAGGGTATTGTAATCTGAGGAATCACCTACCAGAATCCCTCCCAGAAGCTTGCTTCCATCTTTTGAAATATTGATTCTCTTGTAAATCCCCCGTTGCTTGTTTTCGTATCGGATCGCAATTGCCTCTTCATTTTCAATAAACGGATCTCCGAAAGAGGCAACTTCAGTTCCTACGAGCTTTAGCTGAGTAGACATGTCAATGGAAGGGCTCATCAATTTATCCCCACCTATGATCTGATCAACTGCTACGGCAGCCATCTCATATCCTGGGGCAACCAGGCCGTAAATGTTTTGATTGTATAGAGCAACTTCCCCAATTGCATAAATAGACGGGACAGAAGTTTCCATCTTATTATTTACGATAACTCCGCCTCGCTCTCCTATCCGGATTCCTGATTTCACAGCCAATTCATCTCTCGGGCGAATGCCGGCAGAGATGACGAGCATATCGATTTGAAGTGCTGATCCGTCCGCAAATTCAATGCTTTCGATAGCATCTTCTCCCAAAATTTCCTTTGAGTTTTTGCCCAAATGGATCTTTAATCCAAGGCTTTCGATCTTGGACTGAAGAAGATCACTGCCGGATTGATCCAGTTGTCTCGGCATTAGTCTTGGTGCAAATTCGATTACCTGGGTATTCATTCCCAGTTCTTTGGTAGCATTCGCTGCTTCAAGTCCGAGTAAACCTCCTCCCAAAATTGCGGCATTGAATCGACCATTTTCTTTAAGTTTTGAAGCGTAATTCTGTATCGCTTCCAAATCTTCAATGGTTCTGTAAATGAATACGCCGGGTTTATCGACACCTTTTAAAGATGGGATAAAAGGGGAGGAACCGGTAGCCAGGATCAGGTAATCGTAATCGAAGGATTCGTTTTTATGAGTAAAGACTTTCCTCGTTTCGGTGTCAATGAAGGAAATAAGCTCAGAAGTCCGGAGAAGAATTTTGTTTTCCTGATACCAGTTTAAAGGAGCTAAAAGTAAATGGTCGGGAGACTCCAGGCTGAAATACTCACTCAGATGCACCCGATCATAAGCCGGTCTGAGTTCTTCCCCGAAAACCAATACCTCAAACTGATCACGATTGGGGTGATTTACCAGTTTTTCGCAAAACTTGTAACCGACCATTCCATTACCCACCACGATTATCTTTTTCATAGCTACGTATTTATATCAGTAAATATAAGTAATTATACGTATTTAAAACAAATAAATAAAAAAATGATAATTTTTATCTAAGTAAAACCGAGAGAGGTTGGGAATGAAAAGCTGATTTTTGGGTTTTTTAAGGACTTTATAATGTCAAATGAACTTGAGAAAAATTAACTATACGTAAGTATTTCTGGAAGAAATTTTAAAAATTGGTGTTAGAGGGTGGGGGAGAAAATTTATACCCGGGTTGGAAGACTTCGAAAAAAAGAGGTGAAACTATCTCTCTCTCTCTTTTGACTTTGGTACTTCCACAATTTTTGAACGCAAGATCAATCTATAGGAAATGCGGAATTAGCGCTGTCGCATTAGGTGAGTTGAATGTTTCTGGTTAGGTAATGCCATTGGGGATTTACGGTTTTAAACAGCAGTTCAAACCGTCAAGAAAATGGGTTAGTTCTCGAAGTGAAACGAGAGAAATCCACCCATTTTTAGGCTTGATCAAGGTTTAAAATCAAATAGCCAAGAATGCTGCTTCCGGTACTAAACACTACCTATTTGAAGTAAATAACCAGGCATTAAGGTTTTTGCCAGCGCCGGGGCGGGGTTACTTTTTGGCTTCAAAGAGTGACAAAGGAAAAAAACTGCGAGTAGGATTGAATTACATAGAAGCTTCAACTTTTCTTGAAAAGATTTCTATTTACACCACTTCAGAAAATAGGCTGTGGGGTTAATTCTCAGAATTCAAATTAATGGATTATTGTCAGACTCAGACCGTTTTTGGGTTGACATTTCGATCCAAAATCCTTTAGAAAAATAGCGACATGAAGTGTCAGATTTACTGAATTAAGCTCCTGTTTTAACTTTCAATTTCCCTTCGAATAAAGGTTCTTTACCCTTGTTGTTTTTAAAGAATATGTGTATTCGCTTGATTGCATGTAACAGAATTAAGTTGGGATTTGAATGAAAAAATCCCCCTAACCCTCCGCCGCGGCGAAGGGAGTCACATTTCCGCATCATTAAAACCGATAGGCTTCTATCCATCGTGCAGATATCCGGATACGCATATTAAAGAAAAAAAATACTGGATACAGAGAAAATTATCCGGGATGAGGACTGTGAATTTTATCTGCTAACCCTCAAGAAGGAAAAGTCCTACGACTTCTCTTATCGTGATATCGGCTTCGGAGGCGAGAGGATAAATGATTTTCCCGGTATTGGATGTGGTTTAAAATCGTGCAAAAAGAATGGGTAGATGAGTACTCTGCACTTGAGAAAATCGAAACCGAACATTTTTTGTCAGGTTCCGAACCTATTTTACGAGAACTGGAATTAATGTAACTGACTTTTCACTTGGAATACCGGGAAAAAGCCAAAGCCATCGGGCTGGAGATTGAGATGGGATTGGGGAGATTTTGGATTGAAAGAGAGAATGATAATCCTGAGTAAGATGATTTCAAGGATTACAAATTAAAAAGAAGAAACTTGGATTCAGGATTGCAATCTTTAAATCTTCATCGATTTTACTAATTGATAAGTTTTGATTTGTAAATAAATACCTACTTTGGAAAAGGGTATAATTTTCGGTTTTTTCCGAAAGAAATATAAGGGTCAAAATTCAACTTGATTCAAAGCGGTTATTCTAACTTTAGGTAATTCTTATTTAGCTCATTCGTGCGTGGGTTTTGGATGGATTTTAAGTTGTCTTTAAAAATTATAAAAATAGATTAAGAGTTTTTTTCCAATCTTAGAGTATGCGGCCTCTGATCAAATATTCTGACAAAGAATTAATCCCCCTTTTAAAAAAAGGGGAGATTAAAGCATTTGACGAATTATATTTTCGCCATGTTCCCCAATTACTGAAGTTTTCCAGAACTTTTATTTCAGATTCGACTGAGGC
>JAKFCO010000137.1:0-58015 GCA_036676605.1 Algoriphagus sp.
ATGAAAAAAATTACAACTCTTTTAATTCTTGTTTTTCTTGGTTTTCAGCTTTTTGCACAGGATTCCACTTCTTTTGTTCCTGCAGATACATCGTATTGGCTGAAAGAGATAGAAGGAGGACTAAACATCAATCAGGCATCTTTCAGCGGAAACTGGCAAGGTGGTGGTGTAAATTCAATTGCACTTGGTGGATACGTCAAGGGCCGTGCAAACTATGCAAAGGACAAGTGGAGTTGGGACAATACACTTGATTTGATCTACGGTATAGTTAAGAACGAGGATGAGGATGGAAGGAAGTCCAATGACCGAATCTATCTTGATACAAAAGTTGGATACAAGTTCAACGATAAATGGAACCACTATTTTTCGGTCAACTTCCAGTCTCAGTTTGCGCCGGGATATGAATTTGAAGACGATGAGCGGACTTTGATTTCCGATTTTTTGAATCCGGGTTACCTAACCACTGCGATTGGTTTTGAATATAAACCTAATGACGAGTTTAGCTTGAGAATTTCTCCTTTAGCTCCCCGATTTACATTTGTGACTGATAAAGAACTTTACCTAAATGTTCCGAATAATTATGGTGTGACGATAGGGGAAACGGTCCGGTATGAGTGGTTGGCATTTAACCTGGTTGCAGATTGGAATAAAAAATTATCTGAAAACCTGACTCTGAATTTGAGGTATCAGATGTATGCCAATTATAAGACCTTAGCATTTGACACGATCGATCACCGACTGGATTTTGGGCTTACTGCGAAAGTTTCCAACCTGATCAATGTGAGTTTAAGCAGCATCTCACTTTACGATATTGATCAGGACAATAAAATCCAATTTAGCCAGGGACTTGCATTGGGAATTGCATTTAAACGAGAAAACTTCCCTGAGCCGAAATAATTGAATTCAAATTTTTATTTGGTATTTTGATTTGATGATAATTGTATTATTTTTGAATTCATTGTGGTAGTTAAATAATAGTTGGTTTAGTTTTCAAATAAAGGGCAGGAGAATTTCTCCTGCTTTTTTATTTTATTCTTGGAATAGTTCAATTTTTTATTTTTCTCCTGAGAATTCAATCCTTCCAAAACAATTCAAAAAATCAGATTATAGAGAAGTTCCCATTACCTGATTGATTTCACTTCGACTTAGTTCTACGTGCTTCGACTAGCTCAGCACAAGTGCTCACCTACCATCGCTCGGTGACCGTTTATGGTTAAATTTGGGAGAGAGGGGAAAAATGCGGCTTTGCCGCATTTTTCCCCTCTCAATTATATATATCAAACCCTGTGGCTGAGCACCCGCCTCCCGGAGGGCAGGAAGTCGAAGCCATATTTGATTCATTTCACCCTACTGTAGATAATCAGATTAAAAAATATGTGTATTCGCTTGATTGAACGTAACAGAATTAAGTTGGGATTTGAATGAAAAAATCCCCCTAACCCTCCGCCGCGGCGGAGGGAGTCACATTTCCGCATCCTGATAGCTATCGGGATTAAAACCGATAGGCTTTTATCCATCGTGCAGATATCCGGATACGCATATTAAAAAATTTGGGCAAACAAAAAAGGCCCACATTTCTGTGAGCCTTTTTGTGCGCGCGGAAGGATTCGAACCCTCAACCCTCAGAGCCGAAATCTGATATTCTATCCAGTTGAACTACGCACGCAACTATCTTTTATATCAGGAAGCCTCAAGTACTGCCTGTACTTTTTCAGCAGCTTCTTTCAGTGTGATTGCTGATGCAACCTTCAATCCTGATTCGTCTATGATTTTCGCTCCTTCTTCAGCATTAGTTCCCTGAAGTCTTACGATAATTGGAATTTTGATATCTCCGATTGTCTTGTATGCTTCTACTACGCCATAAGCGATTCTGTCACATCTTACGATACCACCGAATACGTTGATAAGGATTGCTTTTACGTTTGGATCCTGGAGAATGATTCTGAAACCGGCTTCTACAGTAGTAGCATTGGCTCCTCCTCCCACGTCCAGGAAGTTAGCAGGCTCGCCACCTGAAAGCTTGATCATATCCATGGTCGCCATAGCGAGTCCTGCCCCATTTACCATGCAACCGACGTTTCCGTCAAGCTTCACATAGTTAAGGCCTGATTTTCCTGCTTCTACTTCCAAAGGATCTTCTTCCGCCAAGTCTCTCAATTCAGCAAGCTTAGGCTGGCGATATAGTGCGCTATCGTCAATATTTACTTTAGCATCAACTGCCAAAATCTGATCATCTGATGTTTTAAGGACAGGGTTGATTTCAAACTGAGATGAATCTGTTGCTTCATACGCTCTGTAAAGTGCAGCGATGAATTTTACCATCTCCTTGAATGCGTTGCCACTCAAACCAAGCTTGAAAGCAACTTTTCTGATCTGGAATCCCTGAAGACCGACTTTAGGATCAATCCATTCTTTAATGATTTTCTCAGGATGGTTTTCAGCAACTTCCTCGATGTCCATTCCACCTTCGGTCGAGGCCATGATTACATTGCTTCCTGATGCACGATCCAATAAGATCGATACATAATATTCTTTAGGCTCTGAGGCTCCAGGATAATAAACGTCCTGTGCGATAAGCACCTTGTTTACTTTTTTGCCTTCAGGGCCAGTCTGGTGAGTTACAAGCGTACCTCCGAGGATGTTTTTAGATTTTTCAGCCACGTCTTCCAATTTCTTGGCAAGAACTACCCCGTGTGATCCGGTTTCGTTGATTTTACCTTTTCCGCGACCACCTGCGTGAATCTGTGCTTTGATCACATACCAGGAAGTACCGGTTTGAGCGTTTAACTTGACTGCGGCTTCATGTGCTGCTTCGGGGGTTTCAGCAACGATGCCCTCCTGAATTTTAACTCCGTAACTCTTTAATACTTCTTTAGCCTGATATTCGTGAATATTCATCCTTTGGAAATTTTTGCCCGAAGTTAAGCTTTAGGACTTGATAAATCAAACCAGGTTTTTCCCTTTTTTCCCAAAAAATGCCGTTAATTCCTGAAATTGAGGGATTTGTTCTAATTTTAGGAAGACAAAATAAGTTAGCATGCTGATAGCCAACGGGATCCATAAAAGCTATGGAAACCTACATGTATTAAAAGGTGTGGATTTGGAAATTATCCAATCCGAAATCGTTTCAATCGTAGGTTCTTCCGGTGCCGGAAAAAGTACCCTCTTGCATATTCTGGGCACACTTGATCAGCCTGAGCAAGGTGAATTGAAGATGAACGGAGTCGATCTTTTAAAGCTGAAAGGAGATGAGTTGGCTAAATTCAGAAATGAACAAATCGGATTTATTTTTCAGTTTCATAACCTTTTGCCGGAGTTCACTGCCCTGGAGAATATTCAAATCCCGGGTTTGATCAGGCAAACTTCAACAGATAAACTTAATCAGAAGGCAGGTGAACTGGCCGAAATGCTTGGGATCAGCCATCGATTGGATCATAAACCTTCGACGCTTTCAGGCGGTGAACAGCAACGGGTTGCAGTGGCTCGAGCTCTTATCAATAGCCCCGCGGTTGTTTTCGCGGATGAACCCAGCGGAAATCTCGATAGTCAGAATGCGAAGGCACTTCACGATTTGTTTTTTACCCTTCGAAAAGAACTCGGTCATTCTTTTGTAATCGTGACGCACAACGCAGAATTAGCAGATATGGCAGACCGCAAAGTGGTGATGCAGGATGGTCTGATTATTTGACAGCGGTTACTTTTTTCAATTTGATAAGCATGTTTTCAACATGTCCTTTTGATTCGAACATGTCAGAAAAGACACCAGCTATTTCATGCTTTTCATCGATCAGATAGGTGACACGTTTCGGCACGTTAATCAAAGGAATTAAAGCATCGTAGGATTTAGAGACTTTTCCATCCGGATCAGAGAGCAGATCAAATGGAAGCTTGTGCACTTTTTTAAATTTCTGGTGGGTGGTAATACTGTCTTTGCTCACTCCAAAAACCGGAATATTCAAGCCCTTGAAACTTTCAAATTGATCCCGAAATTCACATGCTTCTGTAGTGCAACCGCGAGTAAAGTCTTTTGGATAGAAGTAAAGAATAAAGGCTTTTCCCCAGAGATCCTCAGACATTTTAAGGAGATGGCCTGAAGTAGAAGGAAGGTTGAAATCCGGTGCTTTTTGTCCGACTGAGAGTGCCATGGGAAGTATTTACCTCTAAACAAGTTTAATAATAAAGGGTTTCAACCATTCAGATTATTTATTGGTTGAAATTATTCTGAGCATCTTTACTTTGCAAAAAATTCCACCACCCAAATTCTCAAAATTGAAAATCTCAGGCGTACAGTCCATGCTTTTGGCTGGGATATTTTTTGCAATGATGAACGTTTCGGTGAAGTTTGTCCCTCATATTCCTGCGGTAGAGATCATTGTTTTTCGATCGATTTTCAGTCTTGTTTTCAGTTTTGTAGTGCTGAAGCAATTGAAAATCCCGGTTTTTGGAAATGATAAAGTTGGCCTGATCATCCGTGGAGTCGTGGGATCTATCAGTTTGATTTTGTTTTTCTACACGCTTCAAAGGATCCCTTTGGCCAGTGCAGTCACGATCCAATATTTGTCACCGATTTTCACGACCATCCTTGGAGTCTTCATTCTGAAGGAACACGTCCGGCCTATTCAATACTTCTTTTTCGCGATGGCTTTCGTTGGGGCTGTTGTCATCCAGGGTCTTGATGCTCGTGTGGATTCATTCAGCGTGGTTTTGGGGCTGATTTCCGGGCTCGCTTCCGGAGTCGCTTACATTATGATTCGGAAACTGAAAAACAGCGAGCACCCACTGGTTATCATTTTTTACTTTCCGTTAGTTGCCCTTCCCGTTGCCTTATTAATCACCTATTTTGATTGGGTGACGCCGGTAGGATGGGATTGGTTGATTCTGCTCTGGATAGGGATATGTACTCAGTTTGCCCAATATTTCATGACTATCGCATACCAAACTGGTAATGTTTCGAAGGTTTCAAGTTTGAGTTACTTGGGGGTTTTGTATGCGCTGATTTTTGGCTTTTTCTTATTTGGAGAGACCTTCGATTTGATGTCTTACCTTGGAATGGGCCTGGTTGTGATTGGGATATTGTTGAATTTGAGGGTGAAGTAATATGAAGGATGACTGATGACGGATGTGGGTGCTTCGGCATGGTTCGACATACTTCGACAAGTTCAGTAACCGGGCTCGCCAACCGTGCTTAGCACAAGTGATGGAAGAAATCAGAATCCTCAGTTTCCCAGTATTTGTCCTATAAAAACAAATTTCTGGTATGATTCCAGATAATCAATTTATACACTCCATTTTCAAACCGGTTTGCCCTTGTATTCAAACTGGGATAAAAAAATCCGGAGGTTTATCGCCACCGGATTTTCAATTAAAAGGCTTGAAAGAGTATTGTGTATATCCGCAACTTTGCCTCTATTTTTATTCGACTACTGGAAAACTCGAAAAACGCGGAACTCTGGATTTCTTCGGTCTTCCGTCATCGGTCTTCCAGCCATTTACCCAAAATGAATTTTTACTACTGGCAATAATGAGCACAAACAGGAATAACTATTTCAATTTCAGTTCAATATCTGTTGAAGCTTTAATTTTCGCTTCTACCTTTTGGTAAATGGTTATGTTTTTATCTTTGGTGATAAGCAAAATACCATCTGTTAATACAGCTTTTTCCAATTCGGCAGTGGTGATACCACTGAACCATCCTTTTGCATTTATCTCCAAAAGAGCCAAAGGATTTTTCACTGATTCGATGTTAAACAATTCATCATCGTTTTCTGCTTCCAACTCAACGTTGAAATCAAAATCATCGTCATCGTTGCCGAAAACCTGAAATTTAAAAGGAACACCCTTTCCATCCAGGTATTGGAAAGTTCCGTCCAGTTGAATGCTTGGCTCGCTTTGATTATCAATCAGATCGATTTCAAATTCTATTTCTTCATAATTTCCTGAAGGGATGTTGATGAAAAAGTCCACTGAGGCATCCAATTCATTAAAATTGATTTTTTTGATTTCCGGGAATTTAAGTTTGATCTCGCGCTCAAATTCACCGTTTTTGTCAACTCCTTCCGTTTCCAACTCGAGGTCTTTGATTTGTAAAAAGCCGCTATTCACATCCAAACCTGTATTAGAAAGTCTTGCTCCCGGAATTGAGTTGGTTGGGATTTTTACTCCAATTCCAATTTTGACCTCGCCGGTTCCGATACTTGTTATATTGGAGTCTTCATCCTCAGAGCAGGAAAATAGAAGAGATGAGCCAAGGATTAAGCTCAGGAAGAATAGTTTTTGATTAGTTTTCATAGCATTGAATTTTTGATCGTAGGCTACTTGCTGTTCAAAAACTTAACCAAATTTTCAAGGTTGTTTTGAAAAGCGATCAAGCATAGTTTGCTTGAAGAGATGAAATTGAAAGAACAAGTTTTAAGTTGAAAGAGGCTTTAATTAATAAATTACTTGATTTTCAGTGGATTAAAGCTCAATTGACTCAACTTAAAATCAGGATTTTGACTCGTTTGGTTCTGAAATTGAACCCTGGTTTTCTCTGTTTTTTTATTTCAATTCCTCAAAAATTTTTTAAGTCTTAGGTCTACTTTGCTAAAAATATCTTTTGGCTTTCTAAGCTTGAATGAAGCTTGGTCAATTATTCACTGAGACTTACCTTTAGTTATATTTTAACACTATGAAAATCACAAAAGATCTATATCAGGGTTCACTGGCACTTTTGACCGATTTCTACCAACTCACCATGGCCAATGGCTATTGGAAGTCCGGTAAGGCAGAGCAGGAAGCGGTTTTTAATCTGTTTTTCAGGATGCATCCTTTTCAGGGAGGATTTACGTTGGCAGCCGGGCTGGACTATATGATTGACTTTTGCAAGAATTTCAAATTCAAAAAAGAAGATCTTGAATATCTGGGTGCAATGAAAACCAAGGTTGGAAGCCCCATGTTTGAACAGGAGTTTTTGGATTACCTCGAAAAAATGGAATTCAGCTGTGATATCGAAGCGGTTGAAGAAGGAACCGTCGTATTTCCTAGCACCCCTTTGGTACGGGTGAAAGGTCCTTTGATTCAATGTCAGCTGTTGGAAACCCCGCTTCTTAATATCATTAATTTCCAAACTCTGATTGCGACCAAAGCTGCCCGGGTTAATCTTGCCACGCAAGGTCAGCCAATTTTGGAATTTGGGTTGAGACGGGCTCAGGGAATTGACGGGGCTTTGGCAGCTTCCCGTGCTGCATACATTGGTGGTTGTAGCTCTACCAGTAATTTGCTGGCAGGGAAACTTTTTGGAATTCCTGTTTCAGGAACCCATGCACATAGCTGGATTATGTCTTTCGAGACTGAATTGGAGGCATTTGAAGCCTATGCCGAAGCATTCCCTGATCACTGCATTTTTCTGGTGGATACCTATGATACTATTAATGGAGTGCGCAATGCAATCAAGGTAGGTGAGATTTTGCGAAGCAAAGGAAAAGAGATGGCAGGGATCAGGATTGATTCCGGTGACTTGGCTTATTTCAGTAACAAGGCAAGAGAAATGATGGATGAGGCCGGCTTTCCGGATGCTAAAATTGTCGCTTCCAATGACCTGGATGAGTATCTGATCAGTTCGCTGAAAAGTCAGGAGGCATCTATCGATATCTGGGGAGTGGGGACGAAGCTGGTTACAGCCTTTGATCAGCCGGCTTTGGGCGCGGTCTATAAATTATCAGCTATCAAACTGGAAGACGGAACCTGGGAACCAAAGCTTAAACTTTCTCAGCAATCCATCAAAATCAATATTCCGGGCATTCACAATGTGAAGCGATATTTCTCCAATGGGAAAGCAGTTGCGGATATGATTTACCTGGAAGACCAGGAGATCAATTCAAAAAACACGATGATCATTGATCCGGTGGATCCTACTCACCGAAAGAGATTGATGCCGATGTATTATCAGGAGGAGATTCTGCTAAAGCCCATTTTCAGAAAAGGGAAAATAGTGTATCCCGGAGCAACTTTGGATCAGATCAGAAAACGGGCAACAGAGCAATTGGGAACATTTGACAAAACTCATAAGCGACTGGTCAACCCTCACGTATATCCGGTAGGATTGGAGGAAAATCTCCATCAATTGCGCATGGATCTGGTACTGAAAGCAAAGCAATTTGACAATGGAACTGAATCGTAAGAAGGCTGCCCTGATCATCGTAGATGTTCAAAACGACTTCATTCCCGGAGGAGCTTTGGCGGTAAACGAGGGAGATCAGGTTGTTCCGGTGATTAATTCACTTCAGCGTAAGTTTGAAACCGTGATTGCCACACAGGATTTTCATCCGGCAAATCATGGAAGTTTCGCAGCAAATCATCACGGAAAAACCCCTGGAGAATTCATCGATTTAAACGGGCTGAATCAGATCCTCTGGCCAGTTCACTGCGTGCAAGGTTCGATGGGTGCTGAGTTTCACAAAGATTTAAATCATGGAGACTGGGTTGCCATTTTTCAAAAAGGGATGAATCCGGATGTGGATTCCTATTCAGGATTTTATGATAATGCGCGAAGAGGGGACACCGGTTTGGGAGATTTTCTGAAGAAAAGGGGAATCAAGACGGTTTTCGTAGCAGGTTTGGCGCTTGATTACTGTGTCAAGTTTACCGCCTTGGATGCCGTCAGCATGGGTTTCGATACCTGGTTAATCGCGGACGCAACCCGGGCCGTAAATCTCCAGCCGACAGACGGTGAACTGGCAATTCGGGAAATGGAATCTGCCGGAGTAAAAATTATCTACAGCAACGAATTGATTTAACCAGAAAATCATGTTTGAATACAATCCCGGGAAGCACTATCCGCAAGACACTGAAAGCAGAGTCGTGATTCGTTTTCAGGACTGCGATCCGATGCAGCATCTGAATAATGCCAAGTACTTTGATTATTACTTCAATGCGAGGGAAGACCAGGTTCCGAAGTTGTATGGGTTGGAAATCATCGATCTGATCCGAAAATACCAGTCAGCCTGGGTTGTCTATAATCATAACATCAGCTACGTGAAACCTGCAATGGTGGGAGAGTGGGTGCGAATCATGAGCCGGATCATTTGGCATAATCACAACACGATCGTGGTTGAATATTTCATGACAGACGATACCAAAACTCAATTGAAAAATGTGCTTTGGTCCACGATGCGGTATGTGACTTTGAAAGAAGGAAAATCGACTGATCATACCGGGGCAGTGTCGGATTTTCTTAAAGCGACTTCCGGAAATCTGGATGTAAGCGGGATGGATATCAGGGATCGGGTGAAAACGCTGTCGTTGGAGCTGAAAAAGGATATGTAATATGATTATCCGCTCTTTGCCAGTTGGGCTGAAATAGAGGTTTGAGCAGCGGATAATCGACCACACTTGTCCGCCCGTGGTGGAGAAGACGGTCGACACTTGTCCGCCGTGGCGGAGTCCACACCTGTCCGCTACGCCGCGGGCGCACAGGCGCGGTGGAGCCCCTACATTTGGACTTCAGACCTTGTTTTATTTGGATAGTGGTAAGTAAGCGGATAGTCATAATTTGTAATTCATTGATATCCGCATATACGCCGGTGGCCAAATTTAATTCTACTTCCTTCCCCTCCCTATAAAAAAAATCAGAACACGGAGGCTGAGCACCCACCTCCCGGAGGGCAGGAGGTCGAAGCCTGACTGGGATCTTTTCACCCTATTGGCATCGAGTCAGATAATCATCTTGAATTCCCATTAAACGTCTCTTTGCGGACAAGACCTGTACATAACCGTACAGGTTTTTCTTTTAAAAAATTTTAAATCAGACACTTACAAAAATTAAATTTCGCTAATTTTTGAAAGTCGATGCAACCTCCATTTTTTGCCAAATCCCGGTTTTCTGTCCGCCTTTGTTACAGTCGGCAAGGGAAGTGCCCCAATTTTAGACAGGTTTCGGACATATTCTGTTGCCAATTCAGAATTATATTTTGTGTAAGTGTTAATTAAATAAAATAAGTCTGAGTCGATTCAATCAGATTTCGAGGATCATTTTGGCATTGGTACATGATGTGCAAAAAGGAATGCATAACAATACTCTAAACCAACACTATTATGAAAACCTTATTCACTTTCGCACTTGCAGGACTTTTAGCTTCCAGCAGCCTTGCAGCCACTTCAAATGAAGACTTGATGGCCATGTCAACTGTCAACGCCAAATTCAAGAAGATCAACGTACTCCTGAAAGAAGGAGTTGGAGAAGCCAAAATCGCTATCCTGGATGAATCAGGCAAAAAACTTCACCAAAGAAAAGTCAAAGCAACTGACCATGATGTCGTGGTACCCTATGATTTGAATACACTTCCTTGCGGGGAATATCAGGTGATGATCACCACGGACGAAGAGCAGGTCGTCTATTCTGTAGAGACTTTTGAAAAGCCGCAGCCAATCGTAGAATATCCTTTAATGGCCTACGGAAAGCTAATCGATGATCACACGGTAAATCTTTCTGTGATCGGATTGGAAGAGCCGGGAGTAAATGTGAAGATCAAATCCCAAAAAGGAAATCGTACAATCCTCGAGGAGGATATCGACCAGGCCGAAGGGTTCAAGAAGAACTACAAATTTGAAGGCATGAGCCCGGAGGAGATTTACTTCGAAATCACAGACGCCAAAGGCAGAAGCAGAACACTTTATTTTTAATTAAACCTTGCCTATTGGGATGCCTCACTTCGAAAGGAGTGGGGCTTTTTTCTGAAAGCCTCAGAAAGTATAATGCCTATCGTTCCGTAGGAACGGATGGTGAATTTGAAAAAATTAAAGCACACCAAGCGTTCTCTTTTCATGAATGTTTTTCATTGTGCTAAAACAAGTTTTCTGGCTTTCTCAAGCATAGTTTTCTTTTCTGGTAAAGTCAAGGTAACCGGAAGCTGCGCAATTCCGATCAGCCGTCTCAGGATTTCCACCCCCTGATATTGGTTCAGCAAATCAGGAGAAATTGGGTGATTGTATTTTTTCAAAAATTCTTCTTTCAGATTTTCGGGCTGCTGTCCCAGATCAAAATGAGCGAACAAGACTCCCAAATCAAATTCTTTGTCGCCCATGAAGCCGAATTCCGGATCGATAATCTTCAATCCATCTTCCACTTTGAGCCAACTGCCCGGATAAAAATCACCCTGCAACAATGTGTTTCCATCCGATAAATACCGATTTCCGAGTTTGGTCAAAGCTTCTTTCAATTCCTTATCTCTTTTGTAAACCATGCTGACTTCCTGTAACCCCGGCTGAATTGAATCCTGGTCAAAACCATTTTCTTCTTCGAAAGGGAAATTGAAAATATGCTCGTGGTTCAGGATTTTCATGGCTGAATTATCCGGAAAACCTTTGATTTCCAGTCCATGGAGAGCATTCAGATAGTCCGCCAAACCGCTTAAAGTTTCAGGATCAAGTGTGGTTTTCCCCTGATAGAGAAAAGAGAAATCGGAACCCATTCCAAGGTCTTCCGTGATTAAAAGATGGCTTTCGGGGAAATAGGCTAAGACTTTTGGAGAAAATCCTTTCAAAACCGGATCAGATCCGATTAAAGAATAGAAGGTTTTTTCAATCTCAATTCGATTGATCGGCGCGGCGATTTGAGGATATTTCCGCACGTATGGTTTCGATTGCTTCAGGATTACAGACCGAAGATTGGTTTTGACTCTCAAAACGAGATTCATATTTCCTTCCCCGGCAGGTTCAGAGGAAATCAGGAGTTCTCCCTTTTTCCAAAAGGAAAGCTTTTGCAACTCTTCCAGGCGCGTATTTTCTTCCAATTCAATCATTGTGTTTTACTGTCTTTTTTTAAAAAGAACCGCTTAAAGATTAGAATTTAATCTTTCCCCAACAAAGTGAAAATGGATAATCTGACTATTCACAATTTTGCACGTGAGCTCCCTTTATAAAAAATGTCTGAATTGGAGGGCTGCATTCGGTGAGTTGAAATGTTTCGGTTTAGGTAATGCCATTGGGAATTTACGGTTTCAAACAGCAGATCAAACCGTTAAAAAATGGGTTAGTTATCAAAGTGAAACGAGAGAAATCCACCCATTTTTAGGGCTGATCAATGATTAAAATCAAATAGACAAGAATGCATCTTTGTTTACAAAACCTTACCTATTCATTGTAATTGAATCAATCAGAGCAAACATAGAAGCTAAACAGTAATATGAAAAAATGATGATTCCATTAGATTTAAAAAAGAGATAAAAAGAAAAAAGAGTCACACACGCGTGTAACTCTTTAAGAAGTGGGCCCACTTGGAATCGAACCAAGCACCTACTGATTATGAGTCAGTAGTCCTGACTTGTCTAACTTATTGCTCATGAGAGGATTACGATGATTATTGAAATTGATGTTCACCCTTTTAGCATGCAAAAGCCTGTTTTGATTATGATAAGAACCAGTGATACCCTGAATTTTGATCTTCAAGAGCTTCCTTAACCCCAGCCATCAATTCTATTGCATTGATGCTTCTATCCAGAAAGGTATCAATGTAGGAACTTTTGTTAGCCTGTGTAAAGAGATTGTAAAGCTTCCACAAATCTATTTTTCCCAAATGATTTCTGGAAAAGCTTTCGTCCAGATAATAATCCTTGACTACTGAGTTGATCTGTCCATCATTAAGTTCTAAGGCAGGTATGGAATTCTTTTGCTCTTTAGGGAGATGCTGGTAAAGTCTGCACCTTCCTATTAACTGAGCAAATTGGTTTTCAGTCAGGCTGTATTGAGTGAGATTGTGCATTAGGTTGAGGTGGCGATCTAGTTTATAGTTCTGTACAACTTGATTGATTTTACCATACAATTCATTTACAGAGGATGCTTTAAGTTCCTCCACAAATCCATCACTACTTACACAGAGATTGCAGCAAACCAGATTTTGGAATCCTATGAAGAACTTGAATCGTTCTGTGCCTTTTTTGTGATAAAGGTTCTCAAGGTTGTAGCTTCTCACTCCTCCAATGGTCAGAGCTAAAGGATTACCTCCAATTTCCTCTTCAATAGATGGGATTCTGGCTATGAAAGCCATTCGTTCATAGTAGATGGTCTTTTCATGTTCAAACAGCTGATTTGCTGGCTTATGAATTGCCTCAGGGGTTCTTCCTTTTATTTGATGACTAACTCGGATCTCAGGTTGTTCAATAAACACACCTCCCAGAGCATCAGATGTTGCCTGAATTGCTGTATCAATGAATTCTTGATGGGAAATGGTGCACTCATTGTCTTTTGCAAAGACTGGAATGATGCACTCGTGTTGAAGGTGATTAAGAGGAACCTCCAAACTGTTTGCTTCAATGAAAGGCTTCCTTGGTAGCTTGTTAGATTTGATTGCTACCCCCTCTGGGTGTAGCAGAATCATGGAGGTGACTAGGTGTAGATTGTTTCTACACCTTTCTATCAATACAAATTTGAAATTTGCTTTAGAAGGTGAAAATATGTTTCTTAAGTTTAACCAATTACAAATTGGTAAGGATATTAGGGGAACTGACTGTACTTGGCGGGTCCGAAGTTGTTTTACGTGGAGGAATGGGCTTTGGAAAATTTGATTAAGATCTAAAGGTCATCAAGGATAAATTGGCATGTTAGCGAATTTACATTTGAAAGAAATTGTGTCTTTTTTTAAATGGAATTCACGGAAAAATCGCTAGGAAAAAACTAGAAATAGGATGAAATAATTGAATTAAAAATTTGGACTCCCGATCCCCATTCCCTCATTCGTTCCTCCTTCGTGAAAGAGGATTGGGTTCAAACCGGATTTTTTCAGCCGTTGCCCTGAACCCTAGTTCCTATTTGATTGTGCGGATTCAGGGCAACCGCTTTTCGATGCTTTGAAAATGGGGGAGAGGGTGATCTTGAATTCCGGAATAAGGATTCCTTGTGTTCTCAGGCTAGATTTTAAAAAGTCGGGAGGACATGGATAATTTTCCAAAACAATTGTTGATTATTAAAAAAGCTGATTGGATTTATGACTGACTAATTTTTTGTATTCCTGTTTCATGTGTTCCGATAAAAAAGATTGATCTATAAACGCAAACCAACTTTGATTTAGCCCTGAAAACTTATTGAGAATATTTTCTGCGGTTTTACCAGGCATGCCGGACACAGTCATGGCTTTGTAAAAGTCGGATTTTTTTAGACGCTTCTTTTTTCCGCAAAGTGTTAGGGCTAGCTCTTCGTCATCACCATCCACAACTAGAGCTGAGGAAACCAAATCATATGCAGGTGCCAATTCATAGTTGCCTTTTGCATTTCTGATTAATGAGAAATTCTTTAAATGCATATCTGCATTACCTGTAAGGAAACTGAAAAGCGTGACTTCATAAAACCTCACCAAATCTAGCCCTGGGTTTGTACTGCTTCTTTTTATTTCTTTTGCTATCTGTTCATGTGATGATTTGTACTTGTCTTCAGTCATTCTTCCCAAAAGTTGGCACATATCTTCCATGTGAAGTTTGGTGTCTTGATCTCGATCCATTCGCTTAGTGATGTATGCCAGTTCGCCGGATTCTAGATGGATTAAAGAATGCTTTGCTGTTCGGATTTTGGATAAACTGGCCAAATGCATAGTTAAATCTTCAATTTGGGGAAGCTGTTCCCAAACGGGAGATTGTGGTTTTAAAATGTATTCTCCCCATAACCCTACTATCGTTAACTTTTCTGGTTCATTCTTCGATTTTTCCAAGTGGAGGGAAAGCTTGGGTTGAACCCCGGGAATGGTGGTATTTCCTACGATCATTTGTTCAGCAAGCTTTAAAAGATCATTTTTTGTAAATGGTACTTTTGGAGGTTCCGTTGACCCAAAAAATTCCTTGCTGCATTTTTGGTGAAATTCCCCTTCAGATTCTTGGTAGCAAAACAGGCATTTCATGTGTTTATAATTGATTTTTTAAGGCCATATGGAATCTCGCTTCACGGATAATCATCCCTGTGTGTGTCGCTTGCGTCATGCTCGATTTCTTAAATGGATTCGGTTTGATGATCGAATTTATCTTCTTGAAGGAAGATTACTTTACTTAATTGGTTCTATTGAAACAGCTCCAATACAATCTCTGCAGGCTACCAATAAAATCCCCATCCTGTCCTTAGGATTAACTTTCCAATTTTTCTCCACAATCTCTAAAATCCAACCTTCCGGAATTAGCCCGTCAAAGAATGGGAATAGTGCGGAAGCTTGGTATGCTTCTTCTTTTAATGGAAGGGTTAGACTAATAGGTGGATTCTCAGTATTCAGATATTCTTTTTCATATTGAAAAAGATATCCGGTTTCATCTTCCGTTAGGGTCCCTGCCCATTCTATTTGAAAAAAAACCTTAGCCTTCCTCATTTCGGTTTATTTTAACAGGACCTAATTCGTGCCCAAATAAATTTAAAACCTGGTTTACTTTGTCGATCCGCAAAGTGGGTTTTCCCTGCTCCAGATCTCTAATAAATCTTAGACCTACCCCTGCCGTAAATGAAAGTTCTTCTTGATTCATCCCGGTCTCCTTCCTTTTCTGTTTAACGAATAATGACAGTGGATTTTTCAACATAATTATACCCTTTTGGGTGTAATATAGGGATAAATATCTTTTATATACCATTTAGGGTATAAAATATTTTGATAATTAATAATTATACCCTTTAGGGCTATTTTTGAATTAAATATGATTTTGTATACTAATCAAGGTATTGCAGTGGAGTAGAGAATATAGACGAAAACTTTTCCATGTTTAAAAATAAAAAAAGCCATCCAATTTCTTGAATGGCTTTGTGGGCCCACTTGGAATCTCCCGAAAGCTTTCGGGGCAGGCACCTACTGCCCCGAAAGCTTTCGGGGGAGTCAGTTGGCCTTAAATTTTGATAATAATTTCTCGGTGATCTCCGGATACTTGATCAAATTTTGGATATATGATTTTGACTTCATTTTCTTGATATGAATTTCAATCATTCTTGCCTGGGAAAGCGAGTCGCAAGGGATTGAAAAGTACAATTCCCAATCGTTGGCTTTTTGTGTAAAATTGAGTTTGCTGTATTTTTTTGAGATATGATTAAGCAATCGCTCTTCAACAGGAAGTGAGGTTAACCCGATATAAAATCGACCCAATGATTGGGAAAAAAGGATATAGACAAAAAATTGATCCATAAGTCAAAAATAAAAAAAGCCATCCAATATCTTGAATGGCTCTGTGGGCCCACTTGGAATCGAACCAAGCACCTACTGATTATGAGTCAGTTGCTCTAACCGAATGAGCTATAGGCCCGCACCTCACTTCAGTTTTCAGCTTTGATTAGCTCCAAACCTTGGTTTTGGGAGTGCAATGTTACATATTTGAAGGGATATTCACAACCAATCCTTCGAATGAAAAATGCTCTTGATGCCGATTTTTTGATTTTTGATCTCGGCAATGTGATCATTGATATTGATTACCAGAATTCTCTCCGGTTAATCAGAAACCAGGTTTCGGGACACCTTCAGGATAGGGTAAGCAGCTTTTATCTGACTGATTTTCACAAGGATTACGAGAAGGGTTTGATCGATTCCCCGACTTTCCGAAATGCTGTTAGAGGGTATTTTGAGCAGGATTGGGAGGATCAGAAAGTGGACGAATTATGGAATAGCCTGATTGGAAAAATCCCTCATGAGAGACTGGAATTGGTGGCCAAACTTAAAAACAACTACCAGGTAGGAGTGTTGAGTAATACCAACCAGATCCATATTGAGGCAGTTTATGAGATTTTGAAGAAGGAACATGGAATGAACAACTTCAACGAGCTTTTTCACAGAGTTTTTCTAAGCCACGAAATGGGGCTTGCCAAACCATCTTCCGAAATCTATGTGAAAATGGTTGCCGAATTAGGAACCACACCCGATCGGGTTGTCTTTTTTGATGACCTGGAAGCCAACGTAAAAGGTGCTGCAAGCGTGGGGATTCAGGCGGTTCATGTGACCGGACCTGAAGTGATTTTCGATTATTTAAGGCATGCATAGTACGAAGGAATACCTCATTCACGGTCTCTTATTTATTCTTACCCTTATTACAGCAACATTAGCCGGTGGGGAGTGGATTTTTGGCAAATCGGTGATTGCTTCCGGTGATAGTTTTCTGACTTGGGAATACTTCTGGAAATCCACAGCGTTTTCGATTCCTTTTATCGGGATTTTGCTGATTCATGAGTTGGGACACTTTTTCACCTCCATGTATCACAAAGTCAAATGCTCGCTTCCTTTCTTTATTCCTGCCTGGCTGGGATTTATCGGAGCTCCCTCCATCGGAACTTTCGGAGCGGTCATTCGGATGAAAGGCTTTGTCAATTCCCGGATTAAGTTTTTCGATATCGGGGTTGCCGGTCCTTTGGCGGGTTTTGTGATTGCCTTGGGTGTTTTGACGTATGGATTTACCAATCTTCCCGAACCTGAATATATCTACGGAGTTCATCCTGAGTATGCTGATCCAGATTTTCAGGGGTATGGTGAGGATGTTTTGGATTTTGAATTAGGCAAAAATCTACTGTTCTCAGGCATGTCTGCTTTATTGGCAGATCCGGAAAAAATGCCTGCCATGACAGAAATAATCCACTATCCCTTCCTGTTTGCCGGATATTTAGCCTTATTCTTTACTGCTCTTAATCTGCTTCCAATCGGGCAATTGGATGGGGGACACGTGATTTTCGGATTGTTTCCAAAGCATCACCGCCAGATTTCTCTGGTCGCATTCACCTTGTTTTTGGGCTATGCCGGTGTGGGTATGATCTCACCGTTTCAACCCATGAGCGAGTTGATATTTAGCCTGCCGCTCTATATTGGTTTCTTGTACATCTGCTATTCAAGTTCCGGGCTTTCGCAAAAAAACAAATTGACAATTATCCTGTCATTGGTAGCTTCTCAATATGCGCTTGCATTTTTCAAACCGGAATGGGAAGGCTACCAAGGCTGGTTATTCTTTGGTTTTTTACTTGGAAGAGTAATGGGAGTGAGGCATCCGGAAGTGTCGGGAATCAGGGAATTGGATGGAAAAAGGAAGGTGATTGGCTGGATTGCGATTTTGATTTTCGCATTATGCTTTTCTCCAAAGCCATTTATTTTCGCATAAAAAACTCCCCGAAGGGAGTCTGAATTAAAGGCTTCTATAGGCTAAGATTCCTCCCAGCACATTGCGAACTTTCAAGTATCCTTTGGATTCAAGGAATTTCTTAGCGTTTCCGCTTCTTGCGCCTGATCTGCAGTGGACAATGATTTCCTGATCTTTATATTCCTCAAGCTCATCCAATCTGCCTGGTAAATCTCCAAGCGGGATGTTTATAGCTCCCAGGTTATCGTCTTCATATTCCCAATCCTCGCGAACATCGAGGAATACGAATATTTCATTATTATCCAATCTGGATTTCAGATCTTCTACAGTTATGTCTTCCATGTGTTATTTGACTAATATTCTGAATGATTCCGGTCCGGCTTCTGTGACTAAACTCAAAAGATAAATACCGGGTTTATTGCTGATAAAATTAACAATTTCTCCTTGTGAAGTGAGTTCCCGCTGAGGAAAAATCTCCCTTCCATAAGAATCGAAAATTCTCAATTGACTGAATCGACCTTCAACATTTAAAATGCCCTGGGATGGATTTGGGTAAATCCTTAGCGAGTTTCCTGTGACTTCACTTTCTGCAAAAGGCTCTGCCAAACTCACATGAGGCCGGATCATAAGCGAACCTGAGACCTCTTCATTTTGGGCCCAGGCACCAGCCACCTTATAGAAAATCTTGTCGCCCTGATCATTTGATTTGTCCAGTCCGATATGTATGAAATCATCGGTGAACTGGGAGAAGCCAATGTAAAACTCGCCACTCACCCGAATATTGGTATCCAACGAGAAGTAGAGAAAATCCTCTCCTGCGGCAGGGTATGCGATAAGTTCTTGCCTTACAAAAATTGGATCTCTGTCCAATTCCTTCCAAACCATGATGTCGATAGCCTGATCTATTTGATTTGGATTGGTGAAATTGATGGAAATCCCTTTGATATAAACTTCCTCAGGCGAGTCATATTTGACTGCCAGCATTCCGGAGCGTTGGTTGATACCGGCTGCATAATCAGCAGAACCATTGTCGTAGGCAAAGAAATCCAACAGCGGAAAGGATGTAGTTACCGAATCATTCTGCTTATAATTGACATTTTCGAAGAAAGTGGTATCTCCCTGATTCACCACATAAAGCGGCTTATCTCCCGATGTGAGTGAGGTCGTGATCTTCAGAGTTGTTTCATTCTTTGGTACGGCAAGTTCAGAGAATTCCCTGCTTTGGAAAATTCTTCTTTCCAAGGCATTTGGAACAGGATTGAACGGTGTATTTGTATTGATTGGAATTATCAATCCGGTGTCTGTGTCTTCGATCGTAATCGAATACTCCATTGCCCGGAACCTGTTTTCCAGGTTTAAAAATTCATTTTGGATCAAAGACCAATTTTCAGATTGATTACCTTCCAGAAGCGCATGCGGAAAAGCCCCAAAATCTCCAAATCTGAGGTTATTGATTCTCGTCAGACTTCGGTCGGGATAGGTGAGATTTGTCTCAGTTCTTTTGGTGTTGAGATAGACATAATCAATCAGCCAGCTGTCAAAAGGACCGGATTTTCTTCCGTCGGAAACGAACCGGAACTGAAACGCTGCATGTTGCCACTGCGGAAGAATTTTGATTATTTCCTGGGAAAATTTATCCCGATTAGTTACATCTCCACCTTGCTTCCTCCAGATCGGAACCCAGTTTCCTTCTTCATTTAATATTTCGAAAGACAATCGATCGTTTTCATCCGGAAGCTCAGCTAGGCCTCCAGCTTGCCAAAGAAAGCTAATAAATAAGGTCTCCTTCTCATCGGCAGGGATGCGACTTAAGTCGAAAGGTTTTGAGATCAGGGAATCTGACTCCCCATGATCCTGAATAGAAAATGAATAGGGTTTGCCATTAGCATCTACTCCATCGAGGAGAATCATCCCAATCGAAGGCGAATTCAGTCCGATTGTTTCGGTGTAAGAACCGCCCTGAACGATCCATTTCAGGGTATCAATTCCTTTTGAAAAGTCATCCCAAAAAGGGATTTGATTGGTGTTTTGAATTCTGGCTCCAAGTATGTTGGTTTCAATTGGAGCCAATTTCCGTGAAGGAACTGGTGCAAATTCCACAAACTGAGCCCGCGCAGCAAAGGATACTGTGAGCAGTAAACACACTCCCAGCCAGCGGACCATGTGGAGATTTTTAGCCATTTAACTCAGAGATTTCCTTTTGCTACCCAAAGATCGATTAATTCCCCTGTATTGACTTGCATTCCTGCTGCCGGCGATTGAAGGAATACCCTACCCGGCGCTACAGAATCGGTTTCCATGATTTTCTTATTTCCAACCCGAAGACCGGATCCTAAAATCAAAAACTCCGCCTCAATTTCTTCCATACCCACCAGATCAGGTACGCTCAAAACCTGATTTCCCAAACCATCGCCTACTATCAAATCAATTCTTGCTCCTTTAGGAATTTCAAACCCTTCCGGAACTTTGACTCCGCGATATCTTTGTTCCAAGACAACATTGGTTCCGATATCCGGCACATACACAATGTCTCCACGCTCCAGTCCCATATTAGTTAGGATTTCCTGCACATTCTTAAGTGGGGTATTTACCAGATTCGGCATTTTCAGCATCGGTGCATTTCGGGCATTCAAGGTCAGGTAAATCTTGCGGTCACTTTTTACCTGTGTACTTGCAGCAGGAATTTGCTTGAGTACAGCCAATGGCTTTTGATCAGTATTAAATCCTGAATCTATTGAGACCTCGTATTGAAGACCTGCGCGCTCCAAAAGCTCAACTCCTTCGTCGAAAGTGTATCCTGCCAAATCAGGTACTGACACAGTTTCGCCATGGTTGGTGTAAAGAGGCAGGTAAACTTTCAAAAACAGAAATCCCAGTAAAATTGAGATCGCAAAAATGATGGAAAGGTTAATGAGTATTTTTTTCAAGGAATGGCTTAATTGAGTCTTTTGAGAAATAAACGATAGCTAAAGATAAGCGGGAATTTCAAACCCTACAACGAAGGAACTGACCTGTCCCGTTCATCCTGTTGGCAAAAAATAAGCCGAAGAGATCACCATCGGCTTATTTTTAGATTAATTAATATGTATATCCGCAATCTTGCCACTAATTTATTTATACAATTGAAAATCCAGAGGAACGTTTGATTTTGGATTTCTTCACCTGCCCACCGTGGTGGTGTCTTCGGTCATCGCCTGCCCGCGGTGGCGGGGTCTTCCAACCCGTTACCCAAAGAAAATTCGCCTACTGGTAGAAAAGCGTATACAGTTTAATTAATAATCAAGCGGCGGGTCTCCTGAATGGTATCACTTGAAATTTTTATGATAAACAATCCCCTGGAGAAGAGTTCAGTGCTGAAGGAATAAGTTTGGTTAAGCGTTTTTGGATAGTCGATTTCTTGTACCACAGCTCCTGTACTTGAAATCACCTGAATGGTAACGGTCTCGTAAGCAGGAAGATTGAATGCAATATTGAATATATCTCTTGCAGGATTCGGATATAAGATGGTCAATCCTTCAGCCGGAACTACCGGTTCCGGGTTTGCGCTTAGGAAGAGCTCAATATTGTCCAGGTAAATTGGTGAATCTGAAGGTATTCCTCCTTCCACGACGAATGCAATTCGTGTTTCAGTTTTACCCGGACCTGCGAAATCTGTCAGATTTACATATTTCCTTGAATAGTCATTGGCGGTATTGGGATTTGCTTCTCCTGCTGTGACAGTTGATAATTCAGTTCCGCTTGCACTCCAAACCTCTGTATAATTTTCACCGGCATCTGCACTTGCCAATACTTTTAAGGTAGTGCCGGGACTAACAGATCCAGCTGCCAGATCAAAGAATATACTTCCCTGTCTGCTGACCGACATATCAAAAATCGGTGTGCCTAACCAATAGGTATAACCTGTAACCTGATTTTGGAGTCGCACCACATTGTTAGTACCTGTTCCATTTGTCACACCCGATACTGTCCACGCAGTGGCATCAGCTTGCGGATTGATGGTCAACCAAGGTTCCAAAGCTGTAGAATTATTGAAATTCTGCCTCCATGGTACTTCTACCTTATCCGTGTTCTCCAAAATATAGCGCTGCAAGGTGCTGCCATTATCGCCATTATTTTGGTCAAAGTTTGGTTGATTAACTTTGTAGTCAAGCCTGTTTTTCCCGGCAGAGGTGGTGTTTCTTCCACTGAGAACAAAAGATTCTCCGGGTGCAACTACCGAACCGCTTCCGATATAAGTTTCTACATCCAATCCATTTGTACTCCGAGTGAAGAGAAACTTAGAAACTGGAAGATTTCCGGAATTGGATATTCTTACAGATTCCACAGCTTGCGTACCGTCCACAATTGGATTTGGTGACACCAGTTCATCTAAGATTAACTCGTATTTGAAATCTTCCTGAGGCAGGATTCGAATGTTTTTAAGAAAAATATTATTTCCGTAACCATTCTTAGTAATGAAGGCAATCTTAACTCTTCCTAGTCCTGCGAATTTATTCAGATTGACCAGCTCGGTACGGAACTGAGATTCGGTAGTAGGAATAAACTCATCCAATGTAGCATCTGAGGTCTCCAGAGTCTGACCGATTTTCTGATAAGTAGCATTTGCCAGATCGAAGGTATTTCCGCAATCCTGGGAGATCGCCACAATCAATTCATCCTGAAATCCATCCTGACCATAAAGCGCATGGGCCATTTCAAAAACCAACTGAGCGTTTGGATAATCATTTAGGTCGATTGTCGGAGAAATGAAATAATCTTGCTGACCCGGTGCCTCGTAATCGAAATGCCTGATGAACACCGCCGGTTGTATTTGGCCTGAAATTGTCAGATCAGTTCTTGCCCAAGTGAGCAAGTCGTCAGGATTATTGATCGACCATGGACTTGGAAAGGAGGTTAAATCGAGCGTATAGGGAAGTTCAATATCTGCCTGAATAATTGGGTTTATCAGTTTGCTGTTATTCTCAGTATTTTGATCTGACAAGTCATTGGATTGGGTGATCTTGAATTCTACTTGATTAGAAGTAGGTAAAAGAGTGAAATCATTGAAAGCAAGAATTGCACTTTGACCTGTTGTAAGGTTGAAAGTAAATCTCCTGTCTTCTAGAACAATCCCATTTCTAATCAATTGAACTCTTCCGGATGTCAACGTACTGGAACCTGCATTTTTGACTTCAATGGATGGACTAATGATTGGTTCACAAGCAAAATCTCCCGGCTCTATTACTCTGAAAATTGCTAAATCCCTATCCGCTAAAACCGGGTCCTGTGTTGCCCGATTATTTACTAAGGTGACTCTTCTTGGGCTATTTGCGAGCACAACATCGAATCGCTCTACCTGTCCTTTTGTGAACAAATTCATACAGGCATCAGGGGTATAATCCATGTAATTTTGGATCATATTATTATTTCCGCAACTGACTTTGGTTACTGTAGGCGAGCAAACAGTGTTGGAAGAATCTTGATCAGGAGTATCAGTGACAAAGTCATCAACTCCGCATCCGCCATCTCCCCAGATATGTCTCAGACCAAAATAATGTCCCACTTCATGAGTAGTTGTACGTCCCAAATAACTTGGAACTGCGCTTCCTCCTGTTCCAAAAAACCGATAATCAATTGTAACCCCGTCAGTGATCGCTGAAGATGGGGAGAAATTAAGACCCGGCAGATCCGAAATTGGAAAAGATGAATATCCAATATAGGGTTGAGTCAAAGCAACTACCCATATATTGAGGTATTCTTCCGGATTCCATTGGGAAATCTGCCCGATCAAAGTAGCATCATCAGGAGAGTAGGTAGCTTTTGTACCCAGAACCCGTACGATTCCATTGGTTGGAAGCCCGGAAGGATCCTGTTTGGCCAGTATAAATTCAATATTTGAGTCAGCCGCGACAGGAAGGAATTCAGCAGGTGTAAGTATAGCATCTGAATTGAGCCTTCTGAAATCCTCATTCAAAATCCTGATTTGGGCCTCAATCTGGGAGAGGGGAATATTTACACCTGTTCCTTCCGCTTGTCCGGAGTGAATCACATGAACAACAACCGGAATTAATCTGGGCCCTTCAGATGTTTTTGCAAGGATTTGAGGTGTATTTCTTCTGGCTTCTATTTTCTGATCAATCCAGCTTTCGAAAAAAGGTTTGGAGCCGAAATAGCCCATTTCTTTTTCGATTTGAGCTTCTAAAATTCCATGTCCACACTTTTCAGAATGGGAATGGTCAGGACTTTTTGCAGCCTTATTGGTGATGTCAACAACTGTAAATTGCTGCGCAAAAATGGGGGTTGATAAAACAAAAATAGCTCCCAGCAGGAGCACAGAGGCATAATGGAAAAACCGTAAACCTTGTTTCATTAAGATCTGATTACGCAACGGTAAGATTGACGGCTTCCACTCGTATGATTTCAGGGATTGCTCTCTTGATTGCCTCTTCCACGCCGGCTTTTAAGGTCATTGTAGACATCGGGCAAGAACCGCAAGATCCCATCATTTCGATTTTCAAAACCATGTCATCGGTAAGCTCCACAATCCTCACGTTTCCTCCATCCGCTTCCAAATATGGACGAATGGTGTCTAGGGCAAATTCTATTTGTTCTCTTAATTCTGAATGCATTTTTATTTAAGCTTTAATTTCTACCACCTCGGTTTTATCCTGAGATGCGTTTCGAATGGCAATTTGTCTGGCGATAGTCTTTGCCAGGTTAGTATACGCATCTTGAGTCAATCCGTTTTTCAACACTGCCGGATATCCGGTATCCCCACTTTCTCTGATGCTTTGGATGATTGGAATCTCTCCCAAAAACGGCACCTGATACTTTTCTGCTAATCTTTTGCCGCCTTCTTTGCCAAATAAATAATATTTATTGTCCGGCAACTCTTCCGGTGTAAAATAAGCCATATTTTCTACAACACCTAAGATAGGTACGTTAATTTGAGGCTGTCGGAACATGGATAAACCCTTGGTAGCATCCGCTAAAGCTATTTTTTGGGGGGTTGTAACTATCACCGCACCGGTTACTGGCACCGTTTGCACCATTGTCAGGTGGATATCCGAAGTTCCCGGAGGCAAATCGATCAATAAATAATCCAGCTCGCCCCATTCCACATCGGAAATAAACTGCCTCAAAGCCGAACTTGCCATTGGTCCTCTCCAGACTACAGCACTTTCGGCCGGAGTCAAAAAGCCAATTGACATCAGTTTTACTCCATATTGTGTAATGGGGATGATGATATTTCGCTCGCCTACTTTTTTCACCGATGGCTGCTCACCTTCCACATTAAACATGGTCGGAATGGATGGTCCTGAAATATCAGCATCGATCAAGCCGACTTTTGCGCCAAGTTGAGCAAGTGCCACTGCCAGATTTGCAGCAGTTGTTGATTTGCCTACGCCTCCTTTTCCGGAGGCAATGGCTATAATATTTTTTACTTCGGGTAAGATCGGAGTCGCTTCTCTTATAGTCGTCACCTGTGAAGTAATCGTCATGTCCCACTTGATATCCTGGCCAAAGTCCTCTCTCAGAGCTTCAAGACAATTGTTTTTGATTACTTCTTTGAGCGGGCAGGCGGGAGTGGTCAGGACAACCTTGAAACTCACGTTTTGTCCGTCAATCAGGATATTTTGGATCATTCCCAGAGAAACCAGATCTCTTTTCAAATCCGGATCTTGTACACTTGACAGGGTTTTTAGGATGGCTTCTTTGGATACTTGCATGGGGAAATGGTAAAATTTTTTTGCAATTTAGGGCATCTGCCTCTCTTTACGAAGGACAAAAGCAAATGTATTGCAATTGATAAACTTAGTCTCTCAGAAATAGTTCTTTTCACCCGACTTAATTTTTATCCTGAGCGATTACCTTTGTCCGACTTCATTTTCCCATGAGCATCAGTAAACTCACCACAGACAAAGTAAAAGAACGAATGGACATCGAAGAGGTGGTGGGTGACTACGTACCTCTGAAAAAGAAAGGCCAGAATCTTTGGGCTTGCTGTCCATTTCATGGGGAAAAATCTCCTTCCTTTTCAATCTCTCCGGCCAAGCAAATCTATAAATGCTTTGGTTGTGGCAAGGCTGGTGACCCGATCCAGTTCGTGATGGATATCGAAGGGATCGGTTTCCAGGAAGCGATCCGACATCTTGCGGGTAAGTATGGAATTGAAGTTGAAGAGGATCAAACACGCACGCCCGAGCAGGATATAGCTCAAAATGAGCGGGAAAGCCTCTTTATCGCTTTGGGTTTTGCCCGGGATTTTTTTGTGAAAAATCTCCAATCTGAAGAAGGGAAATCAATTGGTCTGAGCTATTTCAAAGAGCGAGGATTTAATCCCTTGATCATCGAAAAGTTTGATCTCGGTTATGCTTCTGATGGGTGGGATCATTTGCTGAAATCTGCGAAAGTCGCAGGTTTTCAGGAAGATATTTTATTGAAATCCGGTTTGGTTCTTCAAAAAGAAGGTGACCCAACCCGGATTTACGATCGTTTCAGGGGCCGCGTGATTTTTCCGATTCATAATATCAGCGGAAAGCCGATTGGATTTGGAGCAAGAATCCTGACCAAAGACAAGAATCAGCCCAAATACATTAACTCCCCCGAAACAGAAGTTTACCATAAGAGCGATGTGCTCTACGGGATGTTTCAGGCCAAGAAAGCCATCCGGGACAAGGACAATTGCTATTTGGTGGAAGGATACACGGATGTGATTTCCATGCATCTGTCCGGAATCGAAAACGTGGTTTCTTCCTCTGGCACCTCTCTTACGGAAGGCCAAATCAAGCTGATCAAACGATTTACAGATCAGGTCACTGTTCTTTACGATGGAGATGCGGCAGGGATCAAGGCTTCTCTCCGCGGAATCGACTTACTTCTCGAAGGTGGACTGAATGTAAAAGCCGTTGTTTTTCCGGACGGAGAAGATCCTGATAGCTATTCCCGCAAAGTCGGAACACAGGCTTTCCAGGATTATTTGAAAGAAAACAGTCGCGATTTCATCGGTTTTAAGATTGGCTTGTACCAGGAAGAATTTGCCAGAGACCCAATCCGAAAAGCGGAAGTGATCCGGGAGGTAGTCCAAAGTATTGGTAAAATTCCTGATCCGATTATCCGATCTGTTTATACCAAAGAAGCCTCGGTCTTACTTGGAATAGAAGAGGACCTCATTCTGGCAGAGTTGAATAAGTCTTTCCTGAAATCTCAGAAGGAGACGTTCAATAAACAAAAGGAGGATGCAGCAGCCGAGGAAGCTTTGGAGGAGCTCATTCCAACGAAAATTCAGGTTTCCATCACCGAAGTTCTTCGAATTCAGGAACGGGAGATGGTTCGTCTGCTGATCAATTATGGCTGGCAGCAAATAGGCGAGGAGGGCATGCACCTTTGTCAATACCTGCTTTCAGAGACTCAGGAGCTCCAATTTGAGACACCTGTTTATACCAAGATTTTACTCCTGTATCGTCAGGAACTGGAAAAAGGGAACTTGCCCGGTCCGGATCATTTTCTGGGTTCTCGGGATTCGGAAGTTCAGAAAGAGGTCATTGACCTGGTGACGCAGCGTCATGAAGTTTCTACGCATTGGCACGAAAAGCATCAGATAACGATCACTACCGAAACCGATGATTTGACCCAAACCGGGTATAAAACTATTTTGCGACTGAAGAAAAAAATGGTTCTTCGGCTGATGAATGAGGCAATGGCAAAAATCAAAAATGCAGAATTGGACAAACTTTCGGATGATAAAGTCTATGAGCTTCAGGTGATTTACGCAGAGCTTAAGAAAGTCCAACTCGAGATTGACAAAGAACTCGGGATAGTTATCGGCTAAGCCAAACTTTCTTTGGCATCATCCTGTTTTAAGTGTGAAAGGGTGTAAATTTGCCATCCTAAAAACAATCCAAACCCAAGTCTTGTGGAAAATTTTAAGCTTGATCCTATTGAAGATGCTATCGAAGCTATCAGAAATGGTGAAGTAATTATCGTAGTTGACGATGAGGATCGTGAGAATGAGGGTGATTTCATTTGCGCAGCTGATAAAGTCACTCCTGAAATCATCAATTTCATGGCAACTCATGGACGTGGATTGATCTGCGCTCCACTGATCGAAGACCGATGCGAGGAATTGGGCCTTGAACTCATGGTTGGTCAAAATACTGCAGCTTTTGAAACTCCATTTACGGTTTCCGTGGATTTGATCGGGCATGGTTGCACCACTGGCATCTCCGCTTCTGATCGTGCCAAAACAATTAAAGCCTTGATTGATGATTCCATTCACCCAAGTGAATTAGGAAAACCCGGCCATATTTTTCCTTTGAAAGCAAAACGAGGCGGAGTCCTTCGTCGCGCAGGTCATACAGAAGCTGCCATAGATTTGGCTCGAATGGCCGGCTTTAAACCTGCCGGAGTTTTAGTGGAAATCATGAATGAGGATGGGACAATGGCCCGTCTTCCTGACTTGGTTAAAGTAGCCGAGCGATTCAAATTAAAGCTCGTTTCGATTAAAGACTTGATTGCATATCGTCTTCGGACTGAATCTCTTATCAAGAGGGAAATCGGAGTAGATCTTCCGACTAATTCGGGAAGCTTTGATTTAATCGCTTTTCGCCAGACCAATACAGATGAGATTCATCTTGCCTTGCTAAAAGGAAGTTGGGAGGCTGATGAACCGATTATGGTTCGGGTTCACTCTTCTTGTGTGACTGGTGATATTTTTGGATCCTGCAGATGCGATTGTGGTCCTCAGCTTCATGCTGCCATGGAAATGGTTGAGAAAGAAGGAAAGGGAGTTGTGCTCTATATGAATCAGGAAGGCCGGGGAATTGGCCTGATCAATAAACTGAAAGCTTACAAACTTCAAGAGCAGGGCATGGACACCGTTCAGGCAAACATTGCTTTGGGACTTCCTATGGATAGCCGTGATTACGGAGTTGGTGCTCAGATTTTGAGAGATTTGGGTGTTGGTAAAATTCGCCTGATATCAAATAATCCTCAAAAACGGGTAGGCCTGCTGGGTTATGGACTTGAGATTGTGGAGCAAATTCCAATTGAAATCACCCCAAATCCACACAATGTGAATTACCTGACGACCAAACGAGATAAAATGGGTCACACGATTCTAAAGAAATAGAATTGTAGTAAATTAAAATTCGTCAACAATCCCATCGGAAATTTTCAACCCGATCAGGTGTAATACCGTTAACTCAGGCATGATAATTACCATGAAAAAAGCGATTTTCACCCTCAGTTTGATCATTTTGGGTATTGCCTCAGCAATGGCTCAGAAAGATTTTCCATCCATGATATGGCATAAAGGCAATATCTATGGCTCTGATGGTCAGTCGTTTTCAGGTCTGGTTAAATATGATCTGGATAATAATCTGATCCAGCTTCAAGAGACAACTATCAATACATTCACTGCGTCTAACGTAACCTATTTTGAGATTTATGACGAAATCTTTGGAGGTATTCGTAAGTTTTACAGCTTACCGTATGCCCTCACTTCAGGTTATGAAACTCCGATTTTCTTTGAGGTTTTGACAGAAGGTGATGATGTTGCATTGCTGTGCAGGGAATACATTGCCACCGATTCGAGAAGTATGGGTGCTTACGGACCAATGGGAATGAATCCATTTTGGGGTCCGCAGACCATGATGGGTTACCGATTAGCCTTCAATTACTATTTTTTCAAAAACGGAAAAATTCAAAAATATAGCCTGAAGAAAAAGGATCTTTTTGATGTTCTTTCAGGTCATGATGAAGAGATCGATCTTTTCATGAGAAAAAATCGACTTGAACATGACCAAAGAGGTGATTTGCTCAGAATCACAGCCTATTACAATCAACTGAACGGTAACTAATGTCCAAGCCTCTTATTCTCGTCTCCAATGACGATGGAATCACTTCGAAAGGGATTCGTGTGCTCATCTCTGTAATGAAAAAACTGGGTGAAGTAGTAGTGGTAGCACCCGATAGCCCTCAGTCCGGAATGGGGCACGCCATCACTATCGGAGAGACGCTGAGACTTTATGAAGAGGATATTTTTGAGGATGTTGTCGCATATAAATCCAGCGGAACACCTGCCGATTGCGTTAAGCTCGCAAAGCATTATGTACTGAAAGACCGTACGCCGGATCTGGTGGTGAGCGGAATAAATCACGGATCAAATACCTCCATTTCAGTGCTTTATTCCGGGACAATGTCTGCGGCAATCGAGGGAGCTTTGGAGGGTTTACCTTCTATTGGCTTCAGTTTATGTGATTACTCTTCAAAAGCAGAATTTTCTCACGTAGAGGAGTGGGTGGAGAAAATTGCTCGCCAAGTGCTGGAAAGAGGGATTCCAAAAGGGATTGCTTTGAATGTGAACTTCCCGCCCAAGCGAAATGAGCCCATTCAAGGAATCAAAGTTTGCAGGCAGGCGGATGCCAAATGGCAGGAAGAATTTACGGAGCGATATGACCCGACCGGACGAAAATATTTCTGGATGGCAGGCAATTTTGTGAATTTCGACCATGGAGAAGATAACGACGAATGGGCAATTGCGAACAATTACGTCGCAATAGTTCCCTGCCAATATGATCTCACGGCGCACCATGCGATCTCTCAGATAAACAAAGACTGGGATTGGGAAAATTTGAAATAGGAAGGGGCAATAAGCCCCCTTTTTTGTTAGAAAGACAAAGTGAAGCACCTAAGATTTTTGAGCAATTATTTTTTTTGATCTTTAAATAAGCATGCTTAGAAAATAAAAAGGCGATGTTTTAGAGAGATTGAGAGGGATTTTTTGGAATTTAAGAGAGGAAAGTGCAAGTAACTTGCGAAAGACCCCTAAAAGGCGGGAACCACTCGGTGAATATTCCAGCCGAAGCCAGCTGGTTTTTTTCGGATTTGAGACACCATTTTTCAACCAGCTCAATATCAGTAATGAGATACTCATGGATATTGCCTTTGAATCTCAACTGATCAGGCGCAGGAGTTCCATTGACCCTGGTGATTTAATCTTCGCACGGTGCATGGAATCATCACAGGGTACCATAAGCCATAATGATCTTGCCTCCCAACTTGAATCCGGTACGGGAGTATCGGTGAGAAAGGTTTCGATTTGGAAGAAGATAGACGAGCAATGTCTGCACTTTCTAAAAAAAGTTTTAGAACTGGTGATTCATAGCAAGTTTATAAAAAACAGCTCTAAGCCGGAAACACTTTTTTTCGAAAGGATTGCTGTTCAGGACAGTATAATTATCAGGTTGTCCCAGAGACTTCAGCGATTTTTCTGGTGTGGCCAATGACCATTCAAAAGTGGTGTGCCGGGCATGCATTATTGATAAAGGGTGAAAGTCCCGAAGGGAGCCGTGATGATCGGAGTCCCGCAGTCGAAAGCAAGGGTGTCTGTTGTGAAGCAGAATCTGAATGAAGCGTAAGGCGAAAACTTGATGTGACGCAGAGAATTCTGGTATAAGGCCTGTTCCGGGGGTAATGGACCCATGAATCCAAAAGCCCAATAATCATTCGGGAATCGGGATGGTAAATCAGGCACATTAAGTGGAAAGGGATAATGCTTACCCCGGGAGATCTCCCCGATTTCTTCGCAAAGGAAGATAACCTGTAGTGAAACTTTCAGGGAATATCGAGGGAGAAGTTAGCAGATGGCAATACTCCGGAGATTTCTTCAAAATTAATTTTTTTGGAATCTGCTGCAAAAATCCTGACTTCGGTATGTAGGCAGAACGGATTTTCTGCAGAATACAAAAAAAGACCCAAGGATTCCTTGGGTCTTTTAGTTTCGGCTTGATACCGTATTTAAAACTTAACTTTATCAAATTTCGGTCTTGAAAACTTATAAAAAAATACCCAATATTGGGTATTTTTGACATGTTTTAATTATTTAGGAGAACGTTTATGTAACTTCGAGGTTTTTTTAGTTTTTGAATTACAAATTACTGTCGTACGACTTAGCCTTGAAAGTAAAGATAAAGTCGTCCAATTGAATTTTAGAGGGCTTTTTTTGCAGGTTTCAAAAAGTACCCCTATCCTGAGGAAAACAATTCGGCTTGCACATTTTTAAGATCCTTTTGAAATATACTTTTAAAATAGGCATCCGAGTGAAGTAAAAACTTTTCAAGACTGACATAAGAGCATAAATTTTTCGCAGCTACCATTACCATGGGTGGAAAAGTCTTCCGCTTCTTTTACCCGCTTATGGAGGACTGTAGACAGCAGGTTGAGAATCAGTGTTACCGAGATCTGGATCTTGATTCCCCGCCACGGCGGGCAAGCTGTTCTCGCTGTCCGACAAAAAGTATTTGAGCTCATACCGATAGCTACCGGAATGTAGTCGATTATCCGCTACTTTGACAACCTATTTTGGTCCTACTTGCAAAGTTGCGGATAATCAAATATTTTCCCGACTTGATTTCAACTTACCGAATGCAAAACCGCTGATTTCGACTTTTCACACCTAATCTCGCGTGGAAAATTGAGCAGACTCACATGTTTTTTCATTTTGAAGAGAAGCGGAAAGCCATCCATGATAAATCCTTTGAATAAAGGAAGGAGTTGGTAAGTTCTAAAAACGAGGATTGCCATGTTTCCTTCCTGTAAATCCCTTTTGTCAAAATGCGGACATTTTTCCCGGGCAAAAAAAGGCAGATTTGCGTTTGTAAGTTTTATCAAGATCACGGAAAAAGGAAAAGACCGTGAAAACTTACCCAAAGATTAATTCTATAAAATTTTGCCAAATTAAAAATTATGAAAGCCATTTGGAACAATCAGGTAATTGCCGAAAGTGATAAAACTATTCAGATTGAGGGAAATCATTATTTCCCCACTGACACAATAAATAAAGAATTTTTAGCACCTTCTGAAACTCAAACAACCTGTCACTGGAAAGGAGAGGCATCTTATTACAACATTTCGGTAGATGGACAGATCAATAAAGATGCTGCATGGTTCTATCCTGATCCAAAATCTCAGGCAAGTGGAATTAAAAATCATGTGGCTTTTTGGAGAGGCGTTAAGGTTGAAAAGTAAGGCTGGAACATGCTAAAATGAAGGCTCACAACTAAATCATCGAATACTTTTGGGCAAGAAGGCTTGTGAAATCTCAAAATCAGATAAAGCACCCGGGCTGAATCAGGTGTTTTTTATGCTTTGTTTCAGTCTGTCGATTTTGCAATTCCGGATTTTTGTAAGACTAAATCCGGAGCAATGATTCATTTCCTGGTTCAGGGTTTTCATTTGCCATGTTCCTGTTTGGTAAAGATCAATTACCGGATTCTTTTTCAAGTTTGTTGTTTCTTTTTGCGATGGCAGTTAGCTTAACTCCACAGGAATGGTTCTTTATTTTACTTTCAACCCTTTCATTGAAGAAAAATCATGAATAGAGTAGCTCAAACAAAACTAAAATTTCAAAAAACCAGGGCATTTACGGAGGAGATTTGTGCTCCGCTTGAAGTAGAAGATTATGTGCCTCAGCCCATAGTGGATGTCTCTCCTCCCAAATGGCATCTTGCTCATTCTACCTGGTTTTTTGAGCAGTTTTTACTGGTACCATTTGATCCGGACTACAAGATTTTCAATAAAGATTTTGCCTATTTATTCAATAGCTATTACAACAATGCCGGAGACAGAGTATTGAGGCCAAATCGAGGGTTGATGAGCAGGCCTCCCGTAAGTGAGGTCAATGTGTATCGGAAATATGTGACCGATGCTGTCCTGAAATTTTTGGAAACCAACTTACCGGATCAGGAAGCATTGAAAATCCTTGAATTGGGGATCAATCATGAACAACAGCACCAGGAACTGCTCGTGTATGACATCAAATATATTCTGGGGAATCAACCCACTTTTCCGTTATATGGTGATTTATTTCAACCAAAACCTGAAAACACACCGGGCACTTTTGTCCGAATTCCGGAAGGGATCTATGAAATTGGTTCAATCGGAGATGAATTTTGCTTCGATAATGAATGCGCACGACATCGGGTTTTTTTACAGGATTTCGAAATCTCAAGCTCATTGGTTACTAATGGAGAGTATAAGGAATTTATCGAGGAAGGAGGATATCAGGACTTTAATTTATGGCTTGCTGAAGGATGGGATTTTATTCAAAACCAAGCCATAAAAGCACCACTTTATTGGCACGAGGTGAAAGGGGCTTGGTTTAATTACACGTTGAACGGATTTCAAAAAGTTAATCCAAGTCTGCCTGTTCAGCATGTTAGTTTTTATGAAGCCCTTGCCTATGCGACCTGGAAAGGGGTGAGATTGCCCACCGAGTTTGAATGGGAAGTGGCTGCCGATAATTTGAAATGGGGACAGTTATGGGAGTGGACCTATAGCGCTTATCATCCTTATCCCGGTTTCAAAAAAGCCGCCGGAGCTCTTGGCGAATACAATGGAAAATTCATGGTCAATCAAAATGTCCTGCGAGGTGCTTCAGTTGCGACACCGGATGGACATAGTCGTAAAACTTATAGAAACTTCTTTTCCGCATCTTCAAGATGGTTATTTTCCGGGATCAGGTTAGCAAAATAAAAACAATGGGAATCAAAAGTTTCAAAGAAGAGGTATTTCAAGGGTTGAGCCTGAAGGCAAAGCAGCTGTCCTCCAAGTTTTTTTATGATGAGCAAGGTTCCCGGATTTTTCAGGAAATCATGCAAATGGACGAGTATTATTTGCCAAAATCTGAGACAGAAATCTTAAAGGATCAATCCGGTGCTATTATTTCCCAAATCCCCTTTACTGAATTGGATGTGGTGGAGTTGGGAGCAGGGGACGGCACCAAAACCTTGCTTTTTCTTGAATCAGCGATTCAGAAGGGATTAAAGCTGACTTATATTCCTCTGGATATTTCGGAGGATATACTCAATGTGAATGAGGAAAACATCAAAAAAATCTTGCCTGAATTGCCGGTCATACCGCTCCCGGGGGATTATTTTGGAACAATCAAAAAATTAGAAAACCGACATTTACCCAGGCTTATCATGTTTATGGGGAGTAATATTGGAAATTTCAAAGGTGATCATGCGATTGAATTCATTCAGTTTGTCAATGGATTTTTGAAGCCGGGAGACTTTTTTTTGATGGGAGTTGATTTGAAGAAAAATCCACACACCATCCTCAAAGCATATAATGATGTGGCAGGAATTACCAAGCGGTTTAATTTGAATTTGTTGGAAAGGATAAATAAGGAATTGGGCGGTGATTTTGATTTAGGCGGATTTGACCACTATGCAACTTATGATCCGATTGACGGGGCGGCTGAGAGCTATCTTGTCAGCCTGAAAGAGCAGCGGGTGAAAATCGAAGAAAGGGAGTTCTGTTTTGAAAAAGATGAGGTGATCCATATGGAAATATCCCAAAAGTACAGTCTGGAAGAATTGGATAGCCTGGCGGCCAAAACGGGTTTTACCTGGAATAAACATTTCACAGATCGGAAAAAATACTTCTCTTTGAGTCTGTTTAGAAAATAGTGTATTTTTCTCTGCGAAGTTGTGAGTAAGCAATAAAGTTCACAGAGGTTTAAGAATCTCGGCCAAGGTCTTTGTCACCATAGACCCGTTTTCGTCCATAGCCTTGGGATAAAACGAAGTGCTTTTATCCATTGTCCTTATATCCGGATCCACATCAAATCACATTTAATAATTCCGAATTATGTCCATTTAAAGACAGAAAGAGTAAGGTTTTTGAAACAAATTTGTTCGGATGAAAATAAGTGTCATACTGCCCGCGACCTCAGATACTGAATACCTTGAAGAGATATACCGCCATATCCATCAGCTCGTTCCGTCTCAGAATCTGGCTGAAATCATTCAGGTACAAGAGCTGGATGATCACCGATTGGTGAAAATTGCTGAAAAATCTCATGCCCGGTTATATCTTTTTGAAAACTCCCGATTACCCGAACAATTTGAGGCGGGAGCTTTCCATGCTACCGGAGAATTACTCTACTTTATTTTGCCCGGATATTTTCCTCCGGAAGATTTTGCAAGCAGAATCATTACAGCTGCTAAAAAACATCAAGGCCTTGGATCTCATCAATCCAAATGGTTGATCAATTGTTGCAAAAAGTTGAATTCAATACGATTTGAGAATTTTTTGATTCGTCTGATACCTATCCGAAACCTCTGGATTCATCGTGGTCTTTTCAGTAAATCCGGAGGAATCCGGTTCAATGGGCGTAGCAGGTCTCTCAGCCAATTGATGCTTCATTGCAGAATTCAAATCTCCACTACCTTATTTAGCTAAGATGCCAAGGATTCAAGTTATCCAGCCGGAAGAGGCTGAAGGAGAGCTCAAAACTATCTATGATGAGCTCATCAAGTCCCGGGGAAAACTCGCCGAAATACACAAGATCCAATCTCTGAATCATGTGACAATTAGTAGTCACATGACACTGTATATGGATATTATGTTTGCAGTGTCACCCTTAAATCGGGCAAAAAGGGAACTCCTGGCAGTAGTGGTATCTGTGACCAATAAATGTGAATATTGCACGAAGCACCATAGCGAGGCATTGATGAATTACTGGAAGGACGAAGAAAAATTGAAGAGTCTCATCCGGGAAAAGTATTCGGAAGTGCTTTCCGAAGAGGAATTGATTTTGGCTGAATATGCGAAACACCTTACGTTGGATCCTTCCTCATCTTCCATAGATCAATACGTCAAAAGTCTGAAGGATTTTGGGTTTACAGACCGGGCTATTCTTGATATTCATCTGGTGATTGCCTACTTCAATTTTGTCAATCGACTTGTTTTAGGTTTGGGCGTTGGCTTGGAGGACGAAGGTGCCGGTGGCTATAATTATTAACTCAATCTAATTTTGTAATGTCCAGGATGTAGATCCTGTTGCGATCGTATTTGATCAGGCCTTTCCGCTCCAGATCACTCAGTACGGTTGTCACCATTTGCCGGCTGGTGGCGGTAAGTTTTCCGATCTCCTGGTGAGTAAGTTTGATGTCCACATGCCATTGGTTTGGAAATCCCTTTATTTCCCGGCCAAACTCCCGGGCAAAATCTTTGATAAACCAAAGAACACGCTGTTTTGAACTTTTAAAAATCAGGTTTTCAAGTCTGGTTTGAATTCTCTTCACTTTGAGTCCGATGAACTTGGTGATGGCAAAGTTTAAATCGGAGTTTTTGGACATCAATTCCTTGAATCGGTCGAGTTCTACCCGACAAACGATCGCATCATCGGTCGCCCTGGCGAGTTCTTCCCGCTGATCTTCTCCTGTCAAAGCCAACTCCCCAAAAATCTCCCCCGGTCCTAAAATCCCCAAAATGATTTCTCTTCCATCCTCCGAGGTTTTAGAAATCTTGACTTTCCCTTTCTTGAGCAAATAGATAGTATTGGATTGATCCTTTGGGAAATACAAGACCTGATTCTTAGGGACTTCAGTCATTTTAGCCATGCTGTCCAAAGCCTTCATCTCCTCAGGTTTCAGGACTTTCATCATACTAAAGTTTTCGAGATACCAGATTTTACTGATTTCAGACATGGATGAGTTGTTTTTAAAGGCCCTCCAAATTAACCAATTTTCTTTTTTAAAATCTGTCAGGAAAATCGGATCAGCACGACTCATCAGGTGAAATTAAAATTCTACTCCAATGAATTTACTTATCAGGCTTTCATTGATCATCTATTTACTTGGGTTTGCTCGTCAGGTAGAAGGTATGACCGGATCAAAAAATGAGAAAACCGGAAAATTTGTACCGGCCAGTGAAAAAATAAAGGCCGATGAATCATTAAATTTTGTTGAAACTTCTTGGGAAAAAGCCCAGGAACTTTCCAGAAAGACGGGAAAACCCATTTTTGTGAACTTCCATGCAGTCTGGTGTGCACCATGCAAAGTGATGAAGATCAGGACTTTTACCAACAATGAGCTGGCAGAATATTTCAATGAAAACTACATCAATATAAGGTTGGATGGTGAGGTCGGTGAGGGAAAAGCTCTGATGGATGCTTTCGGGCTCAGAGCCTATCCCTCCAGCCTCTTCTTTTCTGCGACAGGCGATTTGCTCTGGGGCAAATCCGGCTATCTGAGTGCTGATCAATTGCTAAAAGTGGCTAAATCTCTTCAATAATCTGACTCTGATGATTGCCCTGAAACTAATCCAAACAAGCATACAGGAGATCAATGCTTTGGTTAAAACCCAACTCATTTGGATGTGGATTTTACTTTTTGCAATCATCCCAAGTCGGGTTCAAGCCCAGGCATGCTGTTCGGGAGGAGTGCCTTTGGGCGGTAGCCTTGGACGGGGAACTGCGGAAAATAAATCAGCCCAGTTTCTGATGACCTATGATCGGAATACGCTGAAAGACCTCATGAATTTTGACCAGGTACTCGACGACGATACCCGAACCAGACTTACAAATTCCTGGCTGTTGGAAGTGAATTATGGGCTTTCAGACAGGTTTGCTTTGACGGCGGTGGTTCCCTACATCGAGCAAGTCAGAGTTATCAATGGTTTTGAAGGCCAGGTAGAAACAACCAGAACGAATGGATTGGGCGACTTAGTGATTCTCCTTAAATACCGGGTATTCAATCCGGAGAAAGTTGAATCTATGGACTGGGTTCTCGGTGCGGGACCAAAGTTGCCGACAGGAAAGACAGATTTTACCAATCCCAACGGACTGATTCTCCCGGCAGATATGCAGCCGGGCTCGGGATCTCTTGATGCGTTTTTTTGGTCCTATTATCAAAAAAACAATCTGTTCATCAGGCCGCTCAGTTTGGTGAATGTGGTCACATTTCGAAAATCAGGAGTAAATACCTCATACAATGACGTGCAGACCTATGAGTTTGGAGACGAGTTTCAAGTGAATCTGGGCTTGAATTACAACGTTTTTTTAGTTCGCTGGCCGGTAGATGTTTTCTTTTTCCTGCGATACAGAAGCCAGACAGAAGACTTTATCGATGGCAATACCTTTCCCAGCACGGGAGGAAAATGGGTTTACGGAATCCCTGGAATCAATTGGGCATTTCATCCTAATTGGGCTTTCAGAGCATCATCCGACATCCCTGTTTATAGAAAACTGGAAGGCACTCAGCTGACAACTTCATCCAAGCTTACCTTTTCATTATTCTTTAATCTTTCTCTGGCAAAAGAACCTATTCCTATAAAACTTAACTCATTTGGTCATGAAACACGCTAAGCTATTTTCTCTTATGATCCTGTTTTGGGGAATCGGTCTCCCTGCTTGTACATCCGATGAAAGTCCATCCGGAGGGCCAGGAGGGCCCGGAGGGGTAAATAATTCAGCGGATTGGCTGATCCCGGCAAGTGAAGTTCGGGATGGCGGTCCCGGAAAAGATGGTATTCCGGCACTTGATTCTCCGCAATTTATAGCAGCTTCTGAAGCTTCTTACTTACTTCCGGGGGATCTGGTCCTGGGTCTGGTCATTGGAAATGAAGCCAGGGCTTATCCTCATAAAATCCTCGATTGGCACGAAATCATCAATGAGGATTTCGGGGGTCAAAAACTCTCCATCATTTATTGTCCGCTCACAGGAACCGGAATAGGATGGGACAGGGTGGTGGATGGAAAAGAGACGACATTTGGAGTTTCGGGATTATTATACAATACGAACATCATTCCTTATGACAGGGAGACAGGAAGCAATTGGTCACAGCTGCTTCTAAAATCAGTAAATGGGACGCTATCCGGTACCAGTGCCAAAACAACCAGTTTGGTAGAAACTACCTGGGCAGTCTGGAAAAAAATGTATCCGGACAGTAAAGTAGTTTCAACGAATACAGGTTTTGGCAGAAACTACAATCAATATCCCTATGGAGATTATAAAACCAATCAAGCGTTTATCCTTTTTCCGGTAGCCAAAACTGACGGCAGACTTCCCGCCAAGCAACGGGTTCTGGCGGTGATTTCAGACAAGAAAATCAAGGCCTACAACCTTGACTTGTTTACCAGTGAGGTGAAGCTTGTCGCAGATCAGTTTGAAGGAAAGAATTTGATCGTGGCAGGGAATAAATCTGATAACTACATTCTGGCATTTGAAAATAAGCTGAACGGTCAGACGATGAATTTTACGCCTGTTCAGAACAAGCTTCCAATCATCATTTCGGATCAGAAAGGAAATCAATACGATGTGATGGGAAGGGTAGTGACCGGGCCGGACCTGGGTAAATCCCTTCCGGAAGTACCCAGGATGATGAGTTACTGGTTTTCATGGGCTTCCTTTTACGAAACGATAGAATTGTATAGTCCTTGATTGGGTGTTTGAAGTAGTCCCTTTGTCCAGAGCCTGACATTTTTAATTCTCAGAATGACTTAGATTGATACTGGTTAACGGGTCATGAGCTTCTATGGGACATTTGAAAAATAAAGAGGAAGAAAATAAATCGATTATTGCGCAGTGGGCGGACCTCTACTACCATGAATTGTACAGGTGGGCAAAGCATAAACTCACCGACATCCATCTGGCAGAAGATCTGACTCAGGAGACATTTATGGCGGCTTTGAAAGCCCTGAATGGTTTTAAAGCACAGAGCAAGCCAAGGACCTGGCTCTTTCAGATTTTGAACAATAAAATCGTCGATCATTATCGCTCAAAAGGGAAAAACATTTCGGTAAGTATGGAAGAATACCAGCTAATGGACTATACAGACGGGATGTTTGACGTGCAAAATGGCTGGAAAGAAAAAGGGATGAATTCCTTTTGGAGTGGCACGGACAGCCAGGCAGAGGAATTGGATATGGAGCAGAATCTGAATAATTGCATGTATTCTCTTCCGGAGGCCTGGCGAAAAGTCGTGTTTGATAAATATTACCTGGACAAGAAAACAGAAATAATTTGTGATGAAAATGGGTTGTCAAAGACAAATTACTGGCAAATCATGCATCGCATGAAGTTATTTCTGAAGGATTGTCTGGAGAGAATTCATAAAAATAAGCATTGAAACATTGAAAAATTTCCTCTTTTATTCCTGTAAAAAAGCTAGTGAACTCATTGAAAAAGAGAAGATTGCCGGATTGAGTTCCGTTGAAAAAGTCAGGCTCGAACTTCATCTGTCGATGTGTAGAGATTGCAAAGCCTACAAACATTCCTCCGATGCGATTGATCAGAAATTCACGAAGATCCATCATGCTAAAGACGCTGCCAGTAAAGCCGAAATCGAAGAAATGAAAAACAGATTATTGGACCATCTGAAAGATTCAAACGACTAGTCTACGATCTATGGAATGGTATTTTCCGATTACAATTATTCCCGGCATTGCGTTATTGATCTTGTCAACTACGAGCCTGATCCTGGGATTGAACGCCGGGTTAACCCAATTGGCTGAAGAGAAAAAAAGATTTGAGATCATCATCGATCAAAAAATAAATCAACTTAAGCGGATCAGTTTTGCGCTTTTCTGGCTCTACATGGGCATATTTTTATTTCTGATCTCCGGCATGGGTGCAGCGATGGTGGAGAATGAAATTCAATGGCCAAAACTCATTTTGTTGGGTGGGGTTTTGTCAATGACCGGGGCGATTATTTTACTCCTGATTTTTTCGATTAAATCAGTTAGAATCAGGATTGCGTACCTCCAGCTCAAGAAGAGAGAGCATTCAAAATAATTTTTCAAGAATTCTGTCAGGTATTGGCGGGTCTGCCGACTCATTGTTTGTAACCAATCAAAACCATGAAAAAATACCTTAAAATCGGATTAATTCTTTTGGCTGTTGGCATCGTTGGAGGCGGAGGCTTTGCCCTCTACATGTTCAATATGCCACACAGAGATGTCCAATCAACCGAATCTGATTTTGAAATCACTGCCGCAAATCTGGTGAGAGAATACCTCGAAGATCCTTTCTCTGCAAATACCAAATATCTGGATGCAGAAGGGGAGTCAAAAATCCTGGAGGTTTCCGGAGAAGTGTTTGAAGTATCAGAAGATTTCAATAATCAAACCGTCGTACTGCTTAAGACTTCGGATGCAAAAGCCGGTGTGAGTTGCACCTTCCTGACTACTGCAGGACCCATTAAAGACAAGCTTCAAAAAGGTCAACAAATCAAAGTGAAGGGTGTGATCCGATCCGGTGCCGGATATGACTCAGACCTGGATATGTACGAGCATGTGATCTTGGAAAAATGTGATTTGATTTCAAAAATATAAATTCTTAAAACTCAATTAAACCAAAAATTAAAATGAAAAAGTTAGCCTTATCTCTTTCTATTGCCCTTTCTTCTGTATTACTCGTAAGTTTTGCAACCAGGGTAGAAAAATTAACCAGCTCAAAAACCCATATTTCCTTTTTCTCTTCCACTCCTGTGGAGGACATCACAGCAAGCAATTTTAAAGCTGTTTCCACTCTTGACAGCGAAACGGGAGCAATCGTGTTTTCGGTTCCGATGCAAAGCTTTGAGTTTGAAAAAGCCTTGATGCAAAAGCACTACAACAGCCCTGATTTTCTCGACACGCAGAAATATCCGAAAGCAAAATTTGTAGGTAAAATCTCAAATCTATCAGCGGTTAATTTCTCAAAGCCGGGAACCTATCAGGTGGAAGTAGAAGGCGATATGACGCTGAAGGAAACCACAAAAAGCATCAAAGAAAAGGCAACCATTGTGGTGGGAGCAGACGGGTTGATCAACACAAGCACCAAGTTTAAGCTGACCCTCTCTGACTACGGAGTTGTGTTTGAAAGCGGCAAGCCCTCTTCGAACATTGCCAAAACCCTTGAAGTCAAATTTGAAGGTGAGTACACAAAATAATCGAGTTTTTCAGAATTGAAAAGTTGACTTAATGACCCTTTTATTGAAAATATGGACAGTTTTGGTTCTCACAGGTTTTGCATCCGCGGAACTTGCAGTTCCGAAAACTGTCCATCTTTTTCATATAAGCAGGAGTAAGGATGCCCAAACGATCCAGTACGAATTAAACCTGGATGAGAATGGATCAATAGACAAGTACGACCCGGTGAAGATCTACTGGCTGAGATCATCCAAAAAAACAGGTTCAGAACCACTTACCTGGATTCAAAACAAATACGCATACGGAGTGAAAGTAACAGAACAAGGTCCAAATAGCCTTTCATTTTACTTTGTCTCTTATCCCTCGAAAACCCTGAAAGTGACACGTTCGCCCGAAGGAGGATTTAAAGTAATCACTCCTTGTCAAGGGAGAGAAATCGAACTTGAAAAGATATTCATTCAAATTGACGGAGGCAGTTTTTGGTTGCCAACGATTACCTCGGTCGAGCTTTCCGGTGTGGATTCTGTCACCGGAGAGCCAAAAAAAGAAACCATCCAACCCTAAGTAAAATGAACCAATATTGTAAAGAAAACCTCAATGAGATCCTTCAGGTAGTGAGGAATCTCAGTCCGGAAGAATTCTCATATCCTTCCGAATTGCTCTCAGGATCCAGCCTTGGACAGCATATCAGGCATATTCTGGAGTTATACACCACTTTGATAGACAGTCCGGTTCCGGGTATCGTCAACTATGACAAGAGACAACGGAACACTGAGTTGGAAAGAAATCCAATCGTATCAGCCGAGATCATTGAAGATCTTATAGCAAAACTGACGAAGACAACTTTGGACAGACCACTGATTCTTCAGGGTGACTTTGGTCAGGGAGATGGAGAATCCATTGAAATTAAAACGTCCCTTTTCAGGGAATTAGCCTACAACCTGGAGCATTCTATCCACCACCAGGCATTGATCAAAATCGGTCTTGTGGAGATGGGATTGAAGTCTTTGATCGATGAGAATTTTGGAGTGGCACCAGCTACGATCCGATTTAGAAAATCTCTCCAATTAGCTTCCTGATTCAGCAGGCCGGAAAAAATAATATGATTATCCACCCTCATGCCGGTAATATAGAAACCAACCCTGGATTTGTGGATAATCGTCCACGGTCCGATAGCTATCGGACGACGGTCAACAGACGACACTTGTCCGCTACGCCACGGGCGCACAGGCGTGGCGGAGCTTCTCTAATTGGACTCCAAACCTTGTTTTATTTGTCAACAGGTAAGAAAGTGGATAAACAGAAAAAAATAAATACCGAACCATGTGCACTGTAACCTATTACCCGACTTCTGAAGGATTTGTGCTCACTTCCACCCGGGATGAGGTGTCCCATCGGGAGACCAGTTCTCCTGCATTTTACAAGGTTGGAGATCAGGAGATTTTATTTCCGAAGGACATCAAATCCGGAGGTACCTGGATTGCTACTGATGGACATATTCTAAGCCTTTGCTTGCTCAATGGTGCCTGGAGCAATCACACCAAAAGTGAATTTTACCGGAAAAGCAGAGGGAAGATTTTGCTGGAAGCTTTTGAAAGCAACTCTTTTGAAACCTATGTGACCCATGCTGATCTTAATGAAGTAGAGCCCTTTACCTTGCTTGCGATTGAGGAAAAAACTGATCGGAAAGTGATGGAGTTCAGGTGGGACGGAGAGGAAAAACATTTTAAAAATCTGAATATCGATAAACCCTTTATTAAAGCTTCTTTCACACTTTATCCGCCTTATATGCAGGCAAAAAAAGAACGCCTGTTTGAAAACTGGATCGCACGGAATATTCAAAATCCTTCAGCCGAATTATTGGCATTTCATATCCTGACTGATCCTGAAAATTCGGATAATTCCATCCTGCTCCATTCCAAAACAGGTCCTAAATCGGTCAGTATTACACAATTTCATCGGACCTGCAATGAGCTGAATGTGTCCTATTACGATCTGCTTGCCAACAGTTCAAGCCATACATCTTTCAAAGACACGATCTGCTTATGAAATCCGGAATAGCCGTTGCCTTAGCCTGGCCAGAAACTTATTGTAAACAAGCCGGCGGATGGTATGATGATTTACTTTCATTTTTTGGAATCAACAAAGGCCATTATTATCAGGCCGGTCATGCTGCATTGCTTCTGATTGAGCGATTTTCATCAACTATTCACTACTATGATTTTGGAAGATACCATGCCCCCAAAGGTCATGGAAGAGTGAGAAGTGCCCATACAGATCCGGAGCTTTCGCTCACTCTAAGCCCGGAATGGAGTCCGAAGGGAGATTTGTTGAATCTTTCTGAGATATTGAAAGCGCTGAATGCAAATCCCGCCTATCACGGAGACGGAGTTTTACATGCCGGTCAGACAGATATCCATTTTGAAAAAGGACTGAAACACGCGAATTACCTGCAGTCGATTTCACCTATAAAGTATGGACCGTTTACCTATAGCGGATCCAACTGTTCCCGATTTGTCAATTCTGTTCTCCTGAGATCGGGTGTCGATACTTTAAGTTTGCTGAGATTGTATCTTCCCTATACATTGACTCCATCCCCTCTGAGTAATGTCAGATCATTGGGAAACAGGCTGAAAGATGGAGAGAGAAACCGAAAGTCGATACCTGTATGCTCCCATCCAAAACTGACGCTTCAGGCTCCTAAAAAGCCGGATCATCTCCCCGAACCTGCCCAATGGTTAGCCGGAGAAGGATCAGGTTCCTGGTTTGTTGTGGAAGATTTCTTTGAGGAGATTCTTGTGAATCGCTTCAACCCGGAAGGAGAGTTGGAGTTTGGAGGTATTTACCAAGTCAAAGGGAAAAAAGGTTTAAATTTGAATCTGGATTATTCGATCACCCATCTTTCACATTTCAGGCAAATCCGGATTTTACAACAAAGACAGCTGGTGGAATTAAGCCTGATTGCTATTTCGAAAGGGAGTCAATTTAATTCTGAGGAAGTGGATAAACCAAAAATTTTCGGAGATTATAGTTTAACCTGATTTGATGTGGTAAGTAAACTGACAGTTGGTTCGGGTGCCAGGCACGGCACTATTTTTATTCCTGATATCAGCGGGTTTACGAAGTTTATCAACGATACTGAAATTGGCCATAGCCAGCATATCATTGCTGAGTTGCTCGATTTGATTATTGAGGAAACAGGGACCTATTTTGAGATTTCGGAGATCGAAGGAGATGCAATACTTTTTTACCGTTACGGTGAAATAGTGGACTTTGATTTTCTCATTTCACTATGTGAGAGGATCTTCATGAAGTTTCATGAGCACCTTAAATACTATAATCGCGACAAAATTTGCCATTGTGGAGCTTGCAGTTCGGCGGAAATTTTGTCCTTAAAATTCATTCTCCATTTTGGAGTAATTTCCTCTTATACTGTTGCTGACAGGTTGAAACTGCTCGGAAAAGATATCATTCTGGCTCATCGGCTTTTGAAGAATTCCATTCCTCACCATGAATATATCCTTATTACTGAACCCACTTTAGCTGTGGCAGGAAAAAAAGGATCACTACTTCCAGGATTTGAATCGGGGGAGGAAAGTTATGATGAGCAATTGCATTTCCGGTTTTGGTATAAATACCTGGAAGAGTTAAGATTACAGGTTCCCGAACCAAAGCCCAGGGAAGTAGTCGATATTCCAAGTTTGGAAATACAAGATTCAATTGAGATTCAATCGGACCTTTCGGAGGTTTTGAGTGCGCTCACAGAGCCGGAAAGAAGACTGAATTGGGTGAAAAATCTTCAAAAAATTGAACTGAAAGAGCATCGGATAAATCGGGTAAAGACCTCTCATGAATGCCTGATCGGTGGCAATCATGTTGAAATTACGGTGGAGGATTTAATTCAGACAGAGACTGAAATTAAGCTGATTGAGAGAGCTAAAATGAAGTTTCCTGCGTTGGAATTTGTGGTGTTATATCATATTTCAAAAACTTCCGAACAGCAAGTCCTGTTAGGAATGGGGAACCATTTTCAGGAGGAGGAAAGCAAATGGTACTTAAGGTTGGTTTTTCCGGTTGTCAGATTAATGTTCAAGTTTCAGAATCGGACGAATTTGAAAAGGCTTAAAGAATACCTGGAAAGTGATAACTAAATTTAAAAATCGACTGAGAGCTATCCTTCGGCAAGGGCTGACCAGGAAAGAACTTGCCGTGTCAATGACCCTTGATTTTCTTTTGGGGATATTTCCCCTTTACGGGGTGACTACTTTTTTGATTGTATTTGTAGCGTATCGGTGGAAGCTCAACCTTGCAGTGATGATCTCTGTGGGCTATCTTTTCACACCCTTGTTATTTGTGTTTTGGATTCCTTTTATCAGGGTTAGTAACATCTGTTTTTGAAATTTAACGCCTTTAACCAAAGGATTTGAAAAAACTTCAGATTCCGGATTAAGTTCATTTTTAGCATAAAAAAATCGATCAATAGGCTAAAAGTCTTGCTCAAGACAAACCTCATCCTTAAGCCAAAAATCCTCAACTTAAAAGAGAAAGCTCTGGTTAGTGATTGTAAGTAATCCTAACAAATCAAGTATGACAGATTTTAAAATGAGTTTGAGCGCAGTCACATTAGAAACTGCAAATGACTATCAAAAACCACTTCTGGAAAGTCCATTGAAATCCATGGGGATGATTCCCAATATGTATGCAAACATGGTGAACTCACCTGGATTGATGGAAACCTATTCCGTTGGATACGAGCGATTCCGAAAATTTGGAGGGTTTACTCCAATTGAGCAAGAGGTGGTTTTTTTGACGATCAGCATTGCAAATGAATGCAACTACTGTGTAGCCGCACATAGTTTTGTGGCAGATATGATGTCAAAACTTCCCAAGGAACTGACGGATACGATCCGAAATGAAGAAAAGATCGGGGATCCAAAATTGAGCGCTTTGGCGGAGTTTACGAAGGTACTTTTCTTTAGCAGAGGTAATCCTTCCAAATCAGAAGTTAAGGCTTTCATAGAAGCCGGATTTGAGGAAAAACAGATTCTGGAAATCATTCTTGCGATTGCAGTGAAGACGCTGAGCAACTATTCGAATCATATTTTCCACACAGAAATTGATCCCGTATTCAGTGAAAGAAAGTGGACTAAATCTGAAACTGTAGCCGGTTGATTCAGAAAAACTAAAAACAAGAAAGCGGCTTTATCCCGGGTTAGATTGGGAAGAAGCCGCTTTTTTCATTACAAGGAAGGTTTGGGATACTGAGTTTTCTTTTCTCTGAAAGGAAACAATAAGATTAGCAGTTAGCAGCAACTTTTATTTTGCTGAATCGATGGACATTTTACAGTTCCATAGCTGCAATAAACACAGCAATCGCCCGGTTTTGGTTTTAACACAGTCTTGCAATTTTCGCATTCGTAGAAAAATTGACAAGCATCCGTCGGCATAGTTTCCGTTTTTTTATGTGCGCAAACAGGGCAGGTAATTGTTGATTCCAGCAGGATTTCCATATTAGTTTTTTCCGGTTTCCAGGATTGTATATCCTGTTGAGTTAATTGTTTTTTTAATTTCCGCGAGGTCGATTTTGGTCGAATCAAACTCAATCACAGCGTTTCCTTTTTCATAAGAGGCATCAGATTTCAGGATTCCGGGAAGTTTATTTACTTCGTGATTCACATGATCTGCACAAGAAGAGCAAGTCATACCTGTCAGGCTAAATTCTACTTTTTGAATGGAATATACTGTCGCTGAGGAAATTTGCTTTTCTGATTTTGGGTAGAAAATCCCTGAGTAATAAGGAAATGCAAGCATAAAAACTGCGAAAACGGTTATTATTCCCAAAAATGCCTTCGTGTTTATAAATTTTGGCTTTTCTTCAACCTCGCAATTGCAGTCGATTTCCTGTTTAGGGCTTAATTTTTTATACCAGGCAAATAGTAAGATTAAACCTGTCAATCCGATAAAGAAGGGACGAAAAGGTTCAATCCAGGAGAAAGAGGAAGCAATTCCGCTTGTACCGGCGATAAGCGCCAAGACGGGTGTGATGCAGCAGAGAGATGCTGCTATTGCCGCAAAAATTCCGGAACCGAGCAATTTATTTGTTGATTTCATAGTACTTCTACGATGTTTTTTTCTTCAAGAATTTTGAAAAGTGGTTGGAGAAGTTGATCATACTCTTTTGTCAAAGAATAATAAATGGTCTGAGCTTCCCTTTCGGTTTGAATAAGCTTTCGGTCTTTGAGTTTCCGAAGATGTTGGGAAACTGAGGAAATCGTCATTCTCAAAATATCACTCAGATCACATACGTAAAGTCGTTTTTTCTCATTGAGTAAAAAGAGAATTCTCAGCCTGACATTATTACAAGCCAACTCCAGCCCATTTGATAAGTGACCAAAGGAATCGTTGAGTTCTGAGATTTGGCCTTTGCATCGGATTATCTGCTTGCTGCCTGATGCATGTTCTGTTTTCCATGATATAAGGTTGGTATAATTTCTTATTTAAGCAAGTGCTAAAATAAGAAATCAATAGTGATCAACTGACTTAATCTAACATGTGTATTCGCTTGATTGCACGTAATAGAATTAAGTTGGGATTTGAATGAAAAAATCCCCCTAACACCCTGCCGCGGCGGAGGGAGTCACATTTCCGCATCATTAAAACCGATAGGCTTCTATCCATCGTGCAGATATCCGGATACTCATATAATCTAATATCTTTCCTCTTCCCGGGTTGTTAATTTAGCCTAAACCGGAAGATTCTTAAGGATATCCTTGATGGCAGATCTCTTTTTGTAATCGGGTTCAAAGTGTCTCCAGACGATTCTGCCTTCTTTGGATATGATGTAGGTTGCCGGTACAGGAAGCAATTCCTGATCACCCGCGTGGGATTGCTTCATATTGGCTCCAAGCACATAGTTATACATCATGGCTTCGAGTTTCTTCGGTTGGAAGAGAACTCCATAAGCGTCCGAGATACTGCGATCAGGATCAGACAGAATAGAGAATTCAGCGCCTGTTTTATCCAGAGTTCTTTTTAGAAATGGAGAAAGCTCCGGACTAACCACCAAAACCGAAGCACCTTTTGCATTGATTGACTTGATATTCTTCTGAATGTTTTTGAGATGTGCATTGCAAAAGGGACACCATTGGCCGCGAATAAAAATCAAGAGAACCGGTCCGTTTTGTAACTGTCCTGAAAGTGAGATTTTATCGTCAAAGGCATCAGTAGCGGTGAAGTCAGGAGCTAATTGGCCGACTTCAACTCCGGAGATTTCAGTTACTTTTTTGTAGGTTTTTTGAATTGACATTTCCTGTTGGTTTGAGTTATTACATCAAATTACAGGCCTTCAGGAGAAGTTATTGTCTTGGAAAAGACAATGAAAGGTTGTAGATGAAAGATTTATGAAAAAATGAGTCTTTTTAATAGGCCCCAAAAAAAATCCGGAATGCCTCTTTGAAGAATTCTAGTTCACAAAAAGCGTTATCCGCAAAAGAGCTATAAAGTCGATGAGTTTGAAAAAAGATTAATACATGAAATCGATGAGGTAGGTAACTGCAAAAGCCAAACTTGAAATAATGAAACCATACATAAACACATTATAACTCTTTCGCAGCAGGTTATATTTTTTCGAAAGAACTTTTCCCAGGTAAAAAACATCTTTAATGATAGAGCGGTAAAGGAAATCTGCATCCGACATCATTTTTTTCATACCTTTTTCATAATCCTCGTATTCCATTTTATGAAAATTGCCAAAATAGAGCAGATTGGATGTTTTGTCCTCAATGTCCTTTTCGGAAATTAAACCATGAGTGACCTTGGGCCGGGTTGCCAGGATTGCATAGACGATGGTCACCAGATTTGTCGCAAGCAATAAGCTGGCAGGAAAAATCAAAAAAGGAAATTCTTCAATCTGTCGAAATAACACCGTAACTACTATAGAGATGATGATGGAGTTAATCGAAATAAGAATATTGGCCTTATTGTCTGCGATTGCCGAAAGCTGGATATGATTTTTGGAAACCAATTTAAACATCGTTTCCACGCCACGATCAGGCAGATTTTTTTTAGCTTTTTTTAGTTCATCCTTTTCGGCTTTTCCCATTTTTTTATCTTCCATCTTGCTTATTTCATCCTCTAAATGCTGAATATTTATTTTTTTTCCTGATTCATATAAATCCAATCCTGCCTTCGAATGATACCTCTGATTTCTCATAAATCCCAAGGTCGTTTGAAACCATTCAGTCTTGGTTCCCATAAAAATACCAAGTTCTTCTTGTTCTTTTTTTAGCTTCAGAGAGAAATCGAAGAAATCACCGGATGAAAGATGTTGAAGATCGGCGTCACAAATGATTTTCTCTGAAATTGTCTGGGGTTTAGAGGGGAATTTGGTGGCAAGAATTAAGGATGAGACGTCCTCGATCAGGAATTCATGGTTGGAGCTTTTCAAAAATGCAGCTGCCAAACCAACTCCTTTTTCTTCATGAAGACTTAAATCTTCCTGGTCAGCCCAGCACCCGGTATCATGAAAGTAGGCTGCCAATAGTAAGATTTCTGTTTCTTTTTTATTCAGATTTTCCCGAGCGGCCAGAATTGAACAAGCATTCACCACCTCGAGGGTGTGTTGGAAATTATGGTAGTGAAATTTGCGATTGTCACTTGATTCAAAATAGGATTTCACCCAGTCTTTGGCATGATGGATCAATTTGGATTCATTCATAACATCCGTTGAATTTTTGTGTTCTGATTTGAAATTTCAGAAAGGTAGACTTCGGTTTCTTTCCAATATGTACAAGCTAAGACAAATCGGCGGGTAAATGTGGATGTACTTTAAGAGAAATCTTTAACTTGAGTCAAATGACAATTGCCATCCTAAAATCATCCTTCCTGTGGATCCTCTTGATTTTTTTATTTGTTTCTCAGGTAACTTTTGGACAGAAAGTAGATAAGCGGGTCTTTTTGATCGGAGATGCGGGAGAGATTCAATCTGATCAACAAGTGGTATTTGAAAGGATTAAAAAGCTTGCCGGGGAAAGTCAGAAAAAGGACATTGAAGTAAACTTCCTGATTTTGGGAGATAATATTTATCCAAAGGGATTGCCGACTGTTTCCGATCCTGACCGGTTAGGAGCTGAAGAAATTTTAAAGTCTCAGTTGGATCTGGCCTCCGTCCCTAATAGTCAGATGTGGGTGATTCCGGGAAATCATGATTGGGAAAAAGGTCGACAAAATGGCCTGAATGCGATCAATCGACAGCAAGCTTTTATAGATAGTCTGAAATTGGATAATGTCAGCTTCTTTCCTCAGGATGGGTGTGCAGGGCCGATTGAAATCTCGATTGATTCAGCAAGTCTGTTAGTAATCGTTGATTCCCAATGGTTTTTGCATCCTTATGAAAAAGGTGGTGAGACTTCGGATTGCGAATTCAAAACCCCTGAGGAAGTCCTGATAGCCCTTAAGGATATTTTTCAAAAAAACAGTGATAAAATCATCCTTCTGGCGATGCATCATCCTCTGAGAACCTATGGTGAGCACAACGGGGCTTATGGATTGAAGCAGCATATTTTTCCATTGACGGATGCTAAAAAAAATCTCTACATCCCTTTGCCATTGGTTGGATCAATCTATCCCATTTATAGAACCTACTTTGGAAATATGCAGGATTTGGCGCATCCGGTTTACCGTAAATTAAAGGAGGATTTGGAGAAAATAATTTTTGATCATCCCTGTGTAGTTGTCGCTTCCGGGCATGAGCATTTGATGGAATACATGCAGGACCAGCAGGTTCATTTTTTGGTTTCCGGATCCGGATCCAAGTCATCGAGACTTAAGAAAAATAACCCGCTGGAGTTTGCTTCCACAGAAACAGGATTTGCTACGCTTGATTTTCTTACTGACCGTTCGATTCGAATCTCATTTTATGGACAAAAAGGTGAGGAGCCGGTTTTTTCTAAAATAATTCCTTATGAAGAGAAAATTAAGGCTTTTGAGGTGGAAGAACTTGAAGAATATCCGGATTCTGTTTTCACCCCGATCAGTTACCTCTATTACGCCAACCGATTTCAGAGACGGGTATTAGGAGATAATTATCGGGATGAGTGGCAGACGGCTGTACCCCTTCGGGTCATTGATCTTAATGAGGAAAATGGCGGATTAGAAGTGTTGAAAATAGGCGGAGGCATGCAGACCAAATCCCTTCGCCTTGCCGATCAGGATGGTAAAGAGTATGTATTGAGGTCGGTTGAGAAATACCCGGAATTGGCAATTCCGACGATTTTGAGACAAACCATTGCCAAAGATATCGTGCAGGATCAAATATCGGCTTCAAATCCTTACGGATCCCTGATAGTGCCAAAACTTGCCGAAGCAAGCGGCATTTATCACACTTCTCCGGAGCTGGTGTGGCTGCCGAATGAGCCCAAGCTGAAACATCTAAGGAAAGATTTTGCTGAAAATGTCTATTTGTTTGAGCCAAGAGAAGTAATTCCCGAAGATCTTAAAAAGAAGGATTTTGATATTTACAGCACGGATAAAATGCTGCAAAAGCTCCAGGCTGACAATGATAATCTGGTCAATCAAGTGAGTGTGCTGAGAGCACGAATGCTGGATCTTTGGATAGGTGATTGGGATCGCCACGACGATCAGTGGAGATGGGTGGGGAAAGAAACCGAAAAAGGCAGAGAGTTTTTTCCTGTACCCAGAGATCGGGATCAGGCATTTTTTGTAAACCAGGGATTTCTTCCAAGAATAGCCAGCAGAAAATGGATCATGCCCAAGTTTCAGGGCTTCGATTATGAAATCAGAGATGTCGAAGGATTCATGTTTAACGGACGGTATTTTGATCGGAGTTTCTTGAATGGATTGTCAAGAGAAGATTGGGATAGGACTATCGATGGATTGCTTGATCAATGGACTGAAGAATTGATTGACAGTGCAGTTCGGGATCTTCCGGAAGAGATTTATTCCCTGAAAGGGGAGGAGATCGAAAAGAAACTAAACTACCGGAAGACCTGGCTGAAAGAGGAGGCTTTGAAGTATTACGCTTTCCTGTCAGAAGAAGCAGATATCACAGGTAGTTCTAAATCAGAGATTTTTGAGATCAACTTTGAGTCCAATGGGAATGTGAGGGTAACCGTTTCGAAGATTTCTAAAAAAGGACAACCTTCAAACGTGATTCACAATCGTATCTATTATCCCGAAGAAACCAAAGAATTGAGAATCTATGGATTGGGTGGTGAGGATAAATTTTCGATCACCGGCCAGGATTCCGGCGGACCGATAAAAATAAGAATAATCGGAGGTTTGGAACCTGATCAGATCACGGATCAAAGCTTGGGAAAAGGCAGCAGCATCGTGTACTACCAATGGACCCAACAGATTGATTCCATTCAAATCAAGGAATCCAGCAAAGTTCATCGCAGCGAAGAAGTTGAAATCTTTGAATATGACCGAAAGAGTTTCAAGTATGAAGTGACTAGCCCGTTACCTTCTTTAGAATACAATGCAGATGACGGATTCTATCTTGGGGCCGGAGTCAATTGGATCAAACAGGGGTTCAGAAAAGACCCCTACAGGATTCAGCAATCGTTCAAAGCCAATGTTGCTGTCAAGACAGGAGCATTTAATTTCTATTATCAGGGTCATGCGGTTGATGTGGTGAAAAAATGGGACTTGGAATGGAAAGCTGACCTGAGAGCTCCTAATTATGTCAATAATTTTTATGGTTTTGGGAATGAATCAGCAGAGCCAAACGAAAATGTCAGCTCGGATTATTATTGGGCGAGGATAAATATGGGCAAGGCAGCTGTCATGGCTTCCAAGTCACTCAGTCCGTCGGCAGTAGTAAGATTTGGTCCCGTATTCGAATACGCCAGAATGGATATTGAAGATAATGAGGGCAGATTCGTCAACGATGAGGAACAAAACGGGTTGAATACCTTCGACATCAATCAGGAAAAACTTTACGGTGGTTTGACTGCCCAATTTGAAGTCAATAAAGTTGACCACAACCAAATTCCTTCCAGAGGGGTGAGGTTTTTTACGGAAATCAAACATCTGGAGGGATTGAACCCCTATAGCCGAAGAGTTACCTCTCTTTCTACAGACTTGTCGTTGTATTGGTCCTTCAGGGAAGGCTCAAGGTTTACCTGGTCTACCCGATTTGGCGGTGGAGTGAATTCCGGCAATTACGAGTTTTTTCAAGCTCAAAATCTCGGGGGGAAAATCAATTTGCGGGGATATCGCCGATTCAGATTTTCGGGGGATGCGGTTGCCTATAATAACACAGAGTTAAGAATCCGATTTGTAAGTTTGAAAACCTATTTATTTCCTGCCTCCACCGGAATTGTGTTGTTTCATGATATTGGAAGGGTGTTTCAAGAGGATGAAAATTCCTCAAAATGGCATTCAGGATATGGCTTCGGTATTTGGGTTGCCCCGCTTAACAGAATCGTGATCCTTGGAAATCTAAGTTTTGGTGAGGAAGGAATGCTGCCTTCGATCACTTTTGGGTTTCAGTTTTAATACATTCTGACTATCCGCAATTTTGAAAGTGACAACATTACATTATAAGTGTATCCGGACATCTACACGATGGATGGAAGCCTATCGGTTTTAATCCCGATATCGGGATGCGGAAAATGTGACTCCCACTTGTTTGAAGGGGGGTAGGGGATTTTTTTTATTCAAATCCAACTTAATTCTGTCACGTGAATTCAAACGAATACAGATATAATACATAGCCTGTTTAGAAAAAACCATGAAAATAGAGAAAGTTGGTTTTGTCGATAAAGAAGGTTTTCAACTTTCAGGTAAGCTGTATCTTCCTTTGGAAGAGGAGCCCCGCTATTACGCAATCTTCGCTCATTGCTTCACCTGCTCCAAAAACTTTAAGGCTCCCGGCACGATCAGCAAAATGCTTATGCAGCTGGGTGTAGCCGTGTTGAGTTTTGATTTTTCGGGGTTAGGCAATTCCGAAGGGGAGTTTGAAGACACCGGGTTTTCATCCAACATCGAAGATTTGATCGCAGCGGCTACATTTTTGAGAACCAATTATCAGGCACTTCAGATGCTTATTGGACATTCTTTGGGAGGTACTGCGGTGATTTTTGCTGCGTCAAGACTGGATCATATAAAAGCCGTGGTTACTATCGGTTCGCCTGCCAATCCCAAGCATGTGAAAAAGCTCTTTGAATCAGATCTTGAAACTATCAAATGGGAAGGATCTGCTGAGGTTTCGATCGGAGGGAGGAGTTTCAAAATCGGGAAAGAGTTTTTGGATGATTTGGACAATCAAAATTTGGCGGATTTGCTTCCCCAAATGAAAAAGGCATTTTTATTTCTGCATTCCCCGCAGGATAAAATCGTAAGCATTGATAATGCATCTGAATTATACCTGAATGCACGACATCCCAAAAGTTTTATTTCCCTCGACGGAGCGGATTATCTGCTTTCAGAAGAGAAAGAAAGCAGATACGTGGGGGAACTGATCAGTTCATGGTCCAGGAAATACTTCCCGATAGAGCCGACAGAGTATGATCTTAAAGGGCATCAGGTGAAAGTCAGGCTCTTTGGAGAAAGCTATACCTCAGAAATTAAAACACCCTTTCACCATCTGATAGCCGATAAGCCGAAAGAAGTCGGAGGTGAAAATCTCGGGCCAACTCCATATGATTTGCTGATGGCATCTTTAGGGGCATGCACAGTCATGACTTTAAAGATGTATGCTCAGCGGAAAAAATGGAAACTTGATGAAATTGTAGTTTATCTTGACCACGACAAAGTGCATCAGACAGACAGCAGTGAATTTGAAAAACCAGGTTCCAAAGTAAATCGCTTCACCAGGAGTTTGGAAATCAAAGGTGAATTGACTTCCGAAATCAAGCAGCGATTGCTGGAAATAGCCGATAAATGTCCCGTGCACCGTACACTCAAAGAAGAAATACTCATCGAAACAAAATTCAGGTAAATGAAAATCCAGTTCGAATCAAACATCGTGAAATCATTGCTCAGCACCACCCTGTTAGTGGTTTTGTTTTTTGGGACAACAGTTATAGCCAAAAGTCAGGACCAATCAGTCTTAAAAAGTCACGCAGATAAGCTTAGAAACTCCAAAGATTATACGATTCAGACGGCTGATCTTTTGCCGGAGGAAAAATACAATTTCAGACCTGTGGAGGATGAAATGAGTTTCAAACAGCAACTCCTTCACATCGGTGAAAATATATTCTGGTTGACATCCACCTACATCCGGGAGGAGCCAAATCCGATCAAGGATAACAGACCAAAGGCAGATGAAATGAGTAAAGAAGAAGTCATTGACTTTGTAACAAGCGCCTATGAGTATGCCATTAATGGGATAGAATCTTCCATTGGAACAGATTTGTCAAAAGAATTTAAGTGGTCGGGAGGGACTTTAACCAAATACCAGTTTTTAAATCTTATTCAGGATCATCAAACTCACCATAGAGCTCAACTCATGGTTTACCTGCGGCTCAATCAAATAAATCCCCCAAAATACATAGGCTGGTAATTTGCCCCCGTTTTCTGAAAATTGATGGAGATCAGATTTCCGTTTAAAGTGGCAAATACTTTTTATGCGCTGGGAGTATGGAAAATTAATATTATTTACAACTATGTTTCCAAAAGTATATAATTCGATCCTGGATTAGCTGAAGTTTCCTAAATTACTGGGGATGGATTTCAGAATTTAGCCTTTCGAGATCCTAGTGTATTTGTTGGTTTTATTGAAAGTGTACATACCAAATTCGCATCCAGAGGTGAAAAGATTTTCTGACTATATAAGCATTTTTGGTATGATGAGATTTTAGGGATGGCTGAAGATTAATTTTCTGAAGTATCTTATATCTATCTAATAATCAGACTTATAAGGAATTAAAATGAAAGAGTGAACAATTCGGTGAACTCAAATTGAGAAATTGAAGTAATGGACTGAAAATCAGTTATATACAGAAGTAAGTTCAAATCCTGTCACCCCGATATCTCATTCAAAAAACCTTCAATTTAGAGAATTGAAGGCTTTTTCTTTTTAATGCAATTCCTTAAACAGCCAATTGGAGATTATAACTTACCTTCATATTATCACAGAAATGGCACACATAAAAAGTAGGTATGGAGAAAAAAAATAGTCAGAAGAAAATTGAGATTTCGGATACTTCTGAGAAGAAAAAACCTTCTAAGGCCAAATTTCCAATCGTTGGAATTGGGGCTTCTGCAGGGGGATTGGAAGCTCTGGAGCAATTTTTTAGCAATATGCCTTCTGATACGGGAATGGCTT
>JAKFCO010000138.1:0-39819 GCA_036676605.1 Algoriphagus sp.
TGACATCAATTCATCTCTCTCTTCTTGACTTAATGTTACCTTGTATTTTATCATCTCTATCTTTGTATTTTTCCAAAGATAAAAGATTTATACGTCAAGGTATATATGACATGACACTAGTTTTGAGGATTTACTACCTTTTTGAAATTAAAGTAAAAAGGTCCTCGGTTGAAACAACCTTTTTCCAATTCTTTTCTGACAGTCCTTGGATTAGTTTTTTATCTCCGGTCCAAAGTTTGGCTTTAGCATGCTCGGCAAGTGCTACAAACTCTGTGTCGTCTATATCAACATCCTGAGTAAGGCTTAAAGCTTTTTGAAAAATTTCAAGGGGTATTAACTTGATGTTGATAAACCGGATTTTTTGAGTAATGAGGTGGGTAATTTGATCGAGTTCGTTTTCAGAATAACCAGAGAGGGATTTTAATTTGTCTTTGTGTGCTACAATTTCTTCTAAAAGTTGATTGGTAGAATAAAAATTAAATCGGGATTTTGGGTGAAGGATAATCGTCCCGATTTTACTGTTGCTGTTCAAAATTGCGCTGAAAGCGATATTTGAATCTACAACGATTCTCATAGGCCCAGCTTAGTTTTGGTTTTTTCCCAGCGTCCTCTTTTGATATCGCTTACCAAGTCATCTACTTCTTTCTGGGTAGCTTTCGACTTCGAGGAAATTTCCTTGTATTCGATCAAATCCGCTAAATCCTGCAGGTCATCCACATTGACAGAGGCAGGAATACGGATGACGACTTCATTTTTTGTCCGTTCGATTTTCATGGCGCTTTTATTTAAAGATACAGATTCCATGAGAAAAGGTTTGGGTGAAAATTGAAATTTTGAGGTTGAATAGGCTAACGTATATTCCTTTAAATAATCCAGCCAAGTTAGTTTCGGATCAGCCTTCTATTCTACTAAGTTTAGTTGGCGTTAAACTACACCCCGCTTTGCTCAAAAAATAAGGCATTTCCTGATCCCGGATTTGCTAGGCTTCTCCCATGTGAGTAAGTTACTATTTGATGCAGGAATTGCAAATTCTATTGGATAGTCGAGAGTAATTACTCCCGCAGATGTCGGGATTACGCTGAGGCTGATGCGCAAGGGGGGCTGCACTTGTTTAATTCACTCTTCCAGAAAGTCTTTTAAGTCAAAGTATTCGTCAGGTCTAAAGTCATTCAACTTTTTCATTTGATCACGATAGTCGTCTGGCGGACTTTTTCTGTCTTCTTGTCCTCTTTTAAACGATTGAATCAATCCTGAGATTTTACTACTTGCTCCGTAAGCACCTAATCTAGCCTCCTCATTTAATTTTAAGTTACCTACAAGGAAAAAATTGTCAGTCTTTAAAATCAAACTGTCGAGGACGTATTCTCCGTCTAACATGATCACATATCCTCGATCGTTCCCTGAACTTTGAACCTTACGGCCCAAAAATCTTTTGTTTTTAATTGATTTTAATTCCGGTTTCACTTGTGATTCATAGTCAGTAAATAGTAGACTATACCAAAGTCCACCTTCGTCTTTGGAATAGTCGAAAACAATCCCAACTCCATAAGTTAGACTATCAATTTTAAATGCAAGACAGTCTCCTTTTTTGAATGTAAGTTCATTTGAGTCAATTGGTAAGCTTGCCCAAGGGTCCGATGTCGAAGCTCCCCCACAACCAATTATTAATAGTGTCAAAAGTCCGAATATATATTTTTTCATAGTTGTCACCTCTTCAATTTAAGTTTTAATACTTAAACCTAAATTCACTCAAATCAGGTTTGAGTATTTTTTCCCGATCAAGTTCCAACTGATACAGATACTCCCCTAACTCAGCGAAAAAGGGAAATCCAATCTCCTCGTATTCGTATTTATCATCATTGAGAATTTCGTCGGTGTTCACATAAATCACCGCGCTGACGATAAACTCAACTCCGCTTTCAAAATCCACAAAATAGCTCGCATCCAACAGGTGTCCGTAGGCTTGTCCGGTTTTATTGAAGATGCGGAATCTGGTCGGGATCGGGTTTTTGTCCGTTCCAAACTTGTAATATTTCGAATAGCTGTCGTAATAGTCCGGCAACTCATACTTCGGGTAATCACTCTCTCCGGGAAGCATGCTCATGTATTTGAGAATGAAATTTCGATGATCCTCATTTAGATTAAACCGCTCCGAATCCGGAAATGCCATTGGAAAAATGATCCGCTTCACCACTCCATGGAGATCAGAAAGAGCGAACTTGTTTTTGAAAGTAAAGTCCAAACCCCTGTTGATCAGAGAATCACCATCGAAATACCCGATGCCGATTTTTGGATGGTCCGGATTAGAATACACCGTTTCTGTTTTTCTTTCCGGGATTTCAAGCAGGATTTTTCCTGAGTTATCCACAAATTTGATTGGGTTGAAATACCGGTTTTCCACCTCGCTCATCGGCATACTCAGGCGATGATTGATGAGGGTATATCCCAATCCTTTTTGCTTCAGCTTCTCATTGATATAATCCTGACCGAGCAGTTCGTAAAGTCGATTAAAAGCATCATTGTCCGACACGAGCAGGATTTTCTTAATGTAATGAGCGATGCTTGGAAGGGAGTTTTCCGCAGTGCTGTCCGTAAAGGCCGGAAGCTGGGATGGTCTGACCGAATCCGTCAACATGATCGTCTCTGCAGTTAAGCCCTCTATATTTTGCTCCTGAAGCCACTCCAAAGCCAGGATCGCAATTGGCAGTTTCACGGTAGATGCCGGGTAAAAGTAAGTACTGTCATTCAGGTTAAACCCGAAGTCTGTCATCAGCGGATTACCATGCTCATTCCGGTCTATTCGGGTGAAAAGAATCTGAACCTGGTATTTCGCAGAGTCTTCCAAAACCATTTTTAAAACCGGATATTCATCCAATCCATCCTGAAACGGCAGTTTTTCTTTGGGTTGGCAGGAACTTATCCACATCAGAGATAAAAAGAAATAGGTAAGCTTCTTCATTTTTTCCCGGAAAGCTGATGTACGGCTTCATTGAGAGCCATCAGATCCCAAAGGGTATGAAAGCCGGAAATTACAATTCGGTTGATTTTGGGGCTTTGGGCAGTTGGATAAGAAAAAGAGGAGGTGATAAAACCCATTTTCTCAAGTTTTTCAGACCAATCGGGGTTTTCATAAATAAAAACAGGGAATTTGGATGATCCGTTGATTGTGGATAATTTCTTGGTTTCCTGATTGAAAATTCCGGAAAAGTCTCTGATCTGAATACTTTTTTCGGTATAGATTTCCTGCGTTTCCAGGAAGGCTTGAAGGTTGGCTGGTGAACCCGGAGAAGATCCTGTAAATATTGGTTGTGCCTTGATATCTTCAATCGTTTCCTTTTTCCCCAGAATAATCCCGGCAGGCATCGCCAACCCTTTTCCTAAAGAACCTGAAACCAGCAAATTAATTTTAGAATCAGAATGCTGAGAATAGGTGCCAAAAACACCTTTTCCCAAGACTCCAAACGCATGGCTGTCATCGATCAATAAGCTTACTTCATGTTTTTTGGCAATCTCTTTTACCCAGGAATACTCATGGATTTCTGCTTTGAGCGGATCAACGGCATTGCCCAAAATCAAGATTCGCTGGGAAGGAAGTGCGTCTGCTTGCTGCAAACAATGGTTTTTCCATTGTGTAAAATTCAATTGCAAATCCGGTTTCAAATCTGCCGGGATAATAGCCGGATGCGTATCCGGTGCGATCCAGCATTGATCAGCTTTTGGATAAAGGTATTGCCAGGCGGAAATTCCGGCCAGATAGCCGGAACTCATCACGGCTGCTGCCTCCGCTTTTGCATGGGTTGCGAAGAACTTCTCAAACTCCTCATAAACAGTTAATCGCACATTGTTCACCCGACTCAACCCGTGATTGAATCCATATCGTCGGATGCAATCGAACAGGACTGCCTCATAATGCGGCACCTGATCAATTCCCAGGTAGGAAGTACCGCTAAAAAAGAGATATTCCTTCTTTCCGACTTTTACAAATCGTCCAAGCTTCTGATCCAGATTGAAGTTTTTCACAAAAGACGATTATTTGGCAAAAATCTGAGAAGGATCCTGGAAAGACTTGAATTCAAGTGCATTGCCGCAAGGATCAAGGAAAAACATCGTGGCTTGCTCGCCCACTTCTCCTTTGAATCTGATGTATGGCTCAATCACGAACTCAATCCCGTGCGCTTTTAGCTTGTCCGCCAACTCATGCCATTCTTCCCAAGGGAGGATTGCGCCGAAATGTCGAACCGGTACGTTTTTGCCATCGACGATATTGGTGGCTGCCAAAGCCAACTCCTCGGGCTTGATATGAGCAGAGAGCTGATGGCCGAAGAAATCGAAATCAATCCATTTGTCGGTGCTTCTTCCGATGTCGCAGCCCAGCAAGCCGCCGTAAAAGGAGCGGGTTTCTTCGATGTTCCTGATCGGGAAAGCCAGGTGAAAAGGTTTAAATTGGCTCATAATGCTTACTTTCGTTGAGTGATTTTTCGGCCTCAATTTAGTTTTTATTCCCTGAAAAAATATGTCAGATAAGAAATCTGTCTCTTTGGTTTTGAGCAGCGGCGGTGCGAGAGGATTAGCGCACGTTGGGGTAATTGAGGAACTGGAAAATCGCGGATACCATATTGCCGAGATTGCAGGTTGCTCGGCCGGGGCGCTTGTCGGAGGGATGTATGCGGCCGGCAAAATGCCGGAGTTTAAGGATTGGATTTGTAATCTCGATCGAATCGATGTGTTTTCCCTGATGGATTTTACCTTTTCCGGCAGGGGATTTATTAAAGGAGAAAAAGTCTACAATTCGCTTAAAAAAGTAATCAAGGATCGGCAAATTGAAGATTTCGATATCTCTTTTTCCTGCAACGCTGTGGATTACAAAACCGGGCAAGAGGTCGTTTTCAGAGAAGGAAGTTTGTATGCGGCGATTCGGGCTTCAGGGAGTATTCCTACGGTATTTCAACCGGCAAAGCACCATCAGTATGAATTGATCGACGGAGGAGTATTGAATCCTGTCCCGATTTCTCTGTTGAAAAACTCCGGGCAAAACCTTGTCATCGTAGTGGGACTGAACGCCCCTGACTCAGCGATAATAAGCCCTCCCCAAAAAGACGCACAGGGAAAAAGTTTTATTTCCATGCCGGGCTGGCTAAGGGATTACCGGAACAAGATGCGGCAGTATTTTCCTGAACAGGAAAAAGCCGAAAAATCAACTTCGCTAAGCTCTTTCAATTTGATGACGCGATCTTTTGATTTACTTCAGGATCGTTTTTGCGAATTATTGGTTGCGCAATATCCTGTTGATATTGTTGTGCAAGTTTCCAGAAATCAAGCTGGAACGCTGGAATTTCACCGGGCAGCTGAATTAATTGAAATAGGTAGACAAAAAGCGGCAAAAGCCATAGAGGAATGGGAAAATGCAAATAGCTGAGCTGAATCGCTTGCTTGGAAATATTGATATCTACCTTCTGGACCAGATTCTCAAAGGAAGATTTACCCCTGATATGAAAATCCTGGATGCAGGATGTGGGGAAGGAAGAAATGCCGTTTACTTCATCAATTCAGGTTATCAGGTTTTCGGAATTGATGAGAATGAACTTGCCGTTCAATACATCCGATATCTTTCCAAATCGCTGAAACCGGATTACGATGCGCATAGATTCCAGGTTGGGAAGCTGGAAGAAATCCCGTTTCACACCTTGGCTTTTGATGCGGTTATTTGCTCGGCGGTTTTGCATTTCGCAGCTGATGAAACTAATTTCTGGCAAATGATGAATGAGATCCTGCGAGTGCTGAAGCCTGGAGGGATTTTATGGTTTCGGATGACGACGGCTTTTGGGGGAATGAAGGAAGAAAGCCGTGAACTTGGCGGAGGAAAATACTTACTTCCTGATGGATCAGAGCGATTCCTGCTGACTCAGGAGCATGTGGATAAGTTATTGGAGAAAGGGCTTCGCTTTCTGGAATCGCCAAAATCAGTTTTGGTGCATGGACAAAGGACTATGGGAGTTTTTGTATTTGAAAAAATAAGCTGAAATGGATCTTCAATACGCGCTGGAACTTACCGGAACTTTTGTCTTTGCGATATCAGGTGCGCTGGCGATTCGGGAAAAAGAGCATGACTTGTTTGGAGCCGGGTTTACCGGGTTTATCACGGCAATCGGCGGAGGTACGCTGAGAGATATCCTGCTGGACAGCTATCCATTGGTTTGGATCGGAAATGTGCAGGTACTTTATGCGATACTTGCGGGAATCCTCGTTGCTTTTGTATTTCCAAATTTCCTGAGTCGCTTAAGAAAAACCTTCTTCCTGTTTGATACCCTTGGGATCGGATTCTTCACAGTTCTGGGAGTAGAGAAAGCACTCAGCTTGGGCGTAAGACCTGAGATAGCCGCGATCATGGGAATGTTTTCCGCAGTGATGGGAGGCGTCATCCGGGATACGCTTACGAATGAAATTCCTATTCTTTTCCGAAAGGAAATCTATGCTTCCGCATGCCTTGCCGGAGCGATTTTATATGTGGTTCTGAATTACTACGGATTGGAGCGGGATTACAATCTGCTGATTTCCATGTCAGTGGTGATCAGCATTCGATTGATCTCGATGCGGTATAAATTGAGTTTGCCTAGGTTGGGCTGAGGGATTTCGGATTTATGATTTCGGATATGAGATTTATGATTTTTCTGACAGGTTTAAAGGTGAAAGGTAAATGGTGAAAGCTGGAAGTTGTCGGTTGTCAGTTTCGCCTTTTCAAACTTCATATTTCACACTTCTGATTTCTTGTCTCTTGCTACTTTGCTCTTGCTTCTTGAAAAATTGTCTTTTGGTTCTTGTGTCTTGTCTCTTCCCTCAGACCGTTTCCAGCAAAGTGCGAAAAGCCAGCGCTTTATCCTGGTATCTGGCTTGGGTTTTTGCCCGAAGAGCCGGGGCATAATTCCTTTCGTAGTCCATCATCTGCTCGATGGTGTCAGTGAAATATTGGGTTGCATAGTTGATGCTGCCGTCATCGGAATCATGAAGCAAACGAAGAAACTTATAATCGAAGAAAATTCCGGTTTCCATGATTTCAGGAATATGAACTTCTTTCATCCATTGGACAAAATCCTGCTCGATATCCGCAGAAACGTTGATGGTGATGTTGTATAGAATCATTTCGGGGGTTTTTAAATAGAATTTCCGTCTTTTGCTAACAATATTGAGAAACCAAAGTTAGAAATCCCAGACCGAAAATCTGACTTTTAAAACCCGCGAGTACTTCCGATTATGCATAAATACGTTCCAGCTCGCTCAGAAGGCAGGATTACAGGATTGACGATTGCTAAGATAATTGTGGTGGCCCTCCATCTTGTAGGCATTATCGGGTTGAGTCTTCCTGAGTATCGTTGGCTTTTTCTCATGCTCACTCCTTTTCAGTTGCTGAGCTCCATGATTTTGATTCTGGTTTTTCACCGAGGCTGGAATGATGCTTTCCCTATTTTTGCCGCTGCGGCTTTTTGGATTGGGTTTGGGTCTGAATTGATCGGGATACACACAGGATATCTTTATGGCGATTATGTGTATGGAGCCTCATTGGGACCAAAACTCTGGGATGTGCCGATCGTGATCGGAGTGAACTGGTTCGTTCTCGTGTATTTGACCGGAACCGTTTTTCACAAAAGTATCCCGAACGATTATTATGCGGCTTTTTTGGGAGCTGTTTCCATGACTGCTTTGGATTATGTGATGGAGCCTGTGGCGGTAGCGCTTGATTTCTGGTCGTGGAAGTTTGATATCATTCCTGCGGAAAACTACCTGGGATGGTTTGCCGTGGCTTTTCTGATTCATTTGATTTATCGCAAAACCAAGTTTGAAAAGGAAAACCGGTTGGCAGCATTTCTGTTGGTCGCCCTGATATTATTCTTCGGAATTTTAAATTTCACCCTTGAGGTTTAACCCTTTCTCTTTCTGTGTAGAAGAAAATGCTTCATCTTTATTTGGTGAATCAGTATTTAAACAAAATATGCGTATCCGGATATCTGCACGATGGATAGAAGCCTATCGGTTTTAATGATGCGGAAATGTGACTCCCTCCGCCGCGGCGGAGGGTTAGGGGGATTTTTTCATTCAAATCCCAATTTAATTCTGTTACGTGCAATCAAGCGAATACACATGAAACAAAATATCACATTAGAAGTTGTACCCTAAATGATCAAAGCATTAGGATTTATCGCACTCGGATTGGCCTTGATGGAAATGTTTGGCTGGGCAATTCACAAGTATTTGATGCACGGACCGCTTTGGTCCATTCACAAGACGCATCATCAGCCTTCAAAGACCTTCTTTGAGCTGAATGACTTGTTCACCCTGCTTTTTGGAAGCATTGCTATTGTATTGATCATTCTTGGAGCAGAGGAATTTGATTATCGATTTTGGATAGGAACAGGGATCAGTTTGTATGGCATGCTTTATTTCTTTCTTCACGACGTGTTGATTCATCGAAGGAGGAAATGGTTTGACCGACCGAAAAATGGATTTTTGAAAGGCATTTTCAAAGCGCATCAGGCACATCACCGAACGAATGAGAAAGAGGATGCGGTGTCTTTTGGCTTATTTGTAGTACCCAAAGAATATTTTAAACAGGAAGAAAAGTGAGCAGCTATTCGATTAAGGATCTGGAGCAACTCTCAGGAATCAAAGCGCATACGCTGAGAATCTGGGAGCAACGCTATAATTTGTTAAGTCCAAAAAGGACTGATACGAATATTCGATTTTATGATGACCAAGATCTTAAGCTGATCTTAAATGTCGCTTTGCTGAATGATAATGGAGTTAAGATTAGCAAAATAGCCTCGATGGATTCCGCCGAAATTCGTGAAGAAGTCATGAAGCTGACTGAGCGATCCCTTACTCACGATGATCAGATTCACGCGCTCACAATTTGCATGATTGAGATGGACGAAGATCGATTTGATAAAATCCTTTCGACCAATATTATAAAGCTGGGATTTGAGCAGACGATGATGAATATTATTTACCCATTCATGTCTAAAATCGGTGTGCTTTGGCAGACCGAGACTATCAATCCTGCCCAGGAGCATTTCATTTCCAATCTGGTAAGACAAAAATTGATTGTGGCCATTGATGGTCAAATAGCCAAAGGAGGAGGAAAGAAATTCCTGCTGTTTTTGCCGGAAGGGGAATTGCATGAAATTTCAATTCTATTTGCAAGCTACCTGATCAAGAATAAGGGTCACAAAGTAATTTATCTGGGTCAAAGTACACCCTATGAAGATTTGCTATCGGTCTACAATCTTCACCAACCTGAGTATTTGTTGACAGTGATTACGACGTCTCCTTCGTCAGAGCAAGTTCAGGATTATCTGAATTCACTTTCAAAAAGATTTCCTAATGCACATATACTTGTTACTGGCTATCAGGTAATCGGGCAGGACCTGGCTTTTCCTGCAAATGTTCGCCTTCTCAATTACATCCGCGACATCAACGAGGTTCTTGAGGAACTTCAGCCGGTAGAGCAAGAGAAATAGTTTACTGTTTCTTTCAATAGATTGAACAAAGCATTTCCCAGGGAAATGCTTTTTTATTGCCCTAGAGGCCATTTTTACCGAATTAGGTTGGTTGTGCCAGATCAATCGTCTTTTTTGTTTAAAGAAAAATTAAAAATATTAAACAAAATATTTGCGTTTTGTTTAATCATTTGTATATTTAATTCAACAAAAACAAAAAACCATGACGACTCTGGAATTTAGCTACTCATTAAACAAACTCTCAAGCACGCTGAAGCCTTTTGCCTTGAAGTTGACAAGAGACATGGATGATGCAAATGATCTTTTGCAGGATACCATGGTCAAAGCATTTACCAACAAAGACAAGTTCACGGAGGGCACCAACCTGAAAGCATGGCTATATACGATCATGAAAAATACTTTTATCACCAACTATCAGCGTATGGTGAGAAGAGGAACTTTTGTGGACACAACAGATAATCTTCATTTCCTTAATTCATCCGATGTTTTGATCGAAAACGGTGTTTTCGGAAACTTCACAATGGATGATATCACCGAAGCAATTGATAAGCTTGATGATGTGTACAAGACCCCATTTATGATGCATTTCAGAGGTTTCAAGTATCATGAGATAGCTGAAAAGCTTCAAGTTCCAATTGGAACTGTAAAAAATAGGATTCATATTGCTCGTAAACTTCTCAAGGAAGACTTGATGGTTTATAAGCATAAAAACTGATCCAATGAGTCAAAAAAAAGTGGTGGTTATTGGTTCCGGATTTGCAGGACTTTCAGCAGCCACCCATTTAGCAGCAAATAGTTGTTTAGTAACCCTGGTTGAGAAAAATAATTCCCCTGGTGGTAGAGCTCGCAAGTTCGAACATCAGGGGTTTGTTTTTGATATGGGTCCGAGTTGGTATTGGATGCCTGATGTGTTCGATAGTTATTTCGCGCATTTCGGTAAAAAGACCTCAGACTACTACGATTTACTTCGCCTCGATCCTTCCTATGCTGTGGTCTATGGTGAAAATGATATCCTGAATATTCCGGCTGATTTGGATGAGTTCAAAGCGATGTTTGAAGCTTTGGAGCCGGGAGCAGGGACAAGGCTGGAAGAGTTTTTGGCTCAGGCCAAATACAAATACGAAGTGGGGATTCATGACCTGGTGACTAAGCCAAGTCGTTCCATTTTTGAATTTACTTCTCCCGGATTGCTCGTGGATATGATTCGAATGGACATTTTCCAATCCATGTCCAGGCATGTGAGAAAGTACTTTTCCCACGAAAAAATCATCCGATTGATGGAGTTTCCGGTTCTTTTTCTCGGAGAGACGGCTGACAATATTCCCGCACTTTACAGCCTGATGAACTACGCCGATATCGCATTGGGGACTTGGTATCCGATGGGGGGAATGCATGAGATTATCAAAGGAATGGTCAGTTTGGCAGAGGAAAAGGGAGTTAAGTTCCGCCTTGATGCAGAAGTCGAAGAAATCGAAATCGAAAACGGCATCGCCAAAAGAGTCAGGTTAAAATCAGGAGAGAAAATCGAAGCAGATGTGGTCGTGGCAGGAGCAGACTATCATCATGTGGATAAACATCTGATTAACCCAAAATACAGCAATTACACAGAGGAATACTGGGATAAGAGAGTGATGGCGCCTTCCAGTTTGCTTTTTTACATCGGAGTAAATAAGCGCCTGAATAATCTGAAGCATCATAATTTATTCTTTGATGAGCCGCTTGGACCTCATGCTGATGCGATCTACAAAAATCCAAGATGGCCGGAAAAGCCTCTTTTCTACGCTTCGGTTCCTTCGATCACCGATCCAAGTGTCGCGCCGGAAGGTATGGAAAATCTGTTTTTGTTGATTCCATTGGCTCCGGATCTGGAAGATTCTGAAGAGACAAGAGAAAAATATTACGGGATCATCATGGATCGTTTGGAGAAAATCAGCGGACAGGAAATCCGGCCTCATGTGATCTACAAGCGATCTTACGCGCATTCAGACTTCAAAGCTGACTACCATGCATTCAAAGGAAATGCGTATGGATTGGCAAATACACTTCTTCAAACTGCGATTCTGAAGCCTTCGTTGAAAAACAAAAAGGTAAAAAATTTGTATTACACAGGTCAGCTTACCGTTCCGGGACCGGGTGTTCCGCCTTCTTTGATCTCAGGTCACGTGGTGGCCAAGGAAGTGTTGAAAGAAAACCAATCATAAAAAGGGTATATTCAAGTATATGAATGCATTCGAACTTTTTGATCAAACCACACTGGAATGTAGCAGGCTGATCACTCAGCGCTACAGCACCAGCTTTACGCTGGGGATCAAAACTCTTGACAAAAAGTTTCATTTGCCAATCTATGCGGTTTATGGATTTGTCAGATATGCAGATGAAATCGTGGATACATTTCAAGATCAGGACAAGCAAAGCTTATTGGATAGGTTTAGGAAAGATGCTTACGAAGCGATTGAAACCAAACTTTCGCTGAATCCTGTTTTGCATGCTTTTCAACTCATCGTTAATAAATACCAAATTGATTTGGGGCTTATTGAGGCCTTTCTCCATAGTATGGAGATGGATCTTGATTTCAAAACCTACAATGACAGCAGATACCATGAATACATTTATGGTTCAGCCGAAGTGGTTGGTCTGATGTGCCTGAAGATATTTTGCGAAGGAAATGATGAAATGTACCAACGACTCAGAGAGCCGGCGTGTAAGCTGGGAGCGGCTCTTCAGAAGGTGAATTTCCTCAGAGATATTAGAAGTGATTATGAAGAAAGAGGCCGGGTTTATTTCCCGGGAGTAGATTTCAAGACCTTTGACAAAGGAGTTAAAAAACTCATCGAAGACGATATTCAAATGGACTTTAATGATTCCCTGATTGGAATCGAAAAGCTTCCCGACGGTGTCAAACTTGGAGTGAAAGTCGCCTACCTGTATTATCAAAAGTTATTTAATAAAATCAAGGGGCTTTCTCCGGAGGTAATTACTCAGGAGAGAATTCGAATCCCAAACTCAAAAAAACTTACCCTATTGGTGGGCACGTATTTCGGTAATAAATTAGGCATCACCTGACTATGGAGAAGTTCCTATACCTGGCCGTAAACCTATTTGCTGTTTCTTATCCGCTGGTTCAGTCCTTCGAATCAAAGATTCGCTTTGCGAGTAAATGGAATTCATTATTCCCTGCGATCCTGATTACCGCGACATTCTTCATTATCTGGGATTACTGGTTTACCTCCTTAGGAGTTTGGGAATTTAATCCACGCTATTTGTTGGGAGTTTTCTTCTTTAAGCTTCCCTTGGAAGAATGGTTGTTCTTCGTTACAGTTCCATTCGCCTGTATTTTCATTTACGAAGTATTGATTTACTTTTTCCCAAAAGATGTCCTTCAGCCATTTGGGAAGCCTTGGATCTTTGTAATGATTCCGTTCCTGATTGGATTGGGATTTATGCACATGGACAAATGGTATACATCTGTAAACTGTTTCGTAGGTGCTGCGGCATTGCTGATTCACTTTCTGGTTTTCAATGATCGGTACCTGGGAAGATTCCTGTTTGCCTATCTTGTTCATCTCGTTCCGCTCATTCTCTGCAATGGAGTACTGACGGGAGGATTAACAGACGAACCGGTAGTGATCTATAACAACGCCGAAAATCTGGGGATCAGAATCTGGACAGTTCCGATAGAAGATACCATTTACTCCATGACTCTTTTGCTCATGAATGTTTCATTCTTCGAAAGCTTCAGAACCCACAAAACATTTCAAACAAGCGGAAGTTTATAGTCTATGAAAAATCTCCAGGTCCAGATTGATGATCATTCAGGCTTTTGCTTCGGGGTGGTTTATGCCATAGAAATGGCAGAAGAAATCCTGGCCGAGCAAGGATATCTCTATTGCCTGGGAGACATCGTACACAACGATGAAGAGGTAAGCAGACTGACCAGAAAAGGACTGAAGATCATCGATCATACACAGCTCAATGAACTCAAAGGCGAAAAAGTCCTGATCAGAGCGCATGGCGAGCCTCCTTCGACGTATGAATTATCGATCAAAAACAATCTGACTTTGATCGACGCAAGTTGCCCGGTAGTACTTAAACTTCAGAATAGAATCAAGAACTCATTTGACAAGCAAGAGACGATCTATATCTACGGAAAGCATGGACATGCTGAGGTGATTGGATTGTTGGGACAAACCAATAACAAAGCGGTTGTATTCCAGGACATTTCTGAATTAGATTTTTCAGTTCTTCCAAAAAGCATAACACTCTATAGTCAGACGACCAAGAGCACCGATAAATTCTATGAGATCAATGAGATCCTCCGTCAAAACGGAATTTCCGTCAATACCAATGACACGATTTGCCGACAGGTTTCTAACAGAGACAAAGAACTGAGAGATTTTGCGGAGAAATTTGATAAAATCATTTTCGTAAGCGGTACAAAATCCTCCAACGGAAAAGTCCTTTACAATGTATGTAAGGAAAAGAATACCAATACCCACTTTGTCTCTAAAGCGGATCAAATCGAATCTGATTGGTTTGATCCAAATGATTCAGTAGGAATTTGTGGAGCTACTTCTACCCCAATGTGGCTTATGGAGAAGGTTAGGGAAAGAATCCTTACCTTCTGAAAAACCTTCCCTCTTGCCAATATGAACCAGGCAAAACCTATTTCCCCATTAAGTAAAGTCGATCCGACAGGAATTTTGATTGCTTTTGCAATTATGATTTTTTGGGCAGGCTCTCTCGTATTTTTATTGGGTTATTCTATTTCCTGGACTGATCCGGTTGTTTACATTGGAATTCTGGCGCAGATGTATTTTTATACGGGCTTGTTTATCACTGCCCACGATGCGATGCATGGCCTGGTTTCCTCAAACAAGAAATTGAATCATGCGATTGGGGTGATAGCAGCGTTACTTTTTTCTTATAATTTCTACTGGAGGCTGTTTCCAATGCATCATGAGCATCATCGGTTTGTAGCCACAGACAGGGACCCGGATTACCATTCCTCGGATAATTTCTTCGTTTGGTATTTCAGCTTCATTCGTCAATACGTGACGATCTTGCAAATTCTCCTCATGGCTGTAACATTCAATATCCTGAAGCTTTTTCTGCCAACAGAAAACCTGATTATCTTCTGGATGCTTCCTGCAATCCTATCCACTTTGCAATTGTTTTACTTTGGAACATACCTTCCTCATATGGGAGAAAGTGACAACGCCCATCATTCAGGTTCACAATCGAAAAACCATTTTTGGGCGTTAATCAGCTGCTACTTTTTCGGATATCACTACGAGCATCACGATTCCCCCGGCATACCCTGGTGGAGGCTTTGGAGGGAAAAAGAGAAACAAACGGAGGGAATTTGATGACTTTTGTAAAATTCGTGCAGGCTGAAAAACTTTTCTCGGGCTTTTTGGTAATATCCAGATAAATCCAAATGATCCAAGCAGCTACGTTTTGAAATTCATCGATAATCCGGCAGGGACAATTTTACCAACTGTGGGTCTGATAGTGGAGTTTTAACCAACCTTACTCAGTTGATTCAGGAGTTTCACGATTCGATCTGATTTCACATCCATGGAGTTTGTGCTGTAGATGTATTCGACCCAGTGCTTTTGGTCCGCATCGCTGAGCTTTTGGAAAAGTTGAAGCTTTCCCGGATCATCTTTCAGGCATTCAATCAATTCTTCAGGGACCTGGCTTGGAACTTCATCCCGCAATAACTTGAGCCGGACACTGTCTCCCTGTTCTTTTCCGATTGCAATTCGGATTGGTTTGGAAATTGGAAGAAATAAAAAACCATTTCCCATAGGCATCAGATGCTTTCCCTGGAATTCGAAATCATCGACAAATCCACAAACCCGAATCATTCCGAAGGCTTTTCTGGCAGGCAAAATATCAACAGGGACTCTCACGAAAGTCCACCCCCCTTTGCCGGGATATTTTTCCAGTACAAATTCTCCTTCGGCTAATAGTTCCATTGCAAAAAAAAACAGAGCCGGTTTAATTGCTCTGCTTTAAGTATTTGGGGATTAATTAAGTCTCCAGCGGACGTTGAGACCAAAGCCTCCGAAATTTACTTTGGTGGTTTCAACCAGGATGAAGTACGGTCTCCAGTCGAGTCCCACCACGATAGGAACATCCGCAAATGCGTACTCAGCACCAATTTCACCGGCTACGCCAAAGTTGAAAGGATCGCCGAGGAACAAAGATGGACCAAAACCCAGGTAATAGTTTAACTCTTCGATATCAGGAATTGGTCTGTAGATCGGGTTCCAAAGTAAGTCGATTCCGACTCCGTTGTTTCCAAAACTAAGGTCACCATGGACTCTGCTAAATTCACCCAAGGCAAATACCCCGTCCAGAGCAACATTGTTTCCATTGACATTACCGAAACGAATACCGATTTCTTGGGCATGAGTTTCAAGACTTGCGAAAATAGCAAGGGCAAAAACAAGTGCAAATACTTTTAAAAACTTCATAATAGATGGATAAAATTAAGGTTTAGCTAGTCTTTTCCCCCTTTTCCAGTATTCGTTGGGGGAAAGATTCTTGTCTCTATTCCAGCTAAAATTGCGCCAATTATGGATCAAACCCCGAAAATGCAGCTTACTGCTTCATCAAAAATGCAGGAGCAAGCTGAGTTCGATGGAGTGTATCTGTTAGAATTCTCGATTCCTTTGTTTCCCAATTCATCAGAACAAGATGATACTGCTTCGAAACTGTGTCCTGATATTGGTCAAAAGTGAGCCACTTTCCATCCGGACTCCAATCGTGGTAAACCTCATCTTTATCAGTCAGGCTGATTTTCCAGGTTTTGCTTCCGTCAGGATTTACCCCGAAGATCGAAGAAACTGATCCTCTCGTGGTCGCATAAGAAATGAAGTTTTCTGTCGGATGCCAGCGTAAGGCCCCGGCATTATAGCCATACCCTTTGGCGGCCGGATCATCCACAGGAAATTTCGTAAGTTGTTTCATTTCTCCGCCATTTCTATCCATCCGGTAAATTTCAGGAAAGACACTTTCTATCTTTTGTTTTGGACTTTTTACAAAGGCAATTATTTTTCCATCAGGAGAAAACACAGGATCCTGGAAGCGTATGCTTGTGTCGCTTGTGAGCTGACGGTGTTTTCCGTCTTTAAGATTGATGAGAAAAAGTTGATAGCGAATTTCCGGGCTCAATCTCCCTGAGACTACCATTTCGTTGGTTTCCGGATCCAAGTCCATCCAACTGTCTTCCAACCTCAATGCAGAAAGCTTTTTAACATTTGATCCATCAGAATTCATCTCATAAAGGAAAAAATTGCGATTCGCCGTATCACGGTCACTTATGAAATAGATTTTATTCTCATGCGCCAGATACGTCCAGGCCACATCGGGATGATTGGTCAGGTTTTTGGATTCCCCTGTTTCAGGATCCAAAACCATCACTTCCCAATCATCCTTATTGACCGAGTCCCGCTTGAAAATATTGTAGGCGATCAGGAAAGGACCGGCACCTTTTGGATTGGATGATTCTTCAGTTTTTTGGCAGGATGTCAGGCAAAGGCATGTCAGAAAAGAAAAGATGATGCGTTTCATAGCGCTTAGGGTTACTAAAAGTTATAAATTTTTCACCTGATTTTTTCAAACCTCAATGGATTTGCCTATTCTCAGTGTCTCCTGAATCAACAGATCCATGTCTTCCATTCGGGTTCTCTGATTGACGTTTGCTATTCGAAGCGTATATTTTCCGTTGAGAATGGTGGAGGACGGTGAGGCGATTCCTTCTTCTTGGAGGCGAAGCAGGATCTCTCGGTTAAGCGACCGAAGCTGATCTTCGGTATATCCGGGCTTAAGCATTCGGTAGCAAGTGATGCTCATCGACAAGGGAGCCATCAATTCCAGCGATGGAATTTCAGACACCAGCTTTGCCAGGTATTCAGCCTGCCGATTGTTTTGAGCAATCATTTGGGCATATTTTTCACTTCCATGCTCTTTGAGAGACATCCAGATTTTTAGCGCTTTGAACCCACGTGAAAGCTCAAACCCATAATGATTGATTGAGTCAGGCCCTCCGGAAAGTCCTCTGTTTTCCTGCAAAAGGTAATTTGGGGTGAAAGAAAAAGCTGCCCTGTGCTTTTTCGCATCCCGGATCAGTGCACAGCCAACTTCATAAGGGACATAAAGCCATTTGTGCAGGTCAAAAGCCAGACTGTCCGCCACTTCTATTGCTTTCAGACGGGAAGCATACTTTGGGTCCAATTTGGCTAAGGCTCCATAAGCGCCGTCCACATGAAACCAAAGCCCATATTTTCTCGAAATAGCCAGCAATTCATCCATCGGATCTATCGCTCCGGTATTGACAGTCCCGGAAGTTCCAACTATGCAAAAGGGCAGTAATCCATTTTTCAGATCTTCCAGGATTTGCTTTTCGAGCTCCGCAGTATCCATTTCGAAATACTCATTCACACCGATTTTCCGGACAGCTTCAGTTCCCAAACCGATAATTTCTGCAGCTTTCAGAATGCAACTGTGAGTTTCTACCGAGCAATAAAGCACCAATTGAGAGGATGCTTTTTTCAATCCCTTTGAGCGAATATTTTCGTCCCGGAAGGAGTTTCTGGCTACAGTCAGTGCTGTGATATTAGCCATTGAGCCTCCGCTAACCAGGATCCCCGAAGCTTCTGACGGGAAATTCATCAGCTGCTTGCACCAGTTTACGACTTGTTTATCCACATACATGGCAGAGTGCTCTCCGATTGCCACGTTTGGATTCATCCCTGAAGCTAATAAGTCCGCCAAAACTCCCATCGGTGTTCCGGTGCCTTGAATCCAGGCAAAGAATCTGGGATGAACATTGCCCTTGTTGTATGGGAATATGAATCGCTGAAAATCCGAATAAACTTCTTCCGGAGATTGGCCTTTCGCCGGAATTGGGGAATCAAAGAAATCCTTCACTTCTTCCGGAATTGGTCTCCAAACAGGCTTTTCCCGGATTTCCTGCCAATGATCCATCAGATCATCAATCATTTGATGTCCAAGGGCACGCATTCCATCCCAATCCTGCGGATCGAGGGTGAGGTTTTCTTTTATTGATTCAGGATTCATGGGATACAATTTCTACGAAAGAATAAGCTTTGCGAAGCTTACTTTTTGAAAATGAAATAAACTGCTAAAATCAGAAAAATCGCCCCAATCAGGTGATTCAGTTTGAGGGTTTCTGTTTTGAATGCTATCAAAGTGAAAATCATGAAAACAACCAAAGTGATCACTTCCTGAATGACTTTCAATTCGACGAGGGAAAATGGGCCTCCATTTCCGGAGAACCCAATTTTATTGGCGGGAACCTGAAATATGTATTCAAAGAGAGCGATTCCCCAGCTGATCAGGATGACCGAAACCAGTCCAAGCTTGCTAAACCACTTCCACTCGGCAAACTTCAAATGCCCGTACCAGGCCAGGGTCATAAAACTGTTGGAGAGGACAAGTAAACCGATGGTGAGGAGTGCTTTCATGTAGTCTAAGAAATTGATTCAGGGTAAATTTCATCAAATTCCGGAATGATTGTATCCTTGGTTTTGGATACGAAATCAAAAAATAATCTGATACATCTCCTCCAGCTTACTTACCTGAACTACCTGAATTTTGAATTTCTTAAGGTCAATCCTTTCACGGCATATTTGTGGAGGAGGATTTTTTTGAGCCGATCTCTTCAGCTTAAGTAGTTGGTTTTTATCCAGTAAAAATTGCAGGGGTTAAAGGCCTGTAGTTTTTCTTATGTGCTTAATCAGATTTCCTCTTTCCCCCCATGCAAGGAAAAAACGCAACTCTGAAGGGTGAATGCCTAATTTTTTTAAACCCCAGTCCAAGGGATATCCAGCTAATCTTTTGATCAACAGCTTTGGTTCAAAGAACAATTCCTGTTGCAATTTTTTATGAGCGAAAATTGCAGCCTTTTCATACATTTTTGATTTTAAGTGATTGTCATTCAACCTGCCGTAAAAAAAAGTATGTTCAAAACTTGATTTCATTTTGTAGGAGTCTTTTCGTTCTCCGCTTAAAATCACCAAAACCCCGATACGGGTTGGGAAGTGGAATCTGACTCCGGACTTCCACGCACGGAAAAGCCATTCCTGGGAGGGGGTGAAATAAAGGTCTTTCTCCATCTTCCATGGTCCGATTTGATCCAGAATGCTCTTCCTGAAAAACCAGCAAGAAGCCACACTAAACACATTACTTGAAAAGTTACCATTGGGATGAACACTCACAATATAGGCCTCAAAATTTCCCTTAATAAGGTCTTCTTGTTTGGCAGGTGGAATTTTTAGACCTGGTACTACCAAAAAATCTGCATCATGTGTTTCCAACTCGGAAATGCATTGACTGAGGTGAGAGGAAAAATACATGTCATCCTGATTCAAAAATGCGATGTATTTTCCATTGGCCATGGAGGTCCCCACATTATTGGGCTTGGCTTGTTGTCCGCTGTTTTCTTCCAGATTGATAAACCGAATTCGGTTATCGCCGAAAGAAGCCACAGACTCAGCCGTATCATCGGTGCAGCAATCCCCTATTATAATCATCTCCCAATTTGCGCAGTCCGAATCCATGACACTCTGGATCGCATACTTCAGCAAGTGGCTGCTGTTGAATGTGGCGGTGATGATTGAAATCAGGGGATTTTCCATTTGAAGCAGGTTAATCAATACCTTCTAATCTATCGGCCACCTTCACTGCCAGATAGGGGATCAATGTATATTTTCCGGTATTGACGGAGTGGTAATTATCAAAAGATCTGATTCCTACTTCATGTCGGGTATGGAGTTTACTTTCATGGTTGTCTACATCAGTATTGCCCAGCGCATAGATCACTCCTCCTACAGGACGCACATCTTCCGGACTGAATTTCAGATTATTCAGAGCAGGTATTCGATTGGAAAGCTCTTTGAAGCTTCTTGAAAACACATCATAGCGCTCATCATCTGTGTACATCAGATCCCATTCGGGCGGGCGGTGATCTTCCGACCATCCCGTTCTGCCTATAGGATACCATGACAAAAACATTCCTTTATCTTTAAAATTAACAGTATCTCCAAATGGCCCCTGGACCATTGTGCAGGATGGAAAATCTTCTGATTTGACAGAAATCAGGATTTTGTTTCCAAATTTATATCGGTGAGACCAGGAATGAAGAGGCTCTATTCCCATCGTCCTGTCAATCTCCAGCAATCCATTCCATGTAGAATTAACCACGTCCGTATACTCCTCTTCCACCTTTATTCCACCACACGTACTTCTGACTTTTAGTTTGGATCCATTTCTTGCGACAGAGTCGACTTTGGTATTGACCATCAAATTGATGGATGGGTTTGCGAATAATGCCTCAGTTAATTTTCCCGCGATGCTTCTTGGTTCGACGGAACACTCGGTCGTTGAGAAAACGTCATCGATGTACTCTGGATTAACGATTCCATCGATTTTATTTTGGGGAAGATGCGTGGCATCAATTTTATTAAAAAGGTCCAGATAACTTTTTTTGTAATGAGTTTTGGCCTCATTAAAAAAGTCTACACACTTTTGGTAGTGTGGGGCAAGGTTCCGGGCATTCATCAAAGAGCCTTTGTGAATGCAATAATTAAAGGGAGTGGAAATAATTTCTTCCGGATTTATGTCCACCCATCTTTTCAGATTTGAGATGAAATGGAGGGCAGCGATGATTAACTGTCTGGAGGTGTGAAAATCCTTATCCATTGCATAAATGAATCCAAGATGTATTTTGCCTTCATTCACAAAGCTTGCCTTTTTGATTGGCTCTGAGTATTCTTCATAAAGATCCACTTGATATCCGCGCTGCGAAAGCTCCAGTGCTAAACATGCTCCCAAGCCACCGGCTCCCAGGATCGCAATTCTTTTTTTGGTCTTAATCAAAGTGAAAAGAGTTTTGTTTTTGTGACAAAGGTGTTACTCAAAATATAATCTGATACATCTCTTCCAGCTTGCTGACCTGGACCACCTGGATTTTGAATTTCTTAAGGTCCAATCCTTTCACGGCATATTTGGAGACGATTATTTTTTTGAAGCCCAGCTTTTCGGCTTCGGCGATTCGGTTTTCGATTCTGGATACAGCCCGGATTTCTCCGCCTAGTCCAACTTCGCCCGCAAAGCAAATCTGCTCCGAAACAGGCGTATCCTCGTAGCTGGAAATCAGCGAAGCACAAACAGCCAGATCCAATCCCGGATCATCCACCCGAAGTCCGCCGGCCACATTCAGGAATACATCCTGCTGACCGAGTCTCATTCCTCCCCGCTTTTCCAATACTGCCAATAGCATATTCAATCGCTTGGCATCATGACCAGTGCTGCTTCGCTGAGGAGTACCGTAAGTTGCCGGGCTGACGAGTGACTGGATTTCGATCAGAAGAGGTCTGTTACCCTCCATCATGGCTCCGATCGCGACTCCGTTTAAGACTTCCTCTCTTTGCGTGAGCAAAATCTCAGAAGGATTTGCCACAGGGCGAAGACCCTCAGCCCGCATCTCGTAGATTCCGAGTTCGTGGGTGGAACCAAAGCGGTTTTTGGAAGTTCGCAGGATCCGGTAAGTCAGATGTCGGTCACCCTCAAACTGCAAAACGGTATCCACCATATGCTCGAGAACTTTTGGACCGGCGATCGAACCGTCCTTTGTAATATGACCAATCAGGAAAACCGGCACGCCTGTCTCCTTGGCAAATTTCATGAGTTCTGCGGTACATTCTCTGACCTGAGAAACCGATCCGGCAGCCGATTCCACGTACTGGCTATTCAGCGTCTGGATCGAGTCGATAATCAAAAAGTCAGGTTTCAGAATTTCTATTTGCTGAAAAATCTGTTGGGTGTTGGTTTCAGATAGTACGTAGCAATCTTCGTTTTTGGCGGACATCCGGTCTGCCCGCATCTTGATCTGGGCTTCACTTTCCTCTCCCGAGATGTAAAGAACTTTCTTCCCTCTCAGCGTCAAAGCAATCTGTAGCATCAAAGTGGACTTGCCTATTCCGGGTTCTCCACCGATCAACACCAAAGATCCGGGCACAATTCCTCCGCCCAAAACCCGGTCGAGTTCTGCGTCTTTGGTCTCCCAGCGAGGTTGTTCATCGTAGTTGACCTCCTGGATTTTCTGAGGTGTATTGGCCTTTTTGGTGGTATTGGAACTTGGCTTCCAGCTTCCCTTGCCCGATTCTTCCTTTTGGACTATCTCCTCCACATAAGTATTCCATTCTCCGCAGGAGGAACATTTGCCCAGCCATTTCGGGCTTTGTGCTCCGCAGTTTTGACAGAAGAAGGTGGTTTTTACTTTAGCCATTATTCAGAATCAAGAGATAAGACACAAGAAACAAGAGATTAGAAACAAGAGCGTTTCATAGAATCAATACACAAGAAACAAGAGCCGTTTCATAGAATCAAGAACCAAGAATCAAGAGGGAATTTTTTGTTCTTGGCTCTTGCTTCTGTCTTCTTGGTTCTCTTAATGAGCTTCCAGCCAATCGCTTCCGACTCCGACTTCGACTTCAAGCGGTACGGCCAATTTGATTGCGTTGGTCATCAGTCCGGGAATGTTTGCTTTCAGGATTTCCACTTCATCCTTGTGTGTATCGAAGACCAATTCATCGTGTACCTGAAGGATCATTTTGGATTGCAGGTTTTCTTTTTTCATCCAATCGTGCACATGTATCATGGCCACTTTGATCAGATCGGCGGCGGAACCCTGAAGTGGTGCGTTGATTGCATTTCGCTCTGCGAAACCTCTCATGGTCATATTTTTACTGTTGATATCCCTCAGGTAGCGGCGACGCCCCAGGATCGTCTCGACAAATTCGTTCTTGCGCGCTTTCTCGATTGCTCCGTCCATGTATTCTTTGACAGCCGGGAATTCTTTGAAATAGGCATCGATGATTTCTTTTGCCTCTGTCCGCGGGATAGCAAGTCTCTGCGAAAGCCCAAATGCCGAAATCCCGTAAATAATCCCAAAATTCGCTGTTTTAGCCTTTCTTCTCATGTCGGTCGTCACCTTCTCCAAAGGAAGCTTGAAGATTTTTGCTGCCGTTGTCGAATGAATATCACGACCATTTTTGAAGGCCTCAAGCATGGATTCATCGCCGGAAAATGCTGCCATTATTCGAAGTTCGATTTGGGAGTAATCCGCAGAAAGAAGCACATGATTTTCATCTCTTGCCACAAATGCCTTTCGGATTTCCCTTCCCCTAGCTGTTCGGATCGGGATATTTTGAAGATTGGGATTGACTGAGGAAAGTCGTCCCGTTGCCGCGACGAACTGATTGTATGTGGTATGAATTCTTCCGGTTTTCGGGTTGATCATGGTGGGAAGCGCATCTACATAGGTTGATTTCAGTTTCACCATTTGTCGGTAATCCAGAATTGCCTCAGCTATGGGATGCTCGATGGCAAGTTTGCTCAGGATTTCCTCGCCGGTTGCATACTGCCCTGTTTTTGTCTTTTTGGCTTTGGGATCAAGTTTCAGCTTTTCGAAAAGCACCTCGCCCAATTGTTTCGGCGAACCCAGGTTGAATCTCACTCCGGCCAATTCGTACACATGCTTTTCGATTTCCAGGCTCTCCTTTTGCAAAAGAATGGAAAGCTCCGCCAAACTCGAAGTATCAATCCGAACTCCCTCAAATTCCATTTCGGCGAGGACATTGATCAGGGGATTTTCGACTTCGTTGAAAAGGTTTTCCAGATGATTTTCTTTCAAAATCGGGTCAAACTTGGCCTTCAATTGGAGGGTGATATCGGCATCTTCGGAGGCGTAAGCGGTCACTTCGTCTTCCTCCACATCGCGCATATTTCCTTGATTTTTCCCCTTCTTTCCGATCAATTCTGTGATGGAAACAGGTTTGTAATTCAGGTATTGTTGGGCCAGCCAGTCCATTGAGTGCTTGCCTTCCGGCTCGATCAGGTAATGAGCGAGCATGGTATCGTAGAGTGTCCCTTTGACATTGATCCCATAGTTCTTCAGTACAAGCAAATCGTATTTGATGTTTTGGCCGATTTTGAGAATTTCCGGATTTTCGAAAAGCGGGCGAAGGATTTCCAGGATTCCCTGGGTTTCTTTTTTGTCTTCAGGACAAGGAAGGTAATAAGCTTCACCGGTGATGTAGGCAAAAGAAATTCCTACTAAATCGGCTTCCATGGCATTTAGGGAAGTTGTTTCGGTATCGAAGCAGACTTCTTTTTGGAGTAGAAGATAGCTCAGCAGTTCCTTGACAGCATCCTCACCTTTGATCTTATGATAATTGTGAATATTCGAAAGGATCGTTTCGTAGACCGGCTCCGGTCCTACGTTCACGGTTTCTTCCTCGAATTCTGATTCCGCAACCCGAACAGATGGCGCCGGCGGAGCTCCAAACAAACCAAGCTGTTCTGGTTTTTGAATCGTTGCTTTTTTGCTCGGCTCTTTGAAAATCCTGCTTGCCAAAGTTCTGAATTCAAGCTCGGAGAAAAGTGCCCGAAGCTTTTGCTCATCTATTCCGTCGATAATTAGCTCGTCGTGGACAAAGCCAATTGGAACGTCCGTTTTGATGGTTGCGAGTACTTTTGAAAGAAGACCCTGCTGCGCAAAGTTTTCCACATTTTCCTTCTGCTTTCCTTTTAGCTTATCGGTGTTTTGAAGGAGGCCTTCCACGGATCCAAATTCCTTTAAAAGTTTGGTAGCGGTTTTTTCGCCGATTCCTGGAATACCGGGGATATTATCCACGGCATCACCCATCAGGCCAAGTATGTCCCGCACCTGATCCACATGTTCGATGTCCCATCTTGCACAAACTTGCTTTGGCCCCATTACCTCCACACCGTTGCCCATGAAGGCCGGCTTGTATAAGAAAATATGGTCATCGACGATCTGTCCAAAATCTTTGTCCGGAGTCATCATGTACACAGTGAAATCTTCTTTTTCTGCTTTTTTGGCCAAAGTACCGATGATATCATCTGCCTCATAACCATCCATTTCCAAAATGGGAATGTTGAAAGCCTTTACAATTTCTTTTACCCAAGGGATCGAAACCGTAATATCTTCAGGTTGTATGAGCCTGTTTGCCTTGTAGGGTTCATATTGGGCATGGCGAAAAGTAGGGGCAGAAGTGTCAAATGCCACCCCAATATGGGTAGGTTTTTCCTTTTCCAGTACTTCGAGCAAGGTATTGGTAAACCCCAACATAACACCGGTGTTGAGGCCTTTTGAGTTGATTCGGGGGTTCTTGCTGAAGGCAAAATGAGCCCTGTAAATCAGGGCCATGGCATCTAGTAAAAAAAGCTTATACGCTTGTTTTTGGGACATTTGGGGGAATTCTTTACGAGTTCGAGAGTAATAAAACAGGACTTCTAAGTTACAATTTTTCCGGTAGGAGTTGGCGAAGTTTCAATTTCAAGTCGGAGTTTGATGAGTTTGGCGACCATTTTGGTTATATTAGAATGTACAACTCAAAATCAATCATCCCATGAAAAAACTACTCACAATCCTGGCATTATTCCTAAGCGTTCAAATGCTGAATGCAGCTCCCACTGAAACAAAGGGAAGAAACAACGATAAAACCGAACTCACAGAAGCTCAGCAGCAACGAGTTACTGAAATGGAAAATAGATTGGAAGAAATAAAAGGAATGGACTTTCAGTCTATGAGTAAGGATGAGAAGAACGACATAAGAGAGGAAATGAAAGAAATGAAAGCCGAGGCTAGAGTAACCGGAAACGGTGTTTACCTTTCAATCGGTGCAATCATCATCATTATCCTGCTTTTGATTCTTCTTGTCTAATAGCAGAAGGGTATTGACCAAGAGGCTGTCTCAAAACAAGGGACAGCCTTTACTTATTTTGACAGGGTTCTGAGTGAAATTTGATTTATTCAATTCTCATTGCCTGCCTTTTATGTATGAGACAGGCTCTTGTTTTTCGATAAAAGACCTTCGGTTCATTCAGGGTTTGGTTGATAGTTTCGACTATAATTCAGATTTACTTTTCCTCTGGAAGACTATCCAAATATCTTTTGACCTGAAGGGCTCTCAGAAATATAATGACCAAAGGAATCAGCCAAAGAATCTCGTTGAAAATCAAATGAAAGCCAGTGCGCTTATTCCATCCCAAGTCCGGGAGAAATCCCAGGGCAAACCAGATCGCAAGGATGATTTTGCCGGTGATGCCTGCAATAATCAGGTAAACCCAGCTCACGGGATAAAAAGCACTTACGAAAATTACTAACCCAACCACAATTCCAAAATTGCCATAGTAGGAGGCGGGCAAGCCTTCGATAGATCCGTTTCCGATGGTCAGCCAGTTTAGAAGAGTCGGTCCAAACCATTTGTAAAATGCCGACCAGGCGATGGTGTACATGCCGGCAAGAAGGAGGAGACCTCTGAAATGCATTGGAAATACTGGAAATTCGGGTTTTTGATCCATGGATGGTTTGATTTTTTATTGCTTAATGAACACCTTGGTGCTCTTCAAGTTTGAGTATAATACAAAACTATTATATGGAAAGAAAAAATAGATTTCGCTCCGGGGCTTTTATCGCATTGGGAGCGATATCCTGCCTGGCATTGGGATTCACTTTTGGGAAAAGAGCCGGAGAAATCACACCTCTTGCCATTGATGCTGCGGGAGATCTGATCGGATTGACTTTTTCTCCTGCGGAAAAAGACAGCATGATCAGCACACTGAAAAATCAGTTGGGAAATATCGAAACTTCCAGAAAAACTCAGATGGATAATTCCGTCGCTCCGGCATTGATTTTTAACCCACTGCCAATGGGCTTCCAGCCTGATCAGGAGCAAAAAGCATTAGACTGGGGTTTGAAAACCAAGGTTTCTCTGCCGGAGAAAGAATCAGATATTGCTTATATGCCAGTGCATGAGCTTACGGTTTTGATCAAAAACAAGCAAATTACAAGTGAGCGACTTACCAAAATCTACCTCGATCGAATCAAGACCTATTCAGATACGCTTCAGTGTCTGATTACTTTGATGGAAGATTCTGCTTTGGCGAAAGCCAAACTTATGGATAAGGAATTGGCTGCCGGAAAGTATCGCGGTCCGCTTCACGGAATTCCATACGGCATCAAGGATTTGCTGGCGGTGAAAGGCACCAAAACCACCTGGGGTGCTACGCCTTACAAAGATCAGGTAATCGACGAGACTGCGACTGTTGTCAATAAACTGAATGATGCAGGAGGAGTTTTGGTTGGAAAATTCACCCTTGGCGCACTTGCAATGGGCGATGTCTGGTATGGAGGAGTGACCAAAAATCCCTGGAATCTTCAGCAAGGCTCAAGCGGATCATCTGCCGGTTCGGCTTCCGCTGTGAGCGCAGGTTTAGTTCCTTTTGCGATGGGCACAGAAACTCTCGGTTCGATTGTTTCCCCATCCACCAGAAATGGAGTGACGGGTTTGCGACCTACATACGGTCGGGTGAGCAAGCATGGCGCAATGGCGCTGAGCTGGTCAATGGACAAAATAGGGGCGATTTCAAGATCAGCTCTGGATAATGGAATCGTGCTTTCTGTCATCAATGGTACTGATGTCATGGATGCCAGTACAATTGGGGCCGCATTCAATTATTCTGCCAAAAATGACCCGAAAAAACTTAAAATCGGATATTTCAAGCCATTCTTCGAAGGCGACAGACCAACGCTGGCGAATGATAAAAAAGTCCTGGAAGTTCTCGAAAGCCAGGGATTTGAATTGCATCCTTTGGAGTTGAAAACTTCCGTACAAGCAGGTCCTATCGTGATGATGCTGATGGTGGAGGGAGCTGCTGCATTTGATGAGTTGACCAGATTGGGATGGGATGATCAGATGGTCGCTCAGCATCGTAATGCATGGCCGAATCTATTCCGGGCTGCCCGATTTATTCCTGCAGTGGAATATGTTCAACTCAGCCGTCAGAGAAGTATCCTGATCAAAGAAATGCACGAGCTGATGAAGGAATACGATGTGATTGTAACGCCAAGCTTTGGCGGAGCTCAGTTGCAGATTACCAACCTGACCGGACATCCTGCTTTATGCTTGCCAAACGGTTTTTCCGCCAATGGAAGTCCGACATCTATCACGCTTTTGGGGAATCTTTTCGAAGAGGAAAAGCTGGTTATGCTGGGTCACTTGATTCAGCAAAACACAGATTGGCAAGCCAAAAGACCTCCGATGTTTGACAAGTAAACACTGAGATCTGAAAAAAATAAAGAGCAAAAAAATCCCCCCCCCCCGGAATCGATCCGAGTTTATTTTTTTGAGCTGTACATCCCCAATCTTGCCAATAGTTTATTTAAACAATTGAAAATCCTGAGGAACGTGTAATTTGGAATTTCTTCGGTCTTCGGTCACCGGTCTTCCAACCCGTTACCAAAAGAAAATTCGCCTACTGGTAGAAAAGCGTATAGACACATTATTCATTTCACAGCCCCCATGATTTTCATGTTGTTGGGTTTGAGAAACCAGATTTTTTGAGTGGATTCAACAGAGTAATGATCCAATTTTGTGGTTTCGACGTTGAAATAAACCTGGCCTATCGTGGTGGAGGTGTAAAACATGTTTTCCTCCACGAGTTTCACCGTGATTCCGGTTGGCTTGTCTTTATCGTATCGTACCGTGATTTCTTTCACTTTTCCTTTCTCTCCCGGCAATAGTGTATGGGTGAGATAACTGTTTTTTATTTTGGTGTCATAAGACTGAGCCAAAGAAGGCTTATTGATATCCGCCTGAAAGAAAATGTCTAATTCCTCTTTCCAATCCTGAACAGAATAAACGTCATCGGCAGTTTCTTCCTGATTTTGAACCCGGGAGATCTTGGAAACTTTTGCCCCGTCTACTTTTGGGATTTCTTGTTCGATGTATCCTGCGAGGTCAAAGTATGGAAGCTTCCCCATTTTGGCTTTAGTGGAGCCTTCAGGCTTGGGAGTACAAGCGAAGGCTGCCCAAAAGAGCAGCCCCGCAATTAGTATTGGTTGTATTCTCATTACTTTAAAAGAATTTCTCCGGTCATTTCAGCAGGGATTTCTACACCCATTAATGTTAGGATTGTTGGAGCAAGATCACCCAATTTCCCATCTTTCACAGGAAGGACATCTTTTCCGTCCACCATAATAAAAGGCACCAAGTTGGTTGTGTGAGCGGTATTTGGAGTTCCGTCTTCATTGATCATCATGTCGCTATTGCCGTGGTCGGCGATTACAATGATGGTATATCCACTTTCCAAAGCGGTGGAAACAACACTTTCAGCGCATTTGTCCACTGCTTCACATGCTTTGACAGCAGCTTCAAATACGCCTGTATGTCCGACCATGTCTGCATTTGCAAAGTTGAGAACGATGAAATCAGCACTTTCTCTTTTCAATTCAGGATTGATTTTGGCAGCGATTTCATAAGCACTCATTTCAGGCTTGAGATCGTAGGTTGCCACTTTTGGAGAGGAACATAGAAGTCTGGTTTCTCCCTCAAATACTCTTTCTCTTCCTCCGGAAAAGAAGAAAGTAACGTGTGGATATTTCTCGGTTTCTGCGATTCTGATCTGCTTTTTACCAGCTCTTTCAAGCACTTCCCCGAGTGTGTTGTTCAGATTGTCTTTTTCAAATAGAACCTGAACACCCTGGAAAGTCTCGTCATAGGTGGTGAATGTGATGTAATTGAGATCGAGTTTTTTCATGTTGAAATCCTCGAAATCTTTCTGCGTAAGCACCTGAGTAATCTCCCTGCCTCGGTCGGTTCGGAAGTTGAAACAGATGACCAAATCCCCTTCTTCGATCGTTGCAAGCGGTTTGTTATTTGCGCCGACATGGATGATCGGACGGATAAATTCATCCGTTACGTTGTTTTCGTAAGATTTGCGGATAGCGGTCAGGATATCTTTGGACTTTTCGCCTTCACCTTTGACCATCGCATCGTATGCTAGCTTCACTCGCTCCCAGCGATTGTCACGATCCATGGCATAATATCTGCCCACCACCGAAGCGATTTGTCCAGCGGAATTTTTCAAATGTTCCTGAAGATCGGTCAGGTAGCCCAACCCTCCTTTGGGATCTGTATCACGACCATCTGTGAAAGCGTGGATAAAAACATCCTCCATGCCATGATGCTTGGCTGCATCGCAAAGGCCTTTGAGGTGATTGATATGTGAGTGAACTCCCCCATCGGAAACAAGTCCGATAAAGTGAGCTTTTTTCTTTGCTGCTTTGGTTTTTGCAAATGCTGCGGCAAGGACAGGATGCGTATTGAGCTCTCCTTTTTCGACTGCAAGGTTGATTTTTACCAGATCCTGGAAGACGATTCTCCCGGCACCGATATTCATGTGTCCGACTTCAGAATTACCCATTTGACCTTCCGGCAATCCAACCGCAAGTCCGGATGCCTCTAAGGTGGCGTGAGGATATTTCTCATAAAGGCTGTCTACGAATGGTGTCTTTGCCTTGTCGATTGCAGAAACTGCAGGGTTGGTGGCGATGCCCCAACCGTCCAAAATCATTAAAAGTACTTTCTTGTCCATGGTGCAAATATATTACTTTTCGATGCAAAGTAGTCGGAGAATCAATCACTGACAAAACTTGGCAAACTGCACCTCATCAACGCAAAAAGCGATTATGTAATTCGTTTTTGGCTTAGTATTTGCCAAGTGAGGATGATGTTACTGCTGAAACTCACACTTTCTTTGTTGCTGTTGATGACCTTTCCATCGGGGTCATCAGAAATTCCATTATCCATTGACCCTGTTATTTCAGCGATTGATAATGGTTCGAGCAGCGATTTGGCCAGATATTTTGGCACCAGTATTTCTCTGAATGTGAATGGGCAGCAGGGTGATTACTCAAAAAACCAGGCGGAATTAGTCATCAAAGATTTTTTCAGAAAGAACCCACCTATGGGATTCAATCTCGTTTTTCGAAGCGAAACTAATCCCAGCCTGAGTTCCTACATAGGTGATTATCAGTCAGGTCAGGGTGTATTCAAAGTTTTGATCAAGGTTTCCCAGCAAAACTCCGCCTTAAAGATCTACAGCCTTGAGTTTGTAAAAGGCTAAACGATTTCTTTAAAAACCTCTGTTTACTTCTCTGAATCCCTATTTTTGCGACATGAGACCTGCCTACCTTACAGAAGAATCCCTAAAAAATTTTATAGCATCAGCATTTACCGAGGATATTGGTCCGGGTGATTATTCTTCGCTTGCTTCGATTCCTGCGGAAAAAACAGGAACCGCCAGGCTTCTTATTAAAGGAGATGGAATTTTGGCCGGGGTAGAATTGGCAGAAAGAATTTTTAAATCTTTTGACCCAAGGCTCGAAGTCGAATTGCTTTTGGCGGATGGAGCGAAAGTGGTGGAAGGCGATATTGGATTGAAAGTTTCCGGTCCGGCAGCATCGATTCTCTCCTCCGAGCGTCTTGTGCTGAACTGTATGCAGCGAATGAGCGGAATCGCCACACTCACCAATCGACTTACTCAAAAAATCATTCATACCAAGGCCCGTCTGATGGATACCCGAAAGACTACTCCGAATTTCAGATTGATGGAAAAATGGGCTGTGCACATCGGTGGAGGTGTCAATCATCGCTTCGCACTTTATGATATGGTGATGCTAAAGGACAATCATGTTGACTTTGCCGGAGGAATCAGACCAGCAATCGAGCGAACAAAAGCCTATTTGGAAGCGAACAAACTAAATCTGAAAATCGAGGTTGAAACCCGGAATTTGAGGGAAGTGGAAGAAGTGCTCGAAGTGGGCGGGATAGATTATATCATGCTCGACAACATGGACTATGCCACCATGAGAACGGCTGTTCAGGTGATCGGAAGACGTTTTTCTACAGAAGCAAGCGGAGGAATCACCGAAGAAAATCTGGTTGAAGTGGCCGAATGCGGAGTAGATTTTATTTCGATGGGGGCTTTGACTCATTCCGTAAAAAGCATGGACATGAGTCTGAAGGCAATTTGAAATCTTCCAACGATTTCTGAAAAATCGAAAAGGAACGATAAAGATCAAATCCACTTCTTTCTGATGAAATAACCCACCATTGTCAAGCCCGCAATGATCATCCCACCAAGGACGTAGAAATACCCATATTGCCACCGAAGTTCAGGCATGTTGTCAAAATTCATCCCGTAAACTCCGGCTACAAAGCTGAGAGGAATGAAAATGGTGGAGATGATTGTAAGCATTTTCATCACATTATTCATGCGATTGGAAAGGCTGTTCATGTAAAGGTCCAATACTCCGGAGGACATATCCCGAAAAACCTCCATTGTCTCTATGACCTGAATGGTATTGTCATACAAATCCCTGATGAATGGCTTCGTTTCTTTCGATATAAATTGATCTGCATTTTTTTCAAAACTGCTGATGACCTCCCGAAGAGGATAAACAGATCGCCGCAAGGCCAGGATTTGCCGGCGCTCCAAATATAGTTTCTGAAGGACACTGCTGTCCGGTTCGTTCATTGCCAAAGCTTCGATCACTTCGATTTTTTCGCTTACAATTTCCAAAACCAAAAAGTAATGGTCTACTACAGAATCCAAAAGAGAATAAAGCAGGTAATCCGCCCCTCGCTTTCTGATTGAGCCTTTCCCTTGCGAGATTCGGGCTCTCACAAAGCTGAAAACATCTCCTTCTTTTTCCTGAAATGAAATCAGCACATTTCCATGGAGGATCAAACTAATTTGCTCTGAATCAATGGGGAAATCAACTCCGTCACATTGAACCATCTGGAGTTCAGTGAATAAGTAATGATCAAAAATCTCCATTTTAGGACGCTGCTCCACATTCAAAATGTCCTCAAGTGTAAGGTGGTGCAAATCAAACATTGCCCCGATTTCCTCCAAAAGTTTCTCATCATGAAGACCAATGATGTCAACCCAAAGGATTCGGTTTTTTTGATTCAAATGAACGGAAAGATCCGCCAAGGAGGCGATTTCAAATTCCTCTGTTTCCGCTTCATTGTAGGAAATCAGATTGATTTTAACTGATTCGAGTTTTTTTGTTCCGGTAAAAACAGCCGAACCAGGTGGCTGACCGATCTTGAAGCTTTTCTTTTTTCCCAGTAATCTCATAGTTTCTGAAGGGTTTATGAAATATAGGGCATACCCTGCAGGATCACAATGAATCGTCGGGTTTCAAAAAATTCAAATTCCGTTTCAGGCCTTCATACTTGGTTCGTTTGACGGCGGATTTCTTGAATACTCGTTGGAATGTTTCCTCAGTAATCTCTTCCCAGTCAGCCTTTGAAAAGCTTAATAAATCAGGATGTGGATCAAACCGAGGTTCCCGATGGGGCTTCGAAAAGCGATTCCATGGACAAACATCCTGGCAAATATCACAGCCAAAAGCCCAGTTTTCCATCTTTCCTTTGAACTCAGCAGGAATAGCGTCTTTCAGTTCAATCGTCAGATAAGAAATGCACCTGGATCCATCCACCACTCCGGGCTGTACAATGGCATCTGTCGGACAAGCATCGATGCATCGGGTACAAGTGCCGCAGTAATCCTTGATCATGAGTGAATCTGGTGTCACTTCCAGATCGATGATCAGCTCCGCCAAAAAGAAAAAACTTCCGATATCCCGATTGAGCAAAAGACTGTTTTTTCCGATCCATCCGATTCCGGCTTTTTGGGCCCATTGCCGCTCCATCACGGGTGCAGAGTCAACAAAGGCGCGCCCGTTGATTTCTCCGATTTCGTCCCGAAGGATTTCTAAAAAGGAGTTGAGTTTTTCACGGACTACCAGATGATAATCTTCACCGTAAGCGTATTTGGCAAGTTTGATGTCTTCATCACTTTCGGGAAGTGTTGTCTTCGGAAAGTAATTATAGGCGAGAGATACAACAGTTCTAGCTCCTTCCACGAGTTTGGTCGGGTCGAGTCGCTTATCGAAATGATTGGCCAGATAGGCCATTTCTCCCTGGTAATTTTGATTCAGCCAGGCTTCAAGCTTTGGAGCTTCTTCTTCCAGGAAACCTGCTTTTGCAATTCCGCAAAACTCAAACCCCAGCGCTTTCGCAGTGGATTTGATAATTGAGTTATTTTTTTCGGACGAGCGCATGGATTCTGGATTTCTTCAGGAAAAATATCAAAGAAATCCGGGAATCTCAGTGTCTTGGTCTATCCTGATACCATTGTTCATCAAATGTTTCTTTAATTTCGATAGGTGCAGTCAACACTGAATACACCATCCAAATCACCAATGCAGGACTGATGATAAACATCAGCCAAATCAAGGACATGCTTAATTCAAACTGAATGGCTGTCACAAATACGATCAGAAAGCCCGTCACCAAGCCCACTGAAGTCAGATAGTTTTTCATCTTTTTCGTGAATTTGTTCTATAGATTAAACTCGCAGACGCATTCACTTGTTACAAGCTCTATGAAAGGATTTCGATTCACTCAATATGTGCCTCCACAGGACCCTGAGAAAAATACTTTTGAGAATCTGCTGAATATTTTTCTGCAACTCGTCACCATGACCGGTGGAGATGTGGCAGAGGCATTGAGCTGGCTCACCAATCTTGACAAGCGATACAAGATGACCAATCCGAATTATGGGATTGGTGACTTTATCGAAGACCTGAAATCCAAAGGCTACCTGACCGAGGAAAACCAAAAAGGCGAATTCAAAATCACCGGAAAAGCGGAGCAAAACATTCGGAAAAGTGCTTTGGAAGAGATTTTTGGGAAGCTGAAAAAAGGAAAATCAGGACAGCATAAGACCACTCTTTCGGGTCAGGGAGACGAGCGCGGCACCGACAGAAGGGCTTTTGAGTTTGGAGATAATCTCGATCAGATTGCCTTGACTGACTCCCTGCGGAATGCCCAGGCAAATCACGGTTTTTCGGGAGATTATTTGCTGACTGAGAATGATCTGGAAGTGATGGAAAATGAGGTAAGATCTCAGACTTCCACCGTCCTGATGATCGATATTTCTCACTCCATGATTTTATACGGGGAGGACAGAATTACGCCGGCAAAGAAAGTCGCGATGGCGCTGGCCGAGCTTATCAAAACCCGCTATCCAAAAGATACGCTGGATATCATCGTCTTCGGAAATGATGCCTGGCAGATCGAGATCAAGGATTTGCCATACCTCCAGGTTGGGCCGTATCACACCAACACCGTGGCCGGACTGGAACTTGCGATGGATTTGCTGCGAAGAAGGAAGAATCCGAACAAGCAGATTTTCATGATCACCGACGGAAAGCCGACTTGCCTCAAAGTTGGGATCAAGTATTATAAAAATGCCTTTGGAATAGACAGCAAAATCCTTGCGGAGACGCTGAAACTGGCAGCTCAATGCCGAAAGCTGAAGATTCCCGTGACCACTTTTATGATCGCTTCAGATCCTTATTTGAAAGAATTTGTAAAAGAATTTACCAAGGTAAATAATGGGAATGCATATTACTCCAGCCTGAAAGGCCTTGGAGACCTCATATTTGAAGATTACAGACGAAACCGAACCAAACGCTTTTAAGCATGGACTATAAAAAACTGACTGCTTACGAATTAGTACAAATAAAGACCCTCGGCCAACTCAGGGCTTCAGGGTACCAATCCAAGTCCATCAAAGAAGAACTCAGAGACAATCTGATTTTGAAAATCAAAGCGAAAGAAAATGTCTTCGAAGGCATTTGGGGCTACGAGGACACCGTGATTCCTGATATTGAGCGGGCGATTCTTTCCCGACACAATATCAACCTGTTGGGTCTTCGGGGTCAGGCCAAAACCAGAATTGCCAGATTGATGACGCATCTACTGGATGAATATGTTCCGGTAATTGAGGGTTCTGAGTTGAACGATGATCCTTTGGCTCCCTTGACCACATTCTCCAAAGAATTGATTGATAGCAAAGGTGATCATACTCCGATTTCCTGGTGGCATCGGGACGATCGCTATACCGAAAAGCTGGCAACCCCTGACGTTTCCGTAGCCGATTTGATCGGAGATGTGGATCCGATCAAGGCAGCTACAATGAAACTGAGCTATAACGATGAGCGCGTGATCCATTACGGATTGGTGCCAAGATCTCACCGGTCGATATTTGTCATCAATGAATTGCCGGATTTGCAGGCGAGAATTCAGGTTGCGCTTTTCAACATTCTGCAGGAAGGAGATATTCAGATCCGTGGCTTCAAACTCAGACTCCCGCTGGATATTCAGTTTGTATTTACTGCCAATCCGGAAGATTATACCAACAGAGGAAGCATCGTGACCCCGCTTAAAGATCGAATCGAAAGCCAGATCATCACACATTATCCTAAGTCTATCGAAATAGGCCGCAAGATCACTGCTCAGGAAGCTAAACTGAAAGGAAAGCCGCTTGAGAATATTCATGTGCCGGAACTGATGAAAGACCTGATCGAGCAGATTGCGATTGAGGCAAGAGGATCTGAGTTCGTCGATGAGAAAAGCGGGGTTTCCGCCCGATTGACAATATCTGCTTACGAAAACCTGATTTCAGCCGCGGAAAGAAGGTTGTATATGAATGGGGAATCAAATACCGTAATCCGAATTTCCGACCTGATTGGAGTGATTCCGGCGATTACCGGAAAAGTGGAACTCGTCTATGAAGGTGAGCAGGAAGGAGCAGGCTTGGTTGCCTACAACCTGATCGGAAAAGCAATCCGCACCCAGTTTGTCAATTATTTCCCGTCTCCAGAGCAGAAGAAAAAGGAAAAAGGGGAGAACCCATATACTCTTTCTTTGGAATGGTTTGGAGAAGGAAATGCGATAGATATTTTGGCGTCCCAGTCCGATAAGACTTACAAAAGCATTCTTCACCAAGTACCGGGATTGGAAAAAGTTGTCACCTCGATGGTGAAAAATTTGCCTGAAAAAGAGAAGGAGTTCTTTATGGAATTTGCCCTTCACGGTCTGGCGGAATATTCTCAATTGAGCAAAAAACTACTCGACACCGGTCTGCAGTTTAAAGATCTCTTCAGCTCCATGTTTGACATGAAAGAGGATGATGACTTTGAAGAGGATGATAATTAAAAGAGAGGCGAAAGCCTCTTTTTTTAATTCACCGCAGAAGGCGCAAAGTTCGCAGAGAAAATTTTAGAGATGATTTACAACCCTTTTGAAGCCATCAATAACTTTTGCGGTATTGAAATTTATTAGGATCCCCAGTTTAAAGTTGGTTAATTTCAGATAAGTAAGAATTTGAGCTGTATGGATTTCTGCCAATTCATTTACAGCTTTTACTTCAATTATTACTTTTTCTTCGACCAGAATATCAATCCGGTAACCTGCATCCAATTGTAATCCCTTATAGGATACAGGTAATGGAACTTGTGATTTGACATTTAAGCCTTTTTGTCTCAACTCAAAAAGCAGACAGGCTTCATAACTACTTTCCAGCAATCCTGGTCCTAAAAATTTATGTACCTCAATAGCTGCACCTATAATGTTGGATGAAATTTCATTCTCAGACATAACAAAAAATTGAGAGGTTTAAATTAATTCAACTAACTAACTTAAAGAAATATATTAGTTTCAAAAAGGCAGTGAATAGAAAAAAATAAACCATCTTACTTTACTCTGCGTCCACTGCGCCACTGCGGTGAAAAAAAATTAACTAAACCAAACCAACAATATCCCCACCAGCGCAGGCATACCTTGTACAAAGAAGATTTTTTTGCTTGCAGTAAATGCTCCATAAATCCCGGCAACGAGCACACAACTCAGAAAGAACAGTGCCACATTATTCGCCCAAACAGGATCTGAGATCAGTAAAGACCAAATCAATCCTGCTACCAAAAACCCATTGTACAATCCCTGATTGGCAGCAAGAGCTTTGGTTTTGGGAAATAGATCAGCCGGCATTTGACGGAAAATCTTCCTCCCTGTGGTCTCCCATGCAAACATCTCAAACCACAAAAAATACAGGTGAAGTGCGGCTACCAAGCCTATAACAAGATTTGAGACTAGTTCCATGGGGTTTCGGATTTTTACTTCAATCTAGCAATTTTTGAAGTTAACAGTGTTCAGTCTCAGTGATCAGTATTCCCAAACTGATTACTGAGACTGCCTACTGATCACTATCTTTGCCCCATGTCCGAAATTCAACTTCCTGCCGCATTTGAAACCCAAATGATTTCCCTGCTTGGAGAGGAAGAATTTGAACAATTCAAACTGGGAATCGAAAAACCTGCCAGAACATCCATCCGGTTAAACGAAGCAAAAGGCTTTGTTCCCAACTGGTCGAAAAGCCCAATTCCCTGGTCAGGTCAGGGATTTTTTCTGGAAGAGCGGCCAAGCTTTACTCTCGACCCTGCTTTTCATGCAGGAGCGTATTACGTCCAGGAAGCTTCCTCGATGTTTATCGAGCATATTCTAAAAAGTATTAAAGTTCCAAAAGGCATTTACCTCGATTTGGCAGCGGCACCGGGCGGAAAAAGCACCTTGCTTTCTTCTTATTTGGGAAATGATGGTTTGCTTGTAGCCAATGAAGTAATCCAGGCCCGGGCCCAGATTCTGAAAGAAAACAGCGTGAAATGGGGGTTGGGAAACATCGTGGTAACCAATAATGATCCCGACCATTTCGGACCATTGGATGGATTTTTTGATTTGGTACTGGTAGATGCACCTTGCTCGGGTGAGGGGATGTTTCGGAAGGATCCACAGGCGAGAGAAGAATGGTCTCCGGATCATGTGCAGCTTTGCTCGTCCCGCCAAAAGCGAATCATGGACCAGGCGGGCGGATTGGTCAAAGCAGACGGATATCTGATCTATAGCACGTGCACATTCAACGAACTCGAAAACGAGGGCATGATCCGGTTTCTGACTTCCGAATTTTCTTATGAACCTGTTCGAATTCCTCTTGATCCAAGTTGGGGAATCCGCGAAACTGAAGTGAAGACAGAAGAAGGGACGTTTTACGGATACCGCTTTTTCCCGCATTTGGTGGAGGGAGAAGGATTTTTTATCACTGTACTGAAGCGACCCGATGACGCATTTATTTTGGAACCGGGGCGAATCAAAGACTTTAAGCATCCCGTCTTGAAATCGGTCGGAGACAGAGAATCAAGTGCCCTGGATCTGGAATTGGGATTGGATGGCTCGGGTAAATACTACATGCTGAATGATTCCTTTTTCCGAATAAACAGAGAGTGGAGCCGGTATTTTGAGCGATTAAGCCAACATTTAAGTCTGCGATATTTTGGTGTAGAGCTTGGCAAAAAGCAAAAAGAAGATTGGATTCCTTCACATGAATGGGCTTTATCCACTTTGCCAAAAAATGGCTTTCCAACTCATGAACTTGACCTTGAGCAAGCCCTGGATTTTTTGAGAAAAAATGAATCTGAATTACCTGGTCTTCC
>JAKFCO010000139.1:0-9198 GCA_036676605.1 Algoriphagus sp.
GGAGAAAATGCGGCGAAGCCGCATTTTCTCCCCTGCCCTAAAACAATAACAATCGGGCACCGAGCGAAGTCGAGGTGAAGCAAAATAAAATTTGCCTACTGGCATAATTCCGTATATCCATAAAACTTATTAATCAACCTTTTAAATAACTTCCGCTACACCTTCAAAAGTCTCTAGTTGCTGATTTCGACTTTCTATTGAAATCCGGAAGTTCAGCGGTTTACCTGCCGGGGTTTGCCCATAATATGGCAACTCCAAGATTGTCTCTTCAAAGGGCTGAAGACTGCCCACCTGCTGTGAAACCTCGAATACTTTTTCATCACCATCAAACAACTCCAAGCGAAGCAATGACTTCTTGGAAATCACCTGACCAAAATTCTCTACTTTCACTCTGACAAGGTTTGAAGTCTGGTTAATCTCTGGTTTTCTGGCTGATAGAATTGCCGAATTGTAATCCACCCATGGCAATCTGGAATAACCGAATATCATTTCCCCATCTTTGGCTTTTCCGATCAGCTTTCCTGCGAAATTATCCGCCGTAAACCCGTTGCCTTCCCCATTAAAAGTGATCAGAAGATCTTCCCCTTTTGTTTTGAAGCTTTTCACCTCCGATCCCTTTCCAAAATTGACTTCTTCGGAAGCACCAAAACGAAGACTGGCAAGATCCAAATCCTGAAAGGGATTAAAACCTGATTCAGCTTTCACCAACACTTTGATTTTTTTTGTTCTGCCGGTGACAGGCTTCTTATTCAACAATTCCAACAGGTATCCCACCTTCAGGGGAATACCTATGTTTTTGGAACTGTGGGAGTCGTTGGGTTTATCTTCATTTTTCAGGGTATCTATTACTGCGAAATTGGCCTGGATGGCTCTTCCAAATTCATCCTGGAAAATCTTGATCCGCTCGTATTTAAACCAGTCTTCATCAGTACCATCCTGATAAAGGGTAATCCCCGGCATATAAGCCTCCCCCGGATCTGTTTTCCAGTGAACGCCATCTTTGGATCTCAGGTAAAAAGCAATTCGTCCCAGCCAATCATTGACAATCAAATGGTATTGCACGTTATCCTTCCAAATTACCGGATCTTCAAATTCTCCGGCTACTGGAGGATACACTCTTTCGTCAGAAACCTGGTAAAACGTATCAAGTCCGTCTTTGCTAAACCAGATCCCGCCTCCCCTGCAAACCATCAAATAAGAACCGTCTTCCCGCATTGCAAAAGTTAAATTGGACAGGCCTTCAATAATAGGCCTGTCTCTGGAGTCAAATACGAACTGATCGTATTCCCATGGACCTGCAAGAGATGGACTGGAATAATAGCCGTTTATAACATATAGTACAAATTGGCCGGCGGCTGTTTTATAAAGCTCTGGATTATGTCCCTTTCCGACTTCTCCAACCACTTTGAAGGGACCCATAGCATTGTCAGATTCAGCATGTACCACAATGGAATTAGGCCACTCATGATGCCCTTTTGGCGAATCTTCTCTCCATCTGCAAACAAACAAATGGAAGGTTCCTTCCTCATCTTTAAAAATATTCCCTCCCCAATAGGACCATTCGGCATCCTCGATCCCATTGTCAATATATCTAGGCTTCACGCCATCAGTACCCCATGTATCGGAAGTCAAAGCACCAATGGGGCTGACCGGAAGAAACAGGTCCATGAATCTTCCCCCTTTTACCAGATTTTTCCACTCTTCAGGCCTTGACCTTTCCTCCACCTGAGCTATGGCCCGATTGAGAGAACAACAACAGGAAAGGAAAAGGAGAACTTTAAAAAGATTATTCATTTTATAATATAATTTGGTTGTTGGACCTATTTTTAATTCACACTTCCACCATTGCTTTTATCACCCCGGTATCAGGGTTCATCCAAGACTGGAAATCACCCTTCACCTGATCAAATTGCACCTGATGAGTGATGTATTTATCCACCGCCAATTGCCCCGATGCCATGGCTTCCAATACCTGTGAAAAGTCTTCCCCAGTTGCATTTCTGCTGCTCATGAGTGTGGCTTCCCGCTTATGGAATTCCGGATGGGAGAAAGCGATTTCACCTTTTTGCAAGCCCACCAATACGTAATTCCCACCATGAGCTATGTATCGAAATCCTTGGTTAATGGCAGTCAGACTCCCGGTGGCATCAATGACCGAATCGCAAAAATCACCGTTGGTGAGCTCTTGGATGATTTCAAATGCTTTGTTCCCAGCCATGACCACATGCGGGATCTTTAATACTTCCTTGCAAAAATCCAGTCTTTTCTCATTGATGTCCATGGCGATCACGGTAGCTCCTGCGATCCGCGCAAACTCCATCACGCCTAATCCGATGGGCCCAGCACCTATCACCAAAACAAACTGTCCTGGTCGAATTCCTGCCCTCCGTACTCCGTGAGCTCCAATGGCAAACGGCTCTGCCATGGCAAGCTGTTCCAGACTTAAACCTTCCTTTTTTACCAAAGATGAGATAGGCAAGGAGACAAATTCCCGCATGCCACCATCCTCGTGCACACCAAAAACACTGATTCTCTGACAGCAATTTGGCTTGCCGTTTCTACAGGCCACGCAGCTCCCGCAATTGAAATAGGGAATCACGGTGACTAAATCACCTTCGGAAATTTCCCCATTGGCACCAATTGCCACTACCTCGCCTGCCAACTCATGTCCCAAAATTCTGGGGTATGAAAAATAGGGCTGGGTACCCTCAAAAGCATGAAGATCTGTACCGCAGATGCCTATTCTCTTTATTTTGACAATGGCTCTACCTTCAGAAAGCTTTGGTATTGGGCCTTCTTGATAGACAAAATCACCCGGTGAGGTACAGGTTAATATTTTCATACAGTTTTATTCAATTTAAAATCTGATAAATAGCCAGCGATCATTCCCTCCTCTTTCATCACATCCCAAAATGAATCAGGAAGATTCCTACCGCAATACTCCGCATTTGCCTGAATTCTGCGGGTGGAAGTGGAGTTTAGTGCCAGTGAATTAACGCCTGGAAGATGTAGGGCAAATTGAATGCAGGCGTGTGCAGGACATATTGCCTGAGCTTCGCAAAGCTTAAAGAATTTAGTTCTCCAATGATGTCTTTGCTGATATTGAGGATCACTTTTATTCATCTTTCGATAGTCAAAGTAATCTCCACCCACCAAAAAGCCAGAGTGAAAAACCGCAGAATTGGCTATTCCCACACCCACTTTTTCCAAATCTCCCATAAAGTTGAAAAGCTCCTCAGGATGATGGTAGATGGTCATGCTATTGGCAATCATCACCCAATCTAATCTACAGTGCCGGTAGATCTTTTGGATTACTTTCCAGTTTTTGGACCCAATGCCGATTGCTTTCACCTTTCCGGCCCGCTTCAGTTCGTCCAAAGCAGCATAGCCCTCCAAAATGTCTGAGAATCTCTTTTCATACTCTTTCAGGGTTTCTGCCTGATCCAAATATTCGTCAGGATCATGTATGGATACCAACTGACTTTCGTAGCCTTTCAGCAATGCATTCCCCTCTTCAAAGCAATTCAGGATACCCTGATAATTGATATCCTGAACTGCATCATGGTTCAAGTCCTTCCAGACATCCCTTTCAAAAGTAGGTTCGGTACCCTGCAAAGGTGCACGCCTCCATCCCAATTTATTGCTGATTAATACGTTGCCCTTAGGGATTTGCAATTCATTCAGCGCTTTCCCCAATGTCTCCAACGCCAAGCCGGCCCCATATTTTCCGGCAGAATCAAATACAATTCCATCCGGGAAGCATTCCAGGGCTGCCATTACCAATTCCAGCTTTTGCCTGTAGGATTTGGCTTCATAGAGATTCCCCAGTGAGCTCGTCCCGATGATCATCGAAGGTATTTGAATGCCAGTTCGTCCTAACTCCATATTTTTAATGCATCAACAGTGGTTGTTTCAATATTTTGTGCGGTCTAAACCTATTTTGTCAAAACAATAATCGAATATCAGAATTCTGCCCAAAAGTATATTGGTCAAACGTTTGACCTGACCAACCCATACAAACTGAAAAACACAGGTCTTTCGCCCATTTGTCCTAAATTAAGGGGTGACATATTTCCCCAGATGAAATCGAGCATGACCAGAACGACACACAGAGGGATGATTATAACCCCTGCGAGATTCCATCCCGTTTCCTTCGTCACGGGACAGGTTATGGCAACTGAAAAACAAATTATAACCATATGAAATCAAGCATGACGCAAGCGACACACACTGGAATGAATATGGGCCATGCGAGATTCCATCTGACCTTAAAAAAACAATTATAAACAGATGAAAAAGAAAAGAATCAGCATCACCGATATAGCCAATGCGCTCCAAGTGACGCCGTCTACGGTATCACGGGCGCTGAATGGCGGAGGAAAAGTCAGTGAGAAAAAAAAGTTGGAAATACTGTCTTTGGCCAAGAAGCTGGGGTATCGCCCAAATCCCATTGCGAAAAGCCTTCTGGAAAATAAAACCCATACAATCGGCCTGATCATCCCGGAATTCACCCACCATTTTTATAGCCGCATGCTTGCGGGCATCGAAAGCGTCACTACAGAGGCCGGATACCAATTGCTGATCTGTACCTCCAATGAAAAGCAGACACAGGAAATAAAATCAATTCAAACCCTTTTAGACGCCCGGGTGGATGGCATTTTGGCTACTATTTCCAAGATGAATGACAAGTTTGAGCATCTCCAGGAAGTGATGGACAGCGGAACTCCACTGGTTTTAGTGGATCGTTTTTCAGAAGAAATAGAAACACCGTATGTGGTCTCGGACGATTTCAAAGGAGCTTTTTCGGCGGTGGATCATTTATGCCAAAGCGGATGCAGGAATATCATGTATATCAAAGGACCTGAGAATCTTTCGACCACATTCAATCGATATATGGGATATAAGGAAGCGCTGCGAAAGAATGAAATCGAGTTAAAAGAGGAATTTATCCTGGAAGGAAGCGATCCGGATTTGGCAGAAAAAATCACTTCTTGCCTCAGAAATTTTCCGATAGACGGGGCATTTACATACAGTGATTACCTGGCTTTTGAGATCTACAAAGTAGCAAGCGAACTGAAAATCCCCATCCCTGATCGGCTCGCTGTGATTGGCTTTGCGGATGAACCTATTTCTACTTACATCAGTCCGACGTTGAGTACAGTCAATCAACAGCCCTATGAAATGGGTGCGATGGGAGCCAATTACCTGATGAATAAAATCAAGGATTCTACTATACCTCTGGAGACAACAAGTGTTGAGACTGTGTTAATTTTGAGGGAATCCTGCTTGAATTTAAAAAGTTAAATTCTAAAAAATGGATATACGCTATTCTGCCACTAGATCCATTGGACAAAATGACCTCGACTTCCTGCCCTCCGGGAGGCGGGCGCTTGGCCACCGGATTCATGAATATACAGGGAGGAGAGGAATATGCGGCTGCGCAGTTCCATTTACCACTTTGTCCGCCAACACCGTACCGAGAGTGGTAGGTAATGTCTTTGGGATAACTTAGTCTAACTATTTTCTCTCAAAATTCCAGAATAGCTTCGAGGTCGGAATTGATAGGGGCGGAAGTGTGTTGATGAACTACTTTCCAAAGGTCTCTCTCCTTGACAAATCCCAGGGTAATTCTATTTTTCATGCTTCTTATAATGGTATTATCGATTGAAATTGCCTGGAATGTAACCAGAGCGCTCCCAAACCCGACATTGTCGCCTTCGTGAATTTCTATCATTTCAAATATCACATTCACCTTTTCTTCTCCTAAAGAACCTAGCCAGTCTTTTATGGCAATTGACCATTCTGCCAAGCCTGTTTGATACCCTTCCTGCCACATATCAAAAATCACCACGTTGTCATCATACAATCCAATCATACTTTCGGTATCCTTCTCCCATGCCGATTGCTTATATATTGTAAAATAGTCTTGAATCTTTTTCATTTTTATTACTGGGTTTTATTTTCCTTCCGTAAGAAATCCTGTTAGTAGCGTGTCGCTCATTAGATAACCAATTTGTCCCGGGTACTATTACTGCCAACGTTTGGCTATAACCAGTGGCGGCTTATGAAAACGTATCTGTCCACTGTGACCAAACGTAATAACGAATATAAAACTTTATGTGTTTCCAGGAAGTTGCAGGTTGAAGTAAGATTCGAAATTTTCCTTTAAAAAAGATCGACTTACCGCAGTGAGGGACCTTTAACCCAAAAATTCAATAGATCCCCGACACTTGGGTTAAGTACAAAAGTGTCCTGGAACCACTTCAGCCACCATATTATCAAACCAATGTTGACAGTTCGTTGTATTTGTTTACTAATTCGTTTTTGCCAGTTTAGCCATGGCTCTTACCGGAAATGTTCCAACTCCTTTAAATTTTGGCGGAATTGCACTAAAAGTGAACCCATCTTTGGGCAATAAATACAGGTTACAAAGATGTTCAACGATTAATATTTCCGCTCCTAAAAGTACGGTATGGACAGGTCTTGATTTCCCTAATGTATTGTCTATATTATGAGAATCAATACCCACTAATTTAACACTGCAATCCCTTAAATACCTGGCAGCCCCTTCAGTTAGATACGGATGGTTTTCATAATACTTTTCTGTATTCCAATTGCTGTCCCAACCTGTATGAATTAAAACTGCTCTATTTCTAATCTCGTAGTTTTTTAAATATTCTTCCGTAATTACCAATGTTTCTGAAAACGGAATACGAATAACAATTGCATCCAGGTCTGTAAAACACTCCAATTCAACCTCTGAAAGGTCTTTTCCATTCTCAAATCTATGAAATGGGCAGTCAATATACGTTCCAGTGTTTGAAACCATTTCAATTTTCCCAATTTGAAATTCTGTCCCTTCTTCGTAAAATTGCCTTGAATCTACTCTGCTCAAATAATCGCAAACAATAGGTGCAGGTAAACCTTTATAAGTTATAAGTCCGTGTTCTATTGTATGGCTTAAATCAATTAAAAAGTCATCCTTTCTGTTTTCGTTGATTGGTTTTCTTTTATGGGGCTCTGTCAATAATTCTTTATTCAGAATCTTGGTTTGTCCTACCATAAGAAGCCTTAAATCTTCCACAATATAGTCCGCAAGTTCTTTGTCGGAAATATTGTCGCCTATAATATCAAGTCTAAAATCTTCGCCTTTTATACTTCCTCCGTTTGTAAAAAATATTTCAAAGTCAAATTTTACTCTTTTGTCCATCTGTCCTGCTGTGTGTTTTGTTTATAGATGTTACATTACAATGACCGCCAACAATTGGATTGACGGAACTCCTCTATCTCCCTATTGCGTATCTATCCTATTTTGTCGGACGAGATCCTGCGTTGTCTTGAGACCAAATTAATGATTTCGTCCAAACTCTCCAGCGGATCTTGCACATTTTTGTTGGGGATCGACAGGATTTAGGTTTAAAGCTGCCAACCGGTAAGAATCAGAAGTTTATCCCATATTCTCCGCAAACTTTGGGACTCCATCATCAAAAAACGAACTCAGCGTCTTGGAATCGTTAAATCCCTGCTGCTGCACCAGCTGCCAGAAGGAAAGTAGAATAATCATCCAGTCTGCCCTAACCGGGCCCGTGAAAGACCTCATATTTATACTTACCAACCCACTTCTAATTCTTGATTTTTATATGGTTATCGGGATCATTGTTCCCGCCGCAGCGGGCAAGCTGTGCTACGCACGCAACGAAAACCTAGTTGTTAGCGGTAGTTGTTTTCATTTCTTCGTCAGTCTGTATCTTAAATGTGTTGTCAAGTCTGAGGGTATTACTTCTACAATTTGAATATCGTATTTGTCTTTGTCAATGCCATCAAACAGTCGGATTCCACTACTTAAAAAAACGGGAGCAATGTGAATGAAAAATTCGTCCACAAGCCCTGCATTGAGAAATTGTTGAATAGTATTCGCACCACCTTGTATTCTTATGTCCTTTCCATTGGCTGATTGTTTTGCTTTTTCTAATGCACTTTGTATTCCGTCATTGATGAAATAAAAAGTTGTCGTCCCTTTTTGAACCCAAGGTTCCCGTTTTTCGTGTGTCAATACATAAACATCTGCTTTATATAAGTCTTCTGGCCAACTGACTTCGCCTTCTTCAAACATTCGTTTTCCCATAATAAATGCACCTGTTCTGGCAATTGTCTCCCTAATAAATTTACCATCAGGTCCGTCTTCTTTACCGCCATCCATTCCTAAGTATTCCCAAAATGCTTTTTGTTTAAACATCCACTGATGTATTTGTCCTGAAACACCGCCCATTGGATTGCTTGGACTTCTGTTGTCACCAGCGAAAAAACCGTCAAGAGATATTCCACTGTCAAAGATAATTTTGCTCATAATTGTATTATTTATTATTCGTCAAAGTTAATTTTTGTTCCTTAGTTTAAATGTTGTCAGTGTCGTTTTACAATTCTGACTAACGAACCTCAAAAGTCTTAAATTTCAGCTGTTTTGAGGCCCAGATCGTCTTCGGTGAGACCGTCCCGTAAGTTACGGGATGCTTCTTTATCCTTTTAACTAATCCCAGCTTTCTTTTCTGATCCAGAAAAAGGTATCCTTCGGGGTTGATGTAAGGGACTTCCTTAACGACCATATTCCAGATGATGACGGTAAGTTTTCTGGCTGTGTGTACAAGAGCTTCAAAGGAAGCAAAGTCAAAGCTGTACATTGGCTAAGACGCGTAACAAGGTCATATCCAAATCTGTTCTACCATTGGGAATTAGGGTACAAATTGGTATGAACAATTTCATATCAACAATCGGCTGCATAATAAGAGCCGTACCCCGCAGTAGCGGGACAGGCTGTGATAGTCTCCCATCATACGGCTCTTCAGTTGATAATCAGTAAACAAATCCTCCTGCTTTCGCAGTTGTTTGCGTAACAACATCATATCAAGCTGCTACCCCCTTCGCTCCACTCCCATTACAGGAGCTTCATCACTACTGCGATGTAACAGCGGTTTCATTGTTCCCGTCGCAGGGGGCAAGCTGTGCTACGCACGCAACGAAAGCTTAGTTGTTAGTGGCTGGCGTTCTCATCGTGTCGTAAATGAGATGTCTTTACCGTCTGATCGAGCTTGTCTAACTGCTTGTTGATATTGATCCGGTAATGTGTCCACCGGGACAATTAGTCCGTCAACCATTACAAGACTTGCATATGGGTTGCTGCTTTGCATCTTCTTTGTTGAA
>JAKFCO010000140.1:0-33930 GCA_036676605.1 Algoriphagus sp.
TGTCACGCTTATGATCATTTTATAAATAATGCCGGAGTGAGACACTGCCGGCGGCAACAGTAGGCAGATTATTTAAATTAATATGTGTATTCGCTTGATTGCACGTAACAGAATTAAGTTGGGGTTTGAATGAAAAAATCCCCCTAACCCTCCGCCGCGGCGGAGGGAGTCACATTTCCGCATCCCGATAGTTACCTTAGGAATTAAAACCGACAGGCTTCTATCCATCGTGCAGATATCCGGATACGCGTATTAAAAAATCAATTATTCAACTTGAAAAGTCTAAAAAACTACGCAATTGATCTTTTTGCCATTTCGAAAATACATTTCTGTCTTCAGATGTCTTGTATATTTGAAAAACAAGGATTGGGCAAAATTTACCAAATCCTACAATGGTCCGGCTTTTGCCCAAAATAAGTATGACGAGAAATTGGCAAAAGCCTACAATAAGTATTCACACTAAATTTTTCACTAATGATCATTAATGAATTCAAGGAACTCTTTGAGCGTGATTTTGACAGGCTCCATACTGAAATCAATTCTTATTCAAGCCAGGAAATTCTTTGGAAAACTGAAGGAGCGATCTCCAATTCATCCGGGAATCTTTGTCTCCACCTCTTGGGGAATGTTCAATCTTTTATTGGAAAGGAAATAGGAGGGTTTGATTACGAAAGAAACAGGGAAAGAGAATTTTCAGCAAAAGGGATATCCAAAGAAGAACTTCTCAATGAGATTCTGTTTGCAAAGGATATTGTCAGCAAAAGTCTGGAAGGAATGGACGATAGCCTTTGGCCAGGGATTTACCCGCTGCAGGTTTTTGGAAAACCCATGACATACGGCTATTTCCTGACTCACCTCTACGGACATTTGAATTATCATCTCGGTCAAATCAATTATCACCGAAGGTTACTTGATGTATGATTTTGGGGTAAATGGATTTTCCATCGAATTAATCCCGGCAGGTTGGTAAAGCTTTCATTCATGCGTATGTTTGGAATCTATGAATTCAAGCCTTCTTTTTAACATCGGTCTGCTTTGGGGAATGTTGTTTCTGACCAATATCCCGGCATATTTTTTGGGACTGAAATTCGAAGGCAACGTACCGAAAAAAAGACTTTGGTTTGAGCCACCCGGATTTGTAAACCCAATTGTATGGGTGCTTTTGTTTTTGATGCTGGCCTATCTTCGCTACAAACTGGTAATTGGTAATGAGCTTGACCTGGCAATGATGGTTTTGATCCTTGCTTTTATCTGCGCATCCTATCCTTATTATACCCTTGGCCTCGAAAAATTGACCCGAATCTCTGCCTTGAAATTTGGCCTTGGTGGCAACATATTGGTGATTTTGACGGCACTTTGGGTTGGGATCGAAATCTCCAATTTTTCAGCAAATCTTTCTTATTTTATTTACCCGATAGTGATTTGGACTTTCTTTGCCACCATGATTCTTCTGGGTCAATTAAGAATTCTCAAATCATAAAAAAAGCCCCGAATTTCTTCGAGGCTATATTTTTAGTAGAGCATCCTGAATCGGATTGTTCCGGGTATGAGCTTCATTGCTTCAATAGCGTCCTTTGAATAAGCCTTGTCAATATCAGTGATCACATAACCGATCTTTTCATTTGTCTTGAGATACTGACCTACAATATTGATTTGATAGTTTGCTAAAATCTGATTGATTTTTGCCAAAATTCCCGGTTCATTTTGATGAATATGGATAAGCCTGTGAGCATCTTTCAGGAATGGCAGTTGAATATTAGGGAAGTTTACAGAATTGTAGGTATTGCCCGTATTCACGTATTCCATGATTTTGCCAGGAACGAATCGGGCGATATTTTCCTGTGCCTCGAGTGTGCTTCCGCCGATATGAGGAGTGAGGATTGTATTTGGCAGACCGCGAAGTTCTGACTCAAACATTTCCTTGTTGTTTTTTGGCTCCTCCGGAAAAACGTCAACAGCACATCCTGCCAATTGGCCGGACAAAATCGCATCGCGAAGTGCAGGAATATCCACAACATGCCCGCGACTCAGGTTCACCAGAATAGCACCGTGCTTCATCATCCCTATTTTTTCTCTGTCAAGAAGGCGTTTGTTGTCTTTTCGTCCGTCGACGTGAAGGGAGATGATGTCGCAAGTTTTCAGAAGTTCCTCGAGAGAATTCAGCTTGGTGGCATTACCAAGTGCGAGCTTTTCGATCACGTCGTAGTAGAAGACATTCATGCCCATGTTTTCTGCAAGAACAGAAAGCTGAGCACCGATATTTCCGTAACCGACGATTCCGAGTTTTTTACCCCGAATCTCGAAACTTCCGGTAGCGGACTTGTCCCACTTTCCAACGTGCATTCCGGCACTTTTATCCACGAAATTTCTCATCAGGAATATGATCTCTGCAATCGCCATCTCTACCACGGATCGGGTGTTGCTGAAAGGTGCGTTGAAAACAGCGATTCCTTTTTCCTGGCAAGTCTCGAGGTCGATTTGGTTGGTGCCGATGCAGAAAGCTCCGATTGCAATCAGTCTGTTAGCGTTTTCGAGGACCTTTTTGGTTACGTTCGTTTTGGATCGGATACCCAAAATCGAAACGTTTTTGATTTTTTCGCAGAGCTCTTCTTCACTCATGGCAGAGCTCACAACTTCTACCTGGTAACCCTCTTCTTTGAAAAGTTCGATTCCGATAGGATGCACATTTTCCAAAAGCAAAACTTTAATTCGACTTTTTGGATAGGAGAATTTCGTATTCAAGTTATTGATATATAGGATTTCGTCTAAACTGGGCGCAATGTGATCCGCCTCTTTCATTACTCTGGCACGCGACACATTTTCTGTAAATGCATAAAACTTATTGGCCAGCCCTGAGGCTTTGATTTCATAATCGGTATAGCCATCCCCAATTACATAAATATCGCCTTCCAGGTTTACCCTTCTGATGGTTTCGGCTTTGCCGTTGTTTTTGGAAAGGGGATTTTCTCTGTTGAAATCCACGATATTTCCATGCTCATCATAGACAAATTCATTTGCGAAAACATTCTCCTTTTGGATGCCATAATCTGCTACAATCGGGATGATGAAATCTTTGAATCCATTGGAAATGATGAAAATGTCTTCCGCGTTTTCAAGAAGGAACTCTTTATTTCTATCAAAAGATCTGGAGACTTTTTTCTTAAGTGCCGCAATCAGATCGGTGATTTGTGATTTGTTAGCCTTGAGAATTTCCAATCGCTGCTCCAGACTTTCACGGAATGTAATCGATCCGTCCATTCCTTTGTCAGTGATGTCTTTGATGGCCTGAAGTTTCTCATCGCGATCGGGGTCTTTCGATAAGCTGATTTCCCCCAAAATATCCAAAGCTTCTACTTGTGTAAAGGTACTGTCAAAGTCAATGATGAACTTAATGGTTTGAGGCATGCGCAGGGTCAATAATTCAGAATCGATTGTAAAATTACAGGATTGTTAAAAAATCTGAAGATATATTGAAGAAATTGTTTCAATTCTTTTTCTCAATCGATTTTATTTCAAAAAAACAGACTTTTTTAGAATATTCTGAATTTTAAATTTCTTACAAATCTCCATCTTTTTACTTTTTCTCCATGAATCAAAAACCTATTTTTGAAGTTCTAAACCTGAATGCAATGAAAAGATCCAATTTACTCCTCCTCGCTTTAGTGTTTGCTTTTACTACTGCTTGTGAAAAGTCAGAGAAAGCGGCAGAAAATGAAGAAAAATCAGAACTGGTTTCAGAATCCATTCCGGGCAACTATGGCGCAGAAGTCAATGAATCAGAAATATTGACTACTTCCCAACTGGTAACCGAAGTGATGGAGAAGGGTACATTTGAAGGGAAAATCTCCGGGGAGATTAAAGAAGTTTGTGTCAAAAAAGGTTGCTGGCTCACGATTGACCTTCCTTCAGGTGAGAGCATGCGTGTGACTTTTAAAGATTATGGTTTCTTCGTCCCAACTACTTCGAATGGATTTCCGATTGTTTTGGAAGGAGTTGCGACTTTAACCGAAACCGATGTTGAGATTCTTCGCCATTTTGCAGAAGATCAGGGAAAAAGTAAGGAAGAAGTAGCTGCGATCACGGAACCAAAAAAGGAAATTACCTTTGAGGCGGTGGGAGTTGTGATAAAGAAGAAAGCCTGATATGCCGATAGCGTTGGATAACCTGCGAGTGGGTAGGAGGTATGTGTTGGTGAATCAAGGGGAAGTTCGCAAATTGGAAATTATCGCCAGGCTTTATGGAGACAATTTCAAAGTAAAAGATCTTGATACCCTTGAGCTATACACGATTGCTGAATTGCTTCAATGGGGTAAAGGAAAAGACTACGATCTCGATGAAATGAGACAATAAGGGGCGAATAGCTCCTTATTGTTTGGTGATGATTGGTACAAAGTCTAAGAAAACAGGAAGTTAATTTTGTAAAATATTTATAATCTGATGAGTAATAAAAGTGGAGTGAAGGCGCTTTTCGGAGCAAAATGCCCTCAGTGTCGTGAAGGGAAGCTGTTTCCGGTTTCCGTGATTAGTTATCGAAAGTTGAGTGATGTCAATAAAAAGTGTAATGTTTGCGGTGCAAATTTCAGCCCGGAGCCTGACTTTTTCTATGGGGCGATGTACGTCAGTTATGCATTCTCTGTTGCTTTAATCATAACGGTTCTCACGGCTATCAATGTTTTAGTGACTAAACCGGAACTTTGGATGTACCTGACGACGATTGTTGTTGGAAATATTGTGTTAATGCCCTTGATGCTTCGCTACTCTAAGGTGATCTATTTGAACCTGATGAGTAAACTGAAATTTCGTGGTTTTTGATAAAATCTATCTCCAATTGAAAAACTGCTATCTTATAAAGCTGTTACATTAGTGACTTGAACATGGCTTATCCCAAATACTGAATTATTCCTTATAATATTTATGTTTTATGAGGAATTCTTTAAATATTGAAGCTGATAATGGTTTGTTTGCATAATCTTCAATTTCCTCATAGCTGAACGCCTTGCTTTTATCCTCAGGGTTGAAAGAACTTGTTACGATGACGATCTTGAATTTATCCTTCATCTCAGGAGCTAGCAGTGTAAATTCATTCATGAATTCCCAAGCACCCATTTTTGGCATATTGATATCTAATAAAATTAAAACCGGATCACTTTCAATTATAATTTCATTATTTTTAATTCGGTAAAGTATATTTTCTAAAGCTTCATGTCCGTTGCTAAAATAACTGATTTCATTAGTATAATCAATTCGTTTTAGAACTTTTGCTCCAACCATTTTTACAATTTCATCATCATCGATGAACATTATTTCTTTAACTTTAAATATTCCCATAATCAAAATTCCTTTCTAAGTGTAAAATAAAATACAGTTCCTTTTCCAAACTCTGATTCAAACCATATTTCACCATTATGCTGTTCTACAATTTTCTTACATTGAGTTAATCCAATTCCGGTACCTTCAATTTCTTTATTAGTATGAAGCCTTCTAAACATTTTGAAGAGTTTATCTTTATTTTTATGCTCAATGCCAATTCCATTATCTTCAATTGAGAATAACCAAAAAGGTCCTTGGTCATGAAAATCAATTTTAATTAGTGGGAGCACATCTTTTTTGCAATACTTAAGGGCATTTGAAAGCAGGTTTTGAAAAAGCAAGCTTAACTCAAATTTAAATCCATTTATTATGGGTAGTTTTGGGATGTTTACTTTTGCGTCAAGATTCTTTAATTGAAATTGTAAATTCTGAAGTACCTCTTCTAGAATAACATTACAATCAATAGTTTCAATAGGATTGATTTGACCCAATCGAGCTGTTTCCATTAATGCTTTTATTAAGTTGGATAAGCGATCTCCAGCTCCTTTTATCAAATCGAAATAATGATATATCTCTTCCTTAGTAGTTTCAGGATCTTCAAATTCATCAAAAAGGATCGTAATTATACCCTTGATATTATTAATTGGCTCCTGAAGGTCATGAGCAGCTATGTAAGTATAATCTTCTAATTCTTTGTTTTTACCTTCAATTTTTTTTACATAATCATTAAGGAGTATTTTTTGCTTCTGAACTTCTGTTATATCTTGGACAGTTCCAAGAGTCTTTAAAATGATTCCATTTTCATCATATATTTTTTTTCCTCGTTCTCTAAAATATTTCATCTCACCGGTAGGAGTAATATATCTATGTACAATGTTATAAGGAATTGCATTGTCAAATGAATTTTTAAAGGATTGTTTTGCGAATTCCCTATCTTCTATATATACTAGCTCGATGAATTTCTCTTCCGTTGGTATATAAGTTGCAGGATCCAATTCAAAAATTTCAAATACTTCACTTGACCACGTGAGTTTATTCGTATTAAAATCAAGTTCCCAGTTTCCCATCTTAGAGATTTTCATGGCTTCCTGTAATCTATCTAAAGTTACTTTCAGGTACTCTGATTTTTCAATATAATCTGTAATATCTCTTACTGCTGCCATAAAATAATACTCTCCCGATTCATTTTTGAAATGATTTAGAGAGATACTAATAAAAAACAAATCGCCATTTTTCTTTTTTCCCTGAAGCCGTACCTGATCTGACATTTGCCGGGACATGGGATTTTCAGAATAATTCTCAAAATGGACATTATGTCTAATTTTCAAATTATCAGGAATTAAAACATTAAAATTAGTTTCAATCAGTTCCTCTCTCTCATATCCGAATTGTTCTAAGGCTTTAGTATTTATTAATAAAATTTTCCCTGTTCTGTCGCAGATAATAATTCCATCCGGGGAAAACTGAAAAGATTTTTCAAATAAATCTTTCTTTTTTATTTTCATTTTAACTGGTTTGAATTTACTAGCTTAGTGTGTTTTATTATTTTTTAAAATAAGCATAATTCCCTTTTGAAAGATTTTATAAAGCAATTTTATTTCATTTTTTTTTATGATTATTGTCATGGTTTTTTAAAAAATGAGTGAATATTCATGAATTGAGAAACTTACTTCAATCAAGTAATTAATGTAACACTAAGATTTCAAAGGAATTAGCCTGGATACTTACTTTAGGTTGAAGAATTAAATTCGTGTTGACATCCGGAACTACCTTATATCTCAGCCCTGTCCGATATTGAACCGGGCAATGCAGGTTCCTCTGTCGGGCCCATTGTCCAGAACAGAAGTTTCTATCTCTCCCAATTGATGAGAATTGGAGATTTTATTTTCCTTTCTGGCTTCGCCTGAAAGATTCATTTTTGGGTTATTTGACTGGGTTGTAACCTATATAAAAAGCCATCTGAGACTGTCCTGCCCTATATGGTTTCTTAGAAAAGCACGGAGTTTAGTTAGGCAATTAGTAGAATCTTGCTAAGCCATTAGTTAAAAAAATCAGGCGGGAAATTTGAGTTTTAAAAACGAATTCGGTTCAAGACTTTCTGAGCCGGGTAGATAAGGGGAATTTCACCCCAACCTCTCACAGCACCGTGCGTGTGATAGTCTCTCCGTCGCGCCTGTGCGCCCGTGGCGTAGCGGATGCTTCCAAAGTCAAGTTTCCTGTTCTTACAAGGGTTGTTGGTACCAATTGTCAGTGAACCAGTACATTGCCCTGTTTAAAGCGCTCAAAATGCTTACTTCACCGTCACTTAGGAACTGAACAATTTTCTTTGGGATCAGGGAGTAACCCGATGGTATTGCAGGAAGAAATCGTTCCCCCCCCAAAGCTTTCTGATTACCAGATTAATATTCTGGAGGAATCTGAACTTTGCGAAAATGTAGCCATGCATCCTGACCTCAAAATAGCGAATTATGAATTGGCAGATTTGGATGCGGAGCGAAGGTTAAAATCCCTACAAATCTTACCGATTGTAAAATTGAAGTATAATTTACTGACTGAGGATTTGGGTGACTAAAGCCAATCCCGGTTTTTTTGAGAATAATTACAAATGGGATGTTTCAGTCTACACGCCTTTGCTATTGAGAAAGTCAAGAGGAGCTTTAGGATTGACTAAAGCCAAAATTGACTTTAAGCGAAACTCAAGGGAATTGAAAGAACTCCAGCTGAGGACCAAACTTGAAAGTGAATTAAATACATTCTCAAACCTGAAGATTCAGATTAACACATTGGAGCAAAACGTACAAAGTCTGGAAGCCTTGCTACAAGGTGAAGTCAGGAGATTTAATATCGGAGAAAGCAGCCTTTTCCTCATAAATGCACGAGAAGTAACTGTATTTGATTCCAGGCTTACGCTCAATGAGCTTGTTTCAAAAAGTAAAATTGCTTTTGCGAAAGCCAGATATGCAGCCGGTTTAGGGTTTGATTAAAATTGCAAGTATTGCAAGTCATTTTCATTTTCTGCATTTTGAAGGACTTAAATAAATGACCCTATGCCTGCATATGTTTTAGTGGAAGTTGACATCAACGATCCCAAAGAATACGAAGCCTACAAAAAATTAACACCCGCAACCATTGAGGCTTACGGAGGAAAATTTATCATCCGGGGAAACCCTGTTCAAGTAATGGAAGGAGAGTGGAATCATGACCGCTTGGTGATGTTGGAATTCCCTGATAAAAAAACTGCCGAGGAATGGTATTATTCAAAGGGGTACCAAGATGCGAAGGCAATTAGGCTAAAAGCCTCAACTGCAAAATTTTTTATTATTGAAGTTTGAATAATTGGCATTTTTATTGGTATAAAAAGCATTATTGGTACTGTTAATTACGAATCAATAATAGCCTACTAACTTATACTCAATAGAAAAATTCAACCACCTTTAAAAATTGTTCAAATGAAAAAAAGTTACCTAGTTGCCAAGTTCGTATTTGGATTGACTGCAGGATTTCTTGTAACATCCTGTATATCAGATCCTGAATCCCCGGTTCTAACTGAACAGTTAGAGAAATCAGTTGTCCTTTCGGAAGGGACTACTGGTGAAGAGAATCTTAGGAAATATCCTGAGTTTAATTATTTCGAGAAGTTCTCGAATCAAAGTGTTATTGATGAAGCAAAGCCTTATGCCTTCCCCGGATTTGGAGAAGGGAATGCCACATTTATTGGAAAATCGTATTCATTTTTTAACCAATATGCCACCGGAAAAATAGTTGATGGCCAAATAGTAACTGTTGGCGAACCTGTAACTGAGTATTTTCAAGATCAATTAACGGAGTTGGGATTACCCGACGTTCCTTCCTCTGTAAGTTCTATTACAACTGATGGAAAAGGGAATTCTCTTTGGTTTTATAGCGTGAGAAACTTAGCTACCCCGGGTAGTGATGGAATTACTTTTATCGCTTCAGTTAATATTGTAGGTGGTACAGGTAAATTTGAAGGTGCTTCGGGATCTGGAATTGTCGAAGGATACATCGATTCTGAAGGAAAAGGTGTTACAACTGTAAAAGCAGATTTGAAATATTAATCACCAAACTTTATAATAAAAAAGAGCGGCTTTTGGCCGCTCTTTTTTATTATAAGGAAACCCCTCTTTTCCAGGGGATAAAATCATAGTTTTTCTTTTGATCGGCTTTAGTTTGAATATGGCCACCTGCTACCTGAAGCACATATTCCATCAATTTTTCCCCGCAGGATTCTATTGTTTCTTCTCCATTGATTATGCCTCCTGCATTGAAGTCGATGATATCAGCCATCCGATTTGCAAGTTTATCATTCGTCGAAACTTTGATCACAGGACAGATTGGATTTCCGGTTGGCGTACCCAGACCGGTTGTAAACAGAATGATATTTGCACCGCTTCCGGCAAGTCCCGTGGTACTTTCCACATCATTACCGGGAGTACAAAGCAGATTTAACCCGGGTTCAGAGATGTATTCGGTATAATCCAATACTCCTGAGATTGGAGCGGTTCCACCTTTTTTAGCAGCTCCACAGGACTTGATAGCATCAGTAAGCAAACCATCTTTGATGTTTCCGGGACTTGGATTCATGTCAAAACCACTTCCAACTCTTTCGGCTGCAGATGCATATGCTTCCATCAAATGAATAAACTTGTCAGCGATCGCATCTGTTTTGCAACGATTAATAAGATTTTGCTCAGCACCGCAAAGCTCAGGAAACTCGGATAAAATAGCAGATCCGCCTACAGCTGCCATGACATCTGAAACATGTCCTAAAGCTGGATTTGCTGAAATCCCGGAGAAACCATCCGATCCGCCGCATTCCAAGCCGATTACAAGTTTGGTTATTGGGAATGGCTCACGAACAGATTTATTAGCTTGTACCAATCCGTCAAAAGTTTCCCGGATTGCCTTTTGGATCAGATGCTCGGTAGTCCCTTCCTGCTGCTGATCACAAATAACCACTGGCTTTGGTTGCCCTTTTTGAATCTTTTTGAGACTTTCCTGAAGGATATTTGCCTGTGCATTTTGACAACCCAAACTCAAAACAGTAGCTCCTGCAACGTTCGGATGATTGATATATCCGGCTAGTAAAGCACATAATGAATCTGAATCCTGCCTTGTTCCGCCACATCCGCCGCTATGAGTCAAAAATCGAATTCCATCAATATTTTCGAAGATTTTGCTTTTTCCCGGGGTAATAGCCTCCGAAACCGTTTCCGTAGTTTCTTTATGTCCATTGGCCTGAAATCCCGATACCAAATCTCTAATTTGAACTTCATAAGGGTTAGGAACGGAAAAGCCCAGGGCATTTTCGAATGCTTCCTGAAGCAGCTTAATGTTGGTGTTTTCGCAAAAAACCAGAGGTAAAACCAGCCAGTAATTTGCTGTACCTACCTGCCCATCAGATCGTCCATATCCTAAAAAAGTACGGTCTTTCCAGTGCTCCACAGACGGTGGACTCCATTTGTAATTGCCCGGAGATTTATGATAATGCTTGGTCTTATGACGGATGTTTTCAAGCGTGATTGCAGCTCCTTTTGCAATAGTGTGGGTTGCTTCACCCACGATTGTGCCGTACATCAGGATGTCATCACCCTGCAAAAACTGCTTTAATGCAAATTTATGTTTTGCTGCTACGGGTTCGATCAGGTCAATTTTCTGACCATTAACTGATACCGATTGGCCGGATTCCAGGTCAGTGAGTGCCACACCGACATTATCTGTGGGATCTAAGCTCAGGGCTTTATTGATCATAGGTTTACTTTATATATCTTAGGTTTAAAGGAGTTGAAATTAGAAAAATTAATTGATCGATGAAAAAAATTGTAACACTGGGCGAGGTAATGCTCAGGCTTTCTCCACCGGGTAATGAGCGTTTTTTTCAGGCTAATTCCCTCGATATCGAGTTTGGTGGTTCGGAAGCGAATGTAGGAGCTGCTTTGGCATATTGGGGGATGGATGTCTCTCATATTACAGCATTTCCAGACCATGAAATTGGCTGGGCTGCAAGTGGCACTTTGAGAAGAAACGGTATCAATACAAATTACGTAAGACATATTCCGGGTAGGATGGGTGTCTATTTTCTGGAGCATGGCGCCATGCAAAGAAGCTCTCAAATCATTTACGATCGGGCAGACTCTTCTTTTTCAAAATTTGATGGAAAGGGATTACCATGGGATGAGATTTTTGACGGAGCAGATTGGTTGCATTGGTCAGGAATTACGCCCGCATTGTCTCAGGAATGTGCTGATTTAGCGCTTATGGCTGTTCGAAAAGCAGCTGAAAAGGGACTTATGATCAGCGGAGATCTCAATTATAGAAGCAATCTTTGGCAGTTTGGAAAGAAACCACATGAAGTAATGCCGGCTTTGATGGAATATACGAATGTCATGATTGCGGGTTCCAGGGATTTTAATCAATGTCTTGGGTTGGATTTTGAAGGTTTCAAAGAGGCCAAAGATTATGCTTTCAAAAATTTCAAAAATCTGAAATTCATTACCAAAACTGATCGAATCTCTCATAGCTCATCACATAATACCATATTCGGGAATCTGTATTCCGAAAAAAGGACATTCAATTCAAAAACTTACGAATTGACTCATATTGTGGATCGGGTAGGAACGGGAGATGCGTTTGCAGGAGGATTAATTTATGGTTTGCTTCACCTGAAACCTCAGGAAGCATTAGAATTTGCTATCGCAGCCGGGGCAATCAAACACAGCGTTCCCGGAGATATCCTGCTTTGCTCCAAAACAGAAATTGATGAATTATTAGCCGGAAAATCCGGAAAAATCAAACGATAATGAGAAATCCAACTCCATTTATCCGCACAATGAATGCGGCAGGCATTATGCCTATATTCTTTCATCCGGATGAAAAAACATGTATGAAACTACTCGAAACGGCCTATGAGGGAGGCATTCGGGTAATCGAAATGGTTAATCGTGGCAAAGAAGCTCCCGGAATTTATCCGGCTCTTCGAAAGTTGGCGGATCAGATGCCTGGATTGAGTCTGGGCGTTGGTACCATTTACCATCCTCACCAGGCGGAAGAATTTTTGGATATGGGAGCTGAATTCATTGTGGCTCCGGTCATGAATCCTAAACTTGGCGAATACTGCAAACTCATGGACGTGCCATGGATTCCAGGTTGCGGAACCGTTTCAGAGATTTTCTTTGCGCAGGAATTAGGAGCAGAGCTGGTGAAAATCTACCCTGCGAATATTTTGACACCCCAGTTTGTGCCGGCTGTTCATGCGGTTTTGCCAGGGATTGAAATTATTCCAACGGGAGGAGTAGAGCCGACCGCAGAAAGCATCAAATCATGGTTTGATGTGGGAGTTTTATGTGTGGGAATGGGATCTCAGCTGTTCAGAAAAGATCTGATAAGCAAGGGAGCATTTAGCGAAATGAAAGAAACAATCAGTACAGTTGTCGGATTAATCGAACGAATAAAGGCTGGTAAATAAATAAAAAGGGCTTCGATCAGAAGCCCTTTTTTAGTGTAAATCAATGGATTATAAATCCGGCTGAGGAGTCATTCTCAGATAAGATTTGATCACCTTATGTCCTTTTGGAAATTTCGCAGGGATATCTTCGGTCTTGATTGAAAGGGCTACCACCACATCTTCCCCTTTTTTCCAATCGGCAGGAGTTGCCACAGAATATTTGGCAGTCAATTGAAGTGAATCAATTACCCGAAGCAGTTCTTCGAAGTTTCTTCCTGTGCTTGCCGGATAGGTAATCATCAACTTGATCTTCTTATCCGGGCCGATCACAAATACAGATCTTACCGTCAAATTCTCATTTGAATTGGGATGGATCATGTCGTAGAGTTCGGATACTTTTCGATCCGGATCAGCAATAATTGGAAAATTAACCACCGTGTGCTGAGTTTCGTTAATGTCTGAAATCCAGCTTTTGTGGTTTTCCAATCCATCCACACTCAAAGCCATTACTTTTGTGTTTCTCTTTTCGAATTCGCTCCTGAGTTTTGCTACTGCACCAAGCTCAGTGGTGCAAACCGGAGTATAATCTCCGGGATGGGAAAACAATACTCCCCAGCTATCTCCGAGATATTCATAAAAATCAATTTTCCCTTCGCTCGTCTCTGCTACAAAGTTTGGAGCTAAATCGCCAAGTCTTAAACCCATAATTTTATTATTTAAACCTATAAAACATATGGACCAATTTACGAAATCATAGGGGAGGAAGATTTGAAAATTTTTATTTTTTTAAAAAATGTCAAAAGCAAAGATCATTTTCGCAAATCCGTGTTACTATAAATTATGTGTATTCGGTTGATTGCACGTGACAATAAAAAATTCTGAATAAATTTCCCCTCGACTTTGCTCGGGGACCGAATTTAAGTCTCGAGTCTGGGGAGAGGGATGGAATGCGGTGCCGCCGCATTCCATCCCTCTCCCCCTAAACTATAAACCTCCGGAGGCCGAGCGCCCGCCTCCCGGAGGGCAGGTAGTCGAGGCCGGATTGAACATACGTGCATGATTACGGATACCCTATACTATAAAATCTCATATCTATAAAAAACCATATAATGAAAACTTATTACAATCCTGACGATCTCAAAAAGTTTGGTTCCATTACTAATTTGCAAAAATCAATGGGCGACAAGTTTTTTTCTTATTACGGAGAAGTATTCAAGGAAGGCGCTCTCACCGCACGGGAAAAATCTCTGATAGCCTTGGCTGTGGCTCATGCAATTCAGTGTCCATATTGCATTGATGCATATACCACTGATACGATGGAAAAAGGTTGTGATGAAGAGCAAATGATGGAAGCTGTGCACGTAGCAGCTGCTATACGAGGAGGAGCATCTTTGGTGCATTCTACTCAAATGATCAATAAAATCAAGGAAATTTCTATGTAATGAAGTCACTCAAAGCACAACTTCACCCCATTTCAGAACCTTCGTTTGGGTTAGATTTATTGGAAAAAAGCTTTCCAATCGATTCTAATTCAAATTTTAAACAGAAATTGACGGAAGCTGGACTTTTTCCTCTCCAGTCAACTTCAATTGATATTTTGCAAATCAACTTGGGCAAGATGTGCAACCAGGTTTGCAAGCATTGCCATGTGGATGCGGGACCAGACCGAAAGGAAATTATGGTTCGGGAAACAATGGAATATTGTCTGAATGTGATCAAAACTCATTCGATTAAAACCATTGATTTGACAGGTGGTGCACCTGAGATGAATCCTGATTTCAGGTGGTTTGTAGAATCCATTCGGGCTATTAATCCGTTGGCTACGATAATTGTGAGATGTAATCTGACGATTATTTTGGCCAATCCTAAATACCATGATTTACCGGAATTCTTTGAGGAAAACAGGGTTGAGGTCGCGTCTTCTTTACCTTATTTCACCGCAATGAAGACTGATTCTCAAAGAGGAGAGGGTGTTTTTGACAAATCCATCAGAGCGCTTCAATTGCTCAATAAACAGGGTTATGGAGTTCCGGGGTCAGGGCTGATCCTGAATCTGGTTTACAATCCTTCGGGGGCCTTTTTACCCGGTTCTCAGGAAGGACTGGAGCTTGAATTCAAAAAGAAACTGAAAGAGAAATTTCAAATTCAGTTCAATTCACTCTTTGCAATAACCAATATTCCGATCAGTCGCTTTCTTGAATATTTGATTCGCAGTGACAATTACGAATCCTATATGGAGAAACTTATCGAAAATTTCAATCCTACTGCTGCACAAGGGGTAATGTGCAGAAATACGATTTCTGTGGGTTGGGATGGCTCTTTATATGATTGTGACTTCAATCAGATGCTTGAATTAAAAGTTGATACTCCGGGAAGTCAACATATTTCGGTATGGAATTATGAAAATCTTTCTCAGCGAGAAATAGTAGTGAAAAACCATTGTTTTGGTTGCACAGCCGGTTCCGGCTCAAGTTGCGGAGGGACTACAGCCTGATGGAAAAAAGCGCATTGATCATTTTTCAAAAGAATGCAGTTTTGGGGAAAGTTAAAACCAGACTGTCTGCTGATGTTGGGGATGAAGTGGCAATGGAAATTTACCAGCAGCTTGTTCGCCATACACACGATGTTTGCGCACGTGTGCCTGTTCAAAAATTCCTTTTTTTCTCAGACTTCATTCCGGATGATATTTCGGAATTTGGTCAGGATTATCAGTTTGAAGTTCAGTCAGGAAATGACCTGGGTTCAAGAATGGAGAATGCTTTTCAAAGGCTTTTCTCCAAAGACTATGAGAAAATCATCATTTCAGGCACCGATTGTGGAGAGTTAGAAAGCAATATCCTGGAGGATGCTTTTGAATTACTCGATAAGCATGAAGTTGTAATCGGACCGGCCAGGGACGGAGGATATTATTTGTTGGGAATGAAAAAAATGTTTTCAGATTTGTTTGAAGGTATTCCCTGGAGTACAGAAAAAGTTCTGTTCCTGACAATTGAAAAGCTGGAAAAGCAAAACATTTCCTACGAACTACTTGAAATTCTTTCTGACGTGGATCGGATTGAAGACTGGAAAAAATTAAAAGAAAAACAGAAAGTATAATCATGAAAAATTACCTGAATACAACCATAGATGTGTACACCAAAGCGGCTCTGACTCCCAATGTGGGACTTTGCTGCACGACTACTCCGATTTGGCAGCTTCCGGAGCTGTCAATCCCTAAGATCATGCAGAAAATGAATTACGGATGTGGCAGCACGGTGCATCCTCGTGATTTGGTGAATCAGCCAAAGATCCTTTACGTAGGAGTTGGTGGCGGAATGGAAGTCTTACAGTTTGCTTATTTCTCCAGACAAAAATCCGGGGTGATAGGAGTGGATGTTGTGGATGAGATGCTCAGTGCCTGTGCTGAAAACCTTGAAAAAGCTGAAAATGAAAATTCCTGGTTTGACAGAAATTTTGTCGAATTAAGAAAAGGAAATGCACTGAGTCTTCCTGTCGAAGATAATTCGATCGATGTCGCTGCCCAAAATTGCCTGTTCAATATTTTTACCCATGAAGACCTGAAGAAAGCGTTGGCAGAGATGTACCGGGTTTTGAAGCCGCATGGTCGGTTGGTGTTGAGTGATCCGATTACCGAAAACCCAATGCCAGATGCCTTGAGAAACGATTCCAGACTGAGAGCGCTATGTCTGAGTGGTTCTTTGCCATTGGCTGAATATCTCAAAATGATCACAGATGCTGGTTTTGGTACTGTTGAAATCCGGGCAAAGCGACCTTATCGGATTTTGGCTCCCGGTCAATATGAGACGCCTGAAAATATTCTGCTCGAATCTGTGGAAGTATGCGCCATAAAAGATCCGATGCCTTCAGATGGGCCTTGTATTTTCACAGGAAAAGCTGCAATTTATTATGGCAATGAGAGTTATTTCGATGATAACCAAGGTCACGTTCTGATGCCAAACCAACCACTTTCAGTTTGTGATAAAACCGCTTCAGCTCTAAATATGCTTGGAAGGAATGATATCTATATTTCGGAGTCCACCTATTTTTATGATGGAGGAGGATGTTGCTGATCAAATCAAAACTGGCCATTGCAGCGCTATGTCTGACTTTAGTTTGCAGTCTTTTTCCTGCGGAAATTAGAGCTCAATCTTCCATTCAGAAATTCGAGATTTTGGTTGCCGGATTTAAGATCGGACAAGTGAAAACGGAGGAAATCAAAAAAGGAGATACGACCGAATATCATATAAATAGCAAAGCAAGCTTTTGGTTTTTTGGAAAAATTGAAGTTGGCTTTACTGTTCGAAATGTTTATCAAAAGGAGTTATTGATCAATTCCAAAACAAACTCTAATACAAATAGAGGGGACTATCAAACGACTATTATTTGGAAAAGCAACCACTACGATATTAAGGCTGCGACCTACAAGTTTGAAAATATCGAGCCTATTCCTAATCCTATCTACCATAGCTCAGGCAAATTCTATTTTCATGAACCAAAAGACGGGGATCGCATGATTTCTGAAACTTATGGACTCGTAAGCAGAGTAACTGAAAAATCTGATGGTATTTATGAAGTTAATATTAATGGTTACCTGAATCAGTATCACTTTGTAGATGGAAAACTGGATAAAATAGTAGTTCATCATCCGGTCAAAAACTTTGTTGTCCAGAGAGTGAAGTGAGTTCATCTTTAAAAATATCTGTGATCATTCCGACTTTGAATGAGACGGAAAACCTGAGGAATCTGATTCCTCTACTTTTTTCAAATGGTAATAAAGATTGGATTGAAGTGATTGTTGCCGATGCGAACAGCGAGGATCAGACGCAATCAGTTTCTGAGCAACATGGGGCCAAATATGTTTCCTGCTCAATAAAATCCCCGGGCGCACAAATGAATGCTGCTGCGAAAATCGCAAGGGGAGAGTTTCTCTATTTTGTGCACGCTGATACCCGGCCTTTACCAAGTTTTGTCGAAGACATCAAGGCTAGTATTTCAAAAGGATATTTGGCTGGCTGCTATCGGTATAGGTTTGATTCTGAGGATTTTTTATTGAAAATAAACTCCTGGTTTACACGATTTAACGGCCTTTTTTCCGGAGGGGGAGATCAAACTCTTTTTATTAAAAAGACCTTTTTCGAGGATCTAAATGGTTTTGATGAAGAATACATCATCATGGAAGATTTTGATTTGGTGAGACGAATTCGAGAAAAAACTGAGTTTCTGATTATACCAAAGTCAATAAAAGTTTCTGCCAGGAAGTATGAGAACAATAGTTGGCTTAGGGTTCAGTTGGCAAATTTGGCGGTTTTTATCTATTTTTTGTCGAATAAACAGCCATCCAAAATAAAAAACCTTTATTGCAGGCTATTGAATCATCGCTAAAAACAAGCCGTCAGGTATGACTCAACCAACTATCAACGGAATTCAACAAGTAGGAATAGGAGTGAAGGATTCCAGGTTAGCCTGGGATTGGTACAGAAAAGCCTTTAAAATGGATGTCCCGATATTTCAGGACAGCGCTGAGGCCAAATTAATGACAAAATACACTGCCGGAAAGGTTGAAAGCCGCCATGCTATTCTTGCTTTGAATATGCAAGGCGGTGGTGGATTTGAGATTTGGCAATACACCTCAAAAACGCCATCTTCTCCGGAAAGACATGTCCAATGGAATGATTTGGGAATCCTTGCCGTGAAAATTCGCTGCCGGAATATTCAGAAAACATACGATCATCTCCAATCAGTTGGAGCAAAACTTCTTGGAAAACCAAGCCTAAACCCAATTGGAGTTTGGCATTTTTATTTGAAAGATCCTTTTGATAACCTGTTTGAACTCGAGGAAAACCAATCCTGGTTTAGTAAAAATAAAGACTTAACCGGTGGTGTTTCCGGGGTTGTTATTGGAGTTTCTTCGATCGAAAAAGCCTTGCCTGTTTATCAAAAAAACTTTCATCAATCTGCTATTTTGATTGATAAAACTGATGAATGGAAGGATTTTAAAGCTTTGCCTGAAGGCGGAGGAGCTTATCACAGGGTAATTCTTCAAAGTTCAGCTATTCCATCCGGAGCATTCAGCAAACTCTTTTGCCAAAACACGATTGAATTGGTTGAGTCAAAAGATTCGAAAGGAGTAAAAATCTTTGAAAACAGAAATTGGGGTGATCTCGGATTTATCCATGTTTGCTTTGATGTAAACCACATGGATTCATTAAAGGAAAATCTTAAGAAATCAGGTTTCCCAATGACCGTTGACAGTCAAAATGAATTTGATATGGGAGCTGCTGCCGGAAGATTCGCATACATCGAAGATCCTGACGGAACGCTGATAGAAATGGTGGAAACGTTTAAAATCCCGATCCTTGAAAAATGGGGTTGGTTTTTGAATTTGAAAAAGCGAAAAAGCACGGGACCGCTCTCAAACTTATTTGTGAAATTGCTTTCACTCAATAGAGTTAGCACCTGATTCAAATAGATTTTTCAAAAAGAACTTTTGCAAGATCTACCAAGCGGTTGGCATAACCGGCTTCGTTGTCATACCAACCCACAATCTTCACCAGGTTTCCTTTGGTTGAAGTGAGCTCAGCGTCTATGATGCAGCTATGAGAATTTCCAATGATGTCAATGGACACAATCGGATTCTCTTCAACTTCCAAAATGCCTTTCAGACACGATTGAGAGGCATTTTTGTATGCCTTAATTATAGCTTCAACAGTTGCTTCATTTTTCAACTCAACGATCAGGTCCGTCAACGATCCATCAGGCACCGGCACTCTCATGGCAGAAGCTTCAATTTTACCGGCAAGTTTCGGAAGGACTTTGTCCAAAGCTTTTCCTGCATTTGTGGTAGTCGGAATGATTGAATAGGCTGCTGCCCGAGCTCTTCTAAGGTCACGATGAGGAGCATCATGCAAGTTTTGATCGTTGGTATAGGAATGAACAGTTGATGCAAATCCTTTGATGATTCCAAATTGTTCCTCCAAGACGCTGACCATAGGAGCAAGGCAATTGGTGGTGCAGGATGCGTTGGAAACGATCGTTTCTTCTCCGGTAAGAATAGAATCATTGACCCCGAGTACAATCATCGGAATACTTGAATCCATGGATGGAGCCGAGATCAACACTTTTTTTGCACCAGCCTTTAAATGTTTTTCAGCCTGCAATCGATCAGTAAATCTACCCGTACATTCTATCACGAGGTCAATTCCTAGTTTTCCCCAGGCAAGATTTTCAGGATTGGCCTGGCCAAAAAGCTGGATTTTCTGATTACCAACGATCAATTGATCTCCTTCGAGACGGATTTCTGCATCGGTTTTTCCGTGAATGGAGTCATATTTAAGGAGATGGGCAATTGCCTTAGGCTCAGCTAAATCATTGATTGCCACAAGGTCAAAATCAGGATTTTCAAGCAAAATTTTGCTGGTATAGCGACCGATTCGGCCAAAACCGTTGATGGCAACCTTTATTTTTTCTCCGGGTATCATGGGTAATAAGTAATCTGTAAAAGACGAAATTAGATAAAAGACTTACATTCCTTCCAAAGAAAATTTTTTTCCTTTGGTTCAGGTTTTTAGGTTTCAAACCAAATAAATTTCTGAGGCCACTTTGTTATTTTAAGGTTAAGCTTCTATATTTGCACAACCATTTGAAAAAGCACGTTTTTCATGGTTTTAGGAGGTCGGTTCGTCTAGGGGTTAGGACACGTCCCTTTCACGGATGAAACACGGGTTCGATTCCCGTACCGACTACAAACAGCTTATTATCAGGGTATTAGCTGTCATTTTGAAATTATTTAACCCAAGGTCGGTTCGTCTAGGGGTTAGGACACGTCCCTTTCACGGATGAAACACGGGTTCGATTCCCGTACCGACTACAGAGACTTTGAAGTTCAAACTTTAAAATTCTTATTCCATTTTTGTTTTATGGTTGTTAGTGGTTAAAGTGCACAAAATCCCGATCCTTGATCGGGATTTTTGTTTTTATAGCAGCTTTATATCAATGGGCTTTTCCCGAATCTCTTTTTGATTAATTTGGAGTTTGAATCCAACTCAAACCCAAGCATGCCTAACTCCAAATTCCAATTCAAAAGCTCTGTCCTGATAGGATTGACGGCTTTGCCCTTAATTTTTTCCTGCAAAAAAGAAGAACCCGTAGATCTCCGGATTAAAACTTATACCAAAGAGGTGATTACTCCGATGGTTCAGGCGATAGAAGCCCAGGTAAATCCCATTCTTAGTCCCGGATTGAAATTATCCCTTTGGGCGATGGATTCATTGGTTTATGATCCGATTGCAATTCACATTACAGATAATGGTGACTTATATTATTCCCGAACCAACAGACAAAAAGACTCCGAATTTGACATTCGGGGTCATCAGGATTGGGAAATCAGGTCCATTAGCCTTCAGACGATCGAGGATAAAAGAGCATTTCTACATTCTGAACTTTCTCCAGAGCGCTCTGCCGAAAATGAATGGCTGGCAGATTTGAACGGTGATGGTTCCCACGATTGGAAAGATATGACCGTGCAAAAAGAGCAGGTTTTTAAGTTGAGAGATACGGATGGGGATGGATTGGCTGATTGGTCACAAATGGCTGTCGAGGACTTCAATGATGAGGTAACGGACGTGGCCGGTGCGGTGATGATGGGCGAAGATGCTTTGTATGTCGGAGTAGGTCCGGACGTATGGAGATTGGTTGACAAAAATGAGGATGGGATCATGGACGAAAAAACCTCTATTTCTCATGGTTACGGTATTCATATAGGCTTTGGCGCACATGGTATGTCCGGCTTGGAAATGGGACCGGATGGTCGTGTTTATTGGGGAATCGGAGACATTGGATTCAATGGAAAAGGTCCTGATGGGACTGAATGGAAATACCCAAATCGCGGAGTTATAGCAAGATCAAATCCGGATGGAAGTGATTTTGAGATTTTTGCAATGGGTGTGAGAAATACCCACGAGTTTGTTTTTGATGCTTACAATAACCTGATTTCAGTCGACAACGATGGTGATCATGCAGGCGAAAAAGAGCGTTTGGTTTACCTAACCAATGGTTCGGACTCCGGCTGGAGAATCAACTGGCAATTTGGAAAATACCGTGATCCTGATAACAATCCTTACAAAGTATGGATGGATGAGAAGCTGTATTTACCTCGTTGGGAAGGTCAGGCAGCATTTATTACGCCTTGTATTCAAAACTACGTCAGTGGCCCAACCGGGATGGTTTTCAATCCGGGAACGGGTCTTGGACCAAAATGGAAGGATAGCTTTTTTGTAGTGGAGTTTGTAGGAAGCCCGGCTCGTTCCGGAATCCACGCATTCAAACTTCAGCCAAAAGGCGCAAGCTTTGAAATGACTTCTACTGAGCGAATTCTTTCCGGCGTATTGCCAACAGGTTTGGATTTTGGACCCGATGGAGCATTATATATAGCAGACTGGATAGATGGCTGGGGTACCAAAGATTACGGAAGGATTTGGAAGCTTGAAGATGAAAGTGCTAAAGGCTGGGAAATTCAAAAAGACACCGAAAACCAATTGAAGTCTGATTTCAAAAAATTGGATGAAAAAGAATTGAAAACCAGACTTTACCATGAAGACTTGAGAGTTCGTCGCAAAGCTCAATTTGAATTGGCCAAGCGTGAGGATGACGGTGCTGAAATTTTCGAAGAAGTCATTGCCGACAAGTCAAATCAGTATGCAAGAATCCACGCAATAATCGGTTTGAGCCAATTGGCAAGAATGGAAGATATGTCTTATGCAGACGGAATTGTCAAATTATTAAGCGATTCTGACTCTGAGGTCAAAGCTCAGGCAGCCAAGTGGTTGGGAGATATTCGATATCCAAAAGCTGGAAAAGAATTGATTGCCGGCCTGAAAGACACTGAGCCACGTGTCCGTTTCTTTAGCGCAGAAGCTTTGGGAAGAACGTCAAATCAGGAAGCTGTTCAGCCCTTGATTGCTCTTTTGGAATCAAATAATGATGTAGACGCATATTTAAGACATGCTGCAACTTTAGCACTTTCAAGAATTGGTCAGGTAGCACCATTGGCAGCACTTTCCTCTCATCCTTCAAAGGCTGTCAGAATGGGTGCCGTAATCGCTCTCAGAAGACTGGAATCACCAGAATTGGCCAAGTTCCTTCAGGATTCAGATGAACTGATTGTAACGGAAGCTGCTCGTGCCATTCACGATGATTTTTCTGTTCCGGCGGCTTTGCCAGCTTTGGCTGATTTGGCGACAAGCTCAAGTTTTCAAAGTGAGCCTTTGATGCGAAGGGTAATCAGTGCGAATCAGCGGGTAGGAGAGGTTAAAAACCTGAATAACTTATTGGCTTATTCAGCCAAAACGGATATTCCCCTGCCTTTGAAAAAAGAAGCAATTGCTGCGATCGGAACCTGGGCAAAGCCCTCTCTTGTAGATCGTGTTGATGGCAGATACAGAGGAGTTGTCGAGCGTGATCCGGGTATAGTTCGGGAAGTTTCAAAAGAAGCTTTACTTGCTCAGCTTAATTCCTCAGAAGAAGATATCAGAGTGGAATCTGCGAAAGCACTGGGTAAATTAACTTTCATTGGAACTGAGAAAGAACTTCTTGCAAAACTGAAAACCGATCCATCCGAAGCTGTGAAAGTTCAGGCTTTGATGTCTTTGAATACAATGAATTCAACTTTGTTGTCTGAGGCAATCACATTCGCTATGAGTGACAACAGAGAAGGTTTAAGAGTCGCAGGTCTTTCTATGCTGTCTGAAACCTCTTTGCCTAATGAACAAAAAGTGAAGCTTTTGACAGATATCATCCAGAAAAGAACAATTGCTGAAAAGCAAACTGCCCTGATCACATTAGGTGGACTTCCTGATAGCAAAAGCCTGAAAGAGTGGGATTTGATTCTGGCGGATTTCCAGAAAGGCAAACTTCCTGAAGGAACCTGGATTGAACTTGAAGAAGCTATCACAGCGACTAATTCACCAGAGCTCAAAACAAAATTCACCACTTTACTTGACGAAAAAGCAGGTGGCATGGAATGGAAGAAGTATTCCGGGGCGTTGGCTGAAGGAAGCGTCAGAACGGGAAGAAATATCTTTTTCCAAAACCAAACTGCTCAGTGTATCCGTTGCCATGCTTACGATGACATGGGTGGAAATGCCGGACCAAGAATTAACGGGATTGGAAATAAACTGAGCAGGGAAGAACTGTTGATTGCCCTGGTGGATCCAAGTGCAAGATTGTCTCCGGGATTTGGTTTGGTTACGATCGAATTGAATAATGGAGAAAAACTGACCGGTACCATGATTTCCGAGTCAAAAGCCGGGGTTACGGTTAAAGTTGGCGCTGAACCGGAAAAGCTGATCGCAAAATCAGAAATCAAAACCTCCAAGCTAGCAGCTTCAAGTATGCCTCCAATGGGAACAATTCTATCCAAGCGAGAGCTTAGAGACCTTGTCACCTTCTTGAGCACGCTTACAATAGAAGAATGAGAAAACCTTTAATAAGAATAGCAGGAGTGATCGTAATGATTCTCCTGCTATTTCCTTTGGTACTGATTCTGGTTGGAAGGAATCAGCTGCATGATTCTGATATTCCGCAAAAGGAGAGCTTGGTTGAATCAACTTCCAAACTTCGGATTTTGGCTTTTTTCCCTCATCCTGATGATGAGGTCACCGTCTCCGGAACTCTGATGAACCTGATTGAGCAAGGCCATGTAGTTCATTTGATTTGCCTGACTAAAGGCGAAGCAGGAAACGCCGGTGAAACCTACACAAAACAAGAATTGGCAGATCTGAGAACTTTGGAAATGCAACGATCTGCAGCGATCATTGGTGTCGAAAAGCTGTATCTTCCGGACTATCCGGATGGCGAATTAGATGAAATGGGATTGGACAGTATCAAGGGAATTGCCTTGATTGGAAAAATCAGCTTCAGCCGGATGTTCTCCTTTCGTATGATTCAAAATTTGGGCTTTATGGTCACTCTGATCATAAATTGAGCGGAATCGCTATGGAGCAGATTTTCCTTGAGAATACAGGGAAAAATGATTTTTCCCCGACTCAGCTTTTTCAAATCACACTTTCTCCAAAACAGATTCAGTTTGCGTTAAAGCTTTCACCCGGGTTTCAAAGAAACTATCCAAAGGATCTAAACCACGGCCTTCCCAAACCTGATTTTTCTGTTTCAACTCAGCCTTATTTCCACCGTGTTTTGGAGGTAATGAAAGCTCATCAGACATAGCAGGCAGTTCTAAAAGATCTGATGCCCTATCACGATCGTGTACCTGCCTGGATTTATTCAAGGATCTTTGACCGGGAATATTTTCACGAGATGAAATAAAAAATATACGTATCCGGATATCTGCACGATGGATAGAAGCTTATCGGTTTTAATGATGCGGAAATGTGACTCCCTCCGCCGCGGCGGAGGGTTAGGGGGATTTTTTCATTCAAATCCCAACTTAATTCTGTTATGTGCAATCAAGCGAATACACATAAAAAAAAAGCCACCTGAAAAGGTGGCTTTCGGGTTATTAGATTGGCTGGTTGATGTTAATTCAGGAACTCGTCGAAAGTCAAGCTCACATAGAAAAGAGAACCAACTGTAGGATTTCCCCAGTTAGATTGATAGCTCTTGTTTAAAAGATTAGTTCCTCCAACCTTAATAATTGATTTGAGGTTTTTGAGTTTGTAATTAACCTGAGCATCTAATGTGCTAAATGAAGGCATTATGCTTTGATTACTAACTCTTACAGCTGGACCAACAAATGAAGATTGCCACAGGTAGCTGTCCTGATGTCTCCATACTAAATTGAATCCTAGCTTTTTGCGTGATTCTCTATATCCAAACGAAATATTGTATCGATACTCAGGGGTATTAAACGCAATTTGGTTGCTAGATAAATTATCAGAATCGTTCAGACTATTATAGGCAATATTTCCTCCTAAGTTGAAGCCTCTTGCAAGTTTATAATCAAGTCCCATTGCCCATCCAAAAGAGCTAAGTTTTTCATTTAAATTTGTAGGTAAAGAATATACTTCTCTTGTTGCAGGTCCAGTAGGTTTTACAATTACCTGACCGGCTATGAAATTTTCATACGTTGTCGAATAAATAGATGCATCAAGTAATACCCTTGTTCCCAAAAGACTTTTATATCCAACTTCATATGTCACCGCTCGCTCTGGTTTAAATTCAGAAAATTCATAAAGTTGAGGATTTCCTGCTAATACTGATTCAAGTGTATAAGTAGTCCCTTCTAGTCCATATTTTTCTCTGAAAAAAGGCAACCCCCCAATAAGGCGAGCTTGTGGTGTAAGTAAGTCTATGTACTGATCTTGGGTCGTAGGAATGCGGAAGCCAGTTTGATAAGATGCTCTGAAATTGTGGTTTCCTGCTGAATATACTCCTGAAAGTCTTGGAGACCATTGGCCTGCAAAGTTTTCATTTTTATCATATCTAAGCGATCCTGTAAGCTTTAATTTATTTTCAACCAAGGATTTGCCTACCTGGACATAACCGCCATATTCATTAATGTTAAATTCCTCTCCATTTTCATCTAGAGAAAATAAGGTCCCCTCAGAATTTAAATCATAAACCCTAAAATTACCTCCAATTAATACCTCTGCAAATTTTATCTCATTTTTAAAGTTGTACATACCTTCATAGTGATAAAGGTTTGTTTTATCTACAAACTTACCACCACGTGGAATTGGATTTTTCTTTACCTCACCCACTATTGAATTAAATGCTTCAGTGCCTGGCTGAACATCGGCTCTACCAAGACCTACAGGACTGCCAGTATTGGAATCAGCGATGCCTCGGGCTGCGTTATGGAAATTCCCTATGTTTGAATTTATTGCAGATGTTACTACAGCTTGGGCTTGTTCAGGAGTTGCACCTTGACCCAGAGCGGTAAGGTATGCAGTTGCATAGGTGGTATATGAAGCTCCTCCGAAAGTTGAGAAATATTGAGGGTACCAAGTGGTTGAAGGCTTCCATGCTTCATTTACCAAAGCTGCTAAGGTTCCAACTGCATAGGCATCACCAGATCTTTCCTGCGTTGTGTATGCTCTAAAGAAGAAATTATCACCTTTTAATTCCGCTTTGATCTGATATAGGGAAAAGTCCTTTAAAGAGTACCGATCTGCGCCAGTATAGACACTAGTTCCTGAACCATAATTCCCCTGCAAGATTCCCTCTATTTTATCATTAAATCTATAATGTAAAGAAACGTTGCCCTTAAAGCTTTTTGTACCATAATCAGCTATATCTTTTTCTAAATAACCAATCCTGGATATGTTGGTTATTGCAGATGAAGGTATCATTTGATTGAAGATTTGCTGAGGAGTTAACCCTGTTATTTGGGGTAAAGTTGCTCCCCCGGCAGCTGCTATTTTATTTGTTGCAATAAAACCAAGGAATGGAGATGTCCCTCCAGCACCTGTTCCAGGCTGACCATTTCCATAAAGGCTATTGTACATGTTAACATTGGTTTCATCTCCGTAACTGTTTATTCCATTATATCCAACGTTTGTATCATGTGATCCTTCACCAAGAGAACTTCCATTTAATAAACTCTGGTCTCTGAAATCATTCGCTTGCCAGTCATCAGCTTGTAAATAACTTAGATTAACCTTATATGCAAACTTGTTTCCAATTGCTTTTGCGTACCTCACACCCACGTCGTAAAGCCCTGTTGAGGCAGTTTCCCTTGTAGATTCATTCATTATCCCCGTCTTGACATAAGCGCTCAACCCTTGATATTGGAAAGGGCTTTTACTATTCATAAGCAATAATCCGGTTAATGCATTTGGACCATATAAGGCAGAAGCTGCTCCAGGAAGAAGTTCAACACTTTCCAAGTCGAGTTCTGAGATACCTACAATGTTTCCTATGGAGAAATTCAAGCCAGGAGCCTGATTATCCATGCCATCTATCAATTGAACCATCCGGACGTTTCCATTCGACCCGAAACCTCTGGTATTTACACTTCTGAAGGTTAAACTTTGAGTCATCATGTCTACACCCTTGAGATTATTCAAAGCATCGTAAAAAGTTGCCCCAGGGGCTTCTCTGATCGCGATGATGTCCATTTTCTCAATGGAAACAGGTGATTGCATCACACTCTCTTCAACTCTGGAGGCAGAAATAACAACCTCCTGACCCAGGAGGGTGCTTTCTGAAAGCTTAATTTCAAGATTGGTCCTTCCTTCTGTAACCTCAACTTCCTGAGTTGTATATCCCACCATGGAAAACACCAAGGTGAATGGAGGTTCCTGATTTACATTCAGAGTAAACTTTCCGGAAAGGTCGGAGATGGTTCCGATCACTTTTCCTTTGACAATAATATTTACTCCTACCAAGGTTTCCTTGGAAGCAGCGTCTATCACAGTACCAGAGATGGTCGTTTGTGCAAATACTTTTCCGGTTCCCAGGGAAACCAAAATTAGGAGGGTAAATACTGTGCCCAAAATTTTGCTTGTAAAATTGCTCATAGGCTATTTTATATTTGGTTTTAGGGTAATTGTTTTTTGACTGAGGTATAAATCGTTAGGATCGAAATTTATAGTAAAAAGCCAATAAACAATGATCCTGTTTTAAAAAATCTTAGCAATTTATACTTGCCCAAATTGGGTAAATATGGAAACTGAGGCGTATTTTCTTTAAATCCAAAAAAATTAGGTAAGATCATTAACGATTAATAAACAGGAGTTGAATTTTATTGTAGAATCCTAAAAATCGTTTTTCAAAAAGTATTAAATACTAAAACCAAAAAAGCCTGTTTTTATTCAGGCTTTCAGGTTTTTGGATAGCTCAATAATTATTTTTTATGTGTATCCGTAATCATGCACGTATGTTCAATCTGGCCTCGACTACCTGCCCTCCGGGAGGCGGGCGCTCGGCCTCCGGAGGTTAATAGTTTAGAGGGAGAGGGATGGAATGCGGCCCCGCCGCATTCCATCCCTCTCCCCAGACTCAAGACTTAAATTCGGTCCCCGAGCAAAGTCGAGGGGAAATTTATTCAGAATTTTTTATGCTCACGTGCAATCAACCGGATACACATATTATTTTTTGCTGTTTTCTTCATTGACATGTTTCACCAATCTATCGCAAAGTTCTTTCATTTCCTCCGCCATATATTCATCTCCTGTGCTGGTGAGTACTGTCTGAGCCATTCCTCCGATGATATCGATGTAGAATCTTTTCATTTCCACTACCGACATATCATCGGTCCACAAATCAATCCTAAGAGTACTGTGATTTAGGTTGTCCCAAATGTTCAGACTGAGGCTTTTGGTGGATTCCATTCCATCACCATCTTTGTCAGTAGCATCCCATTTGATATTCTTCGGAAGGTTATTGATATCTAATTCTACTTGAATGTTAATTTCAGATTTTTTCATTTTGCCAATTTTTGAAGTAAACCCAAACCGAATTTGGGGAGTTCTTACTTGATTTATTTATTCAAAAACCATCTCGGGAACTTCTCCTTTGATGATCAATTTGCCGGCAGTTTTTGCTTTGATTTCTTCCACACTTACTCCGGGTGCCCTTTCAATCAAAATAAATCCGCCTTCAGGAGCAATTTCTAATACTGCCAAATCCGAAACAATTTTTTTCACGCATCGAATTCCCGTGATCGGTAGACTGCATTCGGGAAGCAATTTCGATTGCCCTTCCTTGGAGCAATGTTGCATGGCCACGATGATGTTTTCTGCAGAAGCCACCAAATCCATTGCCCCGCCCATTCCTTTCACCATTTTCCCTGGAATCTTCCAATTGGCTATATCTCCGTTTTCCGAAACCTCCATTGCTCCGAGAATCGTAAGGTGGACATGCCCTCCCCGGATCATAGCAAAGGAATCAGCAGAGTTAAACAGCGCCGAACCTTTGGTCATCGTGATGGTCTGCTTGCCTGCATTGATGAGGTCCGGATCTACTTTATCTTCAGTGGGAAAGGGGCCGATTCCAAGCAATCCGTTTTCAGATTGCAAAACCACGTCAAGATTTGAGGGAATGTAATTGGCTACCAAAGTTGGTATTCCAATCCCCAAATTTATGTATTGCCCGGTTTTCACCTCTTTGGCGATTCTTTGGGCTATTTGATCTTTTGTCAGCATTTTGGGTTCATTTTATTGGATATTTTAAGACCGATGACCGATGAAAACATCCGTCATCCCGCATCTGTCATCAGACAGAGACAGTTCTCTGCTCGATTCTCTTTTCGTAATCTTTCCCCTGGAAAATACGCTGCACGTAAATCCCCGGTGTGTGAATCAGATTAGGGTCCAGTTCACCTGCTTCCACCAATTCTTCCACTTCTGCAATGCAGATATTTCCTGCCGTGGCCATGATAGGATTGAAATTCCGGGCGGTTCCTTTGAAAATCAAATTACCTGCAGTATCGCCTTTCCAGGCTTTTACGATTGAGAAATCAGCTTTCAGCCAACGCTCCATGAGATAGGTTTTGCCGTCAAACTCACGGGTTTCTTTGCCTTCGGCTACTTCTGTTCCCACACCGGCAGGAGTGAAAAACGCAGGAATTCCTGCTCCGCCTGCTCGCACTCGCTCGGCAAGCGTTCCCTGAGGGATTAAATCTACTTCCAGTTCTCCGGACAAAAGTTGACGCTCAAATTCAGCATTTTCTCCAACGTAGCTTGAAATCATCTTTTTGACCATTCGCTTTTTGAGCAAAAGCCCGATTCCAAAATCATCGACTCCGGCATTGTTGGAGATGATGGTCAAACCGTTGATATCTCTTTCAAGAAGGGCAGAAATGCAATTTTCAGGAATTCCGCTGAGTCCGAAACCTCCCATCATCATTGTGCAATTGCTTGGAATATCCGCAACTGCCTCCTTTGCATCTTTAACTGTTTTGTTGATCATAATTATTTGGGTTTATAGCAAAGATTTGGCCTTGGCCTGATCCAAAACCAATTGGTGTTTCAAAGCCTCCAGGTTCTCAAATTTATGTTCTTCGCGCAGATAGGCTCTAATGTAAACGGTAATCTGTTTATCATAAAGATCGCCTTGGAAATCAAAAAGATGCGCTTCCACAGTTTTTTTGCTTCCGTCCACGGTTGGTCGATTACCGATATTCAGCATTGCTTTATAAAGTGTACCGTCCACGCAGGCTTCCACAGCATATACGCCGTCTTTTGGAATCAGTTTATAATCGTTGGGTATGTGGATATTCGCAGTGGGGAAACCTATGGAACGTCCTATCTGCTGCCCTTTGATCACCAGACCGTTTAATTCATAAGGCCGACCGAGGTAACTGATGGCTGTTGGAACATCACCTTCTTCCAAAGCTTTTCGGATTTTGGTGCTGGAGACTCCGATTTCATCCACATCCTGTCTGGAAATCTCTTCCAATTCAAATCCATATTCGGCGCTATGGGCCTGGAGGTATTCAAAACTGCCCTCCCGGTTTTTCCCAAATCGGTGATCATACCCGATTACCAGTTTTTTGGTTTTTATCTTTTCTACCAAAACCTTCTCAATAAACTCTTTGGAGCTCATTTGGGAAAATTCATGTGTAAAAGGAATGGTGATCAGGTGATCTATTCCGAATTGCCGGAGAAGTTTTGTTTTCTCTTCAAAAGTGCTGAGCAATCTCAGATTATGCTCTTTTGGATAAAGAACCAATCGGGGATGTGGCCAAAAAGTAATTAAAACAGTTTCACCCTGTATTGCTCGGGCACTTTCCCGGATTCTGTTAAGTATTTTTTGATGGCCAAGATGTACCCCGTCAAATGTCCCGCTTGTAACTACGGGATTTGGGATGTTCGGAAGATCACTCAGGCCTTCATAGATTTTCATGTTGCGGACGAGCTTTAATTTCTTCCACCAAAGACACCAATTCTTTGGCTTCCGAAAGTTTAAAATTCCCGATTCTGGTTCTGCAAAGTGAACTCATATAAGCACCAACTCCGAGGATTTCTCCCAGATCTCTGGCCAGACTTCGGATGTAAGTTCCCTTTGAGCAGGAAATACGAAATTGAACCACATTGTTTTCAAAACCCGTGATCTCAAATTCCCGAACCTGAACAGGTCGGGCTTCCATTTTCACTTCGATGCCCTGACGTGCAGATTCATAGACTCTTTTGCCATCTACTTTAATAGCCGAGTGCATGGGGGGAATCTGCAAAATGTCACCGGTAAGTTGTGCTGCTGCAGATTTTACCTGCTCCAGAGCGATGACCGAAGGATCTGCAACGGGGATAACCGGTTTTTCTAAATCGAAAGATTCGGTTGTAGCACCGATTACAAAAGTTCCGGTGTATTCCTTTTCCTGACCCATGTAAGAGTCGATCTGTTTGGTTTGCTTTCCTGCACAAACGATCAAAAGTCCGGTGGCCAAAGGATCCAAAGTACCGGCGTGACCAACTTTTTTGATTCGAAGGGCATTTCGGATTTTTTTCACAACATCAAAAGATGTCCATTCCAATGGTTTGTCGACCAGGAAAACCTCACCGTAGGGTTCATTTTGCATAGTTGAATTGGGTCACCAGCTAAATCCCCAATCTTAAGTTGAAAGGGGAGGAGCAGCTTTAGTTTTTTTCTCCTTTTGCAAAAATGGCGTAAAACTCAAAAATAAAGCCTGCCAATGTCACAATCGGACCCAGAGTCAAACCCAGAAAACCATTGCCATGAGGCTCTCCATCCAAACCAATGATCACAAAGCCCAGGACGATCAGGCCAATGCCTACAAACATTAGCTGATAGTTCTTTTTAGTAAAAGGGAAAGATGATTTGCTCATTTTAGTATAGTTCGTCCAGGGACATGTTTAAATATTTGTTTACAGCTCTCAAGGTACTCAAGACTGAGAGAACTCCGCCAACGATGATCAGAATGGCAAAAAGGGCGATCAAAAGTTGTTGGTTTTGAAGCAAGGCAAATCCCTCGATATTTGCCTGAGTGTATTTGACCAAAGCGAAAAGGACAATAGAGGCAATGGCTCCTGCCAGCATTCCAAACATAAATGCTCTTGCAAGAAAAGGCTTTCGAATAAATCCTCTCGTCGCACCTACAAGCTGCATGGAGCGAATCAGAAAACGTTGGGAAAATAAAGCTAGCCGGATGGTGTTATTGATCAACATGACTACAGTAATGATCAGAATGAGGATAAATCCACCCAGCACCAAACTTACTTTCAGTAGATTTTTATTGATCGAATCGACCAGATCTGTCATGTAAGAAACTTCAAAAACGCCCGGGATTGCTTCTAATTCTTTCACGATAGAGGCAAGTTGCTCAGAAGTCTGAAATTCCTCCGCAATTGCAATTACATAACTGTCTCTCAGTGGATTGTCTTCGAGAAATTTGGTAAAGTCTTCGCCGGTACTTTCGATGAATGTCGCGGCAGCTTCTTCGTCTGAGATAAATTTCAGGCTGAGAGAATCATCTTTTTTTAAAATGAATGAACGACCGGCAAGGTCATCCCGAATTGCTTTCAATTGGGTTTCATCAAGGTTTTTCTCCAGAAAAACCTGAATCTCAATATTCTCCCGGATCATGCTCGTCAGGGTTTTTGCCTGGATCAATATGACTCCGAATAGACCAACTATAAAAAGGGAGAGCGTGGTGCTGAACAGGACACTTCCAAATTTGAAATGACCAAGTACTTTTTTCTCGCGGGGGTAATTCGCCATAGGAACAAAATTCTTATCAAAACTACGCATCCCCAAGGATTTTGCCAATCTAATCTCAGGAAAGGATTGGAATCACTTTTTCTTTAGTCACTCCAAAAATCTGATCACCGGGCAAATCCTGAGTCAAAGCCAATCCCGTAAAATTCCAAAAAATAGGAATAATCAGCTGGTTATCATGTAGATATAAGCAAGGAAGCCGTATAGATTGCCTTCCTTTTCCAACTAATCGAACTCCGGGATGGATATGTCCACAAAGATTGATCAGTCCTGTTGGTATTTCATTTTGTGGTTCATGTGAAAGAAAAAGCTTACCCAATTGAATTGGTTGGGGGTGAATCTCAAAATATGCGTATCCGGATATCTGCACGATGGATAGAAGCCTATCGGTTTTAATCCTGAGCTATCGGGATGCGGAAATGTGACTCCCTCCGCTACGCCAAGGGCGCACAGGCGCGGCGGAGGGTTAGGGGGATTTTTTCATTCAAATCCCAACTTAATTCTGTTACGTGCAATCAAGCGAA